>NZ_AUWY01000048.1:7500-125319 GCF_000447205.1 Sphingobium ummariense RL-3 | reverse complement strand
TTTCTTCACTTTTCGGTACCTTTTCCGCCGACGCGAGAGAGGGTGAAGCCGGCGTTTTGGGCTTCCTGAATGGGGTATATGTTGCGCAGGTCGACGAGGGTTGGCTGGTTCATGGAGGCGGCGAGGCGCTTGAGATCGAGGGCGCGGAAGGCGTCCCATTCGGTGACGAGGACGAGCGCGTCGGCGCCTTTGGCGGCCTCATAGGCGTCCTTTGCCATGGTGACCTGTGGCATCAGCGGTGCGGCGACGTCCATGCCCTCGGGATCATAGGCGACGATGGTGGCGCCGGCATCTTCGAGCGCCTGGACGATGGCGATGCTGGGGGCGTCGCGCATGTCGTCGGTGTTGGGCTTGAAGGTGAGGCCGAGCAGGGCGACGGTCTTGCCGCGGGCCTCGCCGCCGAGCGCCTTGACGATCTTGCGGCCCATGGCGCGCTTCCTGAGGTCGTTGACCTGCACCACCGTCTCGACGATGCGGATCGGGGCGTCATGGTCCTGGCCGGTCTTGACCAGGGCCAGCGTGTCCTTGGGAAAGCAGGAGCCGCCATAGCCGGGCCCGGCATGGAGGAACTTGGAACCGATGCGGTTGTCGAGGCCAATGCCGCGCGCCACGTCCTGCACCTCGGCGCCCACCGCCTCGCACAGGTCCGCCATCTCGTTGATGAAGGTGATCTTGGTGGCGAGGAAGGCGTTGGCGGCATATTTGATGAGTTCGGCGGTGCGCCGCCCGGTGAACATCACCGGCGCCTGGTTGAGGTTCAGCGGCCGGTAGATCTGCGCCATCACGTCGATCGCGCGCTGGTCGCCGGTGGTGCCCACCACCACCCGGTCGGGCCGCTTGAAATCGCCGATCGCCGCGCCCTCGCGCAGGAACTCGGGGTTGGAAACCACCGCGATCTCCACGTCGCTCCGCGCCTCGCGCACGATCCGCTCCACCTCGTCGCCCGTGCCGACGGGCACCGTCGACTTGGTCACGATCACCGTCGGGCCATCCACCGCCGCCGCGATCTCCTTGGCCGCCGCATAGACATAGGACAGGTCCGCATGCCCGTCTCCCCGGCGCGACGGCGTCCCCACCGCGATGAAGATCGCGTCCGCGCCCTTCACCCCCTCGCCAAGGTCCGTCGTGAAGCTCAAGCGGCCCGCCGCCGCATTGCTCCCCACCAGATGGTCCAGCCCAGGCTCGTATATCGGCATCCGACCCGATTCGATCGCCGCAATCTTCCCCGCGTCCTTGTCCACGCACACCACGTCGTGACCAAAATCCGCAAAACACGCCCCTGACACCAAACCCACATAGCCCGTGCCGATCATCGTGATTTTCATAAGAAGTTCCGGCTCCCGCTCGATGAAGACTGCAACAGTCCTCTAGCATAGGTTCGTAACATTACAATTCGCCGCATTGCAGCAAGACATTTGTCGGCGTTCAGTAGCTGGTTACCATTTTCTGCGAGAGTCCATTGGGCAGGTACGGGAAGGCAAAGGAACGGTTTCATGAAGGTTGCGCTGGTGTTCGGTACCCGGCCGGAAGCGATCAAGATGTTCCCGGTGGTCCACGCCCTGCGTGCCCGGCCAGGCATCGACACGCGCGTCATCGTGACGGCGCAGCATCGCGGCCTGCTCGATCAGGTGCTCGCCATTGCCGGGGTCGTGCCGGACATCGACCTCGACGTCATGGTGCCCAACCAGACGCTCGACGGGCTGACGGCCAAGCTGATCGTCGAGCTGGGCAAGGCGTTCGACGCTGAAAAGCCCGATCGCATCCTCGTCCATGGCGACACGCTGACCACGATGGTGGCGAGCCTCGCGGCCTATTACCGCAAGATCCCGGTCGGCCATGTCGAGGCGGGCCTGCGCAGCGGCGACATCCACCATCCCTGGCCGGAGGAAGTGAACCGCCGCGTCGTCGCCTGCATCGCCGACATGAACTTCGCCCCGACCCAGGCCGCCGCCGAGGCACTGCGCGCGGAAAATCGCGATCCCGCCAGCATCCACATCACCGGCAACACCGTGATCGACGCGCTGCTCGCGACCCGCGACCGGGTGGTGGCCGATCCCAGGTTGGCGAGCGGCCTCGATCATCTCGCCGCACGCTTCGCCGGCAAGCGGATCGTCGCCGTCACCAGTCACAGGCGGGAGAATTTCGGCGGCGGCATGGAGGCGATCGCCCGCTCGATCGCCGACGTCGCCGCCCGCCCGGACGTGGCGGTGATCTTCCCCGTCCACCCCAACCCCAATGTCCGCCCGGTCATGGACGCCGTGCTGGGCGACCTGCCCAACGTCGCGATGATCGAGCCGCTCGACTATCCCCATTTCGTGCGGTTGCTGGACATGTGCCACTTGGTCCTCACCGACAGCGGCGGCGTGCAGGAAGAAGCCCCTTCGCTCGGCAAGCCCGTGCTGGTGATGCGCGAAACGACCGAGCGACCGGAGGGCGTGGAAGCCGGCACGGCGAAGCTCGTCGGCACCGACCGCGCGCTGATCGTGCGCGAGGTGCTGGGCCTGCTGGACGACGAAGACGCCTATGACGCCATGGCGCGCGCCCACAATCCCTTCGGCGATGGCCAAGCGGCAGAGCGGATCGCCGATGTCATTGCGGGCACATAATAAACGCGACGCATCGGCCCCGACCTGCTAGGGATCGGCCATCGCCGCGAAATTCCGCCTGCAAGCCTTCGCCCCGACCGAGAGACCATCGCGCTCCCGCTTGCCAAGCAAGGAGCGTCCCCATGTCCCCTTCATGTCCTTTCCACGCCATCGGTTCCGCCGCATGAGCCGCGCGATCAACCTCGATGCCGCCGTGGCCGATGTGGAGGCGCTCTGCGCCAAGCACAATGTCGCCATCTCGGTGATCGAGCCGCTCACTTCGGGCGGCACGCGCGTCGTGCTGCTCAATCCAGACGGGGCCGATCGGGTGCGTACCCTCATGAAGGCGAAGATCATCACCGCCACGGTCGTGCGGTCGCCCATGCACATGGCGCGCCAGCCCGTGCCCCGCTACCGCTAGAGCGGATCGACATTTATTGTAGCCAGATCATGGCGGCGGCGAGGTGTATGAAGCCGGTGAAGTGGATGGTTCGGCGTTCATATCGGGTGGCGAAGCGGCGGTAGTGCTTGAGCCTGTTGAAGCATCGCTCGATCTGGTTGCGATGCTTGTAGATGGCGACATCGTGGGGGATTACGGCCTTGCGGCAGCGGTTCGACGGGATCACCGCGATGGCGTCCATATCGGCGATCAGTGCGCGTAAGGCATTGCTGTCGTAGGCTTTATCGGCAAGCACGGCCTCGGCCTGCAGGCCGTTGAGCAAGGCCGGTGCAGTGGTAATGTCGCCGACCTGGCCGGCGGTGACGATAAAGCGCAGCGGCCGGCCGAACGTGTCGGCGAGCATGTGGATCTTGGTGGTCAGCCCGCCTCGGGAACGCCCCAGCGCCTGGTCGCAGGCCCCCCTTTCCCGCTCGCCGCCTGCTGGTGGGCACGAACGATGGTGCTATCGAGCATCAGATACTGATTGTCGCGGTCGGCCACCAGCGAGGCAAACACTCGCTCCCATACCCCGGCATGGCACCAGCGGCTGAACCGCCTGTGCACCGTCTTCCACTTGCCATAGCGTTCCGGAAGATCGCACCAGTGGGCGCCCGACCGTAGCACCCACAAACAACCGTTCACGAACAATCGGTTATCCGATCCCGTCCGGCCACGATCCCCCGCCTTGCCAGGCAGCAACGGCTCGATCCGCTGCCACTGCCCATCGCTCAACTCGTATCGCTTGATGCCCATCACCCGCTCCGTGCCATAACACGGAACCCCATGAATCAGACAGCCTCTCGCTTGGGAATCCTAAATGTCGATCCGCCCTAGGGGAGCCTCGCCCTTACCGACCCGACATTACCGAAATCTTCAGCATTTCCGGGCACAAGATCGGCCGAAATTCCGGCGATCGAGGATCATCCATGCCCGTAGATTCCAAGCAGAAGGTTTCCGTCATTGGCCTGGGCTATATCGGCCTGCCGACCGCCGCGCTGATCGCGCGCGGCGGGGCGCAGGTCGTCGGCGTCGACGTCTCCGCCCATGTGGTCGAGACGGTCAATTCGGGGCGCGTTCATATCGAGGAGGTCGATCTCGACGGCCTCGTCCAGGGCGTCGTCGCGCGGGGCAATCTGCGCGCGAGCCTGGCGGTCGAGGAAAGCGACGTCTTCATCATCGCCGTGCCGACCCCGGTGGCGGAGGATCGCGCGCCCGACATCAGCTATGTCCTGAAAGCCGCGCGCACCGTCGCCCCCGTGCTAAAGGCCGGCGACACCGTGATCCTCGAATCCACCTCGCCGGTCGGCACGACCGAAGCGATGCGCGACGTGATCGGCGCCATGCGCCCCGACCTGCGGATGCCGGGCACAGGCGGGCAGGGCGATATCGCCATCGCCTATTGCCCCGAGCGCGTTCTCCCCGGCCGCATCCTGGTCGAACTGATCGACAACGACCGTTGCATCGGCGGCATCACGCCGCGCTGCGCGCGCAAGGCGCTGGGCTTCTACCGCCAGTTCGTGCGCGGCGCGTGCATCACCACCACCGCCCGCGCGGCCGAGATGGTGAAGCTGGTCGAGAACAGCTTCCGCGACGTCAATATCGCTTTCGCCAACGAATTGTCGGTGATCGCCGAGAATATGGACATCGACGTGTGGGAGGTGATCCGCCTCGCCAACCGCCATCCGCGCGTCAACATCCTGTCGCCCGGCCCCGGCGTCGGCGGCCATTGCATCGCGGTCGACCCCTGGTTCATCGTCCACGGTGATCCGCAGAACGCCCGCATCATCCGCACCGCGCGCGAAGTGAACGACAGCAAGACGGATCATGTCGTCGCCAAGGCATCCGACCTGATCGACGAATTCCCGCAGGAAGACATCGCCTGCCTCGGTCTCGCCTTCAAGGCGAATATCGACGATTTCCGCGAGAGCCCGGCGGTGAAGGTCGCTGCACGTCTCGCCCGCCGCTATGGCCGCCGCGTGAAGCTGGTCGAACCCTATGCCCACGACCTGCCGATGGAGTTCGCAGGAACGGGGGCGGAACTGGTCGATCTCGATACGGCGCTGGAACAATGCGGCGTTTTCGTCATTCTTGTCGATCATGACATGTTCAAATCCGTTCCCGTCGACGAGCGCGCCGACAAGGTGGTTTACGACACGCGGGGGGTCTGGTCCGACCAGCCGCGTCGCACCGCCAGCCACGCGCCGGAACGGATCGCGGTCTGATCGTCTGCGCGGGCGCGCGATCCGTCCTTTCCGCTGTTGCCTTGGCGGTGCCATCCCCCTAACCCCCACCCCGGAGCTTGAACCGGATCGGCTGGGGTGCACGCGCGGATGAGAGTATCGGGACAGCGCAGGGCGATGGTGGCGATCCTCTGCGCGTGGCTGCCTTTGGCCGGATGCGCGACGGTGGAAGACGCGCCCCGCGAAGAAGCCGCTTATGCGGTCGTCCCGCCGCCACCTGCTGTCGGCATGGATTATCGCATCGCTCCAGACGATGTGCTGCGCATCCAGATCTATCATGAGCCCGACCTTTCGCTGGAGGATGCCCAGGTGACCGCCGCCGGCATGGTGCGCATGCCGCTGATCGGCGACGTTTCCGTGGCCGGGCTGTCCGCCGGCGAAGCCTCCGACGTGATCGCCGGGCGCTTGGGCGAGCGCTATCTCGTCTCGCCGCAGGTCACGGTGTTCGTGAAGAAGGCGGTCGGCCGCCGCATCACCGTGGACGGCGAAGTACGCGAACCCGGCCTCTTTCCGGTTGACGGGCGGCTGACCCTCGTGCAGGCCGTCGCGCTCGCCAAGGGGCCGACGCGGCTGGCGAGCCTGGGGCAGGTGGTGGTCGTGCGCCAGATCCAGGGCCAGCGCCAGGCGGCGATGTTCGACCTGGCCGCGATCCGCCGGGGCAAGGCCGCAGATCCCGAAATCCTGCCCGGCGACATGGTGATCGTCGGACTGTCGCGCGCGAAGGCGATCCTGGGCGGCGCGCTGCTCGCGGTGCCGGCATTGGCGACCGGCTTCATCGCGCTGGACGGCGGCCGGTGAACGCCGTGCCGCACATCCTGGCCGAGGAGGAGGCGATCGCCACGTCGGAAGGACGGACGGCCCGTTTCGTCGCCGGCGCGCGCCGCACCTGGACGATCATCCGCCGCCACCGCGTGATTCTGTTCGTCACCATGGCGCTGTGCATGCTCGCCGGCGCGGTGCTGATCCTGATGTCGACGCCGGACTATCGCGCGACCGCCTCGGTCGAGGTGGAGGACGTGCCGGCCGGCGCGGCGGGCGCGGGCGCGCTCCAGCACGCGGGCACGCCGGAGGATACGGCCTCGCTGATGCAGACCGAGCTGGAGGTGCTGCGCAGCCGGGCGCTCGCGGAGAGCGTCGCGCGCGAACTGGCATTGGTGGGCACGCCCACCTTCTTCCAGGGCATGGGGAAGCGGCGCCCCGCGCAGGGCACGGGCACGCTCAGCCAGCGACAGGTTGAGCAGGAGGCGGTGATCGGTCTGCTGCGGGAGAATCTGGACGTCGAGCTGCCCGGCAAGTCGCGCGTGCTGCGCATCAGCTTCACCAGCGCTGACCCCGTGCTCTCCGCGCGGGTCGCGAACAGCTATGCCGACAGCCTGATCCGGGCCGACCTCAAACGCGGGTTCGATTCCGGCGTGCAGGCGCGACGGTTCCTGCTGGGGGAACTGGACGGCGCCCGCCGCGACCTGGAACGGGCGGAGCGGGACATGGCGGTCTATGCCGCGCGTACGGGCGTGGCGGGGGACGAAGAGAAGGCCGGCGGCGCAACGGCCTTGCCGGCGCAGGGTTCGACCACCGCGCGCCTCGACCAGCTCAACGCCTTCCGCGCGCAGGCGATGGCGGACCGCATCGCTGCCCAGAAGCGCTGGGAGAGCGCGCGCCTGGCCAGCGCGGAAACGCTGCCGGAGGTGCTGGGTAACGGCGCGATGCAGCAGCTGATGGCGGAGCGGGCGCAGGCGCGCGCCGCGATCGTGGAGGAGCGGCAGTTCCGCAAGGACGATCACCCTGAAATGCGGGAAGCGCGGGCCCGGTTGGCGGCGCTGGACGACCAGGCGCAAGCGATGGCTGGAACTATCCGCGCCTCGCTCAAGGAGCAATATGACGTAGCGGTTCATGGCGAAAGGCAGATCGCCGCGGAGATCGCCGACCTCGAACGACAGGCGGTGGTCGAGCGCGGCCGCGATGTTCAGCTCGGCATCATGGAACGCACCGTCGATACCTACCGCATGCTGCATGACAGCCTGCTCCAGCGCTATCGCGACATGGCGTCGCAGGCGGGCTTTCAGGCCGGCCGTATCCAGCCGCTCGATCGCGCCGCGGTGCCTTCGCGCCCGTCCTCGCCCAATATCGGCATCACCATGCTGCTCGCCTCGCTGGGCGGGCTGGCACTTGGTCTGCTGCTGGTGGCGGGGCGGCATATGTTCGACGACGCCGTGACCTCTGCCCAAACGCTGGCCGAGCGCGCCGACGTGCCGTTGCTGGGCGCCGTGCCGGTGACCGGCGACAGCCCGCAGCCGCCGGAAATCTTCACGCCCATTGCTGCCTCGCTGCAGCTTGCCTCGCCGGCCGGCCTGCCGCGGTCCATCCTTGTCACCAGCGCTCAGGAAGGGGAGGGCAAGTCGCTGACCCTGCACGCGCTGGCGCTGGCGCTGGCGAAGCTGGGCAAGACCGTGCTGGTGATCGACGGCGACATGCGCCGCCCAGCGCAGCACCGCCTGTTCCGGGTGGCGCCCGCCGCCGGCATCAGCGAGGCGCTGACCGGCCAGGCGGCGGCGCAGGAACTGATCGTCGATACGGGCGTGCCGGGCGTGTCGCTGCTCGCTTGCGGTGCAATGCCGCCCAATCCGGCGGAGCTGCTGTCCACACCCGCGCTCGACGCGTTGCTGGCTGAAATGACCGGGCGCTACGACAGCATCCTGGTCGACGCCCCGCCCATATTGGGGCTGACCGACGCGCCGCTGCTCGCCGCGAAGACGCAGGCGACGGTGCTGGTGGTGGAATGGGGCCGCAATCATCATGGCGGCCTGCGCGTGGCGGTAGAGCGGCTGCGACGCGCAGGCGGCTCCATCGTCGGCGCGATCCTGACGAAGCAGCAGGGCCGGGCGCAGGATTACGACTATCACCGGGCGGGGTAGGGGCGGTGACTGCTAGCGACCATTTTTGGCCCTTCCGCCAGATATCCTCATCCTTGAAATCGGCCGCTCACTCAAATGAGAGTGAGGGCCGAATAACGAAATCTGGTGGAAAACAGACCTAAAGCTGTTCTGCAACAACGCCCCATTTCGCCCGGCCACATATTTGACTAGACGAAGTAGCAAGGCCGGGTTGGGACTGTTCTCGCCGCCAGATATTACGTCCGTTTGCGCCGTGCCCAATCTTCAATGCGATCACCTGAGCACCGCCGTTCATCGAGGCGATGTATCCATGCGCTGGTATTACATCGCTCACCTGCCTACCGTCATCTAAAACCTTCGTGACTTGCAAAGGTTCGGCAGCGCAGTTCCATATACGCTGGCTCAATTGGTCGCAGCCAGTAACGCTTAACAGCACAAAAATCAGGACGATCCGCATCAGAGCGATCGTCGCACGGTGTCCAAACGTCCGCAACCGGGGCAATCGTCCGCGATTGAATTTCCCCGCCCGCAGTCAGCTATCGGCGGTGTTCTTCACAAAACAGATCGTCTGAAATCCACCCATGATCGCCGGCCATTACAAATCACCGATGCTTGAAGGTCCAGCTTCGATGTTCGGCTTCCTCCCCGTTGATGAGATATTGCATCAGATGGGTTTCACCGTTCGGCCACGCGACAAGCTCATGATCGTTGATAAAACCAACTGTGATAGCGTCACCGCTTTCGGAGGCGTCCCATATAAGAGTTAGCCTGTCGCCCGGTTCCAACTCAAAGCACTCTGGCCATGGTTCGACCGACACATAGATCGGGCCTTCCTTCTGGTTTACAAAGCTGTGCTGGATTTGCGGCATAGGGCGGGCATAAAACGCCTGCCGGATTGTGCCAAGCGTCCGCTTGCGTCAATTCTCTTCCGCAAGCCGACCTTCCGCTAGCCACCCATCCCCATCATGCCAGCGCAGGCTGGCATCTCCCTTCTTCCGGCGAGGCGCTTCGTGAAATGAGATCCCGGCTTCCACCCGAATGCCGGATACTTGGATCAGCACCAGCCCTCAGACCCGCGCCAGCAGCCCTTCCACCAGGCCTTCGAACAGCCGTCGTCCATCCGTGCGGCCGTGGGCAGGCTCGATCACGCGCTCCGGGTGGGGCATCATCCCCAGCACATTGCCGCTTTCGTTGAGGATGCCGGCGATGTTCCGGGCGGAGCCGTTGACGCTCTCCCCATAGCGCAGCGCGACGCGGCCTTCGCCTTCCAGCCGGTCGAGCGTCGCATCGTCAGCGAAATAATTGCCGTCATGATGGGCGACCGGGAAATGGATCGCCTCGCCGGCGTCATAGCGGCTGGTGAAGGCGCTCTGGGCATTGTCCACCGTCAGCGCGACGTCGCGGCAGACGAAGTGGCCGCCGGCGTTGCGCAGCAGCGCGCCGGGCAGCAGCCCGCTCTCGGTCAGCACCTGGAAACCGTTGCAGATGCCGAGCACATAGGCGCCGCGTTCCGCCGCCCGCGCCACCGCCTGCATCACGGGCGACCGGGCCGCCATCGCCCCCGACCGCAGATAGTCGCCATAGGAAAATCCGCCAGGCACGCCGATCAGGTCGATGTCGTCGGGCAGTTCCGTGTCGCGATGCCAGATCATCGCCGGCTTCGTGCCCGAAACGGCCTCGAACGCCACCGCCAGGTCGCGGTCGCAATTGCTGCCGGGAAAGACGATGACGGCGCTCTTCATGGCTCAGGCGACCTTTTCGATGCGGTAATTCTCGATCACCGTGTTGGCGAGCAGCTTGCGACACATGGCGTCGATGTCCTCGTCGCTGGTGCCGTCGGCCACGTCCAGTTCGATCAGCTTGCCGGCACGCACGTCGTTCACGCCGGAAAAGCCCAGCCCCTCCAGCGCATGATGGATCGCCTTGCCCTGCGGGTCCAGGACACCGCCCTTGAGCGTGACGAAGATGCGGGCTTTCATGGGGGCTCCTTTTGCGGGTCGGCTTTGCCGCTCCCCCTAGGCCCGGCGCGCCCGGCAGGCAAGCCATTATCCCTTTGTTAGCACCTGCGGCGATAGCGTCGCAGCCAGGGGGAATGGTAGAGCGGTATGTCGGGTCTCGCACTGGCGATGTTTGTCGGGCTGTTCGCCTGGGGGCAGCAGATCGTGGGATATGACGATCCGCAGGGCAAGGTACAGCTCGCGCTGCTCGCGACGTTCAGCTTCGGCCTTCTGATCGGCTATCGCGCCAATAAATGATGCGCGATCCGCCCGCCTGCGTTAGGCGCGGCGGATGAGTCCCGAAGTCACCTATTATCTCTGCGCCATCATCGCCGTCACGCTTTCCGGCCTTGCCAAGGGCGGCTTTTCCGGCATCGGTGCCCTTGCCATGCCGGTGATGGTGCTGGGCGTCGATCCGGTGCGGGGCGCGGCGATCATGCTGCCGATCCTGATCCTGCAGGATGCCGTCAGCGTGTGGGCGTTCCGCCGCAGCTGGGACAGCTCCGTGCTGCGGGCGATGCTGCCGGGCATGGCGATCGGCGTGGGGCTGGGCTATCTCTTCGCCGCCCAGGTGTCGGAAAAGGCGGTGCTGGGCGCCGTCGGCGGCATATCGCTGGTCTTCGGCCTGCAACGGCTGTGGAGCGAGCGGGGCGGGGCCGTCGTCCTGCCCTCCAACTCGCCGGCCTGGGTGGGGACGCTGTTCGGCGTCGCTTCCGGCTTCACCAGCCAGATCGCCCATGCGGGCGCGCCGCCCTTCCAGATGTGGGTGCTGCCCAAGCGGCTGCCGCGCGACGTGCTGGTGGGCACGACCGCCATTGCCTTTGCCGTGATGAACTGGATCAAGGTGCCGGCCTATGCCGCGCTCGGCCAATTCACCCGCGCCAACCTCCTTGCGACGGCGCTGCTGGTGCCGGTCGCCTTCGCCGCGACGCTGGCGGGCGTGGTGCTGGTCCGCCGTGTCGATCCCGCGCGCTTCTACACCATCATCTATGCGCTGATGGTGCTGCTGGGGCTGAAACTGGTGATCGACGCGCTGCTGTGAGGTTGAGGCGCGATGGACCATGGCGGTTCGCGGCCAATCTCCGTCATCCCAGCGAAGGCTGGGATCTCACTTTTCTTTTCCCGCATCAGCCTCAAAAGAAGGAAGAGAGATCCCAGCTTTCGCTGGGATGGCGGTGGACTTATGTCCGCTCTCCACCCACCATCCTGACCCTCGGATGACCCGCAGCACTAGGCTCTTCAAATGTAGGATTTCCCATGGTTTACCATGGCGGTGGAGCAGCCTCACCCCATTCGTCGCGCGCCCCGGATCGCAGGGCATTTCACCAGTCCGAATGTGGCGCCTGACTGGCGCGTCCCTGTGGCCTTGCCGTTACCCGACTGTCGCGTCGCTGGCGCGTCGGTGTCGCGCAACTGTCGCGTCAGTGGCGCGTCGCAGAGACTTTGGCGTTACTTTCCGTCCGAAAAACCCGACGACACTGTGAACTTCGCCGTGGCGCGTCCCTATCGCGCCGCGATCCCCTCACGGCGCGTCCCGTCCTCAGTCCTTGCTGCGCTTCTTGCGGTGAGTGTCGAGGTCCAGCACGGTGGTGTCCAGCCCCTCGGGCAGCAGGCCCAGCCGGCGCGCGACTTCCTGATAGGCCTCCACCTCTCCGCCCAGGTCACGGCGGAAACGGTCCTTGTCCAGCTTCTCGCCGGTCGCCATGTCCCACAGGCGGCAGCCGTCGGGGCTGATCTCGTCGGCCAGGATGATGCGGCTATAGTCGCCGTCATACAGCCGGCCGAACTCCAGCTTGAAATCGATCAGGCGGATGCCGATGCCCGCGAACAGGCCGCACATGAAGTCGTTGATGCGGATCGCCATGTCGGCGATGTCGTGCATTTCGTCCTGATTGGCCCAGCCGAAGCAGGCGATATGCTCTTCCGACACCAGCGGGTCGCCCAGCGCGTCGTCCTTGTAGCAATATTCGATCAGCGTGCGGGGCAGCTGCGTGCCTTCCTCGATGCCCAGCTTCTTGCTGAGCGATCCGGCGGCGACGTTGCGCACGATCACCTCGATCGGCACGATCTCGACCTGGCGCACCAGCTGCTCGCGCATGTTGAGCCGGCGGATGAAATGGGTGGGCACGCCGATCTGGCCGAGCAGGGTGAAGATATGCTCGGAAATGCGGTTGTTGAGCACGCCCTTGCCCGAGATCGTGCCCTTTTTCTGGGCGTTGAAGGCGGTGGCGTCGTCCTTGAAATACTGAATGATCGTGCCGGGCTCCGGGCCTTCGTAAAGGATCTTTGCCTTGCCTTCGTAGATCTGGCGGCGACGGGCCATGCGCGTTCCTGACTTCCCAACAAAGAATGCGCCCCGGCAAACCCGAATCGAAAGGATCAGCGGGTGCCGGGGCTGCTTGGAAGCGGCCCATAGAACAAAGTGGGCCGAGGCGCAATTCTTCCTCCCCGGCAGCAAGGGGCTGCTAGGCGACGCCCTTCATCTTGCGGAACGCATCGAACAGGCCAAGGAAGCGGTCGATATCGCTCTTCGACAGGAAATAGGGCGTCGCCAGGCGCAGGCGGCTGGGATTGCCGCCGCGGATGCGGACCTTGTGGTTCTTCCACAGCCAGTCCTGCAATTCCATTCGCTGTACCGGCGGCACGTTCACCGTGGCGATGGCGCAGCGCAGCGCCGGATCGGGCGAGGTCCAGCTTTCCGCGCCGCGCTTCATCATCTCCGCGTGGATATGGTCGGCCAGCATCCGGTTGCGCTTCTCGATCCGGTCGATGCCGATGGCGTTGGCGAAGGCGACCGCCGCATTGAGGCCCATCAGCGTCGGGATGCAGGACGAACCGATCTGCATGTACCGGTCCGCCTTGCGCGTCGGATCGTCATAGCCGCCCGTCGCGATGGTGTTCCACACCCGGTCCATGATCGCCTCGTCCCGCAGGTAGAGGAAGCCCGTGCCTTTGGTCGCGAACAGCCATTTGTGCATGGACCCGGTATAGAGGTCGCAGCCCAGGTCGTTGAGGTCGACCTTCATCATGCCGGGCGCATGGGCGCCGTCGACCGCGGACACGATGCCTTTCGACCGGGCGAGCGCTGCAATGTCCTTGATGGGGAGGACAACGCCGGTCGCCGTGCTGATATGGCTGACGAAGAAGATCTTCGTCCGGGGCGTTATCGCGTCGTTGATGCGGTTCAGGATGTCCGCCGGACTCTTGGGCGGTTTGGGCATGGCGAATTTCTTGACCACCATGCCGTAGCGGCGCTGGCGGAGCATCCAGGGCATTTCGCCCGACCCGTGCTCCTCGTCGGAGATCAGCACCTCGTCGCCGGCCTTCATGTCGAAGCCGTTGGCGATATAGCTGTTCGCTTCCGTGCAGTTGCGCAGGATCGCCATCTGATCGACCTGGGCGCCCATGAAGTCGGCGAAGGGCTTGCGATAGTCATCCCACGACCCGTAGCCCCAGATCGGATAATCCTCCGAACCGGCCTGTGTCATCTGCTCGGTCTGCTCGAAACCGTCGAAGATTGCCTTGAGCACGGGGCGGGGCGAGGAGCCGACGGTGCCGACATTGAGGTTCACGACGTCGGCCGGGATCAGGAACTGACGGCGCAGGGCTGCCCAATAAGCATCCTCATTCTTCCCGTAGAGGTCAGGCGGGGGCAGCGGCACCGGGGCGAGCGCCTGCGCGGACAGGGCCTCGGGCAAGGGCAGGAGGCCGCCGGCGACCGCCGCGCTGCCGAGGAAGGAACGACGGTCGAACATCGGGCACCTCGCTTGCAAAGGACGGAAGCGATCGGCGGCTCCCGCTTCCGCATGAACGAGGAAGGCAAGGAAATCCCCCGCTACAGCACGTCGCCGAACATGAACCAGAGAAGCGCGAGCCAGGCGACGAGACCGACGACGCCCACGATCACACCCGCGCGGGCACGCACTGCGGCAAGCGGGCCGCTGGGTTCATCCTCCTCGATCATGCGGGAAGGTTTAACCGTTGGTCACTTCCGCTTCAACGGCTGGCGTACCGTTCTCCTGGCGGACGGCCATGAGTCGTCCCGTGAAACACTGGCGCCACCAACTGATGTCCTGCTTCTCCACGCTGTCCATCATGGCCTGCCAGCGCCGCTTGCGTTCATCGAGCGGCATGGCAAGCGCCCGGCTGATCGCGTCCGACATCTCCTCCGGGCTGTAGGGGTTGATGAGCAGCGCGTCCTTCAGTTGCATCGCAGCGCCGGCGAAGCGCGACAGGATGAGGACGCCGGGATCGTCGGGGTCCTGGGCGGCCACATATTCCTTGGCGACCAGGTTCATGCCGTCGCGCAGCGGCGTCACCAGTCCGATCTTCGCCGCTCGGTAGATGCCGGCGAGGCGATCGCGCGGATAGCCCTGGTTGACGTACCGGATCGGCGTCCAATCGACATCGCTATATTCGCCGTTGATGCGGCCGGCGAGCGAGTCGAGCGTGGCCCGGATCTGCTGGTAACTCTCCACCTCCCCGCGGGAGGGCGGGGCGATCTGCGTCAGCACGACCTTGCGATGATGTTCGGGATGGTCCTTCAGGAAACGCGCATAGCCGTTGAAGCGCTCCTCCAGACCCTTGCTGTAGTCCAGCCGGTCGACCCCCACGATCATGGAGCGGTCCTGCAGCGAACGGCGGACCTTTTCGTGCATGTCCTTGGCAATGTCGCTGCCGGCTGCGTCGGCGAATTCCTGCGCGTTGATGCCGATGGGACAGGCCACCGCCTGGATCGTGCGGTCGCCCACGGTGACGAAATCGCCGTCCACCGTCCCGCCCATCTCGCGTTCGACATAGTGGCGGAACGATTCCAGCCATTCCTCGGTATGAAAGCCAACGACGTCATAGGCGAAGAGCGTGTTCACCAGCTTGCTGTGATGGGGCAACGACACCAGCAACCGCGTCGGCGGCCAGGGGATATGCAGGAAGAAGCCCATGCGATTCCGGTGGCCCCGGTCGCGCAGCATCTGGCCAAGCGGGATCATATGATAGTCGTGGACCCAGATGACGTCCTCGGGCTCGATCAAAGGGCTCGCAGTGTCGGCGAAGCGCTCGTTGACGCGATTGTAGCCGCCCTCGAAATCGCGCGCATATTCGGCCAGGTCGATGCGGAAATGGAACAGCGGCCACAGCGTCTTGTTGGCGTAGCCGTTATAATATTCGTCGACGTCCTGCTCCTCCAGGTCGATCGTCGCCGTCTTGACGCCGTCATCCTCGTTGAAGCCGATATGGCCGGTGAAGTTGTCGGTGACTTCGCCGGACCAGCCGACCCATATGCCGCGGCTTTCGCGCAGCGCCTGCGACAGGGCGACGGCGAGGCCGCCCTGATTTCCGGCCTTGTTCGGACGGCTTACGCGGTTGGAAATGACGATCAGACGGCTCATCGCATGACGCTCCATGGCTTGCTGAGCAGCACGGCGCAGTTGACGATGCCGACCAACGAATAGGTTTGCGGGTAATTGCCCCACAGTTCTCCCGTTGCCGGGTCGATATCCTCGGACAGCAGGCCGGCGGCCGTGCGGCGGGACAGCATCTCCTCGAACAGGGCGCGCGCCTCTTCCGTCCTACCGGTGCGGTGCAGTGCCTCGATCAGCCAGAAGGTGCAGACGTTGAAGGCGGTCACCGGCTCGCCGAAGTCGTCGGGCGCGCTGTAGCGAAGCATGTTGTTGCCGCGCCGCAGATCGGCCTCCAGCGCCTTGAGCGTGCCTATGAACATCGGATTGTCGGCGCTGAGGAAGCGCAGGTCGAGCAGTTGGAGCAGCGAGGCGTCGCGAGCGTCGTCCTCGAAATTGGCGGAGATGGCGTTGCTGTCCGTGCGCCATGCCGATTGGAGGATGCGCGCCTTCATCACCTCGGCGCGTTGGCGCCAATGCACTTCCTTCTCCGGCAGGCCCAGCGCCTGCGCCGCATGGGACAGACGGTCACAGGCTGCCCAGCACATGACCGCGCTATAGCTGTGCACATGCGCGCGCGTGCGCAGTTCCCAAAGGCCTGCGTCCGGCTTGTCATAGACCTGCCAGGCGCGTTCGCCCACGGCCTCCAGCGCTTCGAAATCGGCCAGGCCGGCCATCCGCAACAGGCGCTGGTCGATGAAGCCTTGGACGGAGGAGAGCACGATCTGGCCATAGGCATCGTGCTGGATCTGGTTATAGGCGGCATTGCCTACGCGAACCGGTCCCATGCCGCGATAGCCGGGCAGGTTCGTCGCTTCCCATTCGGTCAGCGTCGCATTTCCGCGGACGTCGTAGAGTGGCTGGATATGCCCGCCACGCGCCCCGTCCACGATATTGCGGAGGTAGACGAGATAGCTTTCGAGCACGTCGAGGGCACCCAGCCGGTTCAGAGCCTCCACCGTATAATATGCGTCCCTGATCCAGCAGTAGCGATAGTCCCAGTTGCGTCCGGAATCAGCATGCTCGGGAATGCTGGTCGTCAGCGCCGCGACGATCGCACCGGTTTCTTCATGCTGGCAGAGCTTCAGAGTAATGGCGGATCGGATGACCGCCTCCTGCCATTCGGCAGGAATGGCGAGGCCGCGCACCCAGAGCTGCCATTCATTGATGGTATCGTCCAGCATGCGTTCGACCGCCGGCCGTAATGCGTCGGAAAAGCTTTCATCCGGCCCCAGGAAGAAATGCATGTCCTGTTCCAGCCGGAAGAAGCTTTCCTGCGAGATCAGGCCGATGGGCGCGTTGGTCGACAGGCGCATCGCCATGTAGGACAGAACGATGCGGACATGGTTGGAGCCATAGGTGATCGGCACTTTTTCGCCATTCCACGAGGTCGTCGGCCGCAGGCGTACCCGGATGCGGGGGGAGCCAGCCACCGGGCGCACGACGCGGGCGAAGGCGACCGGGCGGTACATGCGGCCCTTGTGCCGGTGCCGGGGGCAGAAGTCGTAGATTTCGATCGCGTTGCCCTGGTCGTCGCTCTGCCGGGTAACGAGGACAGGCGTGTTGCGGACATAGCGCTGCTCGGTGCGCTGGCAATGCTCCAGCTCAATAGCCCAGAAGCCGCTCGCGTTCGGCGCGTCCCAAGCCTTGTCGTCTAGCAGCGCCGAAAAGACGGGGTCGCCATCGACTCGGGGAACGCAGGCCCACACCAATCGACCTGCGCAGTCGATGAGCGCGGATGCCTGGCAATTTCCGATCGGCCAGAGGTCGAGCGTTCGCTCGTTGCCGGGTGCGATATTGTCCTGCTCTGCGCTGATCGGTCCGTCCCCCCTTTTCCAGTGAACAGGGGATGCCGGACTTTCATATGTCGCGGACGGCCCCTTGGGAGAGATAATGCCTGACGGCGGCAACCTGTTCCAAGGAAAATGCCGCAGCCGTATTTCGCGGCGGACCAACCAGAATACCGGCCCCACCCAGTTCTGCAGCGGCGGCGAAGCCTTCCTCATCCGTGACATCGTCGCCAATGAACAGGGGGGTGCCGCCGGACATGGGTGCCTTTTCCATCAGGGCGCGGACGGCACTTCCCTTGTCGGCGCCACCGGGACGCAGTTCGACCAGCATCTTGCCCAGTTGCAGCGCCAGGCCGGAGCGTGCGGCAATGCGGCGGGCGAGATCGTCCGCTTCCTCCGCCCATTGCGGAGCGCCGCGGAAATGGAGGCCGACGCTGATCGTCTTGCGTTCGACCAACAGGCCAGGCTTGCCGTCTGCGAAGGCGTGGAAGGCGGCTTCGGCCTCGTCGACGGCGGGTAGGCGTGCGGGTCCCTCGATGGCCTTACCAGGATGCGCCAGTTCCAGGCCATGGGTGCCAGCAAGCAGGAAATCGCCCAAGCCTAGAGAGCGCAGGGTCGCGATAGAGCGGCCGCTGACGATGGCCAGGCGACCGACAAGCGCGCCCTGAAGCTGGGCCAGCAGGTCAAGCAATTCCCCGTCCACCACCACGCCGTCGGGTGTGTCGGCGATCGGCGCGAGCGTCCCGTCGAAATCGAGGAACAGCGCCGCCCCGCTCAGTAGCGCGGGCGGCGGAGGGGGAAGATCGGGAAGAGGGGAAAGAGCGGATTCGGACACGCGCGCAAGGTGGCGTGGTCGTCGCATTTGGCAAGCCCCGTCGCACTCTTTCCGTCGATTTTCCCGTGCGGCTTCAACGCCTGCACGGCTGCTGCTCGGCCCAGGGAGCGGACCAACTGATCCGGTGCAACACGCAGAAGGCCTGCATGATATGGGCAAGCAGCCGGTCTATTCCGGCGGTGGTTTCGACATGCCCCTCGTTCCAGAGCTGGGCATCGTAATGATCGCGCATCGTGATTTCCTTTCCTGACATGGACAGCGAGGCGGACAGTTGCGACGGGTTTCGGAATATGCCGGCCGTCGCCAAGAGGCCAACAAAAGGATGGACTGCAAATATAAGTTCAGCTTATGATATGGCGATGATGTCCCTGCCTCCCCTGGCCGCCGTCCGCGTGTTCGAGGCTGCCGCTCGACTGGAGAATTTCACTGCCGCTGCGCAGGAGCTGGGGATGACCCAGGCGGCGGTGAGTTATCAGGTCAAGTTGTTGGAAGATCGGCTTGGCCTCAGCCTGTTCCAGCGCGCGGGACGCAAGGTCGCGCTGACCGAAAAGGGACGGGAACTGGCACCGGTCATCATTCGCGCCTTCGACCAGATGCGCCAGGGCTTCGCGGCACTGACTCAGGACCATTCGGCCGTGCTGACGATCAGCTGCACCAACAGCTTCGCGCATCTGTGGCTGGCGACACATATCGGCGCGTTTCAGATGCGCCATCCCGATCTTGCCGTCCGCATCCACGCGGCGGACTCGCTGGTCGACTTCGCCCGCGATGCAATAGATGTCGCGGTCCGTGGCGGGCGCGGCAATTGGCCTGGGCTCGATGCCCAATTGCTGACGCACAACCGGCTGGCGCCGCTGTGCAGTCCCGACTGGCTGAAGCGGCACGGGCCTATCGCCGACGCGGCGACACTGCATGCCCTGCCGCGATTGTCGCCGGACGACATGTGGTGGCATGAATGGTTCGCTGCCATGAAGGTAGAGGTCGACGGCGAAGTGCCGATGCGGGGCATTGCCCTTGATTCCCAAGTGATGGAGGGGCGCGCCGCGCTGGCGGGGCAGGGTGTGGCGATCGTCAACCTCTTCCTGTGGAAAGCGGAAGTGGAGGCGGGGCTGCTGGTCGAGGCGGTGCCCTCCTATGTGCGCGAACAGGGTAGCTATTGGGTGGTGTATCCGCCGCGATCCCGCAACATCCCCAAGGTGAAGGCGTTCCGCGACTGGATCAGCGCCGAGTTCGCGGCGGAGATCGCGGCGGACCCGGAAGGCCGGTTCCTGCCGCGCTAGTCTCCCCGCCGCTTGGCCTTTGATCCCGCTTTGACGCCGGCCGCGGCCCTGCTATCCCGCACCCGATGACTGATTTCCGCGACCCGTTCGATGCCATCAAGGATCACCCGTTCGACGATGCGCTTTCGCAGCGCTATCTGGTCTATGCGCTTTCCACCATAACGGCGCGGTCGCTGCCCGACCTGCGCGATGGGCTCAAGCCCGTGCATCGGCGGTTGCTGTGGGCGATGCGGCTGTTGCGGATGGAACCGTCGGGGGCCAATCCCGACATCCTGGCGGCCAATCCTGCCCGCAACACCACGTCCTACAAGAAATGCGCGCGCGTGGTGGGCGACGTCATCGGCAAATATCATCCGCATGGCGATGCGTCCGTCTATGACGCGATGGTGCGGCTGGCGCAGGATTTCTCGCTGCGCACCCCGCTGGTCGACGGGCAGGGCAATTTCGGCAACATCGACGGCGATAATGCGGCGGCGATGCGCTACACCGAGGCGCGGCTGACGCAGGCCGCCGCCGACCTGATGGAGGGGCTGGACGAGGGCACCGTCGATTTCCGCCCCACCTATAATGGCGAGGACGAAGAGCCGGAGGTCTTTCCCGGCCTGTTCCCCAACCTGCTCGCCAATGGCGCCAGCGGCATCGCCGTCGGCATGGCGACCAGCATCCCCCCGCACAATGTCGCCGAACTGATCGACGCCGCCAGCCTGCTGATCGAGGAGCCGGAGGCGGACCATGCCCGGTTGATGACGATCGTGCACGGCCCGGATTTCCCGACCGGCGGCGTGCTGGTCGACAGCCCGGCGATCATTTCCGAAGCCTATGCCACGGGGCGCGGCGCGTTCCGCACCCGGGCGCGCTGGCACAAGGAAGAGGGCGGGCGCGGCACCTGGGTCGCGGTGGTCACGCAAATCCCTTTCCAGGTGCAGAAGTCGAAGCTGATCGAGCAGATCGCGGCGCTGATCAACGAGAAGAAGCTGCCGATCCTGGCCGATGTGCGCGACGAGAGCGACGCGGAGATCCGCATCGTGCTGGAACCGCGCGCACGGACCGTCGACGAACAGGTGCTGATGGACAGCCTGTTCCGGTTGACCGACCTGGAAACCCGCTTTGGCCTCAACCTGAATGTGCTGGATGCGACGCACACTCCCCGCGTCATGGGCCTGCGCGAGGTGCTGGTCGAATGGCTGAAGCACCAGATCGATGTGCTGGTGCGGCGGGCCCAGCATCGGCTCGACAAGATCGCGGCGCGACTGGAACTGCTCGACGGCTATATCATCGCCTATCTCAACCTCGACCGGGTGATCGAGATCATCCGCACCGAGGACGAGCCGAAGGAGGTGATGATGGCCGAGTTCAGCCTGAACGACCGCCAGGCCGAAGCGATCCTCAACATGCGGCTGCGATCCCTGCGCAAGCTGGAGGAGATGGAACTGCGGCGCGAGCATGGCGAATTGCTGAAGGAACGGGATGATCTCACCAAGCTGGTCGAGAGTCCTGCGCGTCAACGCACACGGCTGAAGCGCGATCTGGCCGAACTGCGCAAGCGATACGGGCCGGAAACCGACCATGGCAGGCGCCGCACGCTTGTCGAAGAGGCAGCGCCGGCGCGGGAGATTCCGCTGGAGGCGATGATCGAGCGCGAGCCGATCACCGTGATCCTGTCCGAGCGGGGCTGGATCAGGGCGATGAGCGGCCATCGCGATCTGGCCTCGGCCGACACGCTGAAGTTCAAGGAAGGCGACGGGCCGATGTTCGCCTTCCACGCGCAGACGACCGACAAGCTGCTGCTCGCGACGGGCAGCGGGCGGGTGTTCACTCTGGGGGCCGACAAATTGCCGGGCGGCCGAGGGTTCGGCGATCCGGTGCGGTCGCTGATCGACATGGACAATGAGGGCGCGATCGTCGCGCTGTTGCCGGCGCGGACTGGCGGCGATCTGCTGCTGGCATCGTCGGACGGGCGCGGTTTCATCGCGGCGGTGGCCGACATCATGGCCGAAACCCGCAAGGGCAAGCAGGTGGTGAATGTCCGCGCCGGCGCGAAGCTGGCCGTCGTCCACCCGATTGCGGCGGAGGCGGACAGCGTCGCGGTAATCGGCGAGAATCGCAAGCTGCTGGTCTTTTCGCTGAGCGAGATGCCGCGCATGGCGCGGGGGCAGGGCGTGCAGATGCAGCGCTATCGCGACGGTGGGCTGTCCGACGCCATCGCCTTCCGGCTGGCCGACGGGCTGAGCTGGACCATGGGCGGCGAAACGGGGCGGACCCGCACAGAGCCCGACATGCTCCCCTGGCGCGTGGCGCGGGGCGCGGCGGGACGGATGCCGCCGAACGGATTTCCGCGCGACAACAAGTTCTGAAGCGCCGTGGGCGGAACGGAGCGGCGAGTGAATTTCGGCGCGCCAGCGAAACGCCGGAGCGAAGTTCACGGTGTCGTCGGACGTTTCGGGCGAAAAGTAACGGAAAAGCCCCTGCGAAGCGACAGGTACGCGACAGGTGTGCGTCACGGGCGCGCCATCGACGCGACAGTTGGGTAACGGGAAGATCACAGCGACGCGACAGTCAGGCGACAGGGCTGCATCGGCAAAGTGCCTGCGGATCGGCGGATGCGGATGATGGCGTGAAGGGCGGAGCGATGCAGGGACCATCCCCATGATAGATCATGGGAAATCCTACATTGGAAGGACTTGTGTCCGGGCCGTTTCGGCGGCGCGAGCGGGGGCAGGGCAGGTATCTTCTTTTCACCGAAGAGGAAGAGCCCTCATCCAACCGCGCCTGCCAGCAAGCTGGCAAGGCTCCATATCCTTTCCCGCTCGCGGGAGAAGGAGGGAGGGGGCTTCGTCCATGGCGGGATCATCGTCGAACGTCGCCTTCCGTCACATGCCCCTTTACAACAGCGTTTCCGGAAAATTTACTCCTGACCGATAAGGCCCGGAAGCTATGGAACCTGCGTCGGTGCGAAACTGGCCATCTGAGCCGATCGGCGATATCTCGCCCGAGGAGGAGAGCGTGCACCTGGCGTCCATGTGCTGCAAATCGGATTGGCTCGCCGCGCTCGCTCAGGCGGCGGCGATCTTCTCCTTCGATGACGGCAAGCTCCGGATGCTGGAGGCCAATGACGCCTTTGTCGACGCATATCGCAAGAGGATGGGGGCGGACCAGGGCGGGCCACGATTCGTCGGGGAAATGGGGCAACGGATCGGCCGGTTCATTGCATCGGGCCGGCAGACGGACAGCTTCGAATTTCGTCGCGACACGGCGCTGGGCCCCGAATATTTCCTTTGTACGCTGGGACGCCTGCCTGCGACGGACGAGCAGCCCGAACGCTATCTGCTGACCGCCACCGACCGCACCAGCGAACGCTCGATCGAAAAGAACCTGCGTCGCGAGCTGCTGTCCGACGGGCTGACCGCGCTGCCAAACCGTACCGGCTTCGGCGAGGAGATCGACGATCGGCTCGCCAACCTTCCCTGGCCGGACACGGCGCAATTCGGCATCATCGCGATCGACCTCAGCCGGTTCAGCCGGGTGAACGAATCGCTGGGGCCGATGGCGGGCGACGAATTGCTGATCACCGTTGCCAAGCGGTTGAAGACCAGCCTGCGCCAGGGCGACGTTCTTGCCCGCATCGGCGGCAATGATTTTGCGATATTCGCGCGCCTGAACAATGGCTTGTCGGACGCCCTTCACATCGTGCAGCGGATCAGGGATGCGCTGAGCTCGCCCATTCGGCTGAGCGACCTGCAGATTCGCGTGGACTGCGCGATCGGTTGCGCGCTTTCCACCAGCCTGCAGGACGATCCCGACGACATCGTGCGCAAGGCGCAGGCGGCGGTGAAGATCGCCAAGCGCAGCGGCAAGGTGGAGATCTACCGCAACGGCGTGCTCAAGGAGGCACAGCGGCGCTTCTCGGTCGAGAGCCGGCTGCGCGACGCACTGGCGCAGGGCGAGATGACGCTGGCTTATCAGCCGCTGATCCACCTCCAGACCGGCGAGATCACCGGGTTCGAGGCGCTGGCGCGCTGGTCCGACCCGGAACTGGGCAACGTCTCGCCGGCCGAGTTCATCGCGGTGGCGGAGGAAAGCGGGCTTATCACGCCGCTCGGACGCTGGGCGGCCTATGAGGCGGCGCAGGCGCTGAGCCGCTGGGACGCGAAATTCGGCCAGCCGCTGCCGGTGGGCGTGAACGTCAACCTCTCCCCGATCCAGATGGCGCGAGACGACGTCGCCTCGATCTTCGAGGAGGCGCTGCGCTATTCGGGCGTGGCGGGCAAGCGTCTGACCGCCGAGTTGACCGAGAGCGCGATCATCGCCGATCCGGACAAGGCGCGGAAACTGCTGTTCGCGCTCAAGGATCTGCAGATGTCGATCGCGATGGACGATTTCGGCACGGGCTTTTCCAACCTTGCCAGCCTGCACAGCCTGCCGATCGACATATTGAAGATCGACCGCAGCTTCGTGTCGACGATGCTGCAGGACCGCGACAAGGCGGTGATCGTGCGGACCATCCTGTCGCTGGCCGAATCGCTCAACCTGCATGTGACGGCCGAGGGCATCGAGACGCAGGAACTGGCCCACGCGCTGCAGGAACTGGGCTGCTGGCAGGGGCAGGGCTATTATTTCGCGCGACCGATGAACGAGGCGGATGCCTTCGACTATTGGCGCGCGCGCTGGAATTTCGAGACGGTCTGATCGGCGATCGCGGCGACGCGGTCGGCGCCGGGGAAGCCCTCGGCGACCCACTGGTCGCGCACTTCGCCCAGCGCTCGCGCGACATCCGGGCCGGCAGGCAGGCCGCGCGCGATCAGCGCGCCGCCGCCGATCGGCAGCGTGGGGGGCGTCCAGTCCTGTAGCGCGGCGAGACTGTCGACCGGAGCGGCGGGATCGAGCAGCAGGCGGTCGACCGCGCCCTCCACACCGATTCGGAATGCGAGCGCCTGGGGGGATTCCCCGCCAGAAGATGGCTCCAGCGCGACGATCAGGCGCTTGCGGGCCTTGTTGGAAAGCTTGAGCCGGGCTCCCACCGCATCCGCCACGGCGGCATCCGGCGGCAGCAGCGCGGCAAGGCGGCGGACGGGCGAAGGGGCGATGCCCGAAGCGGCCTCGCGCGTCATCAGGGCTTCGAGACGGTCTATACCCCCCGCGTCGACCTCCGGCAGCACGGGCAGGAGGATGCCGCCGTCCACCATGAGCTGCAGCGCCCGTAGCGGCGCGGCGGTGGCGAGCAGCTTCAGCAGCTCGTCCGCGATTCGCTCGCGCGACAGGGCCATCAGGCTGTTGGCGGCAGTGCGGCAGGCTTCATAGGAGGCGGCGTCGGGCTCCTCCCGGCCGAAGCGGGCGAGGAAGCGGAAATAGCGCAGGATACGCAGATGGTCCTCGGCGATGCGCGCGGCGGGATCGCCGATGAAGCGGACGCGGCGCTGCGCCAGATCCTCGACGCCACCGAAATAGTCAGTGATCTCGCGGGTAAGCGGATCGGCGTAAAGGGCGTTGATGGTGAAGTCGCGCCGAGCCGCGTCCTCGCGCCAGTCCTGCGTATAGGCGATGGTCGCGCGCCGGCCGTCGGTGCTGACATCGCGGCGCAGGGTGGTGATCTCGACAGGGCTGCCGGAGGAGACGGCAGTGATGGTGCCATGGTCGATGCCGGTCGGGACCGCCTTGATCCCGGCACGCTCGAGCCGCTCGACGACGGCCTGGGGCGACAAGGCGGTGGCGATGTCGAGATCGCTGACCGGCAGGCCCAACAGGGTGTCGCGGACGGCGCCGCCGACATAGCGGGCAAGGCCCCGATCCGCGTCCAGCGCGGCGAGCAGGGCGTCGAGCCCGGGGCGGTGCTGCCAGGGGGCCTCAGGCAGCAAGCCGGTCATGGCCGAGCCGGTAGGACAGGTTGGCGAGGATGGCCGCCGTGACGCCCCAGATGCGGCGGTCCTGCCACATGATCTCGTAATAATGCCGCTCAAAACCTTGAAACTCGATAGACTTCTTGACGCGGGCTGCCGGGTCGAGCGCGTGGCGGAGGGGAACTTCGAACCAGTCCTCCACCTCGCCGGGCTGCGGCACCAACGGGATGTCGGGTGGGATCACGCCCAGTACGGGCACGATGTCGAAGCCGGTGAAGGTGTGATAGCGATCCGACGTTCCTATGATCTGGACAAGTCCGGGATCGAGGCCGATCTCCTCCTGCGCCTCGCGCAGTGCGCCTGCGACCTCGTCCGCATCCTCCGCTTCGACGCGGCCGCCAGGAAAGGCGATCTGGCCGGCATGCTTGCGCAGCGTGGCGGATCTCTGGGTGAGGATCAGGCCAGGATCGGGGCGGTCCGTGATGGCGACCAGCACCGCTGCCGGCGCGAGCACGATGTCGTCCGTGATGCGGGGATCGCGGATGTCGGCGGCGATCAGGTCGAGGCCGCGGCCATGGCCTTCCTCCAGCGCGAGGCGCAGACGATCGGCGAGCGTCATGCCGGATCGCCGAGCGGGAAGAAGGCGCCGTCGCTCCACAGGCCGACGGGGTCGGTGGCGTCGTCCAGCGCAAGGTTCACCAGCTCATAATAGACGCTGCGCGCGACCAGCGCCTCCAGCCCGCCGCGCACATGGAGATAGGGATGGGGGCCATCCTCGCCCTGCCGGATCGTGAGCGCATTGTCCGGGCCGGCGGCGACGATATCGCCGGTGTTGAGGCGGAAGGCGAGCTTGCGATCCCGGCCTTCGCCCTCGCTCTTGACCTCCACAGCCAGGAAAGGGGCGTCCTCCACGTCGATCGTCAGCTTCTCGACCGGAGTCACCAGAACATGCGATCCGTCGGACTCGCGCCGCAATATGGTGGAGAAGAGGCGCACCATCGCTTCCCGTCCGATCGGCGATCCCTGGTGAAACCAGGTGCCGTCGCGGGCGATGCGCATGTCGCTATGTCCGCAATGGGCCGGGTTCCACTGCTCCACCGGCGGCAGGCGGCGTTCCGCGTGCAGGCGCGCGATGTCGGCCAGCGAGAGGGGTGCGAGGTCGGGTAGCGGCTCCATCGGCATCAGGAGCAGATAGGATCGGCACGCCGCGAACGCAAAAGGGAAATCAGGCGGCGACGACGACTCGCGGACCGAGCATCCCGGCGCCGCCGATAGCGCGGCCATCGACCGACAAGGCAAGCAGGCGGCGAGGCTCGAACGGGCCGGGCGCGTCCCAGCCGGACGTGGCATCGGCGGAGAAGCCCCAGAAGCGGCCATAATATTCGGGATCGCCGATCATCATCAGCGGATCGCTGCGCTGCGCGCGTGCGGCCGCGACGACCGCGTCCATCAGCGCGCGGCCATGCCCCGTCCCCTGTGCGTCGGGATGCACCGCGACCGGGCCGACCATCACCAGCGGCGACTGGCTGCCGTCTTCCTGGGTCAACGCGACGGGCCAGCTTTGGAGCGTGCCGATCAGCCGGCCGTCATCGTCCAGCAGGGCGAAGGAAAGCTGCGGCAGCCATGCCATGCCGGCGCGGATGCGATAGGCCGTGCGGCCGTGCCGGTCGGGCCCGAAAGCCGCGTCGAGCAGCCGTTCGACCTCGCCTTCCGCTACCTTGTCGAGGGGCACCATCACTGACACGTCTTGCCGATCCGCCATCAATGGCGCATGGACCGCGCCGGAAGCGGCGGGCTTTAGCGCCTGGGCCGCAAATGAAAAGGAAAAACTGGGCTGGCGCGAGTCCTCTCGGCCGCCCGAATGGCAGGCTATGACGAGCGGGCTTGACGATTTTCTGACGCTGGAGGTCAGCAATCTGGACGTGGATGTCCTCACCGGCATCTATTCGGAAGAAACCCATCTGCCGCAGCCGCTGCGCATCTCGATCCGCGCGCGGCTGAAGGTGGCGGACCATTATGATCCCGTGACCCCGTTGTCCCGGTCGAAAAACTATATGGACCTGAAGCATGCCGCGACGGGCGCGCTGCCCGACGGCCAGCATTTCACCCTGATCGAGGCGGTGGCGGACCATATCATCGACACGATCTTCCTGCAGGACGACAAGGTGCGCCATGTCGAGGTGAAGATCGTCAAGCTGGCGCTGAGCGAGCGCGGCGAGGAGATCGGGATTACCTTGGGGCGCTGGCGGAAATAGGCCGCCCGGATACGTGATGGTTGATTCCGTCCTATGCAAGCCTCGGGGCCAAATGGCCGGAAGGGGTAGGGTGGGAGATGAGTATCCGCTACCGTCATCCCAGCGAAAGCTGGGATCTCTCTTTCCTTTTCTTCACATCGCGCCAGAAGAAGTGGGATCCCAGCTTTTGCTGGGATGACGGAATGTGGCCGAAGGCGGATGCTGTTCCAGAAGATATAGTCGCCTACTTTCCCTTGATCAGCCCGATTTCCCGCAGGCGCTCCGCCAGATAATCGTGCGCCGTGATCGGCGGGTCGCGGCGGGGATGGTCCGCATCCACGCATTGCGGCAGGGCGTCGATCAGGAAATCCGGGCGCAGGTGCAGGAAGAAGGGCATGGAATAGCGTGCATGGCCGCGCCGTTCCGGCGGCGGATTGACGACGCGGTGGCTGGTGGAAGGCAGGCGGTAATTGGTCAGCCGCTGCAGCATGTCGCCGACATTGATGGCGAGCGCGCCGGGGGGCGGCACCACCGGCAGCCAGTTGCCGTCGCGGTCGCGCAGCTCCAGCCCGCCTTCCTCGGCCCCCAGCAGCAGGGTGATGAGGTTGATGTCCTCATGCGCGCCGGCACGGATGCCGGGCGCCTGCGGCGAGACCGGCGGGTAGTGGAGAAGGCGCAGGATCGAGTTACCGTTTTCGATCGCGGAATCGAACCAGCGCTCGGGCAGCCCCAGATAGAGGGCGATCGCCGACAGCAACTCGCCGCCGACGCGGTCGAACTCGGCATAGAGACGGCTGAATGCGGGCTTGAATTCCGGCATTTCCGCCGGCCAGACATTGGGCGGCATGGCTTCGGCGAGCGGATCGCCGGCCGGCAGGTCGCGGCCGACATGCCAGAATTCCTTGAGGTCGTTTTCGCTCGCGCCCTTGGCGATCTCCACGCCGAAGGCGGTGTAGCCGCGCTGTCCGCCATTGGCGGCGGCGTCATAGCGGCGCTTGGTTTCCTCCGGCAAGGCGAAGAACCGGCGCGCCAGGGCCCAGCCTTCGTCCATGAGTTCCATGTCCATGCCATGGTCCCGGACCATGGCGAAGCCGAAGCGCTGAAAGGATTCGCCGAAGGCCGCGGCGAAATCCTGCTTCGTCATGTTCGCCATCGACAGGACGGGCACCCGTTCCAGTACCGATTCCGACACCTGATATCTCCAGATCGCACTATGTGCCGCGGCCGATCCGGCGAAGCGCGGCATTCCCATAGGCCCTCCTTGATCGCCTCCGGCCGCTGATGCAAGGAGAAGCGATGAACTACTGGCTGATGAAATCGGAGCCCGACGTCTTTTCCTATGACGACCTGGTCGAGAAGGGGAAGGCGGAGTGGGACGGCGTCCGCAACCACGCGGCGCAGCTCAACATGAAGGCGATGCGTAAGGGCGACCTGGCGCTGTTCTACCACAGCAATATCGGTCTGGAAGCGGTCGGCATCATGGAGATCGTCGAGGAGGCAGCGCCCGACAGCACCGACGAGACGGGCAAGTGGATCGCGGTTCATGTGGCGCCCAGGGAAAAGCTGGCGAAGCCGGTGACACTCAAGACCATCAAGGCGGACCCCGCGCTGGCGGGGATGGTGATGATCCGGCAATCGCGCCTGTCGGTATCGCCGCTGACCGAGGCGGAGTTCCGACATATTCTGTCGCTGTCCCGGGCCTGAGGCGCAACGCAGGATATTGCAGGCGCGAAACAGCATTGCATTTGCTGCAATCGGATCGACGTGCTTTGCGATTGAAGCGATACCGCATCGCAACATACATGGCGTTCAACAGAACAAGAATATCCAGAGGTGTTTGATCGGCATTCACAAGGAGCACACCTATGCGAATGCTGTCCAAGTTCGTTCTCGCCGGCGCCCTGAGCGCCATCGTCCTGCCCGCCGCTGCCCAGGAAGCCGGCAAGCAGCGTTTCACCCACGAAGGCTACACCTATGTGTACGAGGTGAAGGACACCAAGGCCGGGAAGGTCATCTCGGGTCGTCGTTTCCCTGACGCCGTCGCGTTCAACCTGGCCGTCAAGAACGGCCGCGTTTCGGGCGTTTCGGGCGGCCAGGACGTCGCCTTCCGCGTGGAAGAGGCCCGCGGCGCAGCCAGCGGCGCGTCTGAATAAGCTTCTCGCCGATTCATTGAAAAGGGCGGCCTTCCCCTCGGAAGGCCGCCCTTTTCGTTGGCGTCGACTAGCGCCGAAGCCTCAGCGGCAACGGCGCTTGCTGTCGATTTCCTTGCCGAGCAGCGCACCGCCGGCCGCACCCAGGATGGTGCCGGTCGCCCGGTCGCCGCGCGTGTCGATCGCACGGCCCACCAGCGCACCGCCGACGCCGCCGATGATGAGGCCGGTGGTACCGTCCGACTTGCGGCAATAGGTGCGACCGTCACGGCCGCGCCATTCCTTGTAGCGATAATGCTTGCGGGCCTGCGCGCCGTCCGTCGGGACGGCCATGGAAACAGGAACGGCCAGCGAGACGGCGGCCAGGGCCATAAGGGCTTTACGCATGATCATCTCCTCCAAAAATGCGTGAATTGCCGGTTCAACCCCTTCTTATTGGCTGCGGTTGCATGAACATACGGCAACAGGATAATGGCTTGTTTCGGAAGCAATATATTTTGAGGTGAGGCGATGACGGGTAGCGACGGATCGACGGCGCAGGCCTTGATCGAGGCGCTGGCGCTGGCGCCTCATCCCGAAGGCGGCTGGTATCGGGAGACCTGGCGAGCGGCCGCCGAGCCGGGGCAGCGGGCCGCTGGAACGGCCATTCTTTTCCTGCTCGACGAAGGGCAGCGGTCGCATTGGCACAAGGTCGATGCCGACGAGCATTGGTTCTGGCACGCGGGCGCGCCGTTGTTGCTGTCCGTGGCAGCCGAGGGGGAAGCGGCGCGCGATATTGCGGTGGGACCGGACGTGGTGGCGGGGCAGATTCCCCAGGCGCTGGTCCCGGCTGGGCAATGGCAGGCGGCCGAGCCGCAGGGCGGGTGGGTGCTGGTCAGTTGCACCGTGATTCCCGGATTCGATTTCGCCGGGTTCACGCTGGCGGAAGAAGGATGGGCGCCCGACCGGTAGGCGGGCAAAACTTATCCACAGTAATCCACAGCTTTGGTGTGTGCCGGAACGTTCATCCGTTCGAATCTGCTTGGTGCGACTCGGGATTGATGGCAGCATCCCCTTATCGGAACAGCCGGCAAGAAGCAATTCGAACCGACAGCAGTTGAGCAATCAGCCGCTTATGCGATGTCCGAGCGGCCGGCGGGCGGCGCCTCCTTCGGGAAGCGGCAAGCGCTGGACGGGTTTCCGAAAGTGCCTGCCGGGTACGCGCGAAAGTGAACGTCGGGCAGGGATGACGGAGACATGCGAAGGAAGGCGGCCTGTGGCCGCGAACCGGAGCAAAGCGGTGCGCTATCCTCTGGAGCCCGCATCGTGCACGCCGGAACAACGATCGGGCGCCGCAAGGAGCCGGATCGGGAAGTCCGACGGACGTGGGGACCGGCAGCGATGCCGGTCCCCATTTTGTTTTTGGGGCATCGGATACACCGCTTCCGAAAGAAGGCATGAAGAGCCCACTGGTGCCGGCTGAGGGATTCGAACCCCCGACCTTCGGTTTACAAAACCGCTGCACTACCACTGTGCTAAGCCGGCGCGGTGGCGTTTGCCTAGAGAAGGCGGTAAATCCGGTCAACGCGAAAAAACGGACATACTATAGGCCGCAGGCTTTACTTAGCCATTGCCTGTCTGGAATGCCTCCCAGAGAGAAAGCCGTTGCTGCTTAATCTCTTCATTCCCCGCCGGGGAGCGGTTAACAGGCCGTTGACGAAGTCGGCGGTGGCTGATTCAGTGCGGCAGTGGGATTGTCTGGCGGGTTAGCGGCGATGGCGATGGGGCGTGATAGCGAGGTCCAGTCCGATTTGATCGTGACGTGGGCGGAGATACCGCGTTCACCGGGGCATGTTTTCTACGACAAGCTCCAGAAGCTGCTGGCCGAGGCGGGCTTCGATGGCTTTGTCGAGAAGACGTGCAAGCCCTATTATGCGCCGCGGATGGGAGCCCCGTCGCTGCCGCCGGGCCGCTATTTCCGCATGCTGCTGATCGGCTATTTCGAGGGCATCGACAGCGAACGCGGGATTGTCTGGCGCTGTTCGGATTCGCTGTCGCTGCGGGAGTTCCTGCGACTGTCGAGCCGCGACAAGGTCCCTGATCATAGCTGGTTGTCGAAGACGCGGAGCCGCCTGCCGCACGAGGTACATGACCAGATCTTCGGCTGGGTACTGGCCCTCGTCGCCGGGCACGATCTGGTGAAAGGCGAGCGGATCGGCGTCGATGGCTCGACCATGGAGGCGAACGCCGCGCTGCGTACCATCGTGCGGCGTGACAATGGCGAGACCTACCGCGAGATGCTGGTGCGCATGGCGCAAGAGAGCGGCATCGACACGCCGACGATCGACGACCTTGTCCGGCTCGATCGCAAACGCAAGGGCAAGAAGCTGTCGAATGCGGACTGGGCGAGCAAGACCGATCCCGACGCGAAGGTCGCGCGGATGAAGAACGGCTCGACGCGTCTGGCCTACAAGCCCGAACACGCGGTCGATCTCGACACGGGTGTTATCGTGGCAGCGCCGATCCACCCGGCCGACAAGGGCGACACGACAACGCTCGACGCCACGCTGGAGACGGCAGCACGCAACCTCGCCGACATTGGCCTGGCGCCGACGTCCGGGGATCCCTGCGATCTTGTGACCGATAAAGGCTATCATTCGCGCGAGCTCCTCAAGGGTCTCGACGGCGACATCTGGAAGACGCGCATCGCCGAGCCGGCACCGCCGAATGGATATCTGCGCTGGCACGGCGACGAGGCTGCCCAGAAGGCCGTCTACGCCAATCGGTCTCGCCTGAAATCCGCCGTCGGACGCAAGGCGATGCGCAAGCGTGGTGAGATGGTCGAGCGTAGCTTTGCCCACGTCCTGGATCGCGGCGGCATGCGCCGCGCGTGGCTGCGCGGGCGCGAGAATGTTCACAAGCGTTATTTGATCCACGTCGCCGGGTTCAATCTTGGCATTCTCATGCGCGCCCTGTTCGGTTGCGGCACTCCGAGGGGCGCCAGGGGCGCATCCAAGGCATTCTTGTTCGTAGTTCAGACCGATGTTGCGCTCGTCATCGCCCTCGTCGCCGAGTTCGACGGAGAAAGGGCCATGCTCCTCATCGTTTTTACCCCTGAAGGCGCTGACAGACCCGGCTGAAAACCGACTTCGTCACCGCGCTGTTAAGATCCCTGCGTTCGGCCTTCCTGTAAGCTTCTTGGTCGAAATCTCCGATCTCAAAGCCGTGTTTTACAAGGGATTCCGAAACAGCATCGGGTCTCTTATAGAAGGAAAGGCATGCCGGGCTCATATTTCCGGAGCGATCGGGTAGGAGTTGCACATTGTCTGGCGCAACCAGGTTGATAAACGCGGAAGCGCGCGGTTTGAGCGAGGTTGAAAACACGTCACCAACGGGCCGCCGTCTGAGCATATAGGTCCGGCCGGGAATGGAAGACAGAATGTCAGTAATGTGGATCGCGCTGCCTTCCTCAAAAATGATCTTTTCCGCCGCCATGACATAGGCGAACTGCATCTTGAGGCTCATCTCCTCCGGCACGCAACTGACAAAGCCTTTTTTTCTGAGTCTATCTTCGAAATAGGAAATCCCAAGGACACCGCCATCACGTAGCGCGTGGCTCCGGCTATAGAATAAATGACTTGGTGCTTTTTCTATCAGCGACTTTACGGCAGTGTGAATATTTTCCTGATACGTTTTCAGATATCGGCGGTAGAATGGGTTTGTGCCGAGCCGGGTGGACGAACCCATGACTGGGACGTCCAGTTGTTCCACAGTCGTGGGCTCTGTAACGTAGAAGCGGGGAATGTCTTCCGGAATGCCCATCAGTGTCATCAAATCAAGCGCAAGTTGAGGCATTTTGACTGCTCCATCCTTCGGAGCACGCAGATTGGGAACCTGTAGGAAAATTATGCCGTTATAGAGACCCGGTTCGTCAACTACCGGCCAGAGGCGATGAAGGGAATCCGTCAATATGTGACCAAAATGATTCCATACGGGGCCTGCGAACAGATAGCGTCCGCTGAGGCGTGCATGAGCGCGGACCGGGTCTCTCACGGGCTCGTCTCGAAACCCTTTCCTGTTGGGTATCCGCGCTTCCACCGGCAACTCGTCTGCCGTGAAGCCTCCGGTGAACTTGCCATTCTTGAATATATAGGGATAAACGGTCAAACCCCGGTATGTGCTACAAATCTGCGTCGTCGGATAACCGAGCGGCTCGATAGGTAATTGTCCGGCAGTTTCGACACGCATTTATAAATTGCCTCTGATATAGAACCTTTGACTGGTGCACGCGTTGAACGGGTCATCATGATCTGCCGTGCGGCTTTTGCGGGGTCAAGCCTTCTTTGAGGATAACCGAGTGCGTCACAAGTCCTTAACCTTGGCCATATCCGTGGCCCTATTGGCTCCGTCAGCCCTAAATGCGTCCATGAAGCGCCGTCTCTACATCGACTTCGATCGCGGGCAGAGAGTGGACGGGGTGGCATCCGCAGTGATGCGGGGCGGGAATGCTTTCAACTATAAAGCCACGATTGATCCTGGCACTCAGGCAAAGGATCGACCTGCGGTCGTATCCGAAGGATGCAAATCACCGCCGGGTTGCCTTAGGGTTTCTCTAGATCCAAGCAAGCCAGGAGCGGCCAAGAACAAGATCATGTTCCCCTTCTGGTCGCATAAAAGACCCCTGCCCGGAGGTGAAAGCGGTCGCTTGCGCATCGGCGACGGTCGAACGACCAAGATCAGCTTCGATATGAAGCTGGACAGAAATTATGATACACCTTTGCACGCTTTGCTTCATTTCCAAATTTTTCAGCCTCAGAGCGTTGCCAAAACTGGCGCGGGCAACCGCCCAGGTGGGCCGGTGATTGCTCTCAACATTGTGCCTCGTAGCAAAAGAAGGAACCTTTCGCCTGACATCCAAGAATTCGTGATCGCGATCCGCAACCCCGATGCGCAGAAATTCGTCTGGTTCGATACTCGGGACAATACAGTTCTTTACAGGGGGGCGATCCAAAAGGGGGCATGGAACACATACACCTTCCAAATCACATCATCACCATTGCGGGATGGCGGCATGGGTGGTCGTGTTATATTTTTGATGAACAAGCAGAAAAAGGTGGACAAAGTCGTTCATTGGGGATTTTCTCCAAAGAACTATAATGTTCTTGATACTATGAGTATAGAACTGGGTGCATATAGAACACCGGACAAGAGCGGTCATCAGACGGTCTTCTTTGATAACTTGCTTATCGAACGCTGAGGGAAAGTCAGGCTTTCACCGTTTCCATGATGTGCAAGATATGGGAAGATGTTCCTTGTGGTTAGGCGCGCAGCGTCGTCAGATCACGCCGAAGGTCCAGCCCTCCGTTGCGGCGATATGCGGGTCGAGCAGGTCCGGCGTCCAATGTTCGGGGCGTTGGGCGGTCGCGCGCATCCAGGCGGCTGTCACCAGCGCATCGGCGCCGTGGTCGTCGGGCGGTAGCCCTTCATGGGGGGCGCTGCCGAGCGACCGCAGGGCATCGTTGAGGGCGGCGAGGTCGCGCATCTTGGTGCGTCCCCTCGGACGGCCGGCGGCGCGGGCGGCGATGCTGGTGTAGATCTCCACCACCAGCGACGCGCCCGGCGCGGGCAGCGGGTCGAAGGGCCAGATGGGCACATGACCGCGCACGCGGTGGAGCAGGCGCATGCCGGCGAAGCTCGCCTTGGCAACCTGCGCCGCGCCGATCGCGTCATAGACGGTGGAGGGCTTGTTGCCGCCATGCGCATTATAATGCGATTCGCACAGGCGGTTGTGCATGAAGGCGGCCTTCGTCCCGTCGGCCTTGCCGAAATAGAAATGGCGGCGATGGGTGCTTTCCAGCAGGCTTGCCGCGCCCAGGTCGACGTCCGTGCAGATGCTGTCGACATAGGCCCAGAAATCGGGGCCGGTTTCCGGCACCGCGTCGCCGGGCAGGTAGGCGCCACGCGCCACGAAAGGCGGAGCGAAGCTGAAGTCGAAGCCGAACAGGGTCGGCGCCTTCGCCGCTTCCGCGACCAGCCAGTCGGCGACCGCTTCGCGCGACCAGAAGCCGCCTGCCGGGTTGGCGATCAGGCGGGGCACCGCGTCGCCTTCCGTGCAGAGGGCCACCGCTATGCCCTTGTGGCGCGCGCCCTTTGCGCCCGACCAGTCGATCGCGGCGAAGCGGACGAAGCGCGGCGTCATGTCCTGCGGGGTTTGGGCTTGCGGCGAGCGGCGTTCCAGGCGTGGGAGCGCTCGATCAGCGCATGCACCCGGTCCGGGTCGGGGCTGTCGTAGCGGACGAGGACGGCGGGCCAGCCTTCATAATGGGGCGTCTGCCAGAAGGTCTCCGGCGCGGTCTCCTTCAGCATCGCGATCGTGTCCCGATCGAGCGCGAGACAGAAGGAATCGGGTTCGCGCCCCGGCATGACGAAGGCGCGGTCGTTCACCTTCACCGACGGTCCGCCATAATAGGGCGCCAGTTCGGTCCCGGGCAGGGAGAGCGCGAAGGCGGTGACGCTTTCCCAATCGAGGCTCATGCGTCCCGCTCCGCGCGCAATCGGTTCCAATGGGCGATGCGCTCGGCCACGCGCGCCTCGAAACCGCGGTCGGTGGGCGTGTAGAAGGTCTGCGGCGCCATTTCCTCGGGCCAGTAATTCGCGCCGGAGAAGCCTTCCGCCGCGTCATGGTCATATTGATAGCCCTTGCCGTAGCCGATGTCCTTCATCAGGCGGGTGGGGGCGTTGAGGATATTCTGCGGCGGCATCAGCGATCCGGTCTCGCGCGCCGACTTCCACGCCGACTTCATCGCGGCATAGGCGGCGTTCGACTTGGGCGCGGTGGCGCAATAGAGGCAGGCCTGGACGATCGCCAGCTCGCCCTCCGGCGAGCCGAGGAAATCATAGGCGTCCTTGGCGGCGAGGCACTGGACCACGGCCTGCGGATCGGCAAGGCCGATATCCTCGGTGGCGAAGCGGACGAGGCGGCGCAGTACGTAGAGCGGCTCCTCCCCGGCGGTCAGCATGCGGGCGAGATAATAGAGCGCGGCCTGCGGGTCGGAGCCGCGCAAGGATTTGTGCAGCGCGGAGATGAGATTGTAATGCCCCTCCCGGTCCTTGTCGTACACGGCGACGCGACGGTGAAGCAGGGTGGAGAGGCCCGCCGGGTCGAGCGGCTGAGGGATGTCGATCGAATAGAGCGTTTCGACCTGATTGAGAAGGAAGCGGCCATCGCCGTCGGCACTGGCGACCAGCGCCTCGCGCGCCGCGGGGGCGAGCGGCAGGGGGCGTTCCGTGAGGGCTTCGGCACGATCGAGAAGCTGCTCCAGCGCGGCGGCGTCCAGGCGGCGCAGGATCAACACCTGCGCGCGGGAGAGCAGCGCAGCGTTCAGTTCGAAGCTGGGATTTTCCGTCGTGGCGCCGACCAGCGTGACCGTGCCGTCTTCGACGAAGGGCAGGAAGCTGTCCTGTTGGGCACGATTGAAGCGGTGGATCTCGTCCACGAAGAGCAGCGTCTTTTCGCCGCGCCGGGCATGCTCCTTGGCTGTGGCGAACACCTTCTTGAGGTCGGCGACGCCCGAGAAGACGGCCGAGATGGGTTCGAAGCGCATGCCGACGGCGTCGGCGAGCAGGCGGGCGATGGTGGTCTTGCCCGTGCCCGGCGGTCCCCAGAGGATGATCGAGGACAATCGGCCGGCGGCCACCATGCGGCCGATCGCGCCTTCCGGGCCGGTCAGGTGGTCCTGGCCCACCACATCGTCCAGCGCGCGGGGGCGCAGGCGATCCGCGAGGGGGGCGGTGTCGGGCGCGGTGTTGGATCCAATATCCTCACCGCCAAAGAGATCGGCCATTCCATTCTACCGTTCGCCCTGCTTGTCGGAGGGCCGTTCTTTCTTGAAGAGAAGAGCAGGGCTTCGACAAGCCCAGCCCGAACGGAATATAGGGAAGGAAATGCGTTAGGGAACCGGGCTCGACCGGAGGCGCGCGCCTTGGGCTCGCTGGCGGATGACGCGCAGATAGGTGTCGACCAGCGCCTGGTTCACCTGATCCCAGCCATAGCGCTCGGCCCGCGCCATTGCGGCCGCTCCCGCTTGCATACGCTCTTCGGGATTACGGCAATAGGAGGACAGCGCTTCGGCAAAGGCGCCGATCGCGCCAGGGCGGATCAGGCGGCCGGTAACGCGGTCGGTCACCAGATTCTCGCTGCCGGTCGCGCGCGCCGCCACGGTAGGCAGGCCGCAGGCCATCGCCTCCAGCGTCACATTGCCGAAGGTCTCGGTGATCGACGGGTTGAACAGCATGTCCATGCTGGCAACGGCACGGCCGAGGTCCGGCCCGCTCTGGAAACCGGTGAAGACGGCGTCGGGCAGGCGGTTTTCGAACCATTCGCGCGCCGGTCCTTCCCCGACGATCAGCACCTTGTGCGGAACCTGGCGCGTCGCGAGCTGGTCGATCGTGTCGGAGAAGACGTCCAGCCCCTTTTCCATCACCAGCCGGCCGACGAAGCCGATCACCGGTCGGTCGTCGGCAATGCCGACCGAGCGGCGCCAGGCCATGTCGCGGCGGCCGGGATGGAATATCTCCCGGTCGATGCCGCGCGTCCAGATGCCGACGTCGTAGCTCATGCGCTGCTCGCGCAGGAGCTGCGCCATGGATTCGGACGGAGCGACGATCGCGTCGCAGCGGCGGTAGAAGCGGCGCAGCAGCGATTCGATCAGCGGCTCCAGAAAGGCGAGGCCGTAATAGCGCGGATAGGTCTCGAACCGGGTGTGGACGGAGGCCACCGCCGGGATGTTGCGCTCGCGCGCCCAGCTGATCGCACGATGCCCGAGCGGATCGGGACTGGAGACATGGATCAGATTGGGGCCGAACGCCTTGAGGTCGCGGCGTACGTCGCGGGAAAGACGGTATGGCACCCGATATTCGCGGCGGCCGGGGACGGAGAAGGACGGCGCGCTCACCAAGTCGCCCGTGGGCTCGAAGGCGGGGTGGCTGGTGGTCGCGGAATAGATGCGGACCGCCGCGCCCTGGCGCAGCAGATAGCCGACAAACCGGTTGAGCGCCTGGTTCGCGCCGTCGCGCACATAGTTGTAGTTGCCGCTGAACAGGGCGACGCGCAGGCCTGTGACATTCATCGGGGTCCCTTACAGCAGCATTTGCGAAAACCCAAGGGAACCGCTTTCGCCTTCGTGAATTTGAACCTTGCTGCGGGATGAACGGCCGGCGCGGTTGCACCCAAAACAGGAGAGAATGCCCCAATGACCAAGAGCTTTCGCAAAGGAACGAGGGTCACGTGGAACTGGGGACAGGGCGTCGGCCGGGGGCGCATCGCCGAGCGCTTCGAGCAGCATGTCGAACGCAGCATCAACGGGTCTAAAGTCAGCCGCAACGGGTCGGCCCGCAACCCGGCGTTCCTCGTCAAGACGGACACGGGCAGCGAGGTGCTGAAGCTCGCCTCCGAACTGGACGCGGCATAGCCGCGCGCCGCGAAGCGGCCATCGTAACCCCGCTGCATCTGTGGCACAGCGGGGCATGGCCGATTCCTTCCTGACCATCGAAGCACTGTTGACCGGCACGCCTCGCCCTTTTCGTGGCGACGATCATAGCGCGATCGCCAAATCCCCCCGGAACGGCCCGGTGCCGGTCACCTGGATGGGGCTGGGCGGCGATGCCGTCGCGGACCGCATCCACCATGGCGGGCTGGACAAGGCGGTACATCTCTATGCGCAGGACCATTATGACTGGTGGCGCGAACGCAAGCCGGGCCATCCGCTGCTGGATGCGCCGGGCGCCTTTGGCGAGAACATCGCCTCGCGCGGGATGACGGAGGCCGAGATCTGCCTGGGCGACCGCTTCAGCTTCGGGTCGGCCGTGGTGGAGGTCAGCCACGGGCGCCAGCCATGCTGGAAGCTGGATCACCGGTTCGGCGCGCGGGACGTCATGGCGACGATCGTCAGGACGGCGCGCTGCGGCATCTATTTCCGCGTGATCCGGGAGGGTGAGGCGGAGGCCGGCACCCGCATGGAACTGCTGGAGCGGCCTCTACCGGAATGGCCGATCGAGCGCGTATTCCGGTTGCTGATCGCCGGCGGCCACCGCGCCGATCCCGACGCGGTACGCGCGCTTGCCGCCATGCCCGTTCTGGCGGAGGCATGGCGGGACCGGGCGTGGAAATTGGGGTCGGTTTCCAGCGCAGGTTAGGAGCCTGTCACTTCCCCGCCGGCGTCACCTTGGGCGCGTCCGCGAAGGGCGTGATGCCGAATTCCGGATAGACCTCTGCCGGGAAGTAGAAGGCGCCGTCCTTCACCACCATGGCGATGGACTTGATCGCCTTCAGATCCTTCACCGGATCGCCGGGCAGCAGCATGAAATCGGCGAGCTTGCCCTTCTCGATCGACCCATAGCTTTCGCCCCGTCCCATATAGCGAGCTGTTTCCAGCGTCGCCCGGGCAAGGATGTCGCCGGGCGTCATGCCGATCTTCTGCATCAGCTCCAGTTCGCGATGATAGGTGAGCGCGCCGCCCGTGTCGGTACCCGGCACGATGAAGACGCCGCGCCGATTGAGCATCGTCAGCGTCGCCACGATCTTGTCGAATGCGCCGCGATAGGCCGCATCGTCGCCCGGCGCGGAGGTGTCGACCATCGCCTTCTTGAGGCTGCGCTGCGTGCCGATCGGCATATGGTCGATATAATCCACGGCGCCCGGCGGGACCTGGCCGTCGCGATTCTGGGTCAGCATCTCGTGGATGCCGATCGTGGGATCGATGGCGATCTTCTTCTCCACCATCGTGCCGATCGTCTTCTGCACGGGCGCGCTGTCGAGGTCGAGCGCGGGAAGGCGCTTGAGCGCGGTCAGGCGGAAGAGGGTGCGGGTGTCTTCCTCCGGCTTGATGACCCAGCCCAGCATGAACTGGTTGATATGGGTCATTTCGTCATAGCCGGCCGCCATCATCGCGTCCGCATTGGAGAAGGCGGGGACATGGCCCGCGACGCGCAGGCCCAGCCGATGCGCCTCCGCCACCATTGCGGGCACCCAGGCGGGGGTGATGCTGTTGTAGATCTTGACCTGCCAATAGCCGCGCGCCGCGTACCAGCGGACGGCATCGACCGCCGCCTGTTCGCTGTCGACGACGAAGCCGTTATTGGCGCTGAACGGGCTCTTCCCCTCGATGAAGCCGCTGCGGACGATATGCGGGCCGGCGATGGTGCCGCCGTCGATGCGCTTGATCAGCGTGTCGAGCACCGCATTGTCATTGCCCATGTCGCGTACGGTGGTGATGCCGGCGATGAGGTTCAGCAGCGCATCGTCCTGGCCGATATGGCCGTGCATCTCGTTGAAGCCGGCGAGAAGCGTGCCGCCCGCGCCATCGATGGTGGTTTCGCCGGGCGTGGCGGGGCTGTCCAGCGGCTCGATGGCGGCGATGCGATCGCCGTTCACCAGGACCGAGACAGGCGCGGACAGCGTCTTGCTGTCCGGCTGGAAGATGCGCACGTTGCGGATGCGGACGGGGCCGTCATAGTGATGCGCCGTCTTCTGCTGGATGCTGACATAGCGCTCGGTCGACAGCTTTTCGGCCATCGCGCGCAGCTTCGCTTCGTCCTGTTCATAGCCTTCGCGCACGATGACAAATTCGGGCGTCATGAAGGCGAAGAGGGCATTGTCGGCGTCCAGCGCGATATAGCTGGGGCTGGTGTCGATGCCGCCCAGGGCATAAACCTTGACGGCGGCCGTGCCCGCCTTGCCCGCTACACCCATGTCGCCGGCCGGATCGAGCGAGAGGATGCCGCCAGGCAGCGCGGGCAGGCGATGGTCGGCGTCCTTCAGCACGGCGCGGGCATAGAGGCCGAGCGCCCAGGGGCTGCCGCTCTGCGCGACGTAGATCGCCTGTTCCTTGGTCACGGCGCTGCCGGGGCCAGTCGAATCCTTCCAGCTCGCCTTCGCGCCGGTGCGGGAGAAGCTCTCGTTCACCTTGCTGCCGAATGTGGTCGTGCCCGTGATCGTCCATTTCGCCGGGAAGCCGTTGGCGTCGACGTCCAGCACTTCCTTCATCGTCGGGCCGCGACCGTTATTCTTGTAATCGTAGTCGATGCTGGTCTTCGCGCCGTTGGTGTCGGCGATCAGGTGGCCGACGGTCTTCTGCCCGAAGATGACGCTGAAGCGCTCTTCGCGGGCGAGGGCGGCGGCAGGGAGGAGCGAGGCGGAAAGGCCGAGGGCCAGCAGGATGCGTTTCGTCATGCGCAGCCTTCAAGCATGGCGCGCACCCGATCGTAAAGCGGGAACCGTTCAGCGCGGCGCCTCCACGCGGTCGCCATGGCTTTGCGGCGTCGAATTGACGAGGATATCGACCGGAGCGGACGACCGGTTCTGTGCCTGGTGGGCCATGCCCGGCGGGATTTCTATGCCCTGGCCGGGCGAGAGGGTGAACGTCTCTCCGCCCGCCTCCATGGTGAACTCGCCGGCGAGGACATAGAAGAATTGCCGCGCGCGCTGATGATAGTGACGGACCTCCGCCGCGCCGGGGGCCAGCCGTTCCTGGATGACCGACATGCCGTCGCGCTTCACCAGATGCCAGCCGTCATTGGTCCCGCCCCAGACATAATGTTCGGCCTTGCCCTTGTCGATCGGCGCCGCCGCCGGCGGATCGGCGGCGGCGGCGAGAAGCGGGACGAGGAGGAGTAGCGCAAGACGAGACATGCAGGGCAGAACGAGCGGGCCGCGCCGTGCCGCCATGGAACACTGGCGAAGGGCGGGGACCGTCCCTATAGCTGATCCATGGCATCGACCCAGAAAAACAAGACATCCGCCAAGGTCCGCCCGGCCGGTTTCCCCACGCGACAGCAGGTGATCGACTTCATCGCGGAATCCGACCAGCCGGCGGGCAAGCGGGAGATCGCCAAGGCCTTCGGTCTCAAGGGGCAGGAGAAGATCGCGCTCAAGGCGCTGCTGAAGGACATGGCGGACGAGGGGCTGATCGACATCGGCCCGGCGCGGGCCTTCCACAAGATGGGAGGGGTGCCCAAGGTGACGGTGCTGCGGATCGTCGATGTCGACGACACGACCCTGATCGCGACGCCGGAGCGCTGGGAGGCGGAGGGGCAGCCCGCGCCGCGGTTGCGGGTGGTGGAGCGGGGCAAGCCCAAGACCCGGCAATCCGCTCTGACGATCGGCGACCGCATTCTGGCTCGCACCGAGGAGGCCGGGCGCGGCTGGGTCGCGCACCCGATGAAGAAGCTCGCCAAGGCCAGCGAGGAGCTGCTGGGCGTGGTCGAGGAAGGCGAGGGCGGCAAGCTGTGGCTGCGCCCGGTCGACAAGCGCATCCGCAAGGACACTCCGATCAGCGATGCCGGCACGGCGAAGCGCGGCGACCTGGTGCTGGCCGAGCCGGTGGGGCGGCCGCCGCGTATTTCGGCGCGGGTGACGGACATATTGGGCGATCCCTTCGCGCCGCGCAGCTTCAGCCTGATCGCGATCCACAAGCATGGCATCCCCCATGTCTTTCCCGAGCGAGCTGAGGAGGAGGCGGTGGTCGCTTCCGCCCTGGCGCTGCACGAGGACAAGCGGGAGGACCTGCGCCATCTGCCGATCGTGGCGATCGACCCGGTGGACGCGCGCGACCATGACGACGCGGTCTGGGCCGCTCCCGACGAGGATGCGGCCAATCCGGGCGGATACAAGGCGATCGTCGCTATCGCCGACGTCAGCTATTATGTGCGGCCGGGCAGCGCGCTGGACAAGGAAGCGCGCAAGCGCGGGAACAGCGTCTATTTCCCCGACCTGGTGGTGCCGATGCTGCCGCACCAGCTGTCGTCCGACATGTGCTCGCTGCGGGCGGGGCAGGACCGGGCGGCGATGGCCTGCCACCTCACCATCAATGCGCAGGGCAAGGTGACGGGGTGGCGCTTCACGCGCGCCGTGATCCGGGTGGCGGCGGTGCTGGCCTATGAGGATGCGCAGGCGGCGATCAACGGGCAGAAGGATCATGACTTGCTGGAGCCGGCGCTGAAGCCGCTCTGGGCCTGCTGGGCGCTGTTGCAGAAGGCGCGCAAGGCACGCGATCCGCTGGCGCTGGACCTGCCGGAGCGGCGCGTGGTGCTCGACGAGCGGGGAAAGATCGTCAGCGTGGCGGTGCGCGAGCGGCTCGACGCGCACATGCTGATCGAGGATTACATGATCGCCGCCAATGTCGCGGCCGCCAAGGCGCTGGAGGCGAAGAAGGCCCCGGTGATGTACCGCGTGCACGAGCCGCCGAGCCGCGAGAAACTGGTCGCGCTCAAGGATTATCTCGCGACCTTCGACATCGATTTCGCGCTGGGGCAGGTGGTGAAGCCCTCCACCTTCAACCGCCTGATCGACCGGATCGGCGAAGCGGAGGAAAAGCCCCAGATCATGGAGCAGATCCTGCGCAGCCAGACCCAGGCCTATTACAGCCCGCAGAATATGGGGCATTTCGGGTTAGCGCTCGGCTCCTACGCGCATTTCACCTCGCCGATCCGGCGCTATGCCGACCTGCTGGTGCATCGAGCGCTGGTCGGCGCGCATGGACTGGAGCTGCCTGCGCCCAAGGGCGGCATGCCGCCCGAGCGGACGTCGCTGAGCGGCGAGGACCAGGAAAATATGGGCCGCGTCGGCGAGATGATCAGCCAGCATGAGCGGCGTGCGATGGAGGCGGAGCGGGAGACCGTCGATCGTTATGTCGCGGCCTTCCTCGCGGCGCATGTCGGCGATCTGGTGGAGGCGCGAATCACCGGGGTGCAGAATTTCGGCTTCTTCGCGACAGTCGAGGGGCTGGGCGGCGACGGGCTGGTCCCGGTGTCCACCCTGGGCGAGGAACGCTTCTATTATGACGAGGCGGCGCGGGCGCTGGAGGGGGTGGAGAGCGGTGACCGCTACACCGTCGGACAGCGGCTTCCACTGCGGCTGGCGGAGGCGGACCCCATCAACGGATCGTTGCGCTTCGAGCTGCCGGACCTGCCGGCGCCGCGCGGCGGACCGCTGAAGCGCGATCGCATGCGTCCCGGGACCAAGCGCGGACGACCCGCCAACATCCGGCATATCGGGTCGAAACGGGGAAAGCATCGGAGATAGCCGGTCTCCTTAGCCCCCGTTCGGTTCGAGCAGCTTCGAGCTTGTCGAGAAGCGACCGTCGAGAATGGTTCTCGACAAGCTCGAACCGAACGGGAGGGGAGAGGAGAGAAGACTCAGCTCAGCCGATCGATGGCGTCCGCGTCCAGGCCGCCGGGAATGATCATGATCGGGCAGGACATCTTGCCCGCGTCGGAGCCGGTGAAATGCGAGACCAGCGTGCCCGGGGGGCCGCTGGCGGCGGCGCCCAGGACCAGTGCGGCGACGTCGTCCATCTCCTCCAGCGTCTTGCGCACCACGGTGACGGGATCGCCCTGCCGCACGGTGATGCTGGGACGGATGCCGGACTCCTCGGTCAATGTCCCGGCGGCGCTGATGACCAGCGCTTCGGCGCGTTGCAGCGCCTCTTCCTCCATGGTCGCCTGCACGCCCCCCCATTGCACGAACTCGGCGGGCGGGATCAGTGCGAGGATGCGCACGGTGCCGGCTGTCTTGGCGGCGCGGCGCGCGGCGAAGCGGAGCGCGGTTTCCGCCTCCGGCGACTCGTCGACCACGACCAGATAAGTGCGCATTGCCCCGTTTCCCTGATCCTCGACCGTGGCGCACCGGAATGGCGTGCGCCGCCGGATGAACCATAGAGGTGAAATGTGGGGCATTATCGGGCCGGGTGCAAGCCGCAGCCTTGACCCTGTGCCCTAAAGCGTCAAAACGGGCCACGCACCGGCTGCACCCGGAAAAAGAAGAAGAGGCCTCCACCCATGAGCATAAAGATCCAGATGCCCGCCCTTTCCCCGACGATGGAGGAGGGGACGCTGGCGAAATGGCTGGTGAAGGAGGGCGACACCGTCTCCTCCGGCGACCTGCTGGCCGAGATCGAAACCGACAAGGCGACCATGGAATTCGAGGCCGTGGACGAAGGCACCATCGCCAAGATCCTGGTGCCCGAGGGGTCGGAGGGCGTGAAGGTCGGCACCGTCATCGCGCTGCTGGCAGGCGAAGGCGAGGATGCTTCTGCCGCCGCAGAGGAAGCGGCGCCGGCTGCGCCTGCCGCCCCCGCGGAAGCCGCGCCCAAGGCCGATGCCGTGCCCGCCAAGGCGGAAGCCCCCGCGCCCAAGGCGGACGCCGTGCCGGCTGCGGCCGAGGGTGGTCGCGTGAAGGCGAGCCCGCTGGCGCGCCGGCTGGCCGAAGAGAAAGGCATCGATCTGGCGGGTGTGACCGGGTCCGGCCCCAATGGCCGCATCGTGAAGGCCGATCTGGAGGGCGCGAAGCCGGCGCCTGCCGCCGCACCTGCACCCGCCGCTGCGGCCCCCGTTGCCGCTTCCGCGCCGGTCGCCGCCCCGGTCCATGCCGCGCAGGACTTCGGCATCCCGCACGAGGTCATCAAGCTCAGCGGCATGCGCAAGACCATCGCGCGCCGCCTGACCGAATCGAAGCAGCAGGTTCCGCACATCTACCTGACCGTCGACATCCAGCTCGACAAGCTGCTGAAGCTGCGTGGGGAGCTGAACGCCGGGCTTTCCGGCCGCGGCGTCAAGCTGTCGGTCAACGACATGCTCATCAAGGCGCTGGCCGTGGCGCTGGTCACCGTGCCGGAATGCAATGTGCAGTTCGCCGGCGACCAGATGCTGAAGTTCAAGCGCGCTGACATTTCCGTCGCAGTGTCGATCCCGGGCGGACTCATCACGCCGATCGTGACCGAGGCCGACAGCAAGGGCGTGGCGGCGATTTCGGCGGCGATGAAGGATCTGGCCGACCGGGCCAAGGAAGGGAAGCTGAAGCCCGAGGAATATCAGGGCGGCACCGCATCGCTTTCAAACATGGGCATGTTCGGCATCAAGCAGTTCGAAGCGGTCATCAATCCGCCCCAGGGCATGATCATGGCGATCGGCGCGGGCGAGAAGCGGCCCTATGTGATCGACGACAGCCTGCAGATCGCGACCGTGATGTCGGCCACCGGCAGCTTCGACCATCGCGCCATTGACGGCGCCGACGGTGCGAGGCTGATGAAGCTGTTCAAGGAGCTGGTCGAGAACCCGCTCGGCATGCTGGCCTGATGGCGGGACATGACGAGGATCCGCCGGCGCAAAGCCCGGCGGTGCGCGTCATCGCCATGCCCGCCGACACCAATCCCTATGGGGATATTTTCGGCGGCTGGCTGATGAGCCTCATGGACTCCGCGGCGGGATCGGTCGCGGCGCGGCACAGCCACGGGCGCGCCGTGACGATCGCGGTCGAGGGCATGACCTTCCTGCGCCCGGTGGTCGTGGGGGACGAGGTGTCGGTGTTCGCGACGCTGAAGTCGGTCGGCCGCACGTCGATGAAGATCGACGTCGAAGCCTGGCGCCGGACCCGGCACGACGACCGGTCCTATCGCGTGACGCGGGCGACCTTCACCTTCGTCGCCATCGGCGAGGACCGCCAGCCCCGGTCGGTTCCGCCCATGCCGGGCGAATGACAAGATTCTGGAAAAGAAGCGAGAATTGAGCATGGCTGAGAATTACGATGTCATCGTGCTGGGCTCCGGCCCCGGCGGCTATGTCGCGGCGATCCGCTGCGCGCAGCTGGGCCTGAAAACCGCCATCGTCGAGCGCGAGCTGCTGGGCGGCATCTGCCTCAACTGGGGTTGCATCCCGACCAAGGCGCTGCTGCGTTCGGCCGAGATCTTCCACTATATGCAGCATGCCAAGGACTATGGCCTGGCCGCGGAGAAGATCACCGCCGATCTCGACGCGGTGGTGAAGCGTTCGCGCGGCGTCGCCAAGCAGCTGAACCAGGGCGTCACGCACCTGATGAAGAAGAACAAGATCGCCGTGCACATGGGCACCGGCAAGCTGACCGGGAAGGGCCAGCTGACCGTGACCGACAAGGACGGCAAGGCGACCGAGCTGGCGGCGAAGAATATCATCGTCGCCACCGGGGCGCGGGCGCGCGACCTGCCCAACCTGCCTGCAGACGGCAAGCGCGTATGGACCTATCGCCACGCCATGACCCCGCCCGAAATGCCGACCAAGCTGCTGGTCATCGGATCGGGCGCGATCGGAATCGAGTTCGCCAGCTTCTACAACGACATGGGCGCCGATGTGACGGTGGTCGAGATGATGGACCGGATCGTCCCCGTCGAGGATGCGGACATCTCCGCGCACCTCGAAAAGGCGCTGAAGAAGCAGGGCATGACCATCCTGACCAAGGCTGGGGTCGAGAAGATCGAGGCCAAGGCGAGCGGCGTGACCGCGTCGATCAAGGACAAGGACGGCAAGGTCGCGACCACCGAGTTCAGCCATGTCATTGTCGCCATCGGCATCGTGCCCAACACGGCCGATATCGGCCTCAAGGAACTGGGCGTGGCGATCGACGACCGCGGCTTCCTGAAGACCGATGCCGCGTGCAAAACCAATGTCGAGGGGCTCTACGCCATTGGCGACATCACCGCGCCGCCGTGGCTCGCCCACAAGGCCAGCCATGAGGGCGTGATCGCGGCCGAGGCGATTGCGGGCAAGCATCCCCATGCCATGGATCCGCGCAACATTCCCGGCTGCACCTACTGCCATCCGCAGATCGCCAGCGTCGGCCTGACCGAGGCCAAGGCGAAGGAAGCGGGATATGAGGTGAAGGTCGGCAACTTCCCCTTCATCGGCAACGGCAAGGCGATCGCGCTGGGCGAGCCGGACGGCTTCGTGAAGACGGTGTTCGACGCGAAGACCGGCGAGCTGCTGGGCGCGCACATGATCGGCGCGGAAGTGACCGAACTGATCCAGGGCTATACCATCGGCAAGACGCTGGAGACGACCGAGGCGGAACTGATGGAAACGGTGTTCCCGCACCCGACCATCAGCGAGACGATGCACGAGAGCGTGCTGGCCGCCTATGGCCGCGTGCTCCATATCTGACCGGCGCACAGCGACGATCAGGGGCGCGGGGGCTTTTGCTCTCGCGCTCCTTTTCGTTTGCGTGGTGGCGTGGCTGCAGCGGCAGGGGATGCTGGACTGGCTGAACCTGCGGTTGATGCTGCTGGCCGGCGATGTGCGGGACGGCGGTGTCGGCCGGCACGTCACGCCGGCGATGCGGATCGCCAGCGCCGTCGGCGGGACCGGCGGAAGGCTGGTTCTGCTCGGTCTGGCCTTGCTGGTCCTGGTTGTCGGGCCGCAGGGGCGAAGGGCTGCGTGGCTGGCGGGCACCGTCGCCGGCGGAACATTGCTCAATCTGGCGCTGAAGCAGATCTTTGCCGCGCCCCGGCCCGACCTGCTGCCTCACCTCGACATGGTCACCACCTACAGCTTTCCGAGTGGCCATGCGGCGGGGAACATGATGTTCTTCGGCGCGCTGGCGATGCTGGGCGGACGGCGCTGGGGCTATGCGTCGGCGGCGATGGCCATCGCGCTGATTGGCATCAGCCGCGTCTGGCTGGGCGTGCATTGGCCCAGCGACGTGCTCGCCGGATGGGTCGAGGGGCTTGGCTGGCTGGCGCTGTGCGCGCTGTGGTTACCAGCGCGGGGAGGGCAGGAGCAGCGCGTGGATGAGGCTGTCGTGGGGCGGCATGCCGTCGGCGGTGACGAAGCCGTGGACCCAGAAGCTGTCATAGGCCGTGGCGGCGGCGATCAGGAGCAGTAGCGCCGCGCTCGCGGTGAAGACCGGCGGCGCCCAGCGCACCGGCCGGCCGGGCGACAGCGCGAGCAGGGCGAGGGGCAGGACGGGCAGGAAATAGCGCCCCTGGGTGCCCTGGATATAGTCGGCGCCGAGCGGCGTGCCGGTCAGGTACATGGCCGTTTCGATCAGCAGCGCGACACCGGCGGCGATCGCGATCCACCAGAGCCGCTGGCCGATGCCGGCGGGCGTGCCCGAGCCGCTCAGCAGGCCCGCGACGAGCATCAGCGCGGCGAGCGGATAGGCCGCGAGCGGCAGCAGGATCGCGTTCCAGCCGAAGCGGCCGACGATCTGCAGCGCATAGACCGGCGCGCGCTCGGTCACGCTGGAGATCAGGACGTGGGCATAGGCGAGCGGGTCGGCGAGGATGATGGCGAGTTGGTCGGCGAGCGGCGCGGTCATCATGGTCTCGCCGGTCTTGCGGGAGGCGATGTGGTACAGTGCCTGGCTGCCGCCCGAGAATTTCATCCAGAGGACAAAGCAGGCCGCGCCCGCCGCCATGGCGACCAGCAACAGGCAGGGCCGCGCGTCGCGGCGACCGGCGGGCAGGCGCAGACCGGCGGCCATGAGCGGCAGGTACACGCCCTTCGCCAGGGCCAGCAACGGCGCCGTCAGGAGCAGCCCGCCAGCAAGCGAGGCGGAGGCGGCCATGAAGCCCATGCGCAGCGCCAGCGCCAGGCCAAGGAAGCCGAGGCCGTTGATGACCGCATCGGGGGAAAGCGATCCGGTCTGGTAGGCGAAGGTCGGAAGCAACGCTGTCGCCAGCATCGCGTTGCGGCCGAAGGGCAGCAGGCGCAGCGCCATCAGCAACAGCACAAGGCCGGTCAGCGCGTTGACCAGCCGTCCCGCATAGAAGGCTCCCAGGCGCGGCAAGCCCAGCGCATCCCCGATCAGCAGCCCGGCGGCACCGGGCGCATAGAGGGTCGGCGCGTAGCTGGCGACATTGGGAAAGTCGGCAAAGCTCCGTCCAGGCCGCTCCGCATCGGCTGTCCAGCTGTGGGCCAGCATGGTCCGGTCATAGCGCTGGATCTGGCCGGTGGGCTCGGTGGGAAAGTCGATCGCGTGCAGTTCCACTGCCGCGCGAGGCAGGTCGGCGCCGATCAGCGCCCCGCGTTGCTCCGTCAGCACATGGCCTTCGGAAAGCATCAGCGCCTTCATATAATGCTGGTTCTCGTCGGGCGCCTGGAAGGGCGGCGTCAGGACGGCGAAGAACAGGGTGGCGATGCAGATGGCCAGAAGAAGCAGTTTTTCGGACACGGCCCACGGTGCGACGAACAGCATGTCGGCATGCTGCGCGTGCCTCCGGGAAATCCGTTCATTTCGCATCGTACCGCTTGCACCTCAGCTCCGGTTGGTGACGCGGTTCTAGGCTGTAAGGCTTAATATTTGACGGATGCGGGCGGGAAGGGGCCTGTGCCGGTTTTGGCCAGAGGTGGACACAAGGGAACCGTTCGGGCTGAGCTTGTCGAAGCCCTGCCCTTTTCTTCAAAGCACTGTGCTTGAAGAAGAAGGGAAGCCCCCTTCGACTGCCTGCCAGGGCAGGCGCTCAGGACAGGCTTCGACAAGCTCAGGGCGAACGGAGAGTGTATCCGTAATCCACCCTCCGCCATTCAGCGGAGGCTCTATTCGTCGCCCTCGTCCTCCCGCACCACCGGCGGGTGAAGGCGCAGGCGGGTGACGCGGCGGCCGTCGCTGTCGAGGATTTCGAGCTTCCAGCCGCTTTCCTCATGCTCAAGGATCTCGCCCGGTTCGGGTACGCGGCCGGCGATGACGAAGGCGAGGCCGCCCAGCGTGTCCACATCCTCCTCGATATCGCCCAGCTTCGCGTCGATCTCTTCGGCCACATCGTCCAGTTCGGCGCGGGCGTCCGCTTCCCAGAGGCCGTCGTCGAGCGGGATCAGCATTGCCTCGGGCGCGTCGTCATGCTCGTCCTCGACCTCGCCCACAATCTCCTCGACCAGATCCTCGAAGGTCAGCAGCCCTTCCGTACCCGAATATTCGTCGAGCACGATGGCGAGATGGGTGCGCTTGGCGCGCATCTCGGCCAGCAGGTCAAGCGCGCCCATGCTTTCGGGGACATAGAGGGGCTGGCGGATCAGGGGCGCGATGCTGTCGGGCACCGGCACCTTGCCGGCCAGGACAGCGAAGGCGTCGCGGATGTGGACCATGCCCACGATCGTGTCGAGCGTCTCGCGATAGACGGGGACGCGGCTGTGCCCCGCCTCGGCGAAGAGGGCTGCCAGTTCCTCGAAGCTCGCCTTCTCCTCGATCGCGACGATGTCGGCGCGCGGCAGGGCGACGTCATCCACGGTGCGTTCCGAGAAATGCAGGAGGTTGCGGACCATCTGGCGCTCGATTGCGGACAGGTCGCCCTTGGCAGGAGGAGCGGAGCGCTCGCCCTCATCCTCGCCATCATATTCGTCGAGTGCCTCTTCCAGTTCCTTGCGGAGACTGTGAGCTTCTTCCTCTCCGAAGAGGAGCGACTTGAGGCCGCTCCATAAACCACCCTCGTGGCCGCTACTGTCCGGTTCCTTGGTTGATTCCCTGGAACCCTCCTTGGGGCTGCCCTCAGCCATATGTCCCTTTCAAACCCCTGTTTCACGATCCCCATAGGGATCAGCTATGCCCAGGCTGTCGAGCGCGCGGGTTTCCAGCGCTTCCATCGCCTCGGCTTCGGCATCGACCATATGGTCATATCCAAGCAAATGAAAAGTCCCGTGCACGATCAAATGCGCGGCATGGTCCGCGACCGACAGGCCTTTCTCCGCTGCCTCGCGGGCGCAGACCCCTTCGGCGAGGACGATGTCGCCCAGCAATACCTCGCCATCATCGGTGTTGGCCGTCGCCTCCAGCAGGTCGTGCTGGACCATCGGGAAGGACAGGACGTTGGTCGGTCGATCCTTGTCGCGATAGGCCCGGTTGAGCTGGTGCACCTCCTCGTCCGAGGTGAGCTTGACCGCGACTTCATAGGTCGCGGCGTCGGTGAGGAAGGCGGCATAGGGGCTGTGGCCGATGGCCGCGGCGACGGCGCGCTCGGCCAGCGTTTCCCACTCGGTGCCGGGCCAGCCCTGCTCGTGCAGGAGGGCGACTTCGATCATCTTGCGTTCTCCGTTCGCCTAGGCATCCGGCCCCTCATAGGCCTGGACGATGCGGCCGACGACCGGGTGGCGGACGACGTCGGACACGTTGAAGGGCACCACGGCGATGCCCTCCACGCCTTCCAGCCGAGTGACGGCGTCAGCGAGGCCGGAAATGCCAGGCTGCGGCAGGTCCACCTGGCGCGGGTCGCCGCAGATCACCATGCGGCTGTTCTCGCCGAAGCGGGTGAGGAACATCTTCATCTGGGCGATGGTGGTGTTCTGCGCCTCGTCCAGCACGATGAAGGCGTTGGAGAGGGTGCGGCCGCGCATGAAGGCGAGCGGCGCGATCTCGATCTCTCCGCTGGCGATGCGGCGCTCCACCTGCTCGGCGGGGAGCGTGTCGTAGAGCGCGTCGTAAATCGGGCGGAGATAGGGATCGACCTTCTCCTTCATGTCGCCGGGCAGGAAGCCCAGCCGCTCGCCCGCTTCCACGGCGGGGCGGGAAAGGATCAGGCGATCGACGCTGCCGGCGACGAGCTGGCTCACCGCCTGGGCGACGGCGAGATAGGTCTTGCCCGTGCCCGCCGGGCCGAGGGCGAAGATGATGTCGTTGCGGGTCAGCGCCTCCATATAGGTGACCTGCGTGGCGGAGCGCGGGACGATGGTCTTCTTGCGCGTGCGGATCATCACCTTGGGCGGCTCGGCCACGTCGTGGCGGATGATGCCGTCTAGCGTGGGTTCGGCCGACATGGCGATCACGGCCTCGACAGCGCCGCCGTCGATCTCCTGTCCCGCGACGATGCGGTTGTAGAGGCCGGTCAGCACGTCGCGGGCGCGGGCGGCGGCTTCGGCCTCGCCCTCGATCTGCAGCTTGTTGCCGCGCGCGGCGATATAGACGCCGAGGCGATTTTCGATCGCGACCAGATTCTGGTCATATTGGCCGAACAGCGTGCCGAGTAGGTGCGGCCGCTCGAAGCTGACCTCCAGCCTGGCGCGTTCGGCGGTGTCGGCGCGGTGGGTGTGGTTGGGTTTCTTGGACATTCAGCAGCCTCCCTTCTTCTTTTCCGTCCGCGATGCCGGAGCAAGGCGCCATCGTTCCGAAGGACAGGTCCGGAGATGGGTTCCCGCCTGCGCGGGATCGACGGATTTTGGGATCAAGCGGCTTTCCTCCTGCTGGGTTCTCCGGCCAGGCTGTTCGGCCCGGCGCTGATGATGTCGACTTCGACCATGTCGCCGATGGCGAGGTCGGGGCCAGGGACGTGGACCGACTGGAGCCAGGGCGTCTTGCCGACCAGCTGGCCGGGATGGCGGCCCTTGCGTTCCAGCAGGATCCGGGTCCGGCGGCCGACGGTCGCGGCGTTGAATTCGGCCTGGTGCCGGTTGATGGCGGACTGCAATCGGGCGAGGCGGTCGTCCATGACCTGTAGAGCGACCCGGTCACTCATTTCGGCTGCCGGCGTGCCGGGGCGCGGGCTGTATTTGAAGGAATAGCATTGTGCATAGCGCACTTGTTCGACGATCTTCAGAGTATCTTCGAACTCCGCATCGGTTTCGCCGGGGAAGCCGACGATGAAGTCGCCCGACAGCGCGATGTCGGGTCGCACGGCACGAACACGGTCGATGATGCGCAGATAGCTGTCGACGCTGTGGCTGCGGTTCATCGCCTTGAGGATGCGATCATTGCCCGACTGCACCGGCAGGTGGAGGAAGGGCATCAGCTTGTCCACTTCGCCATGGGCAGCGATCAGGCCGTCGCTCATGTCGTTGGGATGGCTGGTGGTGTAGCGGATGCGCTCCAGGCCCGCGATCTTCGCCAGCTCGCGGACGAGCCCGTCCATGCCCTGCACGCGGCCCCGGTCGTCCTCGCCGGTCCAGGCGTTGACGTTCTGGCCGAGCAGCGTGATTTCCCGCACGCCGCCGTCGACCAGCGCCTTCGCCTCGTCGAGGATCGCCGACCAGGAGCGGCTGATCTCAGCGCCGCGCGTATAGGGCACCACGCAATAGGTGCAGAATTTGTCGCATCCTTCCATGATGGTGAGGAAGGCGGTGGGGCGCGCCTGCTTCGCGCGCCCCGGCAGGGCGGCAAATTTGGAGGCGAGCGGCATGTCGGTGTCGACGGCTTCCTCGCCACGCCCCGCCCTGTCGATCAGGTCGGGCAGGCGGTGATAGGCCTGCGGGCCGACGACGATGTCGACCGTCGGCGCGCGCCGGCTGATCTCCCCGCCTTCGGCCTGGGCGACGCAGCCGGCGACCGCGATCATCGGCCGCGAGCCATCCTCCCGCACCATGCGGCCGATATCGGAATAGACCTTTTCTGCTGCCTTCTCACGGATATGGCAGGTGTTGAGGATGACGAGGTCGGCCTCCGTTCCGTCGGCCGCAGCGGTCATGCCGCGCGTGCCCAGCATCTCCGCCATGCGCTCGCCATCATAGACGTTCATCTGGCAGCCGAAGGATTTGACGTGGAAGGTGGCCGGATTTTTCGGGGCGTCGCTGCGATTCATGCGGTCCAGCTATACAGGGGGGAGCGCCGGAGCGGAAGGCCGCTGGTGCAGCGCGATGCTGGCGGCGATCCGGTCGCGCGCCAGGGTGGCAATCTCCTTGCGATCGGCGCAGGCGGACGGGTCGAAGGGCTCCAGGAAGCGCAAGGTCACGTCCAGGCGGCCGGGGCGGGCCAGGACGCGCGACGCGTTGGTGCCAGCCGGCTCTTCGCCGACCCAGGCAATGTCCGTCGTCGCGGCGCCATAGTCGATATGGACCGGCTGGACGATGACGGGGCAGGGCGGGGACATCAGCACCGCCAGCAGGGACGGCTTGAAGGGGAGCAGCGCGGTGCCGTCGCCGGTGGTGCCCTCCGGAAACAGGGCGACCGGCTGGTGGCCCGCCATGGCGGCGCGCAGGGCGTCGATCTGTCCGGCGAGCGCGCCGCGCCGCTCGCGTGCGACGAACAGCGTGCTGTTCTGGGCGGCGAGCCAGCCGATCACGGGCCAGCCGGCGACGCCGTCATGCGAGACGAAGGCGGCGCCGGTCGCGCCGCCGAGCGCCAATATGTCGATCCAGCTCAGATGATTGGCGAGGATGAACAGGTTGCCGGACGCGGGACGGCCTTCGATCCGGACGCGCGCGCCGACACCGCGGGCGGCGAGGGCCAGGAAGCGTCGCGGCCAGGGCGAGGGGCGCCCCAGCGCACGCCAGAGCAGATGCGGCAGGAGGCAGCAGAGCAGGCTGCCCGCCAGCGCGCCGATCCGAAGCCAGCGGCGGAAGGAGCCCAAGCCGTCAGTTCTTGCGATCGAGCGCGACCCCGTAGAGTTCCATGCGATGGTCGACCAGGCGGAAGCCCAGCTTCTCGGCGATCTGCTTCTGAAGCTGCTCCAGTTCCGGATCGACAAATTCGATGACGTTGCCGGTTTCGACGTCGATCAGATGGTCGTGATGGGATTCGGGCGCTGCCTCGTACCGGGCACGGCCGTCGCCGAAGTCGTGCCGCTCCAGAATGCCCGCTTCCTCGAACAGGCGAACCGTGCGGTAGACGGTCGCGATGGAAATGCCCGAATCCACCGTGGCGGCGCGGCGATGCAGTTCCTCCACATCGGGATGGTCGGTTGCGTCGCTCAATACTTGGGCGATGACCCGGCGCTGCTCGGTTATGCGCAGTCCCTTTTCATGGCAAAGGGCCTCGACGTCGATCTTGCGGTTCATGCGGGCTCGCTGGCTCAGGGTCAAAAGTCACGGCAAGCCTAGCGGCTTTTCGCCCAAGGTAAAAGGGGCGCGTTTCCGCGCCCCTTATCAACGTCTTGCAGGCAGTGCTTACTTGCCGGCGCGGGTACGGCGGCGCTTGGTGCCCAGGCCGATCTTCTTCGCCAGCGAACGGCGCTGCTCGGCATAGTTGGGGGCGACCATCGGATAGTCGGCCGGCAGGCCCCATTTCGCGCGATAATCTTCCGGCGTCATCTGATAGTGAGTCATCAGGTGGCGCTTCAGCATCTTCAGCTTCTTACCGTCCTCAAGGCAGATGATATAGTCGGGCTTGATAGACGAGCGCACGGAAACGGCGGGTTCCGGCTTGACCTCTGGCACGGCGGCAGGCGTCGCGAGACCGGACAAGGCGCTATGAACATTCTGGATCAGCGACGACACGTCCGAAACAGCGACGCTGTTGTTCGAAACATGGGCTGCGACAATATCGGAAGTCAGGGTGATGAGCAGTTCGCTCTGTGCCGAGTCGGTTTCCATTTTTTGTCTTTCCTGCGAGGGCTCTATATTGTGCGACCCGCCCTGAAAAACGCAGTTCGAGAGCGGTATTGCGTCGCTAGCCTCTGTCGGCAGGATAGGCAAGGATTTATTCAGTCATATCATCATGTCGAGCCGAAAGCTGAGGGCATCGTGTAATTGACCATCATTGCCGCGATAGTAACCGGGACGACGGTGTACATATTCAAATCCAAGCTTTTCGTAGAGTTTTATCGCATTGTTGGACGCGCGCACTTCGAGATTCATGGACGTGATGCCCCTGCGGCGCGCCGTGCGGAGCGAGTCACTCACGAGCGCATGACCTATGCCTCTGCCACGCCACAGCGGATCCACGGCCAGCAGCAGCAGTTCGCACTCGTCGAGCACGGAACGCACCAGTGTGAAGCCGAGCGGCGCGGCGTCCAGCCGGGCGATGGTCAGCCAGGTGCCGGGCATTATCATCACCCCGGCCACCTGGGGCAATGTCCATGCCTCGCCGAAGACGGGATCGAAGGCGCGGGCCATGACCTGCATCGCGTCGGCCAGGGCGTTGCGTTCGCCCTCGTCATAGTGATCGAGATGAATGTTCGGGATCATCGCCTCTGCATATCGTCCATGGGGCGGGCGTCCGCGCCGCGCCCGTAGATCGGAATGGGTGGCAGTGCTGGCAGCGCCGCGATCAGCGGATAGTCCCGCGCGTCGGGGTAGAGACTCACCGCCGTGCCATGCCCGCGCGTGGTGACCAATGCCTCAGCGCCGGTACCGTAGAGTACCGGCGTATCCAGTTGCGCGGCGAGCGTCGCGATCGGCGTGGAGGCAGGATCGGTCAGCGGTTGTCGCCCGTCGGGCGCGAAGCTTTGCCAGAACAGCTCGCCATGCCCGCCCGTTATGGTGACGGTGATCGCGCCCTGCGCATGATCCTGCGCGGCGCGTGCGGCGATCAGAGACAGCGCGCCATAGCCCAGCAGCGGCAGTTTCCAGGCGAGTGCGAGCGCGCGGGCGGCGGCGATGCCGATCCGTACACCGGTAAAGCTGCCCGGCCCGACATCGATGGCGATCGCGTCGGCGCGGCCGCCGTCGGGAAGCGCGGCGATGACGGGCAGCAGCGCCTCCGCATGGCCGCGACCGACAATGTCATGGAAATGCGCGACGGGGACTCCGTCATCCAGCAACGCGACGGACATGGCTTGCGTCGCGGTGTCGATGACCAGAATGCGCAAGAAGGACTCCCCTGAGAACGCCGCACCGATAGGGCAGCATCATCGGTTAGCCAAGAGGGCGGCTTATGCCAAATGCGTCGTCAGACGGCGCGGACTTCCGTAACTTCCGGCACATAGTGCTTCAGCAACTGCTCGATCCCGTTCTTCAGCGTCGCCGTGGAGGAGGGGCAGCCCGAGCAGGCGCCCTGCATGCGCAGGAACACGGTGCCCTTGTCGAAACCCCGATAGACGATGTCGCCGCCGTCGTTCGCCACGGCCGGACGGACGCGGGTGTCGATGAGATCGCGGATCTGCGCGACGATTTCCGCATCCTCGGGATCGTCGGCGAAATGCACCTCCTCTTCCGGCGGCACGTCGATGCCATCGGCGCCGCCGCCTGCGAACAGCGGCATGTTGGCGGAGAAATGGTCGAGCAGGATCGAGAGCACTTCGGGCTTCACGTTGCTCCAGGCGGCGCCGGGCGCGATGGTAACGGAAATGAAGTCGCCGCCGAAGAAGACGCCGGTGACGTCTCCCAGGCCGAAGATCGTTGCGGCAAGCGGCGAAACGTCCGCCTCTTCGGGCGTGGCGAAGTCGCGGGTGCCCATGCCCATGACCACGCGGCCGGGCAGGAATTTGAGGGTCGCGGGATTGGGCGTCGCTTCGGTCTCGATCAACATGCGCGCTATGTGGCGATGGCGGGCGGGGAGATCAAGCGATGGTTGCGGGGAACTTCCCGCGCGGCGGCTCATTCCTTTTCCACATCTTGGAAGGAGAGAGACATGAGCAGCGAAGAGGATATCCGCGAGCGTTTCTGGAGCGACCTGTCCGCCAGCCCGTTCCTGATGGTGGGCCTGACCGGCAGCACCGAGCACAGCCTGCCGATGACGGCGCAGCTGGACCCGGCCGCCAACCACTGCTTCTGGTTCTATACCAGCAAGTCGAACCGGCTGGCGCCCGGCGGCCCGGCCATGGCGCAGTTCGCGAGCAAGGACCATTATCTCTTCGCCTGCATCGAAGGGACGCTGGTGCCGGAGAACGACCCGGCGGTGATTGATCGCTATTGGTCGAAGCAGGTCGAGGCCTGGTATCCGGAAGGACGGAACGACCCCAGTCTGCTGATGCTGCGTTTCGATCTGGGCACGGCGGAAATCTGGCGCGCGGACATGTCGATTACCGGCGTGTTCAAGCAGCTGTTCGGTGGCGACGTGCGTTCGGAGATGCGCGGGAAGCACGCCGAAGTCGCGCTGTAACGGCGCGCAATCGCCTATTGGGGAAAGGCGGCCGCCGGGCAATATCTGGCGGCCGCTTGCTTTTTCCTCGCTTCTGCATCATATGCGCCACAGATCGTCGGGCGTTGAGCCGCCGGCAGCGTGAGCGTTCCTCGGAACGGGCCGGCACGATCCCGAACCACCTATCCTGAGGCTTCCCTTGTCACGCGGGTCGTTTCGCAGCCCGCCTGCGTATCCGGCCGATGCCGGCTGCCGTGGCATTTTATGGAAGTATCATCATGCAATTCACTGACCTTGGCCTCGCCGAGCCGATCCTGAAGGCGCTCGCCGCCAAGAAATATACGCTCCCCACCCCAATTCAGAGCCAGGCCATTCCGGTGCTGCTGCAAGGCCGCGACCTGTGCGGCATCGCCCAGACCGGCACCGGCAAGACGGCCGCCTTCGCGTTGCCCAGCCTCGACTTCTTCGCGCGCAACCCCAAGGCGACGCCGCTCAACGGCTGCCGGATGCTGGTGCTGTCGCCGACCCGCGAGCTGGCCGCGCAGATCGCGCAGAGCTTCCGCGACTATGGCCGGTTCATGAAGCTGTCGGTCGAGGTGGTGTTCGGCGGCGTGCCGATCAACCGCCAGATCAAGGCGCTGAGCCGCGGCGTCGACATCGTCGTCGCCACGCCGGGCCGCCTGCTCGACCTGATCGACCAGCGCGCCTTCACCATCAAGGATACCGAGATCTTCGTGCTCGACGAGGCGGACCAGATGATGGACATGGGCTTCATCCATCCGCTGCGGCGGATCGCGAAGCTGCTTCCGGCCAAGCGGCAGAACCTGTTCTTCTCCGCTACCATGCCCAAGGAGATCGAGGCGCTGGCGGGCCAGTTCCTGAACGATCCGGTCAAGGTGAGCGTCGCGCCGCAGTCGACCACGGCGGAGCGGGTGCGGCAGCAGGCGACCTTCGTCAACCAGGGCGAGAAGCAGGCGCTGCTCCACCTGGTGCTGGCAAGCGAGGACATCGACCGCGCGCTGATCTTCACCCGGACCAAGCATGGCGCCGACCGCGTCGTGCGTTTCCTGGAAGGGGCCGGCATCGAGGCCTTTGCGATCCATGGCAACAAGAGCCAGGGCCAGCGCACCACCGCGCTGCAGGCGTTCCGCCAGGGCAAGGTCAAGCTGCTGGTGGCGACCGACATCGCCGCGCGCGGCATCGACGTGTCCGGCGTGTCGCACGTCATCAATTTCGAGCTGCCCAACGTGCCCGAGCAATATGTCCACCGCATCGGCCGCACCGCGCGTGCCGGCGCGGAGGGCGTGGCGATCAGCTTCGTGGCGGATGACGAGCGGCCTTACCTCAAGGCGATCGAGCGGGCGACGCGGGTGAAGCTGGACATCGTGCCGCTGCCGGAGAATTTCAGCGAGGCGGTGCGCAACCTGCCGAAGGCCGCGCCGCAGCGGAAGGGCAAGCCGCAGACCCCGGCGCAGCAGACCAAGCGTGCCGACGGCCAGCGCCGGTACCAGGACCAGCAGAAGCAGCAGCGCGGCACGGCCGATCGCGCCCATCGTACCGATGGCGAACAGCCCGCGAAGAAGCCCTTCCACCGCCGTCGCGGCAGCGTGGGCGCGCACAAGGGCGCGGTGCAGCGTACCGGCGCGCCGCGCTAAATCGCATCGTCCCTCGCAATCCGTTCCGCACGGGACGGATTGCGAGGGACTGGCGCTTCCTCTAGGCCCGCTGGCGCAATGATGACGAAGGCGCCGGCGTGAGTTCGCTTGAATGGGTCGCCGCCGCATTGGGGCTGGTCAATATCTGGCTGGTCGTGCGGCGGAGCATCTGGAACTATCCGTTCGGCATCGCGATGGTGGTGCTCTATGGCTTCGTCTTCTTCGAGGCGCGGCTCTATTCCGACGCGCTGCTGCAGATATTCTTCCTGATCGTGCAGTTTTACGGCTGGTGGAACTGGGCGCATGCGCGGGCGGACGCAGGTGCGGTGGAGGTGCGGCTGCTGACGGCGAGAGCCCGCATCGCCTGGCTCGGTGGCGCCGCTGCGGCGACGCTGGGCTGGGGATGGCTGATGCACCGATATACCGATGCCGCCTTCCCCTGGTGGGATGCGGGCGTGGCGATGCTGAGCGTCGCGGCGCAGATCCTGATGTCGCGGCGTTATGTCGAAAACTGGCTGTTGTGGATCGCGGTGGATGCGATCGCCATCGGCCTCTACGCCGCACGCGGATTGACGCTGACAGCCTTGCTCTATGCGGTCTTCCTGGGGATGGCGATCGGGGGATTGCTGGGCTGGCGGCGAGCGCTGCGGCGATGACCCGCGGCTTCCTGCTGGGCAAGTTCATGCCGCCCCATGCCGGGCATGTGCTGCTGTGCCGCACGGCGGCCGCGCTGGTCGATGAACTCACGATCCTGGTCTGCTGGTTGCCGGACGATCCGATCCCCGGGCCGTTGCGGCTGGAGTGGATGCGCGCGCTGTTTCCGAATGCGAGGGTGATCGGCCATGACGCGGTGGTGCCGCAGACGCCGGACGAGCATCCCGATTTCTGGCCGATCTGGCGCGCCATCGTCCAGACCGTGCACCCCGATCCGATCGATGTCGTCTTCGCGTCGGAAAGCTATGGCGCAAGGCTGGCGGCGGAGGTCGGCGCCCGTTTTCATCCGGTCGATCCGGGGCGGGAGGCGGTGCCGATCTCATCAAGGGCGATCCGTGCCAATCCCTGGGGGCATTGGCCGCACATTCCCGGGCCGGTGCGGCCTTATTATGCGCGCACCATCTGTCTGCATGGTCCGGAAAGCACTGGAAAGTCCAGCCTCGCGCCCCGGCTTGCCGCGTCCTTCGACACCGGCATGGTGCCGGAATACGGCCGCACCTGGTGCGAACAGTTCGGCACCGACCTCACGATGGATGACCTGTTGCATATCGCCACCACCCACGACGCGATGACCCGCGCGATGCTGCCCGAATGCAACCGTCGCCTGATCCTGGACACCGATCCGCTGATGACGGCGGCGTGGGCGCGGATGCTGTTCGGCCGGCGCGATCCCTGGTTCGACCGATGGCGCGGACATGCGGACCTCTACCTGCTGCTGGATATCGACCTTCCCTGGATCGACGATGGCACCCGCCTTTTCGGCACGGTGGAACGGCGGCGGCTTTTCCTCGACATCGCGCGCGAGGAGCTGGAACGGGCCGGCGTGCGATGGGCCTGGGTGCGCGGCGACGGCGAGGCACGGTTCGAAAGCGCGATGGAGGCGATCCGTGCGGCCGGGCTGGCCTGACGCTGCGATGCACCCCCATTTGTCAGTAGCCATTCAGGAAAATGCCACTAGGCTGCGGCGCCTATGAACCTTTTCACCCGGCGTTCCGCCGCTTCGCTTTCGGTCCTCGCGCTGTTTCTGTCTGGCCCCGTTTCGGCTGGAGCCCCGGCTGTCGCGCCGACGACGACTGCTCCTGCAACCCCCGGATCGACCAGGGCGCAGGTGCGCCCGTGGCTCTACGAGAACAGCGACGTCCCGATCGACACCGCCTGGACGTTCGGCACCCTGCCCAACGGCCTTCGCTACGCCGTCCGGCGCAATGGCGTGCCGCCGGGACAGGTGTCGGTGCGGTTGCGCATCGACGCCGGGTCGCTGATGGAGCGGCCCGACGAGCTGGGCTATGCCCATTTCATGGAGCATCTGACGATGCGCGGGTCGCGCCATGTGCCCGATGGCGAATCCAAGCGCATCTGGCAGCGGCTGGGCGTGACGTTCGGCAGCGACAGCAATGCGAGCACGACGCCCACCGGCACGACCTATGCGCTCGACCTGCCGCAGGCGACGCAGCAGAGCCTGGGCGAAAGTCTGAAGATTCTGGCCGGGATGATGGCCGACCCCAACATCGTCGACAGCGCGGTGGATGCCGAGCGGGCAGTGGTGCTGGCCGAGAAGCGGGAGTCGGATGGGCCGCAGCTTCGCGTGTCGGATGCGAGCCGGGAACATTTCTTCGCCGGGCAGCCGCTTGCCAAGCATCCGCCGATCGGCAGTATCGCGACGCTGAACGCCGTGACCGCATCGAAAGCGGAGGCGTTCCATGCGCGCTGGTATCGGCCGGAAAACACCGTGATCGCGATTGCGGGGGACATTGATCCGGCGCTGGCCGAGCAGCTGATCAAGGAGAATTTCGCGAGCTGGACGGGCACCGGCAAGGCAGAGCCGTTGCCGGATTTCGGCGCGCCCGATACCAAGGCGCCGGCGACCGCGGTTGTGGTGGAGCCGGGCGTGCCGCTGGGCCTTACCATGGCCTGGCTGCGGCCGTGGAAGCCCCATGCCGACACCATCCTCTATAACCAGGACAAGCTGACCGACATGCTGGCGCTGCAGATCGTCAGCCGCCGGCTGGAGCAGGCGGCGCGCGCGGGCGGCAGCTTCCTGCAGGCCGGCGTCGATCAGCAGGACGTCAGCCGATCCGCCGACGGCACGTTCCTGACCATATTGCCGTCCGGCGACAATTGGGAAAAGGCGCTGCAGGATGTGCGTGCCATCATCGAGGATGCGAAGGCCGCGCCGCCCAGCCAGATCGAGATCGACCGCGAATATGCGCAGATGGATACGGCGCTCGCGATCCAAGTCGAGAATATGGACACCGAGCCGGGCTCGCGCCAGGCGAGCGACCTGGTGAGCGCCGTCGATATTCGCGAGACGACGGTGAGTCCCCAGGCCGCGCTCGACATTTTCCGCAGCGGCAAGCCTGCCATGACGCCGCAGAAGATCCTGGATTCGACCCGTCGGCTGTTTTCCGCGGGCGTCTTTCGCGCGTTGCTGGTGACGGGCAAGGTGCAGCCCGGTATCGACGCGAAGCTGGCGGCCGCCGTTGCCGCACCGGTCAAGGCAGCGACCAATGCCCGCCTGGCCGAAAAGGCGGTGACGATGGACGACCTGCCGCCGCTTGGGACGCCCGGCACGGTGGTGTCGCGCACGCCCGTCGGCTTGCAGGGCATGGAAAGCATCACCTTTGCGAACGGCGTGAAGCTCACCCTGTTCGCCAATGACGTCGAGACCGAGAAGGTACGGATCAACGTCCGTTTCGGGCGGGGCCAGCAGGCCTTTTCCCCGACCCGGCCGGAACCGGGCTGGGCGGCGGACTATGCGCTGGTGGCGAGCGGCATCGGCAAGCTGGGCCAGCGGGAGCTGGACGACCTGACCAATGGCCGCCGCATGGGAATGGAATTCTCCATCGCCGATGACGCCTTCGAGCTGAAGGCGTTGACCCGGCCGGCGGATTATAAGGACCAGCTGAGGTTGTTCGCGGCGAAGCTGGCGGCGCCCGGCTGGGATTCCGCGCCGATCGCGCGGGTCAAGACAGGCGCGGCGGTCGCCTATGACGCGATGTCGCGATCGCCCGACGCGGTGCTGGGGCGCGACCTCAACTGGCTGCTGCACGACAAGGACGTGCGGTTCCGCACGCCCTCGCGCCAGGAGATCGAGGCGCTGACGCCGCAGGCTTTCCGCGCGACCTGGGAGCCGATCCTGGCTTCGGGGCCAATCGAGGTACAGCTGTTCGGCCAGGTCAAGGCGGAAGAGGCGATTCAGGCGGTCGCCGCAACCTTCGGCGCGCTCGCGCCGCGCGCCGCGCTGCCGGTGCCGCAGGCGAACCGGCTGATGCGTTTCCCGGCCCATGTCGAAACGCCCGTGGTGCTGCGGCACAAGGGCGACAAGGAGCAGGCCGCGGCGGTCCTGGCCTGGCCCACATCCGGCGGCTTCACGATGATGAAGGAAGCGCGCCAGCTGGAGATCCTGACCCAGATCTTCAACGATCGCCTGTTCGACAAGCTGCGCTCCACCGAGGGCGCCGCCTATTCGCCCAATGTCCAGAACAACTGGCCTTTCTCCTTCGAGAGCGGCGGCTATATCCTGGTGTCGAGCCAGGTGCGGCCGGACCGGATCGGCTATTTCTACCAGGTGGTGAAGGATACGGCGGCGGACCTCGCGAAGACGCCGGTCAGCGACGACGAGTTGCAGCGCGCGGTCGCGCCGATGCGCCAGTTGCTGGCCCGGGCGAGCACCGGCAACGCCTTCTGGATGAGCCAGATGGCGGGCGCGGCGCAGGACCCGCGCTATGTGACCGCGATGCAGACCATGTCGCAGGACATGCTGAACGTGACCCCCGCCGATATCCAGGCGCTCGCGGTGAAATATCTGCTGCCCGCCAAGAGCTGGTCGGCGGTCGTCCTGCCGGAAGGCGTGGCGGCGCGCTGAGAGGCCGTATAGGGTGATGCGCGGAATGTCCTCCCCGGCTGGAACCGGGGAGGGGCAGATGAAGGGGGAATGATGGTCGCAGGTCTTCGTTTATCCGTGGCGCTGGGCGCTGCGCTGGCCCTTGCCGCGCCGGCCCGGGCGGAGCAGGTGGTTGTCACCGCGGATCGCATGATCGACGTGCTGGCGGGCAAGGCGGTGGAGCATCCGGCGGTCTTTATCACCGACGGGCGGATCACCGGCGTCGCGGATGCGCGAACCGTACGTTGGGGCAGCGGCGTCAGGCACATCGACCTGACCGGCAAGACGATCCTGCCCGGCCTGATCGACATGCACGTTCACCTGACGGGGCTGGCCGAGGTCGGCGGCTATCAGAGCCTGCGCTACACCGACAGCTTCTGGACGGCGGTGGGCGTCGCCAATGCGCGCAAGACGCTGAAGGCCGGGTTCACGACCGTGCGCAATGTCGGCTCCGAGGACTTCGCCGACGTCGGCCTGGAGCAGGCGATCGACGGGGGCTATGTCCAGGGGCCGCGCATCGTGCCGGCGGGCTATGCGATCGGTGCTACCGGCGGCCATTGCGACGGCGGCGGGCTGCCGCCCTCCATGGACCGCAAGAGCCCGTCGGTCGTGGACAGCCCGGAGGAGGCGCGGGCCAAGGTGCGCTGGCTGCACAAATATGGCGCGCGGGTCATCAAGATCTGCGCGACGGGCGGGGTCTTCTCGCTCGGCGACTCGGTCGGCGCGCAGCAGCTGACCTTCGAGGAGATGAAGGCGATCGCGGACGAGGCGCACATGCTGGGCCTGAAGGTCGCGGCGCACGCGCACGGCAATGACGGCATCCGCACCGCGATCCAGGCCGGGATCGACACGATCGAGCATTGCAGCCTGGCCGACGACGAGACCATCAAGCTGGCCGCGCAGAAGAAGACGTGGTTCGACATGGATATCTATAATGACGACTATATCCTGGCGACGGGCATTGCGAACGGCACCGAGCAGGAGAGCCTGGACAAGGAGAAGTTGATCGGCCGCCTGCAGCGCGAGACGTTCCGCAAGGCGGTGCGCGCCGGGGTGCCGATGCTGTTCGGCACCGATGCGGGCGTCTATCCCCATGGCGACAACGGCAGGCAGTTCGCCAAGATGGTGGAATGGGGCATGACGCCGCTGCAGGCAATCCAGGCGGCCACGGTATCGGGCGCGAAGGCGCTGGGTTGGGAGGCCGATGTCGGCGCGATCGCCGTAGGGCGCTATGGCGACATTGTCGCGGTAGAGGGCGATCCGCTGCAGGACGTGACGCGGCTGGAGCATGTGACCGACGTCATCAAGGCCGGGGTGCTGGTGGAGTAGGGGATAGTTGGTGGGAATGGCGGATTGGGTGGGAGGCGGACGTCAGTTTCATCCTCCCCTGCCAAGGGAGGATGCTATGGCCGCCAGTGGCCGGAGCCTGACATTTCGACTAAGCGCCATCGATCAGTCATGGGGAAAGCGGCCATCATTCCAAGCCTTGAGGAAAGCGCCCCATGGGCCTGAAGGTCGCCCTTTCGGTCGAGGCGCTGTCGCCGCGCCTGTCGGGCATCGGGCGTTACAATCTGGAGCTGGTCCGGCGCCTGCGTGAAGAGCCGGGCTTGGAGGCGCTGCGTTTCTATCGCGGGACGCAATGGATAGAGGCGCCCGAGCGGCTGTTGATGGAAACCTCGCCGGCCGCGCGGCGCTGGCTTCGCCTGCCGCGCCCGCTGCGCGTCGCGCGCGACCGGCGGGTCGGGCGGGGGCATGTGTTCCATGGGCCCAATTATTTCCTTCCCGACTGGGTCGAGGGTGGCGTGGTCACCGTGCACGATCTGTCGATCCTGCGCTTCCCCGAAACCCATCCCGAGGAACGGCGGCGCTATTTCGAGCGGCGCTTCGCGGACTCGCTGGCGCGGACTGCGCATGTCGTCACCGACAGCGAGACGATGCGGCGCGAGGCGGTCGAGACGCTCTCGCTCGATCCGGAGCGGGTGACGGCGGTCCCGCTGGGCGTGGACGCGCGATTCCATCCGCGCAGCCGGGAGGAACTGGCAGGACCGCTGGCGCGCCATGGCCTTTCCACCGACGGCTATGCGCTCTGCGTATCGACGGTCGAGCCGCGCAAGCGCATCGCGGAGCTGCTGCTGGCCTGGGAGCGGTTGCCGGCATCGGTGCGCAGTCGCTGGCCGCTGATGGTGACGGGCGGCGAGGGGTGGCTGAGCGACGCCGTCCGCGCGGCCATGGAACGCGGCGCCCGAGAAGGCTGGGTACGCTATCTGGGCTACGTGCCGGAAGAGGAATTGCCGCTGCTCTATGCCGGAGCGGCGCTGTTCGTCTATCCGTCGATCTACGAGGGTTTCGGCCTGCCGCCGGTGGAGGCGATGGCGAGCGGCGTGCCGGCTCTGGTCGCCAATGCCTCCTGCCTGCCGGAAGTCACCGGGGCCGCCGCGATGCTGGTCGAGCCGGAGGACATTGCCGGCTTTTCCGCCGCGATCGAGCAGGCATTGACCGACGCGGCCTGGCGGGCGAAGGCAACCGCCACCGGCCTGGAGGTCGCTTCCGCCTATGGCTGGGATCGCTGCGTGCGGGAGACGGTGCGGGTGTACGAAGCGGTTGCGGCGAATTTATAGGGACAGCATGGACAGAAGCGACTTTCAGCAGGCCGGGAAGAGCCAGTGAGCCGGCAGGTCATCCTGTCCGTCGAGGCGCTCGACCCGGTGCTGACGGGCGTCGGCCGCTATGTGTGGGAACTGGTGCAGCGCATTCCCCGCGCGCCCAGCATCGGCCGCGTGCGCTTTCTGCGCAATGGCGAGTGGATCGCCGATCCGGCCAAGCTGCTGGTCGACCCCTCGCCGATCGAGCGGGCGCGCTGGCATCGCATCCTGCGCAAGAAGACGAAGCCGCAGCGCCAGTGGATGGAGCGGCAGCTGGCGCGGGCATCCGTCTGCCACGGGCCCAATTTCTTTCTGCCGGACATCGCCGAGACCGGCATCATCACGGTCCACGACCTGTCGGTCTTCCGCTTTCCCGAAACCCATCCCGCAGAACGGCGGGAGGAGTTCGACCAGCGGTTCGAGGATTCGCTGCGCCGCGCCGCCCATGTCATCACGGTGTCGGAAACGGCGCGAAAGGACGTGATCGACTTCACCGGTATCGATCCCGCGCGGGTATCGGCGGTTTATCAGGGCGTGGGAGCTGCCTTCCGTCCCCGCATGGCCGAGGAACTGCTGCCCGTGCTGTCGCGAATGGGGCTGATCCCGGGCGGCTATGGCCTTTGCGTGTCGACCATCGAACCGCGCAAGCGGGTAGCGGAATTGGTGCGGGCTTGGCGGATGCTGCCGGCGGGCCTACGCGTGCTGCGGCCGCTGGTACTCGCGGGCAGCTCCGGCTGGCTCAGCGACTCGATTTTCGAGGAGATCGCGCAGGGCGAGCGCGAGGGATGGTTGCGCTACATCCGCTATGTCGAGGAGGGCGATCTGCCGTTCCTCTACGCAGGGGCGGCGCTGTTCGTCTATCCGTCGATCTATGAGGGTTTCGGCCTGCCGCCCGTGGAGGCGATGGCGAGCGGCGTGCCGACGGTGGTTTCGGACGCGTCCTGCCTGCCCGAGGTGACGGCGGGCGCGGCGCTGCTGGCGAAGCCGGAGGATGTCGAAGGATTTTCCGGGCTGCTGCAGAAGGCGCTGCTCGATGAAAGCTGGCGTGCCGCTGCGCGCGACCAAGGGCTGGAAGTCGCCGGACGCTATAGCTGGGACCGCTGCGTGCGCGAGACGGCGGCGCTATACGCCAAGGTCAGGTAGCTCATCTCGCTGCGCGTAGCGCCGCCACGATCATCTGCGCGCCGCGCCGAGCTGTGGCGTCCGCGTCGAGATTGGGACGGGAAAGGGTGCGGTGGCCGAGGCCGAAGATGCAGGAAAGGATGACGTCCTCCGCGCCGTCCAGCGCCTCGCCGGACAGGTCGGGATTGGCGGCGCAGGCGAAATGGCGAAGGAAGCGGCGATAGCGCATGAACATGTCCTCTATCGTCTTTCCGACCGTTGCATTGCGCGTGCCTTCCGCCAGGATATCGAAGGATAGCGCTTCGTCCTTGTCCTCCAGCACCTGAAGCAGGAGCTGCTCGAAGGCTTTCTCCACGCTGAACTCGCCTGCGTCCAATCGCTCGCGAAGCAGAGTGGTCCGCGCGATATTCTCATCCACGTCGCTGGCCACGATGGCCTCGATAATGTCTTCCTTGCCCTTGAACAGGCGGTAGATGAGGCCGACCGATACCTGCGCGCCGTTCGCCAGTTCGGCCATGGACGTCTGGTGAAACCCCCTGTCACCGAACAGGCGCCGCGCGGCATCCAATATCCTCGCCTGCGCACCTGTTTCTTGTTTTGTCATCATCATTTTTTGGTTCAACCCCACCCGCCCCTTGAATATTATTTGCCAGTTTCCTACGTGCGCGGCAAGCGGAATGAACGTTCATTCCAAGCCAGGCACATCTGACAGGGATGGAATAGTCGATGCGAAAGGGGAACTTCTTCGGGCTGCTGGCCTGCGGCTCGGTGCTGGCGCTGAGCGCGTGCGGCAAGGAGCAGCCCCCCGCTCCGCCACCGCCCACCGTGGGCGTGGTCACGCTGAAAGTGGAAGCGGCGCCGCTGTTCAATGAGCTTCCCGGCCGTATCACCGCGTTCGAGACGGCCGAGGTGCGCCCACAGATCAGCGGCGTCATCCGCCGCCGGCTGTTCACCGAGGGCGGCTATGTGAAGGCCGGCCAACTGCTTTACGAGATCGACGACGCGCCCTACCGCGCGGCGCTGGGTCAGGCGCAGGGCGCGCTCGCCCGGGCGCAGGCTTCGATCAGCGCCACGGGCCTGCAGGCCCAGCGCTATCGCGAATTGGTGGGGATCAACGCCGTGAGCCGGCAGGAGCTGGACAATGCCGAGGCCGCGGCGCAGCAGGCCCGCGCCGACGTGACGGCGCAGCGGGCGGCGGTGCAGGCGGCGCAGGTCAACCAGAATTTCACCCGTATCCGCGCGCCCATTTCCGGCCGGATCGGCCGGTCGCTGTTCACCCCAGGCGCGCTGGTGCAGGCCGGGCAGGCCGACCCGCTGGCGACGATCCAGCGCACCGACACCGTTTATGTCGACGTGACCCAGTCGGCGGCGCAGATCATCGACCTGAAGCAGGCAATGAAGAGCGGCGGTATCAGCGAGGCGGACGGCGCGCGCGTGCAACTGCTGCTGCCCAACGGCAGCACCTATCCGATCGAGGGCCGGCTGCAGTTCGCCGAGGTGACGGTCGATCCCAGTTCCGGCGCTGTGACGCTGCGCGCGACCTTCCCCAATCCTGACGGGCTGCTGTTGCCCGGCATGTATGTCCGTGCACGCGTGGTCGAGGGGCAGCGCAGACAGGCCATATTGGCGCCGCAGCAGGGCATCACGCGCGACCCGCGTGGACGTGCCACGGCGCTGGTCGTGGGCGCAGGCGACAAGGTCGAGGCGCGCGAGGTGGAAACGGATCGCGCGGTCGGCGACAAGTGGATCGTCACCAAGGGGCTGAAACCCGGCGATCGGCTGATCGTCGAAGGGCTTCTGAACCTTCGGCCGGGCACGGTGGTCAAGCCCGGCGCGCCGCAGCAGGTGACCCAGGCGCCGGCCGGGGCGCGCTGACGCCATGGCCCGTTTCTTCATCGACCGACCCATTTTCGCATGGGTCATCGCAATCGTCCTCATGCTTGCGGGCCTGCTGGCGATCCGCGAGCTGCCGGTGGCGCAGTTCCCGGAAATCGCGCCTCCCACGGTGCAGATCAATGCGGTCTATCCAGGCGCCAACGCCGAGACGCTGGAAAGCACGACGACCCAGGTCATCGAGCAGCAGCTCAAGGGCATCGACCATCTTCGCTATTTCTCTTCGACCAGCGATTCCGCGGGCAATCTGGCCATTACCCTGACATTCGAGCAGGGGACGGATCCCGACATTGCGCAGGTCCAGGTGCAGAACAAGCTGGCGCAGGCGACGCCGTTGCTGCCGCAGGAAGTGCAGCAGCAGGGGTTGCGCGTCACCAAGTCGACCGCCGCCTTCCTGATGGTGCTCGCGGTCTATTCCGAGGACGGGGTGCATGACGACGTCGATGCGGCGGACTTCATTGCATCGACGCTGCAGGACCCGATCAGCCGCGTGACGGGCGTGGGCGACACGACGTTGTTCGGATCGTCCTATGCGATGCGCATCTGGCTCGACCCCTACAAGATGGCGACGCTGCGCGTCACGACGGGTGACGTGAAGAACGCGATCCGTGCCCAGAATGCGCAGGTTTCCGCGGGGCAGATCGGCGGCACGCCTTCGCCCGACGGGCAGGCGCTCAACGCCACCATCACCGCCCAGTCGCGCCTGAAGACGCCGGAGGAGTTCCGGGAGATACTCGTCCGCAGCAATCCCGACGGGTCGACGGTCCGCATGAAGGACGTCGCCCGCGTCGAAATGGGCGCGGAAAGCTACGGCTTCAAGGTGAAGTTCAACGGCCACCCGGCTTCCGGCTTCGCGATCCGGCTCGCGCCGGGCGCCAATGCGCTCGACACCGTGGAGGCGGTGAAGGCGCGCGTCGCCGATCTGTCCAAGACCTTCCCGACCTGGGTGAAATATGATTTCCCCATCGACAATTCGACCTTCGTCAAGCTGTCGGTGGAGCAGGTCGTCCATACCCTGGTCGAAGCCATCCTGCTGGTCTTCGTCGTCATGTTCGTGTTCCTGCAGAACTGGCGCGCGACCCTGATTCCAACTATCGCCGTGCCCGTCGTGCTGCTGGGGTCGCTGGCGATCCTCTACGCGGCCGGCTTCACGATCAACACGCTGACGCTGTTCGGCATGGTGCTGGCGATCGGCCTGCTGGTCGACGACGCGATCGTCGTCGTGGAGAATGTCGAGCGCATCATCCAGGAAGAGGGGCTCAGTCCCAAGGAAGCCGCGCGGAAATCCATGGACGAGATCAGCGGCGCGTTGATCGGCATCGGCCTGGTCCTGTCCGCCGTGTTCCTGCCGATGGCCTTTTTCGGCGGGTCGACCGGCGTGATCTTCCGCCAGTTCTCCATCACGATCGTATCGTCGATGGTGCTGTCGGTGCTGGTCGCGCTGATCCTGACGCCGGCGCTGTGCGCGACGATCCTGAAGCCGCACAGCAAGGATCATGGCGAACAGAAGGGTGTTTTCGGCTGGCTCGACCGCACCTTCTTCAGCTGGTTCAACCGGACGTTCGACAATGGCCGGCGGCGCTACGGCGACACGGTCGAGAAGGTGGAGCGGCGCTGGGGCCGCACCATGCTGGTCTATGCGCTGATCGTCGGCGGCATGGCATTCCTGTTCCTGCGCCTGCCGACCGGCTTCCTGCCCGACGAGGATCAGGCGCGCATCATCAATCAGGTGTCGTTGCCCGCGGGCGCGACGATCGAGGAGACCGAGCGGACTCTCGCCAAGGTGCGCGACTATTATCTGAACGACGAGAAGAAGAATGTGGATGCGGTATTCACCGTCGCCGGTTTCGGCTTCGTCGGGCAGGGGCAGAATGTCGGCATCGTCTTCGTTCGCCTTCGCGATTGGGAATATCGCAAGGGCAAGGAGAACGGCATCGCCGCCGTGGCGCAGCGCGCCAACGGGGCGTTCCGCAAAATCACGTCGGGCATGGTCATCGCCTTCGTCCCGCCACCGGTGCAGGAACTGGGCAACGCGTCCGGCTTCGACTTCCAGCTCCAGGACCTGGGCGGGCTGGGGCACGAGAAGCTGCTCGCCGCGCGCAACCAGCTGCTGGGGATGGCGATGGCCGATCCGCGCCTGATCCAGGTCCGGCCCAACGGCCTGGAGGACGTGCCGCAGCTCAAGCTCAACGTCGATCAGGCGGCCGCGGGCGCGCTCGGCATCGCGCAGGCCGACGTGAACGATGCGCTGGCGACCGCCATGGGCGGCTCCTATGTCAACGACTTCATCGACCGCAACCGCGTGAAGCGCGTCTATGTGCAGGCCGATGCACCGTTCCGCACCACGCCAGAGGCGCTGGGCAACCTGCATGTGCGCGGCAGTTCGGGGATCATGGCGCCGCTGTCGTCCTTCTCGACCACGCAATGGGCTTACGGACCGGCACGCCTGGAGCGCTTCAACGGCGTCCCGTCGATGCAGATCATGGGGGCTCCGGCTCCCGGCGTCAGCAGCGGCGACGCGATGCAGGCGATGGAGGAATTCGCCGCCAAGCTGCCGGCGGGCATGGGCTTCTCGTGGAACGGGATTTCCTATCAGCGCGGTGACGAAGTCGGTTTTCAGCCGGGTCTGTCAGCGCCTTCAGGGGTAAAAACGATGAGGAGCATGGCCCTTTCTCCGTCGAACTCGGCGACGAGGGCGATGACGAGCGCAACATCGGTCTGAACTACGAACAAGAATGCCTTGGATGCGCCCCTGGCGCCCCTCGGAGTGCCGCAACCGAACAGGGCGCGCATGAGAATGCCAAGATTGAACCCGGCGACGTGGATCAAATAACGCTTGTGAACATTCTCGCGCCCGCGCAGCCACGCGCGGCGCATGCCGCCGCGATCCAGGACGTGGGCAAAGCTACGCTCGACCATCTCACCACGCTTGCGCATCGCCTTGCGTCCGACGGCGGATTTCAGGCGAGACCGATTGGCGTAGACGGCCTTCTGGGCAGCCTCGTCGCCGTGCCAGCGCAGATATCCATTCGGCGGTGCCGGCTCGGCGATGCGCGTCTTCCAGATGTCGCCGTCGAGACCCTTGAGGAGCTCGCGCGAATGATAGCCTTTATCGGTCACAAGATCGCAGGGATCCCCGGACGTCGGCGCCAGGCCAATGTCGGCGAGGTTGCGTGCTGCCGTCTCCAGCGTGGCGTCGAGCGTTGTCGTGTCGCCCTTGTCGGCCGGGTGGATCGGCGCTGCCACGATAACACCCGTGTCGAGATCGACCGCGTGTTCGGGCTTGTAGGCCAGACGCGTCGAGCCGTTCTTCATCCGCGCGACCTTCGCGTCGGGATCGGTCTTGCTCGCCCAGTCCGCATTCGACAGCTTCTTGCCCTTGCGTTTGCGATCGAGCCGGACAAGGTCGTCGATCGTCGGCGTGTCGATGCCGCTCTCTTGCGCCATGCGCACCAGCATCTCGCGGTAGGTCTCGCCATTGTCACGCCGCACGATGGTACGCAGCGCGGCGTTCGCCTCCATGGTCGAGCCATCGACGCCGATCCGCTCGCCTTTCACCAGATCGTGCCCGGCGACGAGGGCCAGTACCCAGCCGAAGATCTGGTCATGTACCTCGTGCGGCAGGCGGCTCCGCGTCTTCGACAACCAGCTATGATCAGGGACCTTGTCGCGGCTCGACAGTCGCAGGAACTCCCGCAGCGACAGCGAATCCGAACAGCGCCAGACAATCCCGCGTTCGCTGTCGATGCCCTCGAAATAGCCGATCAGCAGCATGCGGAAATAGCGGCCCGGCGGCAGCGACGGGGCTCCCATCCGCGGCGCATAATAGGGCTTGCACGTCTTCTCGACAAAGCCATCGAAGCCCGCCTCGGCCAGCAGCTTCTGGAGCTTGTCGTAGAAAACATGCCCCGGTGAACGCGGTATCTCCGCCCACGTCACGATCAAATCGGACTGGACCTCGCTATCACGCCCCATCGCCATCGCCGCTAACCCGCCAGACAATCCCACTGCCGCACTGAATCAGCCACCGCCGACTTCGTCAACGGCCTGCTATGAGGAACGGACGGCGGGCGGACAGGCGCCGGCGCTCTATGCGCTGTCGCTGCTGATCGTCTTCCTGTGCCTGGCCGCGCTCTATGAAAGCTGGTCGGTCCCGATCGCCGTTATCCTGGTGGTGCCGCTGGGCGTCATCGGCGCCGTGTTGGCATCGACCCTCGTGGGGCTCAACAACGACATCTATCTTCAGGTGGGCCTGATCACCACGATCGGCGTGTCGGCGAAGAACGCGATCCTGATTGTCGAGTTCGCCGAGGAAAAGATGCGGGAAGGGATGCCGGCCGCGCGAGCCGCGCTGGAGGCGGGCAAGCTGCGCCTGCGACCGATCCTGATGACCAGCTTCGCCTTCATCTTCGGCGTGCTGCCGCTGGCGGTATCGACCGGGGCGGGTGCGGGCGGACAAAATGCGATCGGCTGGGCGGTGGTCGGCGGCATGCTGTCGGCGACGGTGCTGGCGATCTTCTTCGTCCCGGTCTTTTTCACCGTGGTGAAGCGCCTGTTCCGCGAGCATCACCACGGCGCGCACGAGCAGGAGGCTGGGGATGTGCCTGCCCAGCCGCAGGAAAGCTGAGAAAGTCCATGAAGACGATGACCACCATCCGACATCTGCTTTCCGGCGGCCTGCTGCTGAGCCTGGCGGCGTGCGACATGGCGCCCAAATATGTCCGGCCCGAACTGCCGGTGCCGGCCGACAGCCCGCAAGGGCCAGCCTATCCGCAGGACGGCGGTGCGGCCGCAGTCGCCGCCGCCGATACCGCTTGGCGGGACTTCTTCGTCGATCCCCGCCTCGCGCGAGTGATCGACACAGCGCTGGCCAACAATCGCGACCTGCGCATCGCCCTGGCCAATGTCGAACAGGCGAGGGCGCAATATCGCGTGCAGCGGGCGGGGATTTTCCCCACCGTCAGCGCCAATGGCAGCGCCACCTACCAGGACCAGCCCTTCGCCCAGCAGGGGCCGGGCGGCGGCGCAGGCGGAATTTCCGGCCGGACCGACATCTATAATGCGTCGGTCGGCATCTCCGCGTGGGAGATCGACCTGTTCGGCCGCGTGCGCAACCTCAGTCGGGCCGCGCAGGAGCAGTATTTCGCTTCGGTCGAGAACCGCAACGCGGCGCAGGTGGCCCTGGTCGCGGAGATCGCCACCGCCTGGGTCACCATGGCCGGCGATCAGGAGCGGCTGCGTATCGCGCGCGGCCTGGAAGCGGCGTTCGGACAGACGCTGGAACTGACCAGGGCGCGCTTCGCCAAGGGGATCGCGTCGGAACTGGAAGTGCGGCAGGCGCAGACCAGCTACGACCAGGCCCGGTCCGACATCGCCCAGGCGACGACACTGGTGGCGCAGGACCAGAATGCGTTGAACCTGCTCGCCGGCACGACGCTCGGCGCAGATGACCTGCCGTCCACCCTGCCGGAAGGCGACGTGACGCTGGCGAACCTGCCCGCGGACCTTCCGTCGACCCTGCTGCTGCGCCGTCCCGACATCGCCGCGGCGGAGCATCAACTGCGCGCCGCCAACGCCAATATCGGCGCGGCGCGGGCTGCCTTCTTCCCCACCATCTCGCTGACGGCGGCGTTCGGCACACTCAGCCTGGGGCTGTCGAACCTGTTCGGGTCGGGCAGCGACTACTGGTCGGTGGCGCCCTCGGCGCGGCTGCCGATCTTCGACTTCGGGCGCAATGCGGGCAATCTGCGCTATGCGCGGGCGACCTATGACGCGATGGTCGCGACCTATGAGAAGAGCGTGCAGACCGGCTTCCGCGAGGTTGCCGATGCCCTTGCCCGGCGCGGCACCATGACCGCGCAGCTGGAGGCGCAGACGTCGCTGCGGGATTCGGCGCAGACTGCCTATCGCCTGTCGGAGGCCCGGTTCCGTGCGGGGATCGACCCGTTCCTGACGACATTGGATTCGCAGCGCGCGCTGTACACGGCCGAGCAGTCGCTGCTCGCCACGCGGGTGGCGCGGGCGGCCAATATGATCGAGCTGTATCGTGCGATGGGCGGCGGGCTGAAATAAATAGCCGCTTTTGGCCGCAAGGTCCGGGAAGGCGTGGCGGAAAGACAGGTCTATCCCTTCCGCAGGCAGGAAGGAGAAGACCATGCTGGGATTCAGGACTTTCGCGTCGCCCGTGGGCGAGTTGGGGCTGGTGGCAAGCGACACCGGGCTGGTGGCCGTGCTGTGGGAGGATGACGATCCGAAGCGAGTGCGCCTTGCGGAACGGGCGGCGCGGCACGATCATCCGGTGCTTGAGGAAACGGCGCGGCAGCTCGACGGATATTTTGCGGGCGAACGCCGCGCGTTCGACCTGCCTCTGGATTTTCGAGGGACGGATTTTCAGCGGGCGGTGTGGGGCGCGCTCCTCGCCATACCCTTTGGCGAGACGCGCAGCTACGCACAGGTGGCGCGGGCGATCGGACGGCCGACGGCCAGTCGAGCGGTGGGGGCAGCCAATGGCCGCAACCCCATTTCCATCATCGCGCCCTGCCATCGCGTCGTCGGCGCCGACGGTGCGCTGACCGGCTTCGCGGGCGGTCTGGAGGCGAAGCGCTACCTCCTCGACATGGAAAGGGGACGACAAGGCCTCCTGTCCTGAACCAGCCCTGCCGGCGGGCGTTCTTCCGTCTCCGCTCGAGGAGGAGGAAGATGATGAAGCGCTACGCCTATGGCTGGATCACGGCCCTGTTTTTCCTGGTGTCGATCGCGGGGCACTGGCTGTTCGGCTGGTGGGCCTATGTCGATGAGGCGCAGGCGCATGGGCAGCCGCCGGAACTGGCGGCCTATGCCATCGAAATGGGCCGTGACACATTCGAAAACTGGCAGTCGGAATTCCTCCAGCTCATCTGGCAGGTCGTGGGACTCGCCTATTTCCTCTATGTCGGATCGCCCGCCTCCAAGGAGAATGACGATCGGCTGGAGGCGAAGGTCGATGAACTCATGAAGATGGTGGGCGGCGAGAAGGCGGAAGAGCTGCTTGCAAAGATCGATGCGCGCTATCTGCGCACCGACGGGCATGCAAAGCCCCATGCGCATGACGTCGGCTACGAATGAGAGGCAGCTTGATCCAGAGCAGTATGATTTCCTGGAACCCGTGAGCGCCTCGACCGCTTCCATCGCGCCCGGTTTCATGAGGAGGACAAGATGGTGCAGGAACAGTTCACGGACGCGATTGCTCTTTTGAAGGCCGACCACCGCAAGGTCGAGGATCTGTTTGAAAAGTTCGAGACCGCCAGCGCCGCCGCTCGCAAGCGCGATATTGCCCGGCAGATCTGCCTGGAGTTGAAGGTCCACACCATGATCGAGGAGGAGATCTTCTATCCGGCGTTTCGCGGGAAGATCGAAGACGACACATTGGACGAGGCCTATGTCGAGCATGACGGCGCCAAGGTGCTGGTGAACGATATAGAAGCGGGATCGCCGGAGGACGATTTCTATGACGCCAAGGTCAAGGTGCTGTCCGAGGAGATCAAGCACCATGTCCATGAGGAAGAGATGCGGGGCGAGGGCATGTTCGCCCAATGCCGCAAGACCGATGCCGACCTGGTGGCGCTGCGCGACGCGATGATCGCCCGCAAGCAGGAACTGATGACCCAGGCGAAGAGTGCCGGCCTGCCGCCCGCCGAGCCGCGCGTGGTCAATCTCGCCATCGCTTGAACGCGTCATGGGGAAGCGGTTGAAAATCGCGGCCGTTTCCCCCATATGGATAGTGCCGGGTTCGCCCGGCTATGGTGATAAATCGTGTCGTGCAATAGGCGCAGCGGACCCGGGGGCAGTACCCGGCGGCTCCACCAAAAGCCCCGTCGAACGGGGTGTTCTGATGGGGCCGAACTAGGATCGACGTGTGTTGAAAAGCGGTGCCTTCACCCGGCCTGAGTACGCCGTAAAAAGGTTCAAAACCTACAAGTGCCAACGATAACGAGGCTCTTGCTCTTGCTGCGTAATTGATGGCCTCACGGCCTGACATTACCCAAAAAGAACGCGGTTGAACCCACCGGGCAACAGAAGGGAATTCAGCGGCCGCCGGAGGGGCCGGGCAACAGAACCCTCCGGACCCTTCCCCACAGATGTTAAGCTGACGCCGTCCCGCCAGGGCAGGGCGGCCGTCGCGATTCGAATCGCGGGATTTTTTTGCTTCATCTTTCGATTGCACTTTTATGACAATATGGCGAAAATGTCATAACACTCTGATTCTTATGCTATAAAATTTGCTTGCGTGGCCTCCCGCCCATCTTGCTGCCATGTCATCAAAGTGAAATACTCCTGGCTATGATAGAAAGTTTTTTCAGGAGAAATGAGATGCGGAAGATGGCGATGGTTATCGGGTTCGCGTTCGCTGCGGCGCCGGCGATCGCCCTGGCTCAACCCCAGCAGGCAGTCAGCTCGTCCGACGGTCGGCTGGCGGCGGCGTCTTTGCAGGCTGGCGACTTCGAAAATGCAGTGAAAGTGCTGAACGCCGACCGCATCATCGACTCGGCAAGTGATCCTGCGCGGTTGATCAACCTCGGCAATGCCTATGCCGGCATGGGCAGGATGAAGGAGGCGCGTGCCTATTATTCGGCGGCGCGCGCAGCGCCCGACATGACGCTCGCGCTGGCGGATGGCAGCGAAGCGTCGTCGCGCCAGATCGCCATTCGCGCCATGGAGCGGCTGTCGCCCAGCTACGCGATGCGCTGATCGCCGGTCATAGGGCCTGGCAAGACAAGGGGGCGTCGCCGATGGGTGGCGCCCTTTGTCATGGAAGTGAAATTTTATCGTCTCCGTAGAGTCACAAAAGGAAAACGAGCCTGTCATCTGCGACGCCTAACTGCCGCCCCAGGGCGACAGGGGGCGTTGTCCGATTCGCATCCCCTTGGCGCTCCGCATTCCTATCACAAGCCGGCGCGCGCCGGAGCGGAGACCTCATGGCCAAGATCAACCGTTTCAACACCATCCTCATGGCGAGCTGCGCCTGCGTCGCCCTGAGCGCCTGCGGCGCTGACGACATCGCATCGCCCGGCACTGGCGGTGACGTTATCATCAATCCGCCGCCGACGCCGACCCCGACGCCCACCCCCACGCCGACACCGCCCGCGACGGTGACCCCGGCCGGCGGCTGTCCGACCCTGCCTGCGGGCGCAAATCCCTTCGTCGACCGTGGCGTGACGCAAACCACCCCGACCGGCGTGTGGCGCATCTGCGAGCTGCCCGCGACGATCAACCAGTCGATCACGCTGACCAAGGTGCCCGGCCTGCTCTATGCGCTGCCCGGCCGCGTGAACGTCGGCTGCGACCGCGGCCCGAGCGACAGCGCTGTTCCGGCCGGCTGCACCATTCCCTCCGTCACGCTGAGCATCGAGCCGGGCGTGATCGTCTATGGCTCGACCGGCACCTCCTGGCTGGCCGTCAACCGCGGCAACCGGATCAATGCCGTCGGCACCGCCGAGAGGCCGATCATCTTCACCAGCCGCGACAATGTGCTGGGCCTGTCGACCGACTCGTCGATCGGCCAGTGGGGCGGCGTCGTGCTGATGGGCCGTGCGCGCGTCACGGACTGCACCACCGGCTCGGTCGGTGCGGGCACCTGCGAGCGCCAGACCGAAGGTTCGGCTGACCCGGCCGTGTTCGGCGGCCAGATCGACAACGACAGCAGCGGCACGATGCGGTACGTCCAGATCCGCTATTCGGGCTACGTCCTTGGCGCCAACACCGAACTGCAGGCGCTGACCACCGAGGGTGTCGGCAGCGGCACCACCCTGGACTATATCCAGAGCCACAACAGCTCCGACGATGGCGCGGAATTCTTCGGCGGCGTCGTGCGGCTGAAGCACTATATCGCCACCGGCGCGGACGACGACAGCATCGACAGTGATACGGGCGCGAATAACCGCATCCAGTATGCGCTGGTCATCCAGCGTCCGGGCGCGGGCGACGCGCTGTTCGAGATCGACAGCAACGGCTTCGAGTCCGATACGCCGCGTCAGAGCCTGATGGTCGCGAACTTCACCGCGATCCAGAGCCAGACGAGTGCCAACAACGAAGGCAACGACCTGGCATCCGGCCTGTTCCGCGGCAATTCCGACACGACGCTGATCAACGGCATCATCGTGTCGCCGAACAATGAGTGCATCCGCATGAACGGTTCGGGCACGACGCCGGCGACGCTGACCGCCCGCTCGGTGGTCATGCAGTGCAACGCGACCAAGTATCTCGGCACCGGCAGCATCACCGCCGCACAGGTCGCGACGGCCTTCGGTACCGGCACGAACAACAACAACGATGCCTACACGGCTACACTGAGCAGCCTGTTCATCAACGGCGCGACCGAGACCGCTGTGCCGGCCTTCGATGCCAAGACGCTCGACTCCTTCTTCGACACGACGACCTATATCGGCGCGGTCAAGGACGCGAACGACAACTGGTACAAGGGCTGGACCTGCAACTCCGCCTACGCGCCGTTCGACAGCACCAGCAACGCGAACCGCGCGTGCACGTCGCTGCCGATCACCTAAGGGCCGCCTGAGCCCATATACGGGGCGGGAGACGGTCTCATGCGAGCCGCCTTCCGCCCCGATTGCGCAAATTCAATATTAGGGGACATTAGATGGCGACGCCGCTCAAGTTCGCGGGCCTGCTGCTCCTTTCATCCGCACTGATCGCCCCCGCCGCGATCGCGCAAACCGCTGATCCGCAGGCCGCCGATCCGGCCGCCGCGCCGGGGCAGTCGGCGACCGAAGCCGGCCAGGACGAGGGAACGCCGCCGGACGTGTCCATCCCTGGCGGCGACATCGTCGTGACCGGGCGGCGCACCGCCAACATCCAGCGCAGCGCGCCCGCCGTCGTGTCGGTTCTGTCGTCGCAGGACATCGCGCGCACGGGCGAAGGCAATATCGCCGGCGCGCTGGGCCGCGTCACCGGCCTCAGCGTCGTGGGCAACGGCTTCGTCTATGTCCGCGGCCTGGGCGACCGCTATTCGCTCGCGCTGCTCAACGGCTCGCCGCTGCCCAGCCCCGAGCCGCTGAAGCGAGTCGTCCCGCTCGACCTGTTTCCGACCAACATCGTCTCCTCCTCGCTCGTGCAGAAGAGCTATTCGGTCAACTATCCGGGCGAATTCGGCGGCGGCGTCATCAACCTGACCACCAGCGCGGTTCCGGCCGAAAGCTTCCTGACCGTCAGCGGCGGCATTGGCGCCAATACCGAAACGACGTTCCAGATGGGCTACAGCTATTATGGCAGCGCCAGCGACTGGACCGGCTTCGACAACGGCCGGCGTGATATCGCCCCTGCCATGGCCGCCTTCCTGAAGAGCGGCGAGCGGATCAGTTCCGGCAATGTCGACACCACGGCGATCGCAGGACAACTCGTCAACGCGAACAACGGCCTGGTGCACCGCATCAAGGACATCGAGCCCAATTTCACGACGACCGTCTCGGGCGGCACGTCCTTCGACCTGGGCGGTTCCACCCTGGGCCTGATCGCGACGGCGGGCTACAGCAATCGGTGGGTGACGCGCGACCAGCGCCAGCAGAACTCGCTGACCCCCGACCTCGGCACGCTGGAAAATGATTTCCAGCGCGTCACGACCGACAACCGCATCATCGTGAACGGCCTGCTCGGCCTCGGCCTGGAGTTCGGCGACAACAAGATCCGCTGGACCAACCTCTATATCCGCGACACGCTGAAGCACACGCGGCTCGGTATCGGCCATCGCCAGGAAACCGACGTCGATTTCATGCAGCAGGACACCGCCTGGTATGAGCGGCAGCTGATCGACACCCAGCTCGTCGGTGAATTCAAGCTGTCGCCCGAGTTCAGCGTGGACGTGCGCGGCGGCTATGCGAACTCGCAGCGCGAGGCGCCCGAGGAGCTGACGCTGGAATATGTGCGGACCAATGCGGCGTCCGACCCCTATGGCAATTATTTCGTCAACCGCCTGAACAACGGCAATGGCGGTGATGCAACGATCAGCTATTCGGACCTGAACGAGGATCTGTGGTCCGGCGGCATCGACCTGACCTACAAGCCCGTTCCGGACCTGTCGTTGACCGCGGGCTATGCCTACCTGGACACCAACCGCACCAGCTCACGCCGCGACTTCCAGTTCACCGCGCCCAGCGATTTTCCGCAGGGCGTCGGCATGTTCCGGCCCAACTATCTGCTCGAGCCGGCGGTCGTCGATCATTACAATATCGTCCTGATCGAGACCAACGAGGGCAATCCCGCCTTCCGCGCGACGCTGCGCAACCATGCCGGATACGGCAAGCTCAACTGGCAGATCACGCCGGAGCTGTCGATCGACGCCGGCGTCCGCTACGAGAAGGCCAAGGAAGTCGTTTCCCCGATCCAGGTCTTCACCGTTCCGGGCGCGAGCACCGCGGCGACGAGCCTCGATAACGATTATTGGCTGCCCGCCGCCACGCTCACCTGGCAGTTCCGCCCGGACATGCAGGTTCGCCTGAATGCGTCGAAGACCATCGCGCGGCCGCAGTTCCGCGAGCTGATCTATCAGTTCTACTTCGACCCGGACACCAACCGCCGCTATCAGGGCAACCCCTTCCTGCAGGACAGCAAGCTGTTCAATGCGGAAGCCCGCTATGAATGGTATTTCGGGCGTGACCAGCGCTTCTCGCTGTCGGGCTTCTACAAGAATATCGACAACCCGATCGAGACCTTCATCACGGGCGGCGAGTTCATCACCAGCTTTGCCAACGCCCCCAAGGCGCGCCTCTATGGCGGCGAAGTCGAGCTGCAGAAATATTTCGACCTCTCCAACCTCTCTTATTCACGACGCTCGGTTTCGGGCCCGCTCTGGGCATTTGCTGCGGCTGGCTGTATTGCGCGGACGACCGGCATCGCTGGCGTTTGTTTCACCGCATTCGGATTGATGGGCTTTTCGGGTTGAAGGGCTGGGCTCGGAGTTCTGCGGCGCTGCCGCATGGGCTACGTCGGCGCAGGCTTCAGCCGGAGAACGAGGGCGCGGAACAGGTCGGCATCCGGACAGGCGGAAGCGAAGGCAATGCGGATGCGGCTAGCACTTTCTACGACGCGCGCAGCGACCTTGAGCAGCCGCAGGCGCAAGGTGGTAAACTCCGCGCTTGCCAGAGCAGCGGTCCTGGGCATCGCCTGCTGGATGCGCCATAGCAGCCAGTATGCGGCAGTGTGCAGTATCAGGCGCATCTGATTGGCATTGGCCGAGCGGCACGAGGTTCGGTCGCTGGCGAGCTGGGACTTGTGGCGCTTGATCAGGTTCTCGGCCTGACCACGCGCGCAGTAGAGCGTGTCGTAGATGTGCTCGGCCGATCCTGTTGCCAACGAGGTGACGACATAGCGGATGTCCATGCCCAGCGTGCTGGCCTCGATCCGTGCAACGACGCGACGCTGGCACTTCCAGGTCTTTGCCCCATAGCGGGTCTCGGCATAGTTGCGCAGGACGGGACACTGACGCTGGGCGCGCTTGACCGCGCAGGCATCGGCGACCGCAACAATGGCGGGATCGGCGCGCAGCGCTGAATTGGTGGGCAGGCCGAACACGTAATCGACGCGGGCCGCATCGCAGTAGGCCATGACCTCGGGTCGACCATAGTGCCCGTCGCCGCGGATAGTGATGTGGGTATCGGGCCAATTACGGCGCAGGTGACGCACCAGGCGTCGGATGTGCCCCGCCGCCTCCTTTCCAGAAGGCGTCTTGCCTGTGCGCAGCAGCATGGCCACCGGCCTGCCGGTCGCGGTGTCGTAGATATGGATCGGTAGGAAGCAGCGCTCCCCATGATGCCCGTTCCAGAACGAGAGCTGTTGATAGCCATGCACGACGTCGCACGTGTCGTCGATATCCAGCGTGACCGCTGTCGGAGGGGCGGGATAGCTGGCGCAGTAGATGTCGATCATCGCGGCCATCATGCTGGCCAGTTCGCGCGTAGTCGGTGCATTTTCCCACCGGCTCATCGTCGGTTGGCTGGCCAGCCCCGCGCCCGATTCCGGCAGCTTGCCGAGCGCCAGGCGGAAGCCTGGATCGTCGCGCAGAGCATCGAGATCATCGGCATCCTCATAGCCGCACGCAATCGCGAACACACGGGCACGCAGAATGTCATCCAGGCGATGGATCACCCGCGCTGGATCGCGCGGATCGGCAATACAAGCCGCCAGGCGCTGGCAAATCCCCATCGCGCGCTCGGCCTGTGCAAGCAGTAGAACACCGCCATCCGAGGTAAGCCGGCCACCGTCGAACGCAGCTGTGATTTTCTTGCGGCCGACTGCTGGGAATCCAAATGAGCTTGCGATATCATCGTTCATGGCGGGTGTGGCCCGTGGCATTTTCTGCCCTGCGGCAGGTTCGGCTTAGACACCCAGTTCCTAATTCAGATCAGAGGCTTACGCCACTCCCGCCAACCCTTCAGGACACTTTTGGTGAATAAGGCGGGCCAACCTGGCGAGCGGCGAATTCTTCTCGACCCGCCGCGTGGTGGCGATCGCCAACTACACCTATACCAAGTCCAAGCTGAAGGTCAGCGAGGGCGACACGGTCGCGGTGTTCGGCGCATCGTCGACCCTGGCGACCGACTTCTTCCGCGACGGCGCGCCGCTCACGGGGCAGTCGGACCATCTGGTGAACTTCCAGCTTGGCCTGGAAGACCAGGAGAATCTGTCGCAGCAGACCCTGATCCTGTCCTATGCCAGCAAGCGCGTTACCAGCCGCGGCCTTGCCAACCAGGACCAGCCCGACGTGTATGAATATCCGGGCATAAACCTGGACTTCGTCGTCCGGCAGGGCATCCATGTGCTGGACCGCCAGTTCGACTTCAAGTTCGAAGCGCGGAACATCACCGGCAACAAATATAAGGAAACCCAGTCGAACGGCACCAATACGGTGACGTACAACGCCTATGACATCGGGACGACCTTCAACTTCTCGCTGTCGACGACCTTCTGATCCGCGGGATCAGGATGGAATGGGAAGGGCGCCTCTAGGCGCCCTTTCTTTTGCCGGTACCGGTCATGCCGGGCGGCATAATGGAAAACCCGACGCTGCTTCTTTCTTGCGAAGAAGGGCGGGAAAACGGTCAGGCCTTCTGCAGGTCCAGATCGTCCAGCCGCAGGCCGAGCCGGCGGATCTGCTGCGCCACCGGCGGCCACACCGTATCGAGGAAGCGGGAGCGTTCCGTCTCGCGCAGGCGACGGGTCGCGCCCTCGGCGACGAACATGCCGACCCCGCGCTTCACCACCACCAACCCGTCATCCTGAAAGCTCTGATAGGCCTTCGCCACGGTCAGCGGATTGGCGCCCTGCTGCGCCGCGAAGGCGCGAACCGAGGGAAGCAGATCGCCATCAGCATAGTCGCCGTCCAGGATGGAAGCGGCAATAATCTCCCGCAGGCGGAGATATACGGGCTTGGAGTCGTCGGCCATAGTGCATCAGTGGCATAATACAGCCATGCGCGTCAACTCAGGACGCTATGCTATTTTGTCGTACAAAAGTAACTATCTGTCCCATATAGATACTATTTTGTCATAATCTGGCCGCGGTCGTTCTTCGAGCGGCTTCCCCGGCGTGCCCAGAAACACGAAACCGGCGATCCGCTCGCCCTCACCGGCAAAGGCGGTGCGCACATCCCCGTTATAGCAGGGCCAGCCCGTCAGCCAGCCGCCGGCGAACCCCAGCGCATGGGCGGCGTGGAGCAGGTTCATGATCGCCGCGCCAGCCGACAGTTCCTGTTCCCACAACGGAATCTTGCTCCCCTCGACAGGGGCGGACAGAGCGACCACCAATGTCGGCGCCTGATGCGCGAACTGGTGCATCGCCTCGATCTCCAGCCGCCCGGCATCGGGCTTCTCGGCGCGGTAGGACGCTTCCAGCAGGTCCGCCAGGGCGCTGCGCTTGTCCGCCGGCACGATCACAAAGCGCCAGGGGGCGAGCTTGCCGTGATCGGGCGTGCGCAGCGCGACTTCCAGTATCTCCCGCAACTGCGCGTCATCGGGGCCGGGTGCGACCAGGTCGCGCGGCTTGCCGGAGCGACGAGTCTGGAGGAGCGAGAGAGGGGTAGAACGGTCGTTGAACATCGGCAGGACAGATGGCGCGGCTCGGCTCTCGGCGCAAGGGCGCGTTCGCGCTTTCCCATCCGGCCTGGAGCTGTGTATCAGGGGAAGGCGCTGCAACCCAAACTTTCGCCTGCCCAAGCTCCGCTTTTGACAGGACGGGCCGTCCCGCTCTACACCCATGCCATCCGCCGGCCGTGGGCCGGAACGATATAAGGCAACCAAAGGGGCTCATGGCGACCTCAGACATGGCAATCGCCGGGGCGGGCAAGACCTGGCTCGGCCATCCGCGCGGGCTGTACCTGCTGTTCTTCGCGGAAATGTGGGAGCGCTTTTCCTATTACGGGATGCGCGCGATCCTGATCTTCTACCTCACCAAGCATTTCCTGTTCGGCGACGAGCAGGCCTATCTCCTCTACGGCGCCTACACCTCCCTGGTCTACATCACGCCGGTCATCGGCGGCTATCTGGCCGACCGCTATCTCGGGCCGCGCAAGGCGGTGTTCGCCGGCGGCATCTTCATCGCCTTCGGCCATTTCCTGATCGCGGTGACGGAGGGGCCGGGTGGCCAGGATCCGTTGTTCCTCAACGGCTTTTACCTTGCGCTCGCCAGCATCATCGTCGGCACGGGTTTTTTGAAGGCCAATATCTCGGTCCTGGTGGGCGAGCTTTATCCGCGCGACGACACGCGGCGAGACCCGGCCTATTCGATCTTCTACATGGGGATCAACATGGGTGGGATGCTGGGGCCGATCGTCTGCGGCCTGCTGGGCGAGCGCTGGGGCTGGAGCTGGGGCTTCGGCGCGGCGGGCGTCGGCATGCTTCTGGGCCTCGTCATGTTCGTGTGGCTGAAGCCCTGGCTGCTGGGGCAGGGCGAGCCGCCCGAGCCGAAGGCCCTGTGCGAGCCCGTCGCGGTCGGGCTGACGCGCGAATGGGCGATCTATGTCGGCGCGGCGCTGGGCGTGGTCGCGATCTGGCTGGTGATCCGCTATGCCGAACTGCTCGGCTATGCGCTGCTGGTCTTCTCCGCGCTGACCGTCGCCTATATCGTCTGGCGCGCCGTGGCCGTGCTGTCGCCGGTGGACCGCGACCGGATGTTCGCGGCGCTGTTCCTGATCGCGCTCAACCCGCTTTTCTGGGGCCTGTTCGAGCAGACCGGATCGTCACTCAACATCTTCACCGATCGCCATGTGGACCGGGCCATATTGGGGTGGGAGGTGCCTGCGTCGCTGTTCCAGTCGGTCAACTCGGTCTTCATCATCCTGCTGGCCCCGCTGTTCGCGCTGCTCTGGACCCTGCTCGACCGGCGGCGCCTGGAACCGTCCTCGCCCGCGAAGTTCGGCATCGGTCTGGTGCTGTGCGGCGCCGGCTTCCTGGTGCTGGTCGCAGGGGCAAAGATGGCGGGCGCCAGCCTGACGCCGGTGATCTTCGTCTTCCTGATCTATCTGCTCCATACCATGGCGGAACTGTGCTTTTCTCCGGTCGGCCTGTCGGCGATGACGCGGCTGTCCGTCTCCTCGATGGTCGGGCTGGTAATGGGCACCTGGTTCCTCGCGATGGCGGCGGGCAATTTCATCGCCGGCCTGATCGCTCGCGCGACGGGGGGCGGGGAGGACGGATCGGTGACGCAGGTGCTTGACGTCTATGGCAAGATCGGCTGGTTTGCCATCATCGTGGGGGCGCTGGTGCTGCTGGTGTCGCCCTATGTCAAACGCATGATGCACCTGGGCGAAGGCGCCCCGGCGCAACAATAACAGGGGATCGCATGATGAAGAGACGCAGCCTCATGCTGCTGTCGCTCGCGCTGCTGGCGGGCGTAAGCGGGCAGGCCGTGGCGAAGAAGGAGGACGACAAGCCGGCGCAGACCCAAGGGTCCTCCGCCGAGCCGGAAAACCCCTATCCCTCGACCTATGTGCCGTTTCCGGGCCGACCGACGGTGATCCGCGGCGCGACGATCTTCGACGGCGAAGGCGCGCGGATCGACGGGGGCGTCGTCTTCCTGTCGGATGGCAAGGTGACGGCGGTCGGTGGTCCCGACACGCCGATCCCGGCCGATGTCGTCGTGATCGACGGCACCGGCAAATATGTGACGCCCGGCGTCATCGACATCCACAGCCATCTGGGCGACTATCCGTCCCCCAGCGTCGAGGCGCTGTCGGATGGAAATGAGGCAACCTCTCCTGTCACGCCGCATGTCTGGGCGGAGCACAGCGTCTGGCCGCAGGATCCCGGCTTCTCGCGCGCGCTTGCCAATGGCGGCGTGACGACGCTGCAGATCCTGCCCGGATCGGCCAACCTGTTCGGCGGGCGCAGCGTGACGCTGAAGAATGTCTACGCCCGCACGATGCAGGGGATGAAGTTCCCCGGCGCGCCGCAGGGCCTGAAGATGGCCTGCGGCGAGAATCCCAAGCGGGTCTATGGCTCCAAGGGCCGCGAGCCCAGCACCCGCATGGGCAACATGGCCGTCAACCGCCAGACTTGGATCAAGGCGCGCGAATATCAGAAGAAGCGCGCCGCCGGGAAGGAGCAGGTCCGCGACCTCGCCATGGAAACGCTGGCCGACACGCTGGAAGGCAAGATCCTGGTCCACAACCATTGCTACCGCGCCGACGAAATGGCCAATGTCATCGATATGTCGAAGGAGTTCGGCTACAAGGTCGCGGCCTTCCACCATGCGGTCGAAAGCTACAAGATCGCCGACCTGCTGCGGGAGAACGGTATCTGCTCCGCCATGTGGGGCGACTGGTACGGCTTCAAGATGGAAGCCTATGACGGCATCAAGGAGAATATTCCGCTGGTGCACCAGGCCGGTGCCTGCGCGATCGTCCATTCGGACGACGAGAACGGCATCCAGCGGCTGAACCAGGAAGCCGCCAAGGCGCTGGGCGCCGGGCGGCGGATGGGGATGAATATCTCGGACGAGGTCGCCTGGACCTGGCTCGCGATCAACCCGGCGCGGGCCATGGGCATCGCCGACCGGACCGGCAGCCTGAAGCCCGGCAAGATGGGCGACGTCGTGCTGTGGAACGGCAACCCCTTCAGCACCTATACCCGGCCGGAAAAGGTGTGGATCGACGGCGCGCTGCTCTACGACGCGATGGACCCCAAGCGGCGTCCGGTCAGCGACTTCGAACTCGGCCAGATTGGCGCGGGAGACGTGAAATGAACAAGAACAGTTCTACCCTTCGGGTCGCTCTTCGCCTTCGCCCGGCGCGGGCGCTGCTCGCCGCCGCTCTGCTCGGCGGATCGGCCGGCGTTCCCGCGCTTGCCCAGACGATCGCCATCACCGGCGCCACCGTCGCGATCGGCGACGGGTCGGAGCCGATTCAGAACGGCACCGTGGTCATCACCGGCGGCAAGGTCGTGGCGGCCGGTGCGGGCGTCGCGGTGCCCCCCGGCGCCAAGACCATCGACGGCAGCGGCAAATGGGTGACGCCAGGCCTCGTGTCCGGCTATTCGCGCGTCGGCCTGGTCGAGGTGCCCGGCGTGCGCCAGACCAACGATACGGAGGCGCGCTCGCCCTTCTCCGCGGCGATCGACGTCGCTCCGGCGATCAACCCGCTGGCCAATCCGGTGGCGATTAGCCGCACGGCCGGGGTGACCCGGGCGGTGGTCGTCCCGTCGGCCGGCAGCGGCATCTTCGCGGGGCAGGGCGCTGTCGTGGATCTGGGTGCTGACATGAGCCCGATCACCAAGGCCCGCGCCTTCCAATATGTCGAGATGGGCGAGGAGGGCGCGCGCGGTGCGGGCGGCAGCCGCCCGGCGGCCTATCTGACGTTCAGGACGATGCTGCGCGAGGCGCAGGACTATGCGAAGGCGCCGGCCAGCTATGACGGTCGGTCGAAGGACAGCCTGCTCAACCGTGCCGATGCCGAGGCGCTGGTGCCGGTGGTGAACGGCCAGATGCCGCTGATGGTCCATGCCGAAAGCGCGCGCGACATCCTGTCGGTGCTTGCGCTGAAGCAGGATTTCCCGATGCTGAAGCTGATCCTGGCGGGGGCGACCGAAGGCTGGATGGTCGCGCCGCAGATCGCGGCGGCTAAGGTGCCGGTGATCGCCGGCGGCTTGGACGACCTGCCATCCGCCTTCGAGAAACTGGCGGCGACGCAAAGCAATGTCGGGCGGATGGTGAAGGCGGGCGTGCCGGTCTCCATGGGCCTGATGGACCGTGACGAGGGGCTGCAGTTGAGGCTCGCGACGCAGCAGGCGGGCAATATGGTGGCGCTGAACAAGATACCGGGCGCGACCGGGCTCAGTTGGGGGCAGGCTTTCCGCACGATCAGCTCCGCCCCGGCCGAGGCCATGGGGCTGGGCGACCGGATTGGATCGCTGAAGGCCGGGAAGGCGGCCGATGTCGTGATCTGGGACGGCGATCCGCTGGAGATGGAATCCGCGCCGGTCGCGGTGTGGATCGACGGCGTGCAGCAGCCGATCGATAACCGCCAGACCAAGCTGCGGGATCGCTATGCGACGCCGCGGCCCGGCGCGCTGCCCAAGGCCTATGAATGGTAGGGTATTGAACGAGGGGGTGGCGGTGGAGCGACTACTCCACCGCCCCCCATATGTCCCCCGCCTTCACGAACCCGCGCTGGCCGTGCGCATCAAGGACGCACCAGCCCCCGGAGCAGGACGACAGGCGACCCACCACGCCCTTTTCCGCGCGATAGAGGGCGCGGGCGCCATCGCTGGCGGATTCGCGCAGAGGTGCGACCGTGGCGCGCACGATCGCGGTCGGCGTGTCGCTCAGCAGGCGGACATGCATCCAGCCCTGCGTGCCGTCGGGATCCTCCACCTTGCGCCACTGGCCCAGCACCTGCACCACCTTCACCGGCAGGTCGCGACGGCGATAGATCCAGCTGGAGGGGTAATCCAGGCTGGGGCCTACGCGCATGCGCGCTTCGTCCTGGGAAATCGACGCCCAATAGGGCACCTGCTTGGTGGGCGCCGCCACAGCGTTGCCCGCAACCATGAGCGTGGCGACCATGCTTGCCGCCAGCAGATACCCCTTCATCACCGGATCATTCCCAACCAGCCCTACAGCCCTCTCATAGACCGGGGCCGGCCCGCGCGACAATCACTGACTTGCAGCGCGGGCATAAGCGCTTGACCGGGCGGGCGGGCAGGAATAGCGGCCATTCATGGCCAGAAAACCGCGCCCCGCCAAGCCGCGCGTCATCGTCACGCGCCGCCTGCCCCCCAATGTGGAGGCGCGCATGGCCGAACTGTTCGACACCAGCTTCAACGTCGAGGACTGTGCGATGGACCGCACCGCGCTCGCCCGAGCCATGGCGCAGTGCGACGTGCTGGTGCCCACCATCACCGACCAGATCGACGCGGCGATGATTGCCGCCGCCCCGGAGCGGTTGCAGATGATCGCCAGCTTCGGCAGCGGGGTGGACCATATCGACCTGGCGGCCGCGCGGCGGAAGGGCATCATCGTCACCAACACGCCCGGTGTCCTGACCGAGGATACGGCGGACATGACCATGGCGCTGATCCTCAGCGTCCCCCGGCGCCTGGCCGAAGGGGAGAAGCTGGTCCGCACCGGGCAGTGGCGCGGCTGGAGCCCGTCGGGCATGCTGGGCCATCGCATAGGCGGCAAGAAGCTGGGCATCATCGGCATGGGTCGCATCGGCCGCGCGGTCGCCGCGCGGGCTCGGGCCTTCGGCCTGACCATCGCCTATCACAACCGCCATCGCCTGCCCTTCGAGGTGGAGCAGGAACTGGAGGCCGCCTGGTATCCTGAGCTCGATTCGCTGCTGCGCGACAGCGACATCGTGTCGATCCATTGCCCGCTGAACGCCGACAGCCGGCGGATGATGGACGGACGGCGGATCGCCCTCATGCGGCCCGACGCCTATTTCATCAACACCTCCCGCGCGGAGATCACGGACGAGGAAGCCCTGATCGTCGCGCTTTCCGAAGGGCGGATCGCGGGCGCGGGGCTGGACGTCTATACGCATGAGCCGGCGGTGGATACGCGGCTGTTGGCCCTGTCCAACGTCGTGCTGCTGCCGCATATGGGGTCGGCCACCTTCGAGGGGCGCGATGGCACCGGCGCGCGCGTGATCGCCAATATCCGCAGTTGGGCCGACGGCCACCGTCCGCCCAACCAGGTGCTGGAAGGCTGGGTCTGATCCGGCTGCGGAACAACCCGTCACCCCGACCGTTCAGAAATCATCTGTTCATGAAGGGAAGGACAATCCCATGATTCGCCTAGCCATCATCGCCCTCGTCATTGCGGCCGTGCTCGCCATTCTCGGCTTCGGCGGCGCGGCCGGCACCTTCGTCGGTATCGCCAAGCTGCTGTTCGGCATTGCCGTCGCGCTGTTCCTGATCTTCCTCGTGCTCGGTCTGCTGGCCGGCAAGGGCGTCAAGGACGCGATAGACTAAAATCCATGGAAGAGGCTGGAGCAGGCGTGGACGAGACCGGCAGGTTGCTACGCGATGAGGCCGGTTTCCTGCTCCAGCGCGATCTGGGCGGCACCTATCGGCTGGTGCTGCTCCGCGTCCCCGTCGATCATGTCGAAAAGCGCGTCCGCGTGCGGGGGTGGCATGCTGGCGAGGGCGTGATCGAGGTGGAAGGCGTGGCGCCGGTATAGATATCTCATCCTCTTTGTCATCCCAGCGAAAGCTGGGATCTCATTTCCCTTCGTCGCACGCGCCACAGAAGGGAGAGCCCAGCTTTCGCTGGGATGACGAGTTGAGCTCCACTATCGCTCTTGCCAAGGAGCGGCGCAGGAAGGATCAATTGCGCCCATGCGCAAGATTCCGTCCTTCCTTCTCGTCCTTTCCGCCGCGCCCGCCTTGGCGCAAAGCCCGTCCGACCAACTCAATTCCGTACTCGCCGACCACTGGCGCTGGTATCTGGCGGAGCATCCGGTCGAAGCCACGCAGCGCGGCGTGCGGGATTATGACGACCGCATCACGGATATCTCGCTGAGGGCGCAGGACGCGCGGATCGCGGCGGAGAAGGCCTTTGCCGCGCGACTCGACGCCATCCCGGAAGCCGGACTGGACGAGACCGGTCGCACCAATCGCGCGGTGCTGCTGTGGATGCTGCGCGACGATATCGAAAGCGACCGGCATCAGCCTGAGCGACTGATGCTCTTCACCACCTATTATGGCTGGCACCAGGGCTTTGCCGGCATGGCCGACGGGCTTCCCTTCTACACCGCTGCCGATTATGAGAGTTATCTGAAGCGGCTGGCCCTGTACCCGAAGCAGAATGGCGATGCGCTCACGATCACGCGGCAGGCGATTAAGGGCGGCTATGTCCAGCCCTGCTCGGTCCTGGGCCACTATGCCGACAGCATCAGTGGCGTGGTGGCGGGCAAGCCGGAAGAGACGCGCTTCTACGAGCCGTTCAAGCGGACGAAGCCGCGCGACGTGAGCGACGCCGAATGGGCGGCGATGCAGGCGCGGGCGGTCGCGCTGATCCGCGACGTCGTGGCGCCTGAATATGGGAAATGGCACGACCTGTTCGTGAAGGACTATCTGCCGCGTTGCCGGAAGAACGACAGCGCCTCCACCTTGCCGGGCGGACGTGAATGGTATGCCAGCCGCGTGCGTGCGCACACCACCACCGACCTGACGCCGGACCAGATCCACGAGATCGGCCTGAAGGAGGTCGCGCGCATCCGCGCCCGGATGGACGCGGTGGCGGCCAAGGCGGGTTATCCCGACCGGGCCGCCTTCATAGCGCATCTGCGCACCGATCCCTCCTATTATGCGAAGACGCCCGAGGAACTGCTGCGTGCCGCGGCACGGCAGGCCAAGGCGATCGACGGGCTGCTGCCCCGCTATTTCGCGACGCTGCCGCGGCTGCCCTATGGCCTCAAGCCCATTCCCGCGGCCGAGGCGGAGGGGACGACCACCGCCTATTACATGCCCGGCGCCCCGGAGGCCGGGATTGCCGGCACCTATTATGTGAACACGTCGAAGCTCGACCAGCGGCCCTTCTGGGAGCTGCCGGCGCTCACTGCGCATGAGGCGGTGCCGGGGCATCACAACCAGATCGCGCTGCAGCAGGAACTGCCGCTGCCGCCGTTCCGCAAATATGTTGCCGGCTTCACCGCCTTCGTGGAGGGGTGGGCGCTCTACACCGAATATCTGGGCGAGGAGATGGCCCTCTACGACACGCCCGAAAAGATGATGGGGCGCCTGTCCTACGAGATGTGGCGCGCCTGCCGGCTAGTGGTCGATACGGGCATCCATGCCAAGGGCTGGGACAAGGCGCGCGCGGTTGCCTTCATGAAGGAGAACAGCGCGCTGACCGACGCCAATATCGATGCGGAAGTGAACCGCTATATCAGCTGGCCGGGGCAGGCGCTGGGCTACAAGCTGGGCGAGATCAAGATCCGGGAGCTGCGCGTCCGGGCGGAGCAGGCGCTGGGGCCGAAATTCGACCTGCGCCGCTTTCACGACGCGGTGCTGGGGCAGGGCGCTGTACCGCTCACAGTTCTCGACCGCCAGATCGACGCGTGGATCGCTGCGGAAAAGGCGCGGTAGTGCTTTTGCGTCAGCGAGGAGGCTGCCGGCCTAAAGGATGATTTGACGCGTCCGGGCGGGCGTTACCGTCGCCCAGCGCCGATAGCCCGCGTCCAGCGGCAGCGCCGTCGCGCAGCAGGCGCATTCGGCGACCGTTCGCCCAACCAGCCATTGCCGTGCCCCGCATTGCGGACAGCTCGCGCCTTTCCCTGGGCGATAGGCAGGCAGAAAGAAACCCGTCGATCCTATAGGATCGGGCGTGATGCCACCGGCAGGCGTGTCCATGCTGGAACTCCCCATGTTACGCGCCGACAACGCAGGAGGTCGGGATTGTTTCCCGTGCCGCAGGCGGATCGTTGAAACCCTTCTTTTGTCCATTTGACTCCCGCCCGACAGGCGTTATGGCGGCGCAGCATCGGGACATACCTGCTTCGACCGTCGGTTGGGGCGCATCCCTCCGCCCGCCGCTCGACGGGCATCTGGTGGAATCGCGTCATCCTCCCGCCTCACGGTCGGGGCGCTTGCGAGGAGACGCACGACTTATGACCGCCATCGGACAGGATACACTCGGCACCCGCGACAGCATGGCTGTCGGCGGCAAGGACATTGCCTATTATTCGCTCAAGAAGGCCGCCGCGAAGCTCGGGGACGTTTCGCGCCTGCCTTTCTCGATGAAGGTGCTGCTGGAGAACCTGCTCCGCTTCGAGGATGGCGTGACCGTGACGGTCGAGGATATCCAGGCGATCGTCGACTGGCAGAAGGAGCGCCGGTCGGAGCGCGAGATCCAGTATCGCCCCGCCCGTGTGCTGATGCAGGACTTCACCGGCGTGCCCTGCGTGGTCGATCTGGCCGCGATGCGCGACGCGATGAACGCGCTGGGCGCCGACGCCGCCAAGATCAACCCGCAGGTGCCCGTGCACCTCGTCATCGACCACTCGGTCATGGTGGACGAATTCGGCACGCCCCAGGCATTCGAGGACAATGTCGAGCTGGAATATCAGCGCAACATGGAGCGCTACGACTTCCTGAAATGGGGCTCCAAGTCGCTCGATAACTTCAAGGTCGTGCCTCCCGGCACCGGCATCTGCCACCAGGTGAACCTGGAGAATATCGCGCAGGCGGTGTGGACCTCGACCGATGCGGACGGCGCCACCGTCGCCTATCCCGACACCTGCGTCGGCACCGACAGCCACACCACCATGGTCAACGGCCTGGGCGTGCTTGGCTGGGGCGTCGGCGGCATCGAGGCCGAGGCCGCGATGCTGGGCCAGCCCGTGTCCATGCTGATCCCGGAAGTCGTCGGCTTCCGCTTCACCGGCGCACTGCGCGAGGGCATCACCGCCACCGACCTGGTGCTGACCTGCACCCAGATGCTGCGCGCCAAGGGCGTGGTCGGCCGCTTCGTCGAATATTTCGGCCCGGGCCTCGCCACGCTGACGCTCGCCGACCGCGCGACGCTCGCCAACATGGCGCCGGAATATGGCGCGACCTGCGGCTTCTTCGGCATCGACGACAAGACGCTGGACTATATGCGTCTGACCGGCCGTTCGGAGGAGACCATCGCGCTGGTCGAGGCTTATGCGAAGGAGCAGGGCTTCTGGCTCGACCCGAATGTCGAGCCGGTCTTCACCGATATCCTCGAACTCGACATGTCGACCGTCGAACCCTCGCTCGCCGGCCCGAAGCGCCCGCAGGACAAGGTCGTGCTGTCCAGCGTCGACGACGTGTTCAACGCCGATCTGGAGAAGGTCTACAAGAAGACCGCCCCGGCCCGCGTCGCCGTGGAGGGCAAGGATCACGATATCGGCGACGGTGACGTCGTGATCGCCGCGATCACCAGCTGCACCAACACGTCGAACCCCAGCGTGCTGGTCGCCGCCGGCCTCGTCGCCAAGAAGGCAGTCGAAAAGGGACTGAAGCCCAAGCCCTGGGTCAAGACCTCGCTCGCTCCCGGCTCGCAGGTCGTCACCGACTATCTGGAGAAGGCGGGCCTCCAGTCCTATCTGGATGCCGTCGGCTTCAACCTGGTCGGCTATGGCTGCACCACCTGCATCGGCAACAGCGGCCCGCTGGCCGAGCCGATCAGCAAGGCCATCAACGGCAACGACATTGTCGCCGCCTCCGTCCTGTCGGGCAACCGCAATTTCGAAGGCCGCGTGTCGCCGGACGTGCGCGCGAACTTCCTCGCCAGCCCGCCGCTGGTCGTCGCCTATGCTCTCAAGGGCACGGTGACCGAGGATTTCGTCAGCACGCCGATCGGCACCGGATCGGACGGCGCCCCCGTCTATCTCAAGGACATCTGGCCCTCGAACGAGGAAGTCCGCTCGGTCCTGGACGGCGCGATCAGCCGTGAGATGTTCCAGAGTCGCTACGCCACCGTCTTCACGGGCGATGCCCGCTGGCAGGCGATCGACGTCACCGGTTCCGACACCTACACTTGGCGCGCCGGGTCGACCTATGTCGCCAACCCGCCCTATTTCGAGGGGCTGACCATGACCCCGGCGCCCGTCACCGACATCGTCGAGGCGAAGCCGCTGGCGATCTTCGGCGACTCGATCACCACCGACCACATCTCGCCGGCCGGCTCCATCAAGGCCAGCTCGCCCGCGGGCAAGTGGCTTAGCGAGCATCAGGTCGCCCAGGCCGACTTCAACAGCTACGGTTCGCGCCGCGGCCATCATGAAGTGATGATGCGCGGCACCTTCGCCAATATCCGCATCAAGAACCTGATGCTGGACGGCGTCGAGGGCGGCATGACCCGCTACAATGGCGAGGTGATGCCGATCTACGACGCGGCGATGAAGTACAAGGCGGACGGGACGCCGCTGGTCGTCATCGGCGGCAAGGAGTATGGCACCGGATCGTCGCGCGACTGGGCTGCCAAGGGCACCAACCTGCTGGGCGTGCGCGCCGTCATCGTCGAGAGCTTCGAGCGCATACACCGCTCGAATCTGGTCGGCATGGGCGTGCTGCCGCTGCAGTTCAAGAATGGCGAGACTCGGGACACGCTGGGCCTGACTGGCGACGAAAGCTTCACCATCACCGGCGTCGCGGACCTCAAGCCCCGTCAGGATGTCGAGGTGAAGGTGACCCGCGCCGCCGGATCGACCTTCAGCTTCACGGCGCTCTGCCGCATCGATACCGTCAACGAGCTGGATTATTTCCTGAACGGCGGCATCCTGCAGTACGTCCTGCGCAAGCTGGCCGCCTGATCGCTGCCGCGGATAATGAAAAAGGGCTTCTCCTTCGGGAGGAGCCCTTTTTTGCGGGCCGAGCGATCGCGTCCCGTAACGCCGACCCGCGCGCGGATGCGCCGACTCAGCCCCAGGGCCGTTCCCGGTACCATTTGGTGATGACGTGCTTGACGCCGCTGCGCACCTTCATCGCGTGGTGCAGCGTGGCGGCGTTGTAGCGGCCGGGCTCGATCCGGTTGTTCCAGGCGAGCAGCTTGCCGGTTTCCGGCTGCACCGTCTTGCCGATCTTGGGAAAGCGGGTCGCGCCGCCGGCCTTCGGCGCATTGAGATAGACCATCAGCGTCCAGGTCCGGTTGCCCGAGGTTGCGCAAAACCGGGCATAATCCACGCCATTAGGGTCGAAATAGTCGGTGTGCGCCTTGAATTCCTGCCCCACCGCATAACGCTGCCCCTGTATGGGTTCACCATGGGCGGGATCGATCCCGGAAAAGGCGCAGAGCTTGGCGTCGATCGCGGCCACGAAGGGGTCTTCCCCGTCAAGGTCGCAGGTCTCGCTGGTACGGAAGGCGTAGTCGCCATTGGCATCGGCGATGGTCGACGGGCGGCGTCCCGCCTCGATCCGTTCGATGAGGCCAGTGCATTCCTCCGCCGAGAGGAAATCGCGCCGGATGAACAGCGTCAGCTCGCGGCTGGGCACGCGCTGGACTCGGGGATGCGCCGCGATCCATTCGGGATCGGCGTCGGTGGCAAAAGGGATATCTGTAACGGACATGACGTCTCGCAAGGGACGGCTGGGCAGTCGGGCTTACGGCTCCTAGCTATCGTCCGTCGCAGGAATTGCAAGCGTCCTTCCCGCACTTCCGGCCTGGTCATAATTATGACACATAACTGTCATCTGCGAGTAAGAACAGGGGCCTAGCAGGCTGCTCAGCGACAAGGGGGAACAGCGACTTTCATGCGGGTGCCGTACGGCGATACCATCCGGGGTTTGGGCGGTCGCGTGCCGCGCATCGACTGGCTGCGTGTTCTGGAATATGGCGCGCTGGCGATCCTGGCGCTGCAGCTCGCCCGCCTCGCATGGGTGCTGGTAACGCCGGTGGGCAGCTTCGGCCCCTGGGAAGGCCGACAGGCGCAACTGCTGTCGCCCGCGGCCCGACAGGCGCTGTTTTCCAGTTTCGATCCCTTCTTCCGCACCGGCACGCCGCAGCAGGCGGGCAGTGGCGTGGTGACCTCGCTCGCGTTGACGCTCTACGGCATTCGCCTCAACGAAGGATCCGGCCAGGGATCGGCCATCGTCGCCGGGCCTGACGGAGTGCAGAACAGCTTCGCCGTGGGTGATGAGATCATGCCGGGCGTCGTGCTGAAGGCAGTCGCCTTCGACCATGTGACGATTGACCGGGGCGGGGCGGAGGAACAGCTCTTCCTCGACCAGTCGCAGCCGGCGGACGCCGCAGCTCCGGCAAGTGCGGCACCGACAACATCGCAGCCTTTCACGGCCGCGCCGCCCACCTCGCCTGGCCGCGACAACCCGACTGCCGAGAGCCTGAAAAGCGATATCGGCGTTGCACCGCGCATGGAAAGCGGACGCGTGACCGGCCTGGTCCTGCTGTCCAAGGGGCCGGGTTTCCAGAACGCCGGTTTCCAGTCCGGTGATGTCGTGACCCAGATCGACGGCCGCCCCGTCGGATCGGCGGGCGACCTCCAGGCGCTCCAGGGCAGGATCATACCCGGCGCGCGCATTTCCCTGATGGTGGAACGCGGCGCGTCTACGGTCCCCATCAATCTGACCTTGCAGGGCCAATGACCAGACCATTGCTTTATTCCGCCGCCATGGCCCTTGCGCTTGCGGCGCCGGTCGCGACGCCCGTTCTGGCGCAGCAGACGCTGAACGTGCGCGACGCTGATATCCGCGCCTTTATCCAGGATGCAGCGCGGGTGACGGGGCGCACCTTCATCATCGACAACCGGGTGCAGGGCAAGGTGTCGGTGGTGACCGACCGGCCGCTCTCACGCTCCGAATATTTCGAAATCTTCCTCTCGACCCTGCGCGCCAATGGGTTGGTGGCGGTGCCGGCTCCCGGCGGCGCGTACCGGATCCAGCCCGCCGACGGCGCGGCGGGTCAGCCAAGCGCGGTGGGCCGGGCGGCCAGCCGCAACAGCTTCGTGACGGAGGTGTTCCGCCTGCGTTCCATCGACGCGGCAAGCGCCCTGGAAACGCTGCGCCCGCTGGTGAGCAGGGACGGTTCCGTGACCGCCAACCGCGCGGGCAATAGCGTGGTGGTGGCCGATTATGCCGACAACATCGCCCGCATCCGCCAGGTGATCGCTCGGATCGACCGCGACAATGCGGCGACCCAGGTGGTGACGCTGACGAACGCCGGCGCACGCGAGATCGCGACCTCTCTCCAGGCGCTGGTGGCGGGTGGCGGCGGCGAGGGCGGGGCGCCCGCGTCGGCGCAGGTGGTCCCGATCGACAGCAGCAACAGCATCGCCATCCGGGGCGATGCCGGCACTGTCGCGCGGCTGGCGCAGATGGCCCGCGACCTGGACCGGCAGGCGGCGAGTGGCACTGAAATCCGCGTTTACTGGCTGGAGCATGCCGATGCCGAGAAGCTGCTGCCGGTGCTGCAGCAACTGGTCGGTCAGTCTTCCGCCCAGCCTGTGACGGCCTCCACAACCTCGGCTGGTGGCGCGCCCTCTGCTGCGCCCGCCAGCCAGGCGGCGGCACCGGTGGCAGCGGTGTCCACTGGATCGGCATCCGGTGGCGGCATCTCGACTCGCGGCCCCGCGATCGTCACCCGCTATGAGGGCGCGAATGCGATCATCGTCGCGGCGAACAGCGACGTGCAGCGCATGCTGGGCGAAACCATCCGCCAGATCGACACGCGGCGCGAACAGGTGCTGGTCGAAGCGATCATCGTCGAGATCAGCGACGCCGCCGCCAAGAAGCTGGGCGTGCAGTTTCTGATCGGCAGCACCTCGACCGGCTTTGCCGCCACCAACTACAGCAATGCGCAGCCCAACTTGCTCACCCTCGCGGGCGCCTATGCGGCAGATCGGCTCGGCACCACCACGACCACGGTAGTCGCGCCGGACGGGACACGGACGACCACCGAGGTGCGGGAAAATGGCGACCTCGCCAGCACGCTCCAGCAGGCGGCGGTCAGCAGCCTGCAAAGCGCCACCGGCGCGATCGCGGGGCTGGGCGGCAGCATCGGCAATAACGGCATTTTCGGCGCGATCATCAACGCGGTGAAGTCCGACACCGAAAGCAACCTGCTCTCGACTCCCTCGGTAATGACGCTCGACAATCAGAAGGCGTCGATCCTGGTCGGCCAGCAGGTGCCGATCACCACCGGAGAGGCGTTGAGCCAGAATTTCGACAACCAGTTCCGCACAGTCCAGCGGCAGGATGTCGGCATCAAGCTGGAGGTGAAGCCGCAGATCAACACCGGCGGCGCGATCAAGCTGTTCCTGAAACAGGAAGTGTCGAGCGTCGCCGGCCCGGTCAGCAACGACAACAGCGACCTCATCATCAACAAGCGCGAGATCGAGACCACGGTGACCGTGGACGATGGCGAGATATTGGCGCTGGGCGGGCTGCTCGACGACAATGAACGCCGCACGATCGAGCGCATCCCGCTGCTGTCCGACATTCCCGGGATCGGCGAACTGTTCAAGTCGCGCTCGAAGAACCGGACCAAGACCAACCTCATGGTCTTCATCCGCCCGACGATCTTGCGCTCCAAGGAGGATGCGCAGAAGCTGACGCAGCAGCGCTACGGCTATGTCCGGGGGATGCAGCTCCAGCGCAATCCCGACGCGGAGCCGAGCATCGACGAACTGGTGCGCGACTATATGGGCGCGGTGCCGCCGGGCGTTGCGGCCGGCCCGGGCGACATGGTGGCCCAGCCCCCGGCGCAGGTGATCGAGCCCACCGTGCGCGAATCGAGCGGCGTGGTGCGGCCCGTGGACCTGCCGCCGAGCGGGGGGCAGCAGTGAGCGAAGAGAGCAATTCCGGTGCTCCTGCGAAGGCAGGAGCCCAAGGTTCGAGTGCGGAACCCGATCGCCCCGAGCTCCTGCTTTCGCAGAAGAACGGAGAGAGCATCTCCCCTGCAATTCCCCTCCGCCCGGTCGACATCCCTTATGGCTTCGCCCGCAAGCATGGCGTGGTGATCCTGCCGGAAGAAGGCGCTCGCCTGATCATCGCGGTGCGTGAAGGCAGCGACCCGCGTGTGCTGCTGGAGGTACGTCGCCATCTGGCCAGGAGCTTCGACGTCCGCTTCGTCGATCCGGCGCAGTTCGACCGGCACCTGTCCGATCATTATGCGATGGACGGCAGCGCCGCGGCCATGGCCGGATCATTGGACGTCGGGGCGGACGAGCTCGACATGCTCGCCGCCGACATCCCCACCGCCGACGACCTGCTCGACAGCGCCGACGACGCGCCCGCCATCCGCCTCATCAACGGCATCATCGCCGAGGCCGCGCGGCAGGGCGTGTCGGACATCCATATCGAACCCTATGAAACCGGCCTGATCGTGCGGATGCGGATCGACGGCGTGCTGCGCGAAACGCTGCGCATGCCGCCCCATGTCGCGCCCGTGGTCGTCAGCCGCATCAAGGTCATGGCCCGGCTCGACATCGCCGAGCGGCGCGTGCCGCAGGACGGGCGCATCGGCCTGACGCTCGGCGGCAAGCTGCTCGACGTCCGCGTCTCCACCCTGCCGAGCCGCGCGGGCGAGCGTGTGGTGCTGCGCATTCTCGACAAGGAGAATGCAGGCATCAACCTCGACCTGCTCGGCATGACGGGCGCGCCCGATCGCATCTTCCGCGAGGGGCTGTCCGAACCCAATGGCATCATCCTCGTCACCGGCCCGACCGGATCGGGCAAGACGACGACGCTCTATGCAGGCCTGCGCCAGCTCAACGACGGCACCCGCAACATCCTGACGGTCGAGGATCCGGTCGAATATGCGATCGAGGGAGTCGGCCAGACCCAGGTCAATGCGAAGGTCGGCCTGACCTTCGCCGCCGGCTTGCGCGCGATCCTGCGGCAAGACCCCGACGTGGTGATGGTAGGTGAAATCCGCGACCGCGAAACCGCCGAGATCGCGGTCCAGGCGTCGCTGACGGGCCATCTCGTCCTTTCCACAGTCCACACCAACGACGCCGTGGGCGCGATCACGCGAATGCGCGACATGCGGGTCGAGCCCTTCCTGCTCGCCTCTACCCTGCGCGCAGTCATCGCCCAGCGGCTTGTCCGCCGCCTGTGCCAGCATTGCCGCGAGCCGGTGCAGGCGGACAAGTCGGCGAGCGCGCTGCTGGGCTTCGACCCCGGCACGATCATCTACAGGGCGCGCGGCTGCGAGGAATGCAGCGGCACCGGCTACAAGGGCCGGATCGGCGTGTTCGAGGCGATCCGCGTCGACGACACCATCCGCCGCCTGATCAACGACGGTGGCGATGAATCCCTGATCGCGCGCCACGCCTTCCTCAACGCCCCGAATCTGGGGTCGGCGGCCCGTGCGCTGGTGCGCGACGGACAGACCACGGCGGAAGAGGCCATCCGCGTGTCGCGCCGCGACGTGGTCGAGGTGGAAACCATCGCCGATGGCTGATTACGACTATGTCGCGATCGACCCTGCAGGGAAGGAGCGCAAGGGATCGGTCAAGGCCGAGACGGTCGAGGATGCGCGCGCCCGGCTGGACGCGCGCAAGCTTTTCATCGTGCGGCTGGAGCCGGGCGCAGCGGAGGTGGCGCGCAAGCGGGCCGGACTGTCCTTCCGCGCGCAGCGCCTCTCTGCCAAGGAACTGACCCTCTTCACGCGCCAGCTTTCGACTCTGGTGCAGGTCAGCCCGATCGAGGAAGCGCTGCGCACGATTGGCCGTCAGAGCGAACAGCCCCATGTCCGCGCGATCGTGGGCAAGGTGCATGGCGGCGTGCTGGAGGGGCGGCGGCTGGCCGACGCGCTGGGCGCGGAGCCCAAAAGCTTCCCCCCGCTCTACCGCGCGATGATTTCCGCCGGCGAAAGCTCTGGCAGCCTGCCGACGATCATGGAGCGGCTCTCCATCCTTATGGAACGACAGGCGGTGATGCGCTCCAAGGTGCTGACCGCGATCGCCTATCCCACCGTACTGGCGGTGTTCGCCGTCTGCGTCGTCGCCGCGCTGATGATCTTCGTCGTGCCCAAGGTGGTGGAGCAGTTCGACACCGTAGGGCAGAAGCTGCCGCTGCTGACCCGGCTGGTGATGGGGCTGTCCGCCTTTCTCGCCGGCTACTGGTGGCTGCTGGCGATCCTGATCGGCCTCGGCGCCTTCGCCTTCTGGCGCGCGCTGAAGGTCGAGGGCTTCCGCTACCGCTTCGACGCGATGCTGCTGGGCCTGCCGCTGCTGGGGCGGCTGATTCGCGACCTTCATGCGGCGCGGATGGCGCGCACGCTCTCCACCATGGTCGCGAGCCGCCTGCCGCTGATGGAGGGGCTGACGCTCACTACCCAGACGGTCCACAACCGGGTGCTGCGCCAGGCATCGGACCAGATCGTCGAGGCGATCCGCGGCGGCGGCAGCCTGTCGGCGGCGCTGCGCCGCGCCGGCGTCTTCCCGCCGCTGCTGGTCTATCTGGCGGCGAGCGGCGAGAGCGCCGGCCGGCTCGACACCATGCTGGAGCGCGCCGCCGACTATCTCGAACGCGAATTCGACAGCTTCACGTCGGCCGCGCTCGCCATGCTGGAGCCGGTCATCATCATATTGATGGGCGGCATCGTCGCCGTCATCATCCTGTCCATCCTGCTGCCGATATTGCAGCTGCAGAGCCTCACAGGGGCCTGAAGGAGTTGAATATGGATCACCTTTCCTCCCGTTATCCCGGCGAAAGCCGGGATCTCACTTCTCTTCGGAGATTTGTGGCGCTTCCCGAAAGCAAGCGGGATCCCGGCTTTCGCCGGGATGACGAAGATCAAGGGAGCGAAGCCGGATTTACCCTGGTGGAGCTCATGGTCGTCATCGTCATCATCGGCCTGCTGGCGACGATCGTGGCGATCAACGTGATCCCTGCGACCGACACCGCCCGGGTGGAGAAGGCGAAGGCGGACATCTCCACCATCGAGCAGGCGCTGGAGCAGTACCGGCTCGATAACCTGACCTATCCGGCGGCGACCGACGGGCTGCAGGCGCTGCTGACGCCGCCCGCCTCGCTGGCGCAGCCGCAACGCTATCGCCGGGGCGGCTATATCAAGAAGCTGCCGCAGGATCCGTGGGGCCGGGCCTACATCTACACCGTGCCGGGGCGGAAGGGCGCGTTCGACATCAGCTCGCTGGGCGCCGACGGCCAGCCGGGCGGCGAGAATGAGAATGCGGATATCCTTTCCAGCGAACTCTGAGGCCCCGCCCTCTCTGTTCCCCGGCGAAGGCCGAGGTCGAGAGCCCTGGGTGCAGCGTGTCGCTTCCTGGGTCCCGGCCTTCGCCGGGGCGCGCTCATCGCGCGAGGACCGCGGCTTCACCCTGATCGAGCTGATGGTCGTCCTGACGATCATCGGTTTCATTTCCGCTGCCGTCGTGCTGGCGATCCCCGACCCGCGCGGGCGGGTGATCGAGGATGCCGACCGCTTCGCCGCGCGCGTGGCCGCCGCGCGCGACGAAGCGGTCGTCACCGCACGCCCGATGGGCGTGTGGGTTTCCGCCTCGGGCTACGGCTTCCAGCGACGCGACGGGTCGCTATGGGTGCCGCTGGAGGACAAGCCCTTCGCCACCGCCGACTGGAAGGGCGGCACGCGGGCGCTGGTGGGCAGGGAAGGCCGCCAGCAGATCGCCTTCGACGGCACGGGCCTGCCGACCGATCCCATGACCATCACCCTGGCGCGCGAGGGCGAGCGGGTGTCCGTGACCGTCGACATGGCCGGAAAGGTCATGGTCGGTGGGTAGGAAGCGTCGCACCGCGCGGGACCGCGAGAGCGGTTTCACCCTGCTCGAAATGATGGTTGCGTTGGCGGTGTTCAGCCTCGCCGCCCTCGCGCTGGTGCGGTTGCAGAGCGTGACGCTCCACACCGCTGCCGATCTCGACAGCAAGGCGATGGCGCAGATCGTGGCGCGCAACCTGATGGTGGAGGTCCAGACCGATCCCGCACCGCCTTCCGTGGGCATGGAGGAGGGCGATGTCGACAATGGCGGCCGCCGCTGGCACTGGGCACGCACGGTCAAGGCGACCGATGATAAGCGATTGCTCCAGGTCGACCTGACGGTGGATGGGCAGGGCGGCGCCTCACCCGTGGTGCTGAGCTTCGTGCGGGTGGTGGGATGATGGCGCCCCGATCCCGAGCGGAAACCCGCGAGTCAGGCTTCACCCTCATCGAGCTGCTCGTCGCGCTGATGATCTTCGCCATGCTGGCGGCGGCGGGCGTGCTGCTGCTGGGCAACAGCGTGTCGGCGCAAGCCCAGGTGAAGGCGCGGCTGGACGACATGGCGGCGGTGCAGCGAACCGCAGGCGCGCTCGCGGCCGATCTCGGTCAGGCGGTGCCGCGCATCAGCCGTACCGAAACGGGCACGCTGGCGCCCGCCTTCTGGTCGCATCGGGAGGGGGAGAGCCTGCCGGTGATGCAGTTCGTGCGCGGCGGTTGGGACAATCTGGGCGACCTGCCGCGTCCTTCCCTGCAAAAGGTCGAATATTGGGTGCGGCAGGGGCGGCTGGAGCGGCGCACCTATGCGCAGGTGGACGGCGCGGTGGGGGACGATCCGGCGGCGCTGCTCGACCATGTCGAGGACGTCGCCCTGCGTTTCCGCGACGCGCGCGGGGATTGGCGCGAGGAATGGACCCCGACCCAGCCCGACCTCATGCCCCGCGCCGTCGAGATGACCATCGCCCGCACCGGCGAACCGCCGGTCACGCTGCGCTTCCTGGTGGCGCCGGGACCGATGGAGAAGCCCCTGGTCGAGGAGGCGCCCGGTGCCTGACCGCAAGCGCCCGTCCGAGGAGGGCGCCGCGCTGCTGACCGTGCTGCTGCTGGTTGCGGTGATGGCGGTGGTCGCCTCCACCGCGCTGGAGCATCTCGCTCTGGCGACCCGCATGACCGGCAATGGCGGCGCGGTCGAGCAGGGGCGTGCCTTCGCCGATGCCGGGACGGAGATCGCCCGCCTGCGCATCGGCGACCTGGTGCAGGCCAATCCGGGCAAGATCACGCTGGCGGGCGGCTGGATGGGGACGCCGCAGGCGATCCCCGTGCCGGGCGGCGTCGCCACGGCGCGGGTGACCGACGGGGGCAACTGCTTCAACCTCAACAGCGTGGTTTCGGGCGAGAGCGAGTCCGCGTTGAGCGTGCGTCCCGTGGGCGTCATCCAGTTCCAGGCGCTGCTCCAGGCGCTGGGCGTGGACGCGCGGCAGGCCCAGGCCGTCGCCGCCTCGCTCGCCGACTGGATCGACAGCGACAGCGTGCCCCAGCCGGGCGGTGCGGAGGACGAGACCTACGCCCAGCTGACGCGCCCCTATCGCACTGCCAACCGCTTCATGGTGGACGCGAGCGAACTCCGTGCGGTCAACGGCGTGAGCCCGGCGATCTACGATCTGGTGAAGCCCTGGGTCTGCGCGCTGCCGACCGACGACCTGTCGCCGCTCAACGTCAACACGCTGCTGCCCGATCAGGCGCCGCTGGTGGCGATGCTGCTGCAGGGACAGGCGAGCGTGGCGCAGGTGCGGCAGATACTGGCGCAGCGCTCGCCGGACGGCTACGGAGGCGTGCCGCAATTCTGGGACCTGTTCAAGGCCATGGGCATCAATCCGCTGGATGAGGCGGGGCAGCAGGTCAAGGTGACGACGGGATTCTTCAGGGTGGATGTGACGGTCGATGTCGGGGGGACGCAGGTGGTGGAACGGGCCTTGATCGATGCCCGGCAGAGCCCGGCCGTGCTGGTGCGCCGCAACTGGGGCGCCGGCGCATGAGCGTGCGCGAAGGGCTGATCGTCGCGATCCCGGAGGCCGCCGACGCGGAACCGCTCTGGATGCGCGTCGTCGATGGCGCGGTGGTGAAAACCGGCGCCGGATCGAACTGGCTCGCCGCCTGCGGGCTGCAGGTGCTGCCGCCCGAAACGGTGGTGATGCTGGTCCCGCCCGCTGCTCTGGTAACGTTGCGCTGGGTGTCCCATCCCGACCTGCCACCCCGGCAGGCGCGCGCGGCGGCGCGGCTGGCGGCGCTGGCGGACGCGATCGTGCCGGCCGACCAGCTGTTCGCTGCCGCCGACGAGAATGACGATCCAGCCCGGCCGCACATCATCGCCGTCGCGGCGCGCAGCGACATGCAGCACTGGCTGCTCTGGGCGCAGCATCATGGGTTGGACCCGGACGTCATCGTGCCCGCGCCGCTGTTGCTGCCCGAGCCGGAGGAGGGGTTGACGCAGGGCACGATCGGCGGCGAGCCGGTGCTGCGCGGACGGGACATGGCGCTGCCGGGCGATCTGGCGCCCCTGGGGTTGGCAGGCGAAGCGCCGGTGCGCGACGCTCTTCCGGCTGAGGTGGATGCCATCGCCATCGTCGCGCTGGAACGCCCGCCACTCGACATGCGGCAGGGCGACTTCGCCAAGCGTGTGCGGCGGAGCTGGGACCGGCGGGCGCTGGCGCGGATCGCCGTCTGGGTCGGTTTCATCCTGCTTGCCAGCCTGCTGATCGCGCTGGTCCAAATCACTCGGCAGAATCTGGCCGCCAGCAGCCTGGACAGCGAGAGCCTGGCGCTGGCACAGCAGGTCGTGCCGGGCGCGCAGGATGTCACCGCCGCGGAGGCGGAGATGGACCGGCAGCTCGCCGCGCGCGGCGCGGGCGGCTACGCCTTTACCGCCCCGGTCGCAGGGCTGATGACAGCCCTGCAGGATGCGCCCGGCGTATCGCTCACTGCCCTTTCGCGCGATCCCGACGGCGTGATCCGCGCCACGCTGGCGGCGGCGAAGGCCGAAGACATCAACCTTGTGCTGATCGCCTTGCAGGCGGCGGGCTACACGATCACGGCAACTCCTTCGCGCGATCCCGGCGGTCAGACGCTGGCGGACATCACGGTGCGGTCATGACGGAACGGTTGAAGGCCCTTTGGGCGGAACGCTCGGCCCGCGAGCAATGGATGCTGGGGGTGATGTTCGCCCTGCTGGCGATCGTCATCCTGTGGCTGGGCATCGCCATGCCGCTCGATCGCGCGCAGCGATCGGTGCGGGGCGCGCTGCGCGAGGCGACCGACCGCAACGCGGCGGTCCGCGCCAAGGTGAAGCTGCTGAAGTCGCTGCCTCGGGGCGCCGCCGCCGGTCCAGCCCTGCCGCTGGAGCAATTCGTGGGGCAGAGCGCCGGCGAAGCCGGGCTGACGGTGGAACGCCTGCAGGCACAGGGCGATGATCGGATCGACATCGCTGTCGGATCCGTACGACCGGTGGCGCTCTTCTCCTGGTTAGCGACGCTTGAGGCGCAGGGCGTGCGGGTCGAGACGATGAGCGCGCGGCCCTCGCCGACCGCCGGCAGTGTGTCGGTGCAGGCGGTACTGGTGCGGGGTGTGGGGCAATGATGGGATTGCATCTCTCCCGCCGGGCCAGGATCGCCCTTTTTCTCGTCCTGCTGCTGGGCCTCATCCTGTTCCTGCCGATGCGCGTGGCATTGGGGCTGGCAGGGCTGGAGCGGCTCGGCGTTTCCGCGCGGGAGGTGCGGGGCACCATCTGGGGCGGTCGGATCGACGGGCTGATGCTGGGCGACATGCCGCTTGGCACGGTACGCGCCGGCCTCTCCCCCATCTCCTTGCTGATGGGCCGCGCGCGCTTCGATATCTTGCGGCGGCGCGGCCAGGCGGATGATATTTCCGGCGCGCTGACGGTCGGCATCGGGCGCATCGGCATCGACGACGTTACCGGGCCGGTGCCGCTCGGCCGCACCTTCGCGCCGCTGCCTGTGGGCAGCCTGTCGCTGGAGGATGTGAGCGGCTATTATAGCGGCGATCGCTGCGGCCATGCCGAAGGGCGCGTGCGCGCGCACATGGCGGGCCAGATTGCCGGGCTGAACCTGTCGCAGGGCCTGTCGGGCATCGCCACCTGCGACGGCGACGCGCTGCTGCTGCCGCTGGTCAGCCAGTCGGGCCTGGAAAAGGTCGACCTGCGCATCTGGCGATCGGGCCGCTATGTCGCGGAGATGCGGGTCGAAACTGCCGATCCCACGCTCGCGCAGACGCTGGCGCAGGCCGGCTTCGCGCAGGTCGGCAATGCACGGCTGTTGAAGATCGAAGGGATGTTGTGATCGATCCGCTGGCGGCCGCAGCCGGCGGCATTGCGGGGGCGATCGCTGGCAGCTTTCTGGCGACGCTGATCCTGCGCTGGCCGCAGGGGCGGGGCATCGCGCGGGGACGATCGGCCTGTGACGGTTGCGGCCGGACGCTGCGTTCTACGGAGTTGGTGCCGCTGCTCAGCTGGCTCGTGCAGCGCGGACGCTGCCGCGCCTGCGGGGCGCGGATCGACCTGCTGCACCCACTGGTGGAGATGGGCTGCGCACTCATCGGCGGCGCTGCGTTGGGTCTGTCACCCGATCTCGGCGGCGTCGGCTGGGCGTTGCTCAGCTGGCTGCTGCTGACGCTGGCGATACTCGATTGGCGGCATTTCTGGCTGCCCGACGCGCTGACCTTTCCGGTGGCCTTCCTCGGGTTCACCATCGGATCGTGGTCGACTGATGCTTCCTTGGTTGACAGGGCGATCGGTGCGGCGCTGGGCTATGGCGCGCTGCTGCTGATCGCGCTTAGCTATCGTAAATTGCGGGGGCGCGAGGGGCTGGGGCTGGGCGATGCCAAGCTGCTGGGCGCGCTGGGCGCCTGGTTCGGGTGGCAGGCATTGCCCTTCATCCTGCTCGTGGCTTCCGGTACGGGACTGCTGGCGGTACTGGGTGCGGCCATGCTGGGGCAGGGCGTGCGGACAAGCACCCGCGTGCCGCTCGGCACATTCCTCGCCCTGGCGGCGGTGCCCGGCTGGATGCTGGCCTCCGCCGTGGGCGTCTCCTGATTATCGACATTTACTCCGACAAATAATTGCCGCTAATACCGCTATCAGGCGTTCGGAGATTCGGCGCGGCGAGGAAAGGATCGGGACGTGTCGAATTGGAGCCAGAAGCACTTTCGCGCCTGGACGGGCATCGCCGTGGCCCTTTTCCTCGCCGGGCCGGCCGCGGCCCAGGTGAAGCCGACGCCATCCGATGCGACGAAGACGTGGACGCCGGATAACGGCAATGGCACCTTTACCAACCCATTGTTCAACGACGAGTTTTCCGATCCCGACGTCATCCGGGTCGGCGACGATTTCTATATGACTGGCACGACCATGCACGTCATGCCCGGCCTGCCGGTGCTTCATTCGAAGGACCTGGTGAACTGGACGCTGCTCGGCTACGCCTTCGACCGGCTGGACATGGGGCCGGAATATCGCTTCGTCGATGGCAAGGATGCCTATGGCAACGGCATCTGGGCGCCGGCGTTCCGCTATCACGACGGAACCTTCTACATCTTCTCGAACATCAACGGCCATGGCACGCAGGTTTTTCGAGCGAAGAACCCGGCCGGGCCGTGGACCCGCAACGCGCTGGGCGCGACGCTGCACGATCTGTCTGTGCTGTTCGACGACGATGGGCGGGTTTACGCCGTCTATGGTTATGGCGCGGTGCATCTGGTCGAGCTGAAGCCCGATCTCAGCGGCATCGTCGAGGGCACCGACCGCGTCGTCATCCCGGAGGGGAGCGCGATGGGGGAAGGCCATCATTTCTACAAGATCAACGGCAAATATATCCTGATCACCGCCGATTACGCCCCCGTCGGCCGGATGATGGCGGCCCGCGCCGATCGGGTCGATGGCCCCTATGAAACCGTGAACATCTCCAGCCGGGAGACCATGGGCTTGGGGAAGGGATGGTCCGCGCCTACCGTTCGGGGCCGCCCCGTTCCCGCACCCGGCGATCGCATCGATCTGGTCGAACCCAATCCCCGGGAACTGGGCGTCGTGCCTCTGCACCAGGGCGGCATCGTTGACCTGCCGAACGGAGACTGGTGGGGCTTCTCGATGATGGACACCAAGGCGATGGGACGCACGACCTTTCTCTCCCCGGTGACATGGAAGGATGGCTGGCCCTTTTTTGGCCTGCCCGGCAATCTGGGGCGCAGCCCGCGGACCTGGATCAAGCCGGCGACCGGGGCGGGTGGGCCGCCCACGCCTACCTATCAGCGGAACGACAGCTTCGCCGGGCCAAAGCTGCAACCCGTGTGGCAGTGGAACCATGTGCCCGACGACAGCAAATGGTCGCTGCGCGAGCGTCGCGGCTTCCTGCGCCTGCACAGCCTGGCCGCGCCGCATTTCCTGCTGGCGCGCAACAGCCTGACGCAGCGGGCGGTGGCACCCGAGTCCATCGCGACCGCCGTGCTCGATGCTTCGGGGCTGAAGGCCGGGGATGTCGCCGGCCTGGGGCTGCTCAGTATTCCCTATTCCTATGTGGCGGTGGTGCGCGACGGCGCGGCCTTCCGGCTGCGTTTCTATGACCTTCTCACCAACCGGACGATCGAGGAGCCGTTGCCGGAGCCTCGCGTGAGCCTGCGGGTCGACGGGGATTATGAGACGGAGGTGGCCCGGTTCAGCTACAGCACCGACGGCCGCACCTTCCGCCCGATCGGCGGCGATGTGCGGCAAGCCTTCCAGCTCAAGACCTTCCAGGGCGTTCGCTATGCCCTCTTCGCCTTCAACGAGAAGGGCTTGGCGGCAGGTCACGCGGACTTCGATGACTTCCGCCTCGACGAGCCCTTCGCTGACCGATCGGCCAATATCCCGAGCGGCAAGGTGGTCACCATCCGCAACCTGGCGGATGACCGGCCGATCCGTACCGATCCGCATGGCATGCTGAACTTCGCACGGCCGGACTCACCGCAGGCACAGGGGCCCGGCACGCGCTTCCGCATCCATGATCGGGGGCAGGGGCGCGTCGCGATCGAGGCAATGGACGGCAGCGGTTTCCTGACGGTCGTGGGGGAAGGGCTACCGGCCGACGTGCGGCTGATGAAGGCCGAGACGAAAGACAGCTTGTTCCAGTGGCAGGACATGCTGCGTCACCAGTTCATGCTGATGTCCCTGCGCACCCACCGCTATGTCGGATTGAATCCCGCCACCGGCGAACCCTATTCTGCCGATTGGCCGGGTACCGGCCCGGACCGCAAGGATGGCACCGTGCTGGTCTGGACGGAAGCGCGGCCTGCACCCTGAGCGGATCGAGGGACGCCGGTCGCCGGCCTCAACAGGGTGTTTCGAGCTGGGCAGGCCGCAGGAACGTGATCCTGCACTGCACGTCGGTTCGGCTTTCTACCAGACCTTCCACGGCGAATGATACGTCAATAAAGAAATCAATTACTTAGGCGCATGGTTCGATCCTGTCGCCCCAGGCCAAAGCCGACCGGAGATCCGGGCGAAGCGGCGCCACTGCCTGCCGGTGCTCTACAGCACTTCCCTTCTCAACCGCACCGCTTCGTCCAGGAAGTCGACCGTTGCGCGAACCCGCGGCAGCCTCTGCAGGTCCGCGTGCATCACCAGCCAGTAGCTGCGCCAGATCTCGACCTGATCGGGCAGGAGCCGCACCAGCCGGGAATCATCCCTCGCCGCGAAGACGTGAAGTACGCCCAGGCCCATGCCCGCCGCGACCGCCGCATGCTGCGCTGCGCTGGAGCTTGCGCGAAAGGCTATGCGCGCGCCTGATAGTATCTGGTCAAGCGCGATCATCTCTGGAAAGCCCGCCAGCTCCTCTATATAGGAAACGAAGGGGTGCTGGCTCAGATCGGCGCGGCTTTCGGGCATGCCGGTCGCCTCCAGATAATCCCGTGCACCATAGAGACCCAGCCGATAATCGGTGAGCTTTCGCGCCACCAGCCGTCCGCGTGGAGGCGGCTTCAGCATGACGGCTATGTCCGCCTCTCGCTTGGACAAGCTCGTCGAGCGGCTTTCGGACGCCAGCTCCAGCATCAGCCGGGGATGACGCGCGCGCAGCGCCGCGATATGCGGCGCGACCAGATGCGCGGCGAAGGCTTCCGGCGTCGTCAGCCGAACCGTACCGTCAACCTCCCGGTCACGCCCCGCGACGCTCGCCGCCGCTGCCAGCAATTCGCTCTCGATCCGCTCGGCATGGCCCAGCAGGGCAAAAGCGGCCGGGGTCGGCGTTACCCCGCGCGGCGATCTGTCGAAAAGGCGTGCGTCCAGCATCGCTTCCATGGCGTTGAGCCGACGTGCGACCGTACTATGGTCTACCCCTGTGCGGCGCGCCGCAGCAAGCATATTTCCTTCGCGCATCATCGCCAGGAACAGGCGCAGGTCGTCAGAACTCAGCATAGGCACTTCTGCACAATCAATGTGTTCATAACCCTGTATCTCTGCACAACCACCGGGTCTATACCATCCCGCATAAAGACCGCAGGAGAGCGATCATGCGTTCAGTCACTCATTTCATCCATGGGAAGGTTGCCCCGCTGCCCGGCGCGCGGCTGTCCGACATCCTCGATCCCTCGACCGGGGCAGTCCAGGCGCAGGTCGAGCTGGCGGACGCCGCCCATCTTTCCAGGGCAGTCGATTCCGCCCGCGCGGCGCAGCCCGATTGGGCGGCGGTCAACCCGCAGCGCCGAGCCCGCGTGATGTTCCGTTTCAAGGAACTGATCGAGCAGAATATGGACGATCTCGCCCGACTGCTCTCCTCCGAGCATGGCAAGGTGATCGCCGACGCCAAGGGAGACATCCAGCGAGGGCTGGAGGTTGTTGAGTTCGCCTGCGGCATCCCGCATCTGCTGAAGGGTGAGTATACCGAAGGCGCCGGTCCCGGCATTGACGTCTATTCGATGCGCCAGCCGTTAGGCATTGTCGCGGGCATCACCCCCTTCAACTTCCCTGCGATGATTCCGCTCTGGATGGCGTCCATGGCGATCGCATGCGGCAATGCCTTCATCCTGAAGCCCTCCGAGCGTGACCCATCGGTGCCGGTGCGCCTGGCCGAACTGGCGCTGGAGGCGGGCCTGCCCGAAGGCATCCTGAACGTCGTCCACGGCGACAAGGAAGTGGTCGACGCGATCCTCGACCATCCCGATATCAAGGCGGTGAGCTTCGTCGGTTCGTCCGATATCGCCAACTATGTCTATGCCCGCGCCGCCCAGAACGGCAAGCGCGCCCAATGCATGGGCGGCGCGAAGAATCATGGCATCATCCTGCCGGACGCGGACATGGACCAGGCGGTCGCCGATATCATCGGCGCGGCCTATGGATCGGCGGGCGAGCGCTGCATGGCGCTGCCGGTCGTGACCCCGGTGGGCGAAGCGACGGCCGAGATCCTTCGCGAGAAGCTCGTCGCCGCGATCGACACGCTCCGCCCCGGCATCCCGACCGACCCCGACGCGCAGTACGGCCCACTCGTCACCGGCGCCCATAAGGCGCGGGTGGAAAGCTATATCCAGATGGCGGTCGACGAAGGCGCGGAGATCGTCGTCGACGGGCGCGGCTTCTCACTCCAGGGCTATGAGCAGGGCTTTTATCTCGCCCCGACGCTGATCGACCGGGTGACGCCGCAGATGAAGAGCTACCAGGACGAAATTTTCGGCCCTGTGCTCCAGATCCTGCGCGCCGAGACCTTCGAAGAGGCGTTGGCCTATCCGAGCCGGCACCCATATGGCAATGGCGTCGCCATCTTCACCCGCAACGGCGACATGGCGCGCCGGTTCGCAGCGCAGGTGGAGGTCGGAATGGTCGGGATCAATGTGCCCATCCCGGTGCCGGTCGCCTATCACAGCTTCGGCGGCTGGAAGCGCTCCGGTTTCGGCGACCTCGACCAGTACGGCATGGACGGCGTGCGCTTCTACACTCGCACCAAGAAGATCACGCAGCGTTGGCCCTCGGGCGGCGCGGTGGTCGACCAGAGCTTCGTCATCCCGACGATGAAATAGGGCAGATCCCACCGGGCGAAGGGCCGCGACTCCAGGAAGGGGTTGCGGCCTTTTCTGTTGCGGGGAGAGGATGCGAGCCGACATAGAACCGTCGCTGGATGCAATGGCGCGCAAGCTCCGCTGACTTGCTTTCGCCATTTGCGCAGGGGCTTGGCATCACCGGGCCGATGTGGGACAGGGGGCTGGGGCGCTGAATGATGATGCTGGAAGGATAGATGCCCCTGCACCGCAATTGCCGACGCCTGGTTCTCCCGTTGATCGCGTCGGCCGCTCTGGCCCTTGGCATTGCGCCAGCGGGCGCCGCCGATCCCGCCCCGTTCGAACTTCCCGGCCCCGGCCTTCGCATCACGGTGAAGCGCGGCGATGCGGTTCTGCCGATCGCGCAGGTGCCCAGCCTCACCGCAGGGGACGAGCTTTCGATCAAGGCGGAGCTTCCGGAAGAGCAGGGCGCGCACTTCATCCTTCTTTCCGCCTTCCTGCGCGGCGCGACCAATCCGCCGCCCAAGGACTGGATCAAGGCGGCCGAAACCTGGAAGCCCAAGGAAAAGGATAACAGCCTCCGCCTCACCGTGCCCAAGGGCGCTCGGCAGATGACGCTGTTCCTTGTCCCCGACACCGGCGGGGCGGAAGGAACCATTGCCGATGCCGTGCGCGGCAAGCCTGGCGAGTTCATTCGCGCCACGCAGGAGCTGAATCAGGCCTCGCTCGACCGCTCGCGGCTTGACGCCTTCATGGCGGCGATCCGCGCGCAGGACAATTATCATCCCGAATATCTCCGCAGCGTCGCCCCCGCGCTCGCCCGCAGCCTGTCGATGAAGCTGAACGAGGAATGCCTGTCCAAGGTGATTGAGCTGCAGGCCTCCTGCCTGCTCGAAAATCGCGACGCGCTTGTACTCGCCGATGTGCACAGCAGTTCCGTCGCCGAGACGCTGACCGGGGCACCCACGGACCTCGTCCTTCAGCTCAGTTCCACGCGGGAGGCGGGCTATGGCTATTACAGCCCCTATATCGGCGTGGTGCGCGACCTTGCCCGGATCTTCGGGGCGTTCAGCAACCCGCAGTTCAACTATCTGCCGACATTGAGCGTCCGTCGCGACGACGGCGTGTCCTTGCTGCTC
>NZ_AUWY01000048.1:0-2500 GCF_000447205.1 Sphingobium ummariense RL-3 | reverse complement strand
AGGTAGAGCGTCGGATGATTGCCGTTGGGGGTAGAGCACTGGATGGATGCGGGGGTCGCGAGATCTACCAACTCTAACCAAACTCCGAATACCAACGAGTCTAGTCCGGCAGACAGACGGCGGGTGCTAAGGTCCGTCGTCAAAAGGGAAACAGCCCTAACCTACAGCTAAGGTCCCCAAGTCACGTCTAAGTGGGAAAGCATGTGGGATTTCCAAAACAACCAGGAGGTTGGCTTAGAAGCAGCCATCCTTTAAAGAAAGCGTAACAGCTCACTGGTCTAAACAAGAGATCCTGCGGCGAAGATGTAACGGGGCTCAAGACGTGCACCGAAGCTTAGGGTTCAGTCTTTGACTGAGCGGTAGCGGAGCGTTCCGTAGGCCGTTGAAGCGGGAGGGTAACCGACCGTGGAGGTATCGGAAGTGCGAATGCAGACATGAGTAGCGATTAACAGTGTGAGATGCACTGTCGCCGAAATTCCAAGGGTTCCTGCTTAAAGCTAATCTGAGCAGGGTAAGCCGGCCCCTAAGACGAGCCCGAAGGGGGTAGTCGATGGGAACCACGTTAATATTCGTGGGCCTGGAGGTGTGTGACGGATGGCGTAACTGGTCAGGGCTTATTGGATTGCTCCTGGCTGGGAAGTTGTCCCAGGAAATAGCCCCTCCGTATAGACCGTACCCTAAACCGACACAGGTGGAATGGTAGAGTATACCAAGGCGTTTGAGAGAAGTATCCTGAAGGAACTCGGCAAATTGCCTCCGTACCTTCGGAAGAAGGAGGCCCCACATATGCGCAAGCACTTGTGGGGGGCACAGGCCAGGGGGTAGCGACTGTTTAGCAAAAACACAGGGCTCTGCTAAGTCGGCTTCAAGACGACGTATAGGGCCTGACGCCTGCCCGGTGCCTGAAGGTTAAGTGGAGGTGTGCAAGCACTGAAATGAAGCCCAGGTAAACGGCGGCCGTAACTATAACGGTCCTAAGGTAGCGAAATTCCTTGTCGGGTAAGTTCCGACCTGCACGAATGGCGTAACGACTTCCCCACTGTCTCCAGGATATGCTCAGCGAAATTGAATTCTCCGTGAAGATGCGGAGTACCCGCGGTTAGACGGAAAGACCCCGTGCACCTTTACTGCAGCTTCAGAGTGGCATTAGGAAAGAACTGTGTAGCATAGGTGGGAGGCTTTGAAGCGATGACGCCAGTTGTCGTGGAGCCATAGGTGAAATACCACCCTGTTGTTTTCTGATGTCTAACCTCGCACCGTTATCCGGTGCAGGGACCCTCTGTGGCGGGTAGTTTGACTGGGGCGGTCGCCTCCTAAAGAGTAACGGAGGCGCGCGATGGTGGGCTCAGGACGGTTGGAAACCGTCTGTTAGAGTGCAATGGCATAAGCCCGCCTGACTGCGAGACTGACAAGTCGAGCAGAGACGAAAGTCGGTCATAGTGATCCGGTGGTCCCTCGTGGAAGGGCCATCGCTCAACGGATAAAAGGTACGCCGGGGATAACAGGCTGATGATTCCCAAGAGCTCATATCGACGGAATCGTTTGGCACCTCGATGTCGGCTCATCACATCCTGGGGCTGGAGCAGGTCCCAAGGGTTTGGCTGTTCGCCAATTAAAGTGGTACGTGAGCTGGGTTCAGAACGTCGCGAGACAGTTTGGTCCCTATCTGCCGTGGGCGTCGAAATTTGAGAGGAGTTGACCCTAGTACGAGAGGACCGGGTTGAACATGCCTCTGGTGTACCTGTCGTCGTGCCAACGGCGCAGCAGGGTAGCTATGCATGGACGGGATAACCGCTGAAAGCATCTAAGCGGGAAGCCTCCCTCAAGATAAGATTTCATCGAGCCGTGATAGACCATCACGTTGATAGGCCGGATGTAGAAGCGTGGTAACATGTGGAGCTAACCGGTCCTAATTGCTCTGTTCGCGCCTGAGAGTCCCACACCATCACCGACAGACCTGCAAACAACGCAGATCCTGCCGGTCATGCGGAACGACAATCCCATCCAGATATTCGAATTTGCACGGATAACATCGATTAAACCCGACAAAGCGCACGCTCCATTGCTTGGTGACCATAGCGTCTGTGACCCACCCGATCCCATCCCGAACTCGGCCGTGAAACCAGACTGCGCCGATGGTACTGTGGCTCAAGCCCCGGAAGAGTAGGGCGTCGCCAGGCATTGAAGCTTGCGCTCTGTCAAAACAAAAACCCATTCACACCCCCCTCCCGAGGGGCCAAGGTCAACGAGCCAACGGCTCGCAAGGCCAAACGGCCGCCCGGACCCGGATGCAATCCGGGGAGGATAGCCAAGCCGACGGATGTCGGCGCCGGCGCCTGAGGCTAAACAAGCTCATCGCGGGATGGAGCAGCCCGGTAGCTCGTCAGGCTCATAACCTGAAGGTCGCAGGTTCAAATCCTGCTCCCGCAACCAAAACACAACCCAATCACAAAACGCAAATCCATCCCGTCGATCAACAATCAACGGGGGTGAACGCGTT
>NZ_AUWY01000047.1:0-145000 GCF_000447205.1 Sphingobium ummariense RL-3 | reverse complement strand
CTTCGTCAGCAAGTTCATCCCGCCGCTCAACGACGTCGCCTTCCCCGCCTATGCACGGATGCAGAAGGATCCGGGCCGGGTCGCCTGGTCTTTCTGCAAGGCGGTGCGGCTGCTGCTGCTCATTTCCTGCCCGGTCTATCTGGGCATGGCGGTGACGGCGGAGCCGCTGGTCGAGACCCTGTTCGGCCGCAAGTGGATCGACATGGCGCCCTTCGTGGCCATTCTCGCGCTCGCCATGCCGTTCATGACGCTGCAGGTAATGTTCGCGCCGGTCAGCAATGCGCTCGGCCGCCCTGGAACGACCGCGCGAATCGCGGCCGTGGGCGCGGTGCTGATGCCGGCCGCCTTCCTGATCGGCATCCGCTTCGGCGCGATCGGACTCGCCTGGGCGTGGCTCGGCGCCTTCCCGCTGCTGACCGTCGTCACCGCCCGACTCGCGGGCGCGCCCATGGGCTTGCGGATCATGGACGTGATTCGGGCCGCGGCGCCGGGGCTGGGATGTTCCATCCTAATGGCGGGCGCGGTGATGGCGATCGATTCGGCGCTGCCACCGCTGCCGGCGCCTGTTCGACTCGCCGTGCTGGTCCCGGCGGGCGGCCTTGCCTTCCTCGCCGCGCTGGCGCTCTGCGCGCGCGGCACGCTGATGGAGCTAGCGGCCCTGCTGATCCGTCGCGCGCCTCCAGCCCAGGCGGCCGCCTGACCGCTCAGGCGGTCTGGATATAATCGCGCAACGCCGCCGCTTCCGATTCGATCCGGTCGATGCGGTACTTGACCAGGTCGCCTATCGACACGAGCCCGATCAGGCCGCCGTCCGTCACGACCGGCAGATGGCGAATCCGGCGCTGCGTCATCAACGACAGGGCGGAGATCACCGGGGTTGCATCGTCGATGGTGATCGCCGGCGCGGTCATGACATGGCCCACCGGCTGGTCGAGCGCGGCGGTTCCCTCCCGCGCGACGCGATAGACGAGATCGCGTTCCGAAAAGATGCCGACCACCTCCCCATTGTCCACCACCGGCACGCAGCCGATGCGCTTTTCGGCGAGGAGCTGCACCACGGACAGAACGCTGTCGGTGGATCGGACCTGGATCACGGCACGCCCCTTGCCCTGCAGAATCGCGGCGACGGTCATCGCACTCTCCTTTTGTTCTTCTGGCCTCTTGTTCTTCCGGACTCCTGTGCCGGGTCTTGATGATCCCACTTTCGCGCCCCAAAGGAAAGGGATGACACGCAGGGAAGCCCTGGACGATCCGCAGATCGCAGCGACCGCCTGGCGCCGGTTCCGCCGCATCATGGCGGGGATGGCGCTGGGCGGCGCGCTGTGCGTCGGCGCGGCGCTGCTGTTCCTGCGCTGGTGGGCGGGACCGATGCCGATCCACATGGTCATCGCGACGGTCATCGGCGTATTTCTGACCTTCATGCTGGGCACCGGGCTGATGGCGCTGGCGTTCCTGTCGGCCGGCACAGGGCATGACGAGCAGGTGATGGACAGGCTGAAGGACGAGGTTCCGATCGATGACTGACGAGCGAGGCGAGGTGGTGCTGCGGGTGGTGCCGCGGCCGTCCGACATCAACAGCAACGGCCATATCTTCGGCGGCTGGGTGCTGAGCCAGATGGATATTGCGGGCGGCATTGTCGCCGGACGGATCGCCCGGGGAGCAGTGGCGACCGTGGCGATCGAGGGCATGAAGTTCATCTCGCCGATGCTGCTGGGCGACCTGGTATCGGTCTATGCGCGGGAGGAGCGGCGCGGACGCACCTCGGTCGCGATCCGCATCGACGCTGTCGCGACGCGCGGCGGCATGCAGCAACAGGTCGAACTGACGCAGGGCATCTTCACCTTCGTCGCGCTGGACGAGACCATGCGGCCGAGGCCGCTGCCGCCATCGGGAAGCTGAGCCGGCGCTCCGCCGAAAGGATAAAAGCCATCAGCCCCCCGGCATCGGAGGGCTGATTTGGGTGGGGGAGTGGACATATGTTTATCCCCTTCCCCTCCCGCTTGCGGGAGGGGAAGCGAGACTTACGGAGCATAGCGGAATTAGCCGCAGCGGGGTGGGCCTGCCGACCGTTGCGCTGGCCCACCCCCTAACCCTCTCCCACGGGCGGGAGGGGGAACAAGGTCTCGCTCTGACCGAAAGCCCCATGCTGACGGCATGCCGCAAGCGACATCGCCACCAAAAGAAAAGGGGCGATGCGCCGGCATCGCCCCTTTCTTCGATCCTCCGATGCGCCGCCCTTATTCGGCGGCTTCGGCCGTAGCGCGCGGGCGGCGGCCGCGCTTGCGAGGCGCGGGCGCCTCGCTCTCGCTGCCTTCCGCACCCGCGTCATTGTCCGCGCGAGCGATGGAGGGCGGCAGCACGGTCAGGTCGAGACCCTCGCCGGCTTCCTCGGCCTTCACCGTGTCGCTCTTGCGCGGACGGCCGCGGCGCGGACGGGGGGCTTCGGCCTCGGGTTGGGGCGCGGCGGCCACGGGTTCGGGGGCCGGCGCCGCTTCGGCGATCGGCGCATCCTCGTCACCCGCACCCGCCTCATGGACGGGGCGATCGCGACGCTGGTTGCGGTCCCGATCGCGGTCGCGGCGGTTGCCACGGTCGCGGAAGTCGCGCTGCTCCCGCTGTTCCTCGCGCGGGGCGCGGTCGAAGGCCGGCTCTGCGCGGAAATCGTCGCCGTCCTCGGCGCCGTCGAAATCGTCGCCATCCTCGTCGAAATTCTCGTCATGGCGGCGGAAGCGCTGCTGCTGCTCCTCCTGCCGGGCGCGATTGTCGGCGAGCACGCGGAAATAATGGTCGGCGAACTGCAGATAATATTCCGCGTTCACCCGATCCCCGGCCATCTGGGCGTCGCGCGCCATGTTCCGGTATTTCTCCAGCAGCTGGGCAGCATTACCCCGCGCGCGGTTGTCGATCCGGTTGCCATTGTCGCCACCGCCCCGATTGCCGTTGTTGGGGCGTCCGTTGTTCCGGCCGCGATTGCGGCGGCCGGCCTGCCTATTGTTGATCAAGACATGATCCTTGCGTTCATTGTGACATCGTTAACTGAAGACATTGTTCAGTCGTCATCCCCAAGCACGGCCTGATTGCGTAAGGCCGGATACGGCTCCGCCACGCAAGGGCATCAAAGCCCATGCTCTTGGCTGCCAGCGGCGCCGGACAGCAGCGCCGTCTTGACTTTCAGGAGCGGGAAACGGCCTTTTCTGCGGTGCCCATACCGTTGGACTTCCAGAAAAGCGCCATCCCTGACGACCATGTAGTGGCTTTGCCCCCATAAACCAAGCGATTTCGAACGGGCCGGGCGAATTCCCTAATCAGCCGTTGGGCAATCGGCTCCGGATGCCAAAAGGCAGCGGTCATGGCCGGCGAGGTCGCGGCGCACCGACACTGCAAGGCCCTGAGCGCCAAGGATATTCCCGACGGCCGCCGCCTGATCATAGCCGATTTCCAGCAATGCCACGCCACCCGGCGCCAGCAGCGATGGCAGCTGCGGCGCGATTCGGCGATAGTCGTCCAGCCCTTCCGGCCCGGCAAAGAGCGCCCCTTCGGGCTCGTGCAGGACATCGCCCGACAGTGCCGCGCTGCGCGCGATATAGGGCGGGTTGACGAGGATGAGGTCGAACGGCCCGCTGACCCCTTCCGCCCAGTCGCCCCGGCGGAAGGCGGCCCGGCTGGCCATGCCCAGCCGGTCGGCATTGTCCTGCGCCACGGCGAGGGCGGCGGGCGAAATATCGACGCCGAGGCCCGTGGCCAGCGGCCACTGGTCGAGCGCCGCGAGCAGCAGCGCGCCCGATCCGGTGCCGAGATCAAGGACGCGCTGCGGCGCCCGCCCCGCGAAATGCGCGATCGCCGCCTCCATCAGCGTCTCGCTATCCGGGCGCGGGATCAACACGTCGGGCGTGACGCGCAGGCTGAGTGTCCAGAAATCGCGCGTGCCCACGATATAGGCAACCGGCTCCCCCGCCATCCGGCGCGCCAGCAGCGCATCGAACGCGGCGGGCACGGACAGGTCGCGCTGGCGCAGCAGCAGGTCGGCCCGCGACAGGCCAAGGGCGTGGGCGAGCAGCAATTCGGCGTCCAGGCGGGGCGTCCCGCTCGCCGGGCCGAGGCGTTCGGCGGCATCGCGAAGGGCCTCGGCGACGCTCATGACCCCTCCCTCCCTGCCCGGAAGGGGTGGCGGCTCACGCTCCGCCGTCCAGCTGGGCCAGACGCGCCGCCTCGTCCTCCGCGACCAGCGCGTCGATCACGTCGGCCAGGCCTGGGCCTTCCAAGATTTCCGGCAGGCGGTGCAGGGTCAGGTTGATGCGGTGGTCGGTCACCCGGCCCTGGGGGAAATTATAGGTGCGGATGCGCTCCGACCGGTCGCCGGAACCCACCATCGCCTTGCGCGCGCCGGCCTGGGTGGCGGCCGCCCGCTCGCGCTCCATCTCGAACAGGCGGGCGCGCAGCACCTGCATCGCCTTCGCCTTGTTCTTGTGCTGCGACCGCTCGTCCTGCTGGGTGACGACGATGCCGCTCGGCAAATGGGTGATGCGCACGGCGGAATCGGTGGTGTTGACATGCTGGCCGCCCGCCCCGCTCGCCCGGTAGATGTCGATCTTCAGGTCGGAATCGGCGATCTGGACGTCGACCTCCTCCGGCTCGGGCAGCACCGCGACGGTCGCGGCGGAGGTGTGGATGCGCCCCCCGCTCTCCGTCACCGGCACGCGCTGGACGCGGTGGACGCCGCTCTCGAACTTCAGCTTCGCGAACACGCCGGTGCCGGTGATGCTGGCGACCACTTCCTTGAAGCCGCCCTGCTCCGATGCGCTGGCGGAGATCGTCTCCATCTTCCAGCCCTGCGCGTCGGCATAGCGCTGGTACATGCGCAGAAGGTCGCCGGCGAACAGCGCCGCCTCGTCGCCACCCGTCCCCGCGCGGATTTCCAGCATCGCGGGCCGCGCATCGGCCGCGTCGCGGGGCAGCAGCTGAAGCGCCAGCGCGCGCTCGGCCAGCGGCAGCTGACTCTTGAGCAGCTGCATCTCCTCCTGCGCCATTTCGCGCATGGCGGGGTCGGCTTCGTCGCCGCCGGTCATGGTCTCCAGCGCGCCCAGCTCCTGCCGCAGCCGGCGAAGCTCCTGCGCGGCCTGCGCGACCGGCTCGATCTCGGCATATTCCTTGGACAGCCGCACGAACTCGTCGGGCGCCAGATCGGCGCGCGTCATCGACGCCTGCACCTCGTCCCGGCGCCGCTCGATCTGCGCGATGCGTTCGGCAGAGATATGCATCAGTTGGCAATCGCCTTGGACGGGTCGAAGCCGCGCAGTAGGCTTTCCACGAAGCTCGCTTTGCCAGCCAGCGGAAAATCGCCCAGCGCCTCGATCTTGCAGCGCTGCTGCGTTCCGTCCGTCAGGTCGCGAACGGTCACCTCGCCCTGCGCCAGTTCATCATCACCGATGATGATCGCCATCCGGGAGCCCTGGGCATTGGCACGCTGCATCCGCTTCTTCATATTGCCGCGATAGCCCATGTCGGCAACGATACCTGCCCGGCGCAGATCGGCAATGATACCTATTGCGACAGCCTCTGCGGCCTCCCCCATAGGAATAACAGCGACGTCGATGCTGGCTCTCTCCGGCATATCCACCAGCATCGCCAGCCGTTCGATCCCCGCCGCCCAGCCGACCGCCGGCGTCGCGGGGCCACCCAGATTCTCGATCAGCCCATCATAGCGCCCGCCGCCCAGCACCGTGCCCTGCGCGCCCAGCCGGTCGGTGACGAACTCGAAGGCAGTGTGGCGATAATAATCGAGCCCGCGCACCAGCCGCGCGTTGCGCTCCCACGCCACGCCCGCCGCGTCGAGGCCCGCCGTCACCTTCTCGAAGAAGGCCCGCGCCTCGTCCGTCAGATAGGCGTCGATGCCCGGCGCGCTGTCGGCCACCGGCCGGTCGCGCGGGTCCTTGCTGTCGAGGATGCGCAGCGGATTGCGCGCCAGGCGGTCGATGCTTTCCTCCGAAAGCTGGTCGCGATGCGCCTCGAAATGCGCGATCAGCGCCGCGCGCCAGGCGTCGCGGCTCTGCGCGTCGCCCAGCGTGTTGAGCGTCAGGGTCACGCCCTCGATTCCCAGCTCGCGCAGCAGCTGGTCGCCCAACACCAGCAGCTCCACGTCCGCCCCCGGCTCGCCCGCGCCGATGATCTCGGCGTCGAGCTGGTGGAACTGGCGGAACCGCCCCTTCTGCGGCCGCTCGTAGCGGAACAGCGGGCCGTGGGTCGCGACCTTGAGCGGCGCATATTGCTGCCAGCCCTCGGTGATATAGGCGCGGCAGATGCCGGCGGTGAACTCGGGGCGCAGCGTGATGCTGTCGCCGCCGCGGTCCTCGAACGTGTACATCTCCTTGGAGACGACGTCGGTGCTCTCGCCCAGCGACCGGGCGAAGACGGCGGTCGCCTCGAACACCGGCACCTCGACCCGGTTGAAGCCGTAGAGGCGGCGCACCCGGTCGAAGGTCGCGATCACATGGGCGAAGCGCTCCTGAAACGCTTCGGGGGTGCCGCCCAGCATGTCCTGCGTGCCGCGCACGGGACGCGGGGTTTCGATCTTCGCCATGGGGCAGCGCCTTTAACGGGATTTCCCCCCCAAGGAAACGCGCTTTTTGCAGCGTTCAGAACAGCGTCGTCAGGGCCAGCGCGATATAGCGCGTGTCGCCCGTATGCGGCGCATTCGGCGCGTCGTGCAGGAAACGGCCCTTGCCGATCCAGCTCGCATTGATCTCGGTGCGCAGGCGCGCGGGCACCGCCCACCAGCGCAGGCGTCCGTCCAGCATGTGCCCGGCGAAGCGCCCGGACCTGCCCGTCGCATCGCGGACTCCCGTGGTGGAAAAGCTGTCCGTACGCGAAGCGAGCCACATCGGATGCCAGGCGGCGGACGCATCGATCCGCTTGCCTGGCGCCACTTCTCCCCGCAGGCCCGGCGTCAGGATGTTGGCGCGGCCGATCTGCGCGAAGATGCCGGACGGGGCATAGTCCGCGCGGCGCATGCCGAACAGCGTGTCGAACCGGCCATAGCCGCGCCCCGGACCGTCGCCGCTCGCATAGTCGAACTCGACGGAAATGCGGGCATGCAACGTCCCCGGCAGGCTGTAGCCGATGTCGCCATGCGCAAACCAGGCAGCGACATCCAGCGGCGGCGCGCCCGGCGCCGTGCTCGCGCTGACCGAACCCATCTGCCAGATGCCCTCCACCTCATAGTCGAGGGCAGCGGGCGCCGGGTCGCGCATCAGGCGCAGGCTGAAACTGTGCAGGTCGCGGTCGCGTGTCGGGCGGCCAGGCATGTCGCGCTCGCGCAGGCCGAAATAGCCGATCTCCGCCATGCTCCGCCGCGACAGCTTCTGGGCGACATAGCCGCCCCAGAGCTGAAGGTCGAAGCTTTCCCGGTCGATCCCGCCCTCATTGTCCAGCACCGACACCTCGTCGTCCGGCCGGCGCGTCTGCGGCAGGACATAGATCAGGGTGGCCGAACTTCCCCGCGCGCCGGTCACGTCGATGCGCGCGCCGGTATAGCCGTTGGTGGTGTTGCGGAACTCATCGGCCGCGACCAGCCGGCGGGATCCCAGGTTCAGCATGAACCGGCCCAGCTGCACCGACGCCTTGCTACCCCGGCCCAGCAGCGCCCCCAGGTCCGCGGCGACATAGGCCTGCACCGGCTCCAGCGTGTTCACCTCGCTCGTGCTGATACCCTCGCCCGGATGACCGCCCCAGACGCGGCTATCCCACAGTTCCGCCCCGACATGGATCGCCCCCGCGCGATAGTCCGCGCTCAGGACGGTACGCAGGCTCCACAGGTCGATGGCGTCGTCGAGGCCAGCGCGCGCCTGGCCATCCAGAGCCTCATAGCGGAAGCGGACATTGCCGGCGAGCGACAGCCCCTCCTCCTGCGCGACAGCGGGAACGGTGGCGCTGCCCAGCAGCAGGGCAAGCAAAGAAAGCAGGAAAGAACGATCCACGCACGGCTCCTCTGTCCACCCGGAGGCGATTCAATGGGGCGGCCTTTGGCGCGGAGGCGCTGACCGGGAAGGCTTCGGTCCCGACAGCCTTCGCCTATGCGAAGCGCGGGCGGCGGATCAAGGGGTTTTTGGAAGGGATGCGACGGGGAGACCTTGTTCCCCTTCCCGCCCGCGGGAGGGGGGTTAGGGGGTGGGCCAGCGCAACGGTCGGCAGGCCCACCCCGCTGCGACCAACTCCGCTACGCTCCGTAAGTCTCGCTGCCCCTCCCGCAGGCGGGAGGGGAAGGGGATAAACATATGTCCACCCCCACCCATCCCTGACCCTGGGCCGAACCCAATATCGGTTGCACCCCTGTAGAGCCGCGCCGCACATCCATCCTTCCAATGTTGGATTTCCCGTGGTTTACCATGGCGATGGAACCGCATCCCGCCACTCGCCAGCGCCATGGCCAGTATCCGCCACCCGGACATTTTCCCACTCGCCAGCTGTCGCGTCACTGTCGCGTCACTGTGACCTTCCTGTTACCCAACTGTCGCGTCGATGGCGCGCCGGTGGCGCGTAGCTGTGGCGTCACTGTCGCCTCGCAGGCGCTTTCCCGTGACTTTCCGCCGGAAACGCTCGACAACACTGTGAACTTCGCCGCGGCGCGAAACTGTCGCGCCGCGATGGACGCGCCGACGAAGCGGTGCCAAACAAGGGGAATCGCCCCATTCGGGATGCGTAACCATAACAGCCCTCCAGCGGAGACCATCATGCGTCGCAGGCTTGCCGCCTTCCTTCTCCTGTCCACCCTGCCCCTTTCTCCGGCCCTGGCGCAGGACGCAATCCGATCGAAGCCCACGGCGCTGCCGGTCAACGACGCCACGCCGGCGCCCAAGGACATCCCCTATCCCGGCGGCACCATCCGGCTGGAGGTCGATGCGAGCGACACGGTGCAGCGGATCTTCCGCGTGAAGGAGACCATCCCCGTCGCCGCAGCGGGGCCGATGACCCTGCTGATGCCCGAATGGCTGCCCGGCAACCACGCCCCGCGCGGCCAGATCGAGAAGCTGAGCGGCCTCACCTTCACCGCCGGCGGCAAGCCGCTGGCGTGGAAGCGCGACCCGCTCAACGTCTATGGCTTCGTGATCGACGTGCCGCAGGGCACGCGCGAGGTGGTGGCGCAGTTCCAGTTCCTCTCCGCCACCGCACCCAACCAGGGCCGCGTCGTTGTCACGCCCAAGATGCTCAATATCCAGTGGGAATCGGTCTCGCTCTATCCGGCAGGCTATTTCACCCGGCAGATTCCGATCCAGCCGACCGTCACCTATCCGGCCGGCTGGCAGGCCGCGACCGCGCTGCGTGGCACGAAGACCGGCAACAGCGTCGCCTATGAAACGATCGACTATGAAGCGCTGCAGGATTCGCCGGTGTTCGCCGGCACCTATTTCAAGCCGGTGGACCTGGGCCACAACGTCACCCTGAACATCGTGGCCGACGACGCCGACGAACTGGACTTCAAGCCGGAGCAGATGGCGAAGCACAAGAAGCTGGTGGATGAGGCCGGCGCCCTGTTCGGCACCTATCATTTCAACCATTACGACTTCCTGCTCGCCATCACCGACGAGATGGGCGGCATCGGCCTGGAGCATCACCGCTCCTCCGAGAACCAGGTCGAGCCGGGCTATTTCAAGAACTGGGATTCGGGCGAGGCCCTGCTGGACCGCAACCTGCTGCCGCACGAATTCACCCATAGCTGGGACGGCAAGTTCCGCCGCCCCGACCTGCTCTGGACCCCGGATTTCCGCACGCCGATGCAGGACAATCTGCTCTGGGTCTATGAAGGTCAGACGCAGTTCTGGGGCTATGTGCTGGGCGCACGCTCGGGCATGTTCTCGAAGGCGGAGACGCTGGACGCCTATGCCCATATCGCAGCGAAGCTGGACACGGCCAAGGGCCGCGAATGGCGGGCGATGGAGGACACGACCCACGATCCCATCATCTCCGCCCGTCGCCCCAAGGGCTGGGTGAGCTGGCAGCGGTCGGAGGACTATTACAATGAAGGCCTAATGATCTGGCTGGAGGCGGACGCGATCATCCGGCGCGAGACGAAGGGCGCGAAGGGCCTCGACGATTTCGCCAAGGCCTTCTTCGGCATCAACCCGGGCGACTGGGGCGAGGTCGTCTACAATCGCGACGACCTCATCAGGACGCTGAACGGCATCGCGCCCTATGACTGGGCAGGCTTCTTCCGCACCTGGGTCGACAGCCCCACGAAGGAGACGCCCAAGGGCGGCTTCACCCTGGGCGGATACCGGCTGGTCTATGGCGACACGCCGGGCGCAATCACCAAGGCGGCGGAAGGCTCGCAGAAGATGGTCGACCAGAGCTTCGGCATCGGCCTGATCGTCAAGAATGACGGCGAGATTTCCAGCGTCATCTGGAACAGCGCGGCGTTCAAGGCGGGGCTTGCGACGGGGACCAAGATCATCGCGGTGAACGGCGACGAATATTCGGGCGATGTCTTCAAGAACGCGATCCGCCGTGCCAAGGACGGCAAGACGCCGATCCAGATCATACTAAAGCAGGACAAATATTACCGCACTTTGTCGCTCGCTTATTCGGATGGCCTGCGCTATCCGCGCCTCGAAAAGACAGGAGAGGGTGAGGGCAGCCTCGACAAGCTGCTCCAGCCGAGAACATGAATCACCCGCAAAGCCAACGCATATCAAAAGGTTAGCGCATGAATATCGAACTGATCCCGGTCGGCGACGATCCGCCCAACAGCCTCAATGTCATCATCGAGGTGCCGACCGGCGGCGAACCGGTAAAATATGAGTTCGACAAGGCGTCCGGCGCGCTGTTCGTCGATCGCATCCTGCACACCCCCATGCGCTATCCCGCGAACTACGGCTTCGTCCCGCACACGCTGTCGCCCGATGGTGATCCGCTCGACGCGCTGGTGATCTCGCGCTCGCCCTTCATCCCCGGCGCCGTCGTCGCGGCGCGGCCGATCGCGGTGCTGAACCTGGAGGACGAGGCGGGCGGCGACGAGAAGCTGGTCTGCGTGCCGGCCGACTCGGTCTTCCCCTATTATTCCAATGTCAGCGAGAAGGACGACCTGCCCGGCATCGTCATGGAGCAGATCGAGCATTTCTTCACCCACTACAAGGATCTGGAAAAGAAGAAGTGGGTCCGCGTCGGCACCTGGGGCGGCGCCGAGGATGCCAAGCAGATCACCCTGGAAGCGATCGCTCGCTACAATGCGGGGAAGGCGGCGGCATAACCGCGGCATCCATGAAAGGGGGGAGGAGGGCCGCTCGACCCTTCCCCTCCTTCAGATCATCCGGTCGGCGTCCAGCGCTGCAGCCAGCCAGTCCCGCCCGCGCGGCAGCCGGGCATGCAGCCGGGCATCGGCCTCCGCCAGCCGCTCGACCCCGGTGGCGAGTTGGTCCTCCGGCAAAGTGAAGGGCAGCCGCAGGAAGCGCTCGAACGCCCCCGCGACCCCGAATTTCGGCCCCGGCGCGATGCGCACGCCATGGCTCTCGGCCAGCGCCGCCAGCGCCGTCGCCTCGGCCCGCGGCATCTCCGCCCATAGCGACAGCCCGCCCGCAGGCGATTCGACCCGCCAGTGGGGCAAATGCCGCTCCAGCAGCGCCAACAGATAGTCCCGGCGCCCCCGCAACATCTCGATCCGGGCGCCCAGTCCTTCCTCATTCTCGATCAGGTGCGCCACGGTCAACTGGTCCAGCACCGGACTCGCCATGTCCATGGTCGTGCGCAGGCGGCCGAGCGCGGCGATGGTCTGCGGATCGGCACGGATCCAGCCCACCCGCAGCCCGCCCCAGTAGAGCTTGCTCGCCGAACCCAGGGTGATGACCTGCCGCCCGGCGGGATCGTGGATCGCGACGGGCGGGGGCGGCACGAAGTCGAGGCCCATCGCCACCATCGTCTCGTCGATCACCAACGGCGTGTGCGTGCGCGCGGCTGCGGCCACCAGCGCACGGCGCGTCCCCGGGTCCATGCTGCGCCCCGTCGGGTTGTGGAAATCGGCGATCACATAGGCAAAGCGCGGCGCGGTCTGGCGGAAGGCCGCTTCCATGGCGTCGATGTCCCAGCCCTGCGTCGGCAGCCCGACCGGCACCGGCACGACATGCGATCGCTGCAAGGCCTGGATCGCGTTGTGATAGGTCGGATGGTCGATCACCACCCGGTCGCCTGGCCCCGCCAGCCAGTGCAGCAGCAGGGTGAAGCCCTGCTGCGCGCCATTGGTGACCATGATCTGGTCGGGCGTGGTGGGACAACCGCGCCGCTCGAAATGCGCGGCGATCGCCCGACGCAACGGCGGCAGCCCGAGCGCGTCATAGCCCAGTTCGGTCAGGAAGGCGGGCAACGTCTCCACCGCCGCCTGATAGGCGCGCGCGACCCCGGGCGCCGCCGGCAGCGCGGCATGGGTCCAGTTGAGCAGGTTGCCGCCGGTCGCCGTGTCGATGTCCGGCAACGCCGGCTCGATGCGGCTGGCGGGCAGGCGCGTGACGCTGCCCGATCCCTGCCGGCTTTCCAGATAGCCCTCGTCACGCAGCCGGTCGAAGGCCGCGGCGATGGTCGTGCGGCTGAGGCCCAGCGCGGCGGCGAGCTCCCTTTCGCCGGGCAGGCGCACGTTAAGGCCGATCCGTCCATCCAGCACCAGCATCCGCAGGGCCTGGGCAAGCTGGCGATAGGCGGGTTCAGGGCTGTCCTCGGCGCGCCACGCGCCCAAAAGGCGAAGCAGCGAAGGCGGACGGAGGAAGGAAGTGGACATGGCTGTTCAATCCAGATCGGGAAATTCCAAGGCCAATTACCCCATAGTGGTTCTGGTGTAAAAGGCCAATTGTCGCGATCAGGCCACGCCATGATCCAACGTCGTCTTTTCCAGCTCCTCTGGGGCCTTGTCCTCTACGGCTTCTCCATGGCGCTGATGCTGCGCGCCAATCTTGGGCTCGACCCGTGGGACGTCCTGCATCAGGGGCTCAGTCCGCGGCTCGGCCTGAGCTTCGGCATGACCGTGAACCTCGTCGGCGCGATCGTGCTGCTCCTCTGGTGGCCGCTGCGGCAACGGCCGGGGATCGGCACGGTCGCCAACATCCTGGTGATCGGCACCGCCGTGGATATCAGCCTCGCGTGCCTGCCCGTGCCCGAAGGGCATGCGATGCGCTTCGCCTGGCTGGCGGCCGGCATCGTGCTGAACGGCATAGCCGGCGGCGCCTATATCGGCGCCGGGCTCGGCCCCGGACCGCGCGACGGGCTGATGACGGGTTTCTGCCGCCGCACTGCCCTGCCAGTCAAATGGGTGCGCACGGCAATCGAGGTCGCGGTGCTGGTCATCGGCTGGCTGCTGGGCGGCACGGTCGGCCTGGGCACGCTACTCTACGCCGTGACGATCGGCTGGATCGTGCACCATGCACTGCCCTTCTTCACCATCGCGCCAGCGGCCGGACGCCCCCTGCCCGCCTGAGACATTCGTTGCCCCCTGGACCGGCCGACATGGAGACCCGTCGGCCGGTTCTTTTTCTGTCATGCAAGGCTGGCATGGCGGGCGGGTGAAGCCGGCACGTCTGGCGGTGCGGAGGACATGGGCATGGATATCGATCGCAGGACAATGCTTGGCGCGGCGGCAGTTGCCCTGCCCCTCGGCACAGCAGCGGCATCGCCACCCTCTGGTCCAGACGACGAAGCCGGATGGGCGGAGATCGCCCGCCTCTACGACCTGCCGGACGGCATCGTGCAGCTGGAAAACGCCTATTGGGGTGCGATGGCCCGGCCCGTGCGCGAGGAGTATCAGCGCCAGGTCGCCGAGGTGAACCGGCAGTCGAGCTATTATGGCCGGCTGCGCTATGGCGACGACTATCGCCGGGTGAAGGTGGCGCTGGCGGACAGGCTGCGCATCTCCCCCGACGAGATCGCCCTGACCCGCAATGCCACCGAAGCGCTGAAGGCCTTGATCGGCCAGTATGACCGGCTGCGCCCGGGCGAAACGGTGCTGATCGCCGACCTGGACTATGACAGCATGCAGGCCGCCTGCGCCGCGCTGGCGAAGCGCTGCGGCGCGAATCTCGTCCGCATCGCCCTACCCGAACCCGCGAGCCGCCAGGGGCTGATCGACGCCTATGCGCGGGCCATGGACGCGCACCCCCGGCTGCGGCTGATGCTGCTGACCCATATCGGGCACCGCACCGGATTGATGCTGCCGGTGCGGGAGATCGTCGCCATGGCGCGCGCCAAAGGCATCGACGTCATCGTCGACGCGGCGCACAGCTGGGGGCAGGCCGACTTCGCTCTGCCCGACCTGGACGCCGATTTCGTCGGGCTGAACGGTCACAAATGGATCGGCGCGCCGCTGGGCGTCGGCATCCTCCACATCCGCAAGGGCAGGATCGACACGATCGGGCCGGACCCTGCCGACGATGGATCTCACCCGGACAGCGTGGAGGCACGGGTGCATACGGGCACGCTCGATTTCGCCGCGCAGCTGACGGTGCCCACAGCGCTCGCCTTCCAGGCGCGGATCGGCAGCGCGGCCAAGGCGGCGCGGCTGCGCGCGCTGCGCGACCGCTGGGCAGAGGCGGTGCGCGGCCTCGATGGACTGGAGATCTTGACGCCGGTCGATCAGAGCCTTGCTTGCGCGATCACCGCTTTCCGAATCCGCGGGCTGACCTCTGTGGCGGACAATATGACGGTCGCACGCGCGCTGCTGGAACGGCATCGCATCTTCACCATCCACCGTGCCGGCCCGGCCAGGGGCGCCTGCGTGCGCGTGACGCCCGGCATCTACAGCTCCATGGCGGATATGGATGCCATGGCCGCAGCCCTGCGCGACCTTGTGCCGCGCATGGCGAAGCGCGCATGATCGCTCGATTCCCAAGGAGACCCACGATGATCCGCCTGATCGCGCCTGCCCTGCTCCTGACCTTGACAGCCGCCGCCCCTGAGCCACGGCAGGCGCTCGCCGACCTCGCCTTCGAGCGGATCGCGCCCGAAGGCACGCCGATGCCACGCTTCAAGGTCGATGCCGCCTGGCCACTCATGCCGGACGACCTGCTGCTGGGGCAGGTGAGCGGTGTCGCGGTGGGCCCCGACGACAGCGTCTGGGTCGTGCATCGCCCGCATGCGCTGACCGCCACCGACACCGGCCTCGTGCAGAACCCGCCGATCGCGGTTTGCTGCAAACCCGCGCCGCCGGTCGCGCATTTCGGCAAGGACGGCGCCTATCTCGGCGGCTGGGGCGGCCCGGCGAGCGCCCCCACGATCGAGGGCGTGAACCAATGGCCGGGCAGCCTGCACGGCATCTTCGTCGACCAGGACAACACGGTCTGGTTCGGCGGCAATGGCAAGGACGACCATGTCGTGCTGAACTATACGGCGGAGGGCAAGTTCATCCACGCCTTCGGCCGGCGCGGCCAGACGGCCGGGAACGAATCGACCGATCGACTGGGCAATCCGTCCGACATCAACCATTCGGACGGCATGGTGCTGATATCGGACGGCTATACCAACCGGCGCGTGATCGGCTTCGATGACCGGACCAACGGCTACAAAGGCCGTTGGGGCGCCTATGGCAAGCCGCCGGTCGCACCGACGCGCCAGGGCGCCTTCGACCAGAGCCACGCCGTCGACCCCAGCAAGGTCGCCGATCCCAAGGCGCCCATCTTCGCCGACATCGTTCACTGCGTCGTGCCGACGAAGGACGGCCATCTCTATGTATGCGACCGCAACAACAACCGCGCGCAGCTTTTCCGACGGGGCAAGGACGGATCGCTGACCTTTGTGCGCGATCTGGTCATCGCCGGGGAAACGGGCGGCACGCACACCGTGACCGACATCGCCTTTTCGCCCGATCCGGAACAGAAATATCTCTATGTCGCCGACATGATGAACGGGCGCATCTGGGTTCTGCTGCGCAAGACGCACGAGGTGCTGGGCGCGTTCGGCCGCGTCGGACGCCAGGCGGGGCAATTCACCTGGCTGCACAGCATTGATACCGACAGCGAAGGCAATATCTATGCGACCGAGGTGAACACCGGCCGGCGCGTGCAGAAACTGGTCTTCACCGGCATCGAATGAAGGGGGAGGCAGCGTGGCTACCGAATTATATGATCTGAGCGTTCCCGTGTTCGTCCGTGGACTGCGCGTCCTGTCGGGCCTGCTCGACAAGGGCGCGGCGTTCGCGACCGAAAAGGGCATCGATCCGCTGACGCTGACGCAGGCGAAGCTGATCGAGGACATGCGCCCGCTGACCGCGCAGGTACAGTTCGCCAGCGACACCGCCAAGGGCACGGTCATCCGGCTGGGCCAGCTCGACCCGTTCCCGATGGCGGACGAGGAACAGACGTTCGACGATCTGCAGCAGCGGATCGCAAAGACGATCGCCTTCCTGGAAAGCGTGCCGCGCGAGCGGATCGACGGGCGGGAAGATGCCGAAGTGGTGCTCAAGACGCCGGGCGGCGATCTTCATTTCGCGGGCCGGGCTCATCTGCTGGGCTTCTCGCTCCCCAACTTCTACTTCCACGTCACCATCGCCTATGCCCTGCTGCGGCAGGCGGGCGTGCCGGTCGGCAAACTGGACTTCCTCGGCGGGCTCTGAATGAAGAGCGGTCTTCAGCCCGCGATCAGGCGGATCGCGGCGCTGGAGACCCAGCCGCTGGCGCAGGGGCCATCATAGGGCTGCTTGCGATCGACCGGCGAGGAGACGCCGCAATCCTCCGGCTCGGCGGCTGCCTCGTCTGTATCGGCGGCAGGCACGGGCTGCACCACAACCCCCAGCCATTGCTGGTCGAGGCTGCGGGTGCAGACCCACGCGCGGTCGCCTTCCGCCAGACGGCCGGTCTCCTTCGCGTCGGCGAAGGGGGCGGCGCGCATCGCCAGCCCTTTCCCCCCCACCCGCGTCACCTGCCCCAGCGTGCCGCAGGCATCGAGCCTTGGCCCATCCTCGCCAATGGTCACGGGGCGCGAGAGGCGCGATTCCAACCGCGTTTCCGGCACCTCCTCGCGCGGCGCGCCAGCCAGCGAGCTGTTCGGCAGTTCCTCCAGCACGTCGCTGCTCTTGGAGCAGCCGGCGAGGAGAAGGAGGAGGAGAGGCAGGGCACGCATCGACCCCTGATAGGCGCTGTCGCGCTGGGGCGAAAGAGCGCATGTTTCGCTTTAGTTTCACCCCTCGATTCCCTATATGCTGGGTATGAGCGAAGAACCCCAGAACAGCCCCAACAGCAACGACTACGGCGCCGACAGCATCAAGGTCCTCAAGGGCCTGGACGCGGTGCGCAAGCGGCCCGGCATGTATATCGGCGATACCGACGACGGCAGCGGCCTGCACCATATGGTGTTCGAGGTCAGCGACAATGCAATCGACGAGGCGCTGGCCGGTCATTGCGACCGAATCCTCATCACCCTCAACCCCGACGGGTCCGTGAGCGTTGAGGATAATGGTCGCGGCATCCCTACCGGCATCCACAAGGAAGAGGGCGTATCGGCGGCCGAGGTCATCATGACCCAGCTGCATGCGGGCGGGAAGTTCGAGAACACCAGCGACGACAATGCCTACAAGGTGTCGGGCGGTCTGCACGGCGTCGGCGTGTCGGTGGTGAACGCGCTCAGCGAATATCTGGACCTCACCATCTGGCGGGACGGCAAGGAGCATTATATGCGCTTCGCCTATGGCGACGCGGTCGCCCCGCTCGCGGTGGTCGGCGATGCGCCTGAGGGGAAGAAGGGCACGCGCGTCACCTTCCTGCCCTCGACCGAGAAGGTGCCCGGCGATGGCGGCACCTTCAAGAACCACACCGAGTTCGATTTCGACAAGCTGGAGCATCGCTATCGCGAGCTGGCCTTCCTCAATTCCGGCGTTCGCCTGTTCCTGGTCGATGCCCGGCACGAGGAAAAGAAAGAGGTCGAACTGTTCTACGAGGGCGGCATCGCAGCCTTCGTGAAGTGGCTGGACCGCAACAAGACGTCGCTTATGCCCGATCCGATCGCGATCTCGGGCAGCCGCGACGAGGTGACCATCGACGTCGCGCTGGAGTGGAACGACAGCTATTACGAAAACGTCCTCTGCTTCACCAACAACATCCCGCAGCGCGACGGCGGCACGCACCTTGCCGCCTTCCGCGCGGCGCTGACCCGCACGCTCAACAATTATGCGGAGAAGTCGGGGCTTCTGAAGAAGGAGAAGGTGTCGCTTACCGGCGAGGACATGCGCGAAGGCCTGACCGCGATCGTGTCGGTGAAGCTGCCCGATCCCAAATTCTCGTCCCAGACCAAGGACAAGCTGGTCTCCTCCGAGGTGCGCCAGCCTCTCGAAAGCCTGATGGCCGACAAGATGGCCGAATGGCTGGAGGAGAACCCCAATCACGGCCGGATGATCGTGCAGAAGGTGATCGACGCCGCCGCCGCGCGCGAGGCCGCGAAGAAAGCGCGCGAGCTGACCCGGCGCAAGGGCGTGATGGACATCGCTTCGCTGCCCGGCAAGCTGGCCGACTGCCAGGAACGCGATCCCGCCAAGTCCGAACTGTTCCTGGTCGAGGGTGACTCGGCCGGCGGATCGGCCAAGCAGGGGCGCAACCGCCACAACCAGGCGATCCTGCCGCTGAAGGGCAAGATCCTGAACGTGGAGCGCGCCCGTTTCGACCGGATGCTGTCGTCCAAGGAAGTCGGCACGCTGATCCAGGCGATGGGCACAGGCATCCGCGACGACTTCACCCTCGACAAGCTGCGCTATCACAAGATCGTCATCATGACCGACGCGGACGTCGACGGCGCGCATATTCGCACCTTGCTGCTGACCTTCTTCTACCGGCAGATGCCGCAGATCATCGAAGCGGGGCACCTCTACATCGCCCAGCCGCCGCTCTACAAGGCGACGCGAGGCCGCTCCGAAGTGTACCTCAAGAACGAGGCGGCGCTGGAGCAGTACCTGGTCGACAACGGCGTCGACGCGATGGCGCTGGACACGGCCGGCGGCACGCGCACCGGCGGCGACCTGCGCGGCCTGATCGAACATGCGCGGCGGATGCGGGCGGTGATGCGCTACGTGCCCCGCCGCTACGATCCCGCGATCATCGAGGCTTTGAGCCTCAACGGCGCGCTCGACCCCGAACTGTCGAACGAGGCGCAGGCGGAGCGGCTGGCCGCGACCGTGGCATGGATGGACGCGCAGGACCAGGAAGGCCGCTGGAGCGGCCGGATCGCCGAAGAAGGCGGTTTCCATTTCGAGCGGCTGTGGCGCGGCGTGACCGATCATCACATGATCGAAGGCGGCTTCATCGGATCGGCGGAGGCGCGCAAGCTGCACGCCATCGCGGTGGAGGAAGCGGACAGCTATCTCGCTCCGGCCCGGCTCGTCACCGCGAAGGCGGCGCAGGCCGCCGAGGATGCGGGCGAGGACGACCTGCCCGCCGTACCGGCGAAGGGCGCCATCGTCACCCGGCCGAGCGAGTTGCTGGAAGCGATCCTCGCGGCCGGGCGCAAGGGCCTGGCGATCCAGCGTTACAAGGGCCTGGGCGAAATGAACGCGGAACAGCTGTGGGAAACCACGCTTGATCCGGACAATCGGTCGATGTTGCGCGTCGAGGTCGAGCAGGCGGACGTTGCCGACGAGATCTTCACCCGGCTGATGGGCGATGTCGTCGAGCCTCGGCGCGAGTTCATCCAGGACAATGCGCTGAACGTCGCCAATCTGGACGTCTGACCCGTGACGGATCGTCCGCGCTGCGCCTGGGCACAGGGCGATCCGCTGATGCGCGCCTATCATGACGCCGAATGGGGCGTGCCCCAGCATGATCCGCGCATGCTGTGGGAAATGCTGATGCTGGAGGGATTCCAGGCAGGCCTCGCCTGGATCATCGTGTTGCGCAAGCGGGAGGCGTTCCGCGCTGCCTTCGCCGGCTTCGACCCTGACAAAGTGGCGGCGTTCGGTACCGATGATGTGGAGCGGTTGATGGCCGACCCCGGCATTATCCGCGCCCGCGCCAAGATCGAGGCGACGATCGCGGGAGCCCGCATCTTCTGCGCGATGCGCGACGCGGGCGAGGACTTCGCGGCCTATGCCTGGTCTTTCGTCGATGGCCGGCCGCGGGTGGGCGACGGCGTGACCGTGCCGGCGCTGACGCCGCTGTCCGCGCTGATCTCGAAGGATCTCAAGAAGCGCGGCTTCAAGTTCGTCGGGCCGACCATCGTCTATGCCTGGATGCAGGCGGTGGGAATGGTGGACGACCATGCGACGGGCTGCTTCCGGCGGGCCGGCGCGTGACGCGGACGGCACTGCCTGCCCTGCTGGCGCTGCTGATGGTGGCCTGCGGCAACCCGGAGAGCGAGGCGGACACAAGAAACGCGGTCGTTCCGGGCGCAAGCCTGGCCGTTCCTGTCCACGAAGGTCCTGTGAACGAAGGGAAAAATGCCGCTGGGGCGGCGAGTCCGGTCGCTGAGCCGGCGCCGGAGATTCCATCCCGCCGTGAACCCACGAAGCCGGCTCCCGCCGACACCGCTTATCGCGCGATCGGGACCGAGCCTTTCTGGGCGGTCACGGTGACCGGGTCGGTCGCGACGCTGGACCGGCCGGACAAGCCGCCGATGCGCTTCGCGATCGTCCGGAGCGACGATGGCAGGGCAGTCCGCTGGCTGGGCGACGCTTTCGCGATGCGCGCCGTCGAGGGACCGTGCAGCGACGGGATGAGCGACGCCATCTGGTCGGACCATGTGCAGCTCGCCTTTGCCGACGGAACGCTGAAGGGCTGCGGGGGCGTCGACATGGCCATGGGGGATGGCGGCCGCTGACTCGTCCCGCTTTCAGGAGGGAGACGATCCATGACCGACCGAACCGAATCTGAAACATCGCGGCGCGCCCTGCTGCTGGGCGCCGGCGCCGCCAGCCTGGCCCTTGCCGCGCCCGCGACCGCGCAGGTGCCGACCAGCCCGCCCGTTCCGCCCGAGCCCGGCGCGAAGCGGCGCCTGGGCATGGTCCTGTTCGAAGGCTTCGAGCTGCTCGACGTCTTCGGGCCGCTGGAGATGTTCGGCATGATCAAGGATCGTGTCGAGATCGTAACGATTGCCGAGAAGGCGGGCCCGGTAAAGAGCGGTGCCGGTCCCGCGGCGATGGCCGACCATGGCTTCGCCGATGCGCCGCGGCTCGACATCGTGATGATCCCCGGCGGCATCGGCACGCGGCGAGAGGTCGATAATCCGGCCTTCATGCAGGCGATCAGGATTCTAGCCGAAGCGACACCGCAGGTCGCGACGATCTGCACCGGGGCCGGCGTGCTGGCGAAGACCGGCCTGCTCGACGGCCACAAGGCAACCACCAACAAGATGGCGTGGAAATGGGCGACGGCGCAGGGGGCAAAGGTCCTGTGGGTTCCCAAGGCCCGGTGGGTGGATGACGGGAAGTTCATCTCCTCCTCCGGCGTCTCCGCTGGCACCGACATGGCACTGGCGCTCATCTCCCGGCTTTACGGCAAGGCGATGGCGCAATGGGTCGCCGATCGGGCGGAATATCGCTGGCATGACGATCCAGCCGACGATCCCTTCGCCGCGAAGAACGGCCTCAGTTGAGGCCGGCTCGCCCCTCCCGCGGACAGCAACAGCGAAACATCCAATGGGGATAGCCGTTACGGCGAGGCGAGGATATAGCACCCCTCGACGAACGCGCGCGTCAGACGCGCACAAGAGGAGTTGAGCCTGTGAGGGCGATCGAGACCTTCCCCAATCTGGTGACGATGTTCTTCGCCCGCGCCTGGGAGATGGGCGATGCCCCCTTCCTGTGGCGCAAGACCGGCGGCGCCTGGCAGCCGATGAGCTGGGCCGAGGCGGCACGGCAGGTGACGGCGCTGGCGTCGGCGCTGAAGGACGAGGGGCTGATGCCGGGCGACCCGGTGATGCTAGTCAGCGAGAACCGGCCGGAATTCTGCATCGCGGACCTCGCTATCATGGCGGCGGGCTGCGTCACCGTGCCGACCTACACCACCAACACCACCCGCGACCATCAGCATGTCCTGACCGACAGCGGCGCCCGCGCCGTCATCGTATCGACCGCGAAGCTGGCGGCGACGCTGATGCCGGCCGTGATCCGGTCGCAGGCGAGCTTCGTCATCGGCATGGAGCCGCTGCGCGGGGCGCAGGGGCAGGTGAGCTGCCGCCTCTGGAGCGACCTGATCGCCGGCCATGCCGCGGATGTCGACGCCTGCGCCGCGGCGCAGAATGCGACGCGCGATGACCTGGCCTGCATCATCTACACCAGCGGCACCGGCGGCGCGCCGCGGGGCGTGATGCAGCATCATGGCGCGATCCTCAGCAATATCGAGGGTGCCGGCCGCATCGTCGCCGAGGATTTCGGCTGGGACGAGGAAGTGTTCCTGTCCTTCCTGCCGCTGTCCCATGCCTATGAGCATAGCGGCGGCCAGTTCCTGCCGATCATGCTGGCGGGACAGATTTATTATTCGGAGGGGCTGGAGAAGCTGGCCAGCAATATCGAGGAAGCGCGCCCGACCATCATGGTCGTCGTCCCACGCCTGTTCGAAGTGCTGCGCACCCGCATCATCAAGTCGATCGAGAAGCAGGGGAAGTTCCCCGCCTATCTGCTGGGCCAGGCGCTGCGCATCGCCGCAAAGGAGCAGCGCGGCGAGAAGTCCCTGCTCGACCTGCCGATGAAGGCATTGCTGGCGCGGACGCTGAAGCCCAAGATCGCGCAGCGCTTCGGCGGCCGGATGAAGGCTCTCGTGTCGGGCGGCGCACCGCTCAATCCCGATGTCGGCCTGTTCTTCCAGGCGATGGGGCTCACCCTGTTGCAGGGCTATGGCCAGACCGAGGCAGGGCCGGTCATCAGCTGCAACCGCCCGCGCGCGGGCCTCGCCATGGACACCGTCGGCCCGCCGCTCGACAATGCCGAGGTGAGGATAGCGGATGATGGCGAGATACTGGTGCGCGGCGAGCTGGTGATGCACGGCTATTGGCGCAATCCCGCCGAAACGGCAAAGGCCTTGCAGGATGGCTGGCTGCACACCGGCGACATCGGCGAGATCGACGCGCGCGGCCGCATCCGAATCACCGATCGCAAGAAGGACCTGATCGTCAACGACAAGGGCGACAATGTGTCGCCACAGAAGGTAGAAGGCATGCTGACGCTGCAGCCGGAGATCGGCCAGGCGATGGTCCATGGCGACCGCAGGCCCTATCTGGTCGGCCTGATCGTGCCCGATGTCGAATGGACCCGCGAATGGGCGGAGGCGAACGGCAAGGCGCCGACGGCCGTCGCGGACGATCCTGCTTATCAGGCGGCGCTGCGGACCGCGGTCGACCGCGTCAACGACGACCTGTCCGTGATCGAGCGGGTCCGGCGCATCGTCCTCGCCGACGAGCCGTTCACCATCGAGAATGAGGAAATGACGCCGTCGATGAAGATCCGGCGCCATGTCATACGCGCGCGCTATCAGGATCGGCTCGACGCCCTGTACAAGGCCTAGCCGCCGCTTGGGCTTTTCGCCGGCGTCCGGTAGGGGATGAAATCGCCCAGCGCGCAGGATCCCGATATCGTCCCGGTGAACAGGTTCGCGCTGGTTGTGATGTCGCCCCGGCAATATTGCGACCCGAAGGTACGGACGATCATCGTGTCGCCGCGCGTCAGGCCGGAACAGCTGCCGATCAGTTCGTTCTTGTAGATCAGGCGGCGATTGACCTGGTAAAGCAGGACATTGCCGCTAATGACGCGGAAGTTGCTCTGCGGCTCGCGGTTGATGCAGGTCACCTTCTCGCCCGCCACCTTACCCTGAAGCGCTTTCTCCAGCTCGGCCGCCTGCTTCTCGGTGAGCTTGGGCGGCTCGTAGGTCCCGGTGCAGGCGACGAGGAGCAGGGGAAGCAGGCAGATCAGGCGGCGCATGGCGACTCTCCGTTCATCCACAATCTTGAGGACGGCAGCATAGCGCAAAAGCCGTCAGCCGGCATCCTTCGCCGTACGCCGCGCCGCCAGTTCGGCCACGTCGCGGGCGCGCAGGAAGACATTGGTGTCCCGTTCCAGCGCGATGGTCGTGGGCACCGTCGCTTCGCCCCGCGCCCGCGCCGCGTCCACCTGCGCCATGCGCGCGGCGATGGCCGCGTTGTCCGGTTCGATCCGCAGCGCGAAACGGCCATTGGACTGGGTATATTCATGCGCGCAATAGACCACCGTGTCGTCCGGAAGCGCAGCGAAACGCTGCATGTTGGCAAACATCTGCGCCGCGGTCCCCTCGAACAGCCGGCCGCAGCCCATGGCGAAGAGCGTGTCGCCGACGAACAGGATGCGGTCGTCCGCCAGATGATAGGCGATGTGCCCTGCCGTATGGGCCGGCACCGCCATCACCTGCGCGACATGGTCGCCGATGCGGACGCTGTCCCCTTCCCCCACCAGCCGGTCGAGCGTGCCGATCTTCTCCGCCTCCGCCGCCGGACCGGTGACGATGCTACCGGTCGCTGCCTTGATCGCCGCATTGCCCCCGACATGGTCGGGATGCCAATGGGTGTTCCAGATCTGGCCGATCGTCCAGCCGCGATCGGCCGCAGCCGCCAGCACCGGCTCGGCCACGGCAGGATCGACGACCACCGTGTCCCCACTGGCCGCATCGTGCATCAGCCAGACATAATTGTCGCTGAGGACGGCGATGCGGACGATTTCCAGCATCGCCCTTACCAGCTGCCGCTGTTGGGCATCGTCGCCCAAGGCTCGGCGGGCGGCAGGGTGCCATCCTGCAGCAGTTCGACCGAAATGCCGTCCGGCGTCCGCACGAACGCCATATGGCCGTCGCGCGGCGGGCGATTGATCGTCACCCCGGCATCCATCAGCCGCTGGCAGGTCTCGTAGATATTATCGACGCGATAGGCGAGATGGCCGAAATTCCGTCCGCCGCCATAGACCTCGCCCGGCGAACCATCTTCCGGCGGCCAGTTGTAAGTCAGCTCCACCTGCGCGTCCTCATCTCCCGGCGCCGCCAGAAATGCCAGGGTGAAGCGTCCCTGCTCATTGTCGAACCGGCGCACCTCCCTGAGGCCAAGCAGCTCGAAGAAGCCGATTGTCTGGTCTAGATCGGTAACGCGGATCATCGTGTGGAGATATTTCAAGGCGCGGCTCCATTCGTCGCTATAAAGCAACGGTTCATCTTAGAGATTTTATGTCTGTCGCAAAGATAGGGCCGCATGGGCTGCGACGGAAGAGGGAGTGAGACGATGACCCTGGATATGCGGGACAAGGTGCTGCTCGGCTGCGCGGCGCTGTTGGCGGTAGGTTTGGTAAGCGGCGGCTATCTGCTGGGCGACGGGCTCAAGCGCGCCAGGGCGGCCGACCGGTCGGTGACGGTGCGCGGTCTTGCGGAAAAGGACGTGACGGCGGATCTGGCCACCTGGTCGATCAGCTATTCGGCCACCGGCTTCGACCTGCCCGCCGTGCGAGCGGAAATCGACGCCAACACCCGAGAGCTGCGCGCCTATTTCACCAGTCTCGGCTTCAAGGCCGATGCGCTGACGCCCGTGGGCGCGGGCGTGAACCAGTATCTCAACAACGGCGTCAACACGATCACCATCACCCAGCGCATGCTGCTGCGCACGACCGACATCGCCCGCGCCCAGCGCGCCGTGGCACAGCAGTTCGACCTGGTCCGGCGCGGCGTCACGCTGCAGGAAGGATCGGGCATGCGCTACAGCTTCACCAAGCTGAACGACATCAAGCCGCCGATGGTGGCGGCCGCCACGAAAGACGCCCGCGCCGCCGCCGAGCAGTTCGCGCGCGACAGCGGCGCCAGCGTTGGCGGGATCAAGAGCGCCACGCAGGGCTATTTTTCGATCGAGGCGCGGGACGGCGAGGGCGACGGGTCCGCCGACACGCCCTACAAGAAGGTGCGGGTGGTCACGACCGTGGACTTTTATCTGAAATAGCTCAGCCCGCCGGCTTGGCGGCCGTCAGGCGCGACAGATTGTCCGCCGCGGCCTTACCGGCGGGCGAAGCAGGCGCGATCCTCACCGCCCGTTCCCAGGCCGAGCGCGCCACGTCCTCATGGGCACTGAGGACCGCGATATTGCCTTCCTCCAGCGCGACGGAGGCATCGTCGGGCGACAGCTGCACGGCGCGGGCGATATGCCCCTGCGCCAGCGTCATCTGGCCGGTGCGCCGGGCGAGCGTCGCCGACAGCAGCCAGCCGAGCGGGTCGCGCGGCGCCTGTTCGAGCGCGACGTCCAGCGCCGTGCGCGCACCGTCATTGTCGCCGAGCGCCACCAGCGCCCGCGCCCTGTCGAGATACACCTCGCCCTTTTCCAGCCCGTCGGGAATGCCCCGCGCCAGCGCCGCATCGAAATCGGCCCGCGCCTTCGCCGCATCGCCCGAGGCCAGCGCGGCATTGCCCGCCTGCGCCCAGAGGCGCGCGCTCTGCACCATCTCGCCGCCGCGTTCCGCCTCGTCCGCCGCCTGCTCGAAGGCGACGATCGCGGGCGACCAGCGCTCGGCGCGGGAGAAGGCATAGCCCATGCAATTGCGGGCGTAGAAGCTGCCACCCTCCAGCCGCCATTTCTGCGCGAAGGCCACGGCCTCGTCGGGCGACTGGTTGGCCTTGTCGATGCACGCCTGGAAGGGGGCGGCGAATTTCGCAGGGATGGGCACCGGGCCGTCCTGCGCCGCCGCCGTCGCCTTCGCCGCCTGGTTCGCCTGTGCAGCGGCGGCGTCGGCCGCGGCTGCGCGCTCCTCCTGCTTGCGCTGGCGGCTGCGGTTCATCACGGCCTCGACCTCCGGGTCGTAGGCCTGAAGCAGCAGGGGAAGAAAAGCGAGCATCAGAGGCTGTCCAGCAGGCTGGCGACGGTACGGATCAGCAGGGCGATGTCGCCGTCGCGGGAAAGGCGATGGTCGCCGTCCTTAATCAGCAGCGTCTGCACGTCCGATGAACGCAGCCGCTCGGCGATCCGCAGCGCCGTCTGCCAGGGAACGTCGGGATCCGCCTGCCCCTGGAGCAGCCGGACCGGGCAGTCGATCGCGATCGGCTCGTCCAGCAGCCGCAGCGCCTGCCCCGATTCCCAGAAGGCGCGCGTGGTGACATAGGGCGCATCGCCATAGGGGGGCGGCTCGACGATCCGCCCTTCGGCCATCAGCAGCGCCTTGTCGGCATCGGTGAAGCCCCAGTCGGTGAAGTCCGGCGCGGCGGCGATGCCGACCAGCCCCGCGACCCGCTCCCGCCGGGCAAGCGCGATCAGCAGCGCCAGCCATCCGCCCATGGAGGAGCCGACCAGCACCAGTGGCCCCGCCGTCAGCGAATCGATCAGCAGCAACGCATCGTCGCGCCAGGTCGCGAGCGTGCCATCCTCGAACCGCCCCTCGCTAGCGCCGTTGCCGGCATAATCCAGCCGCAGCATGGCCCTGCCCTGCACGCGCGCCCACCCGTCCAGAGCGACCGCCTTGCTCCCTTCCATGTCGGACATGTAGCCCGGCAGGAATACGATGGTAGGGCTGGCGCCGGGCGTGAAGCGATAGGCCAGGCGAAGGCCGTCCGGCCGGGCAAGGAACGCGGGCGTGACGGTTTCGGGATCGATCATAAACGGGCCTGCCTCTGTCTCGTCTGGGACCGCGGCCTTACCCCTGTCCCGCGCCGCAAGCCAAAAAATAATCCATGGCGCGCGATTGACAGGCCCAAAGGCACCGGCTAATCGCGCGCTCCTACCCCGTGCCCAGATGGCGGAATTGGTAGACGCACCAGCTTCAGGTGCTGGCGATCGCAAGGTCGTGGAGGTTCGAGTCCTCTTCTGGGCACCAATACTGGCTCTGGATACGTCCAGCAGCGTCCAGTAAGCGGCTGGTTTCACAGCATTTTCAGGCCGAGAATCGCCAGACACCGTCCGGCGAAATCCGGCTAAGGGCATGTGCAGCGACCACAAATGCTGCCCTTTTTATTGCCCTCGGATCGACCCGGCCTTGCTGGGAATACGACCATGCTGACCTACATCCAGATCAATGCCGCCAAGCCGAGAGCGAAGGCTTGGAACCTGTCCGATTCACAAAACCTCTACCTCGTCATCCAACCCAACGGCTCGAAGCTCTGGCGCTTCAACTACCGCTTTCTCGATAAGCAGAAGAAACTCCACCTCGGGGGATGGCCAACGATCAGCCTCGCGGAAGCGCGTGCCCGGCGCGACGAGGCCAAGAAGAAGATTGCCGAAGGGATCGATCCGGCACTGGAGAAGAAGCGCGCGCGGATCGCTGCCAAGTACGCCGCTGCCAACACGTTCCAGGCGGTGGCCGAGGAATGGCTCATCAAATGCGAGCGGGACGGTCTCGCCCCGGTGACGGTCGACAAGATTCGCTGGTTGCTCGCCAAGGCCTATCCATTACTCGGCACCATCCCGATCGCGCAGATCACACCGCATGAGGCGCTCGCCGTCCTGCGCAAGGTTGAGGCAACCGGCGCCTACGAGAGTGCGCGGCGCATGCGCAGCGTGCTGAGCCGGGTGTTCCGATACGGCGTGGCGACCGTTAGGTGCGACAAGGATGTCGCCGCTGATCTTCGTGGCGCTATCGCCGTACCCAAGGTCAAGCATTTTGCGGCCATCACCCGACCGTCAGAGGTGGGCGCGCTGCTGCGGGCGATCGACGGCTATACCGGGCACAAGGTGACAGTGATGGCGATGCGCCTCTCCCCTCATGTGCTGCTTCGTCCGGGCGAGCTGCGGCAGGCGGAATGGACCGATATCGATTTCGACGAGGCGATCTGGTTCATCCCTGTTGAGCGTATGAAGATGCGACGGCCGCACCGGGTGCCGCTGTCACGGCAGGTGATCGCGATGCTCAAGGAGCTTCACGAGCACACGCACTGGTGGAAATACCTGTTCCCGTGCCTCGGCAAGCCGCGCAAGGCGATGTCGGAGAATGCCGTCAACCAGGGCCTGCGCAAGCTCGGCTACACGACGGACCAGATGACCGCGCACGGCTTCCGGGCGATGGCCGCGACGTTGCTAAACGAGATGGGAGAATGGAACCCCGATGCGATCGAGCGTCAGCTCGCCCATGTCGACACCAACCAGGTCCGGCGAGCCTATGCTCGCGGCGAATATTGGGATGAGCGTGTCCGGATGATGCAGCACTGGTCGGACTATCTCGATCTTCTGCGAGACGGGGGTAAGGTGCTGCATGGCCACTTCGGCAAGAGCACGGCTCGTCGATAAAAGCTCGATGACGCGAGACGACGTTACCGTCTCGCGTCATTGCCCTATTGATCATTTTGTTGGCCACGAAAGCAGTTCGTGCCTATCATACTGGACGATGGGTTGAAATTTCCAGCCTCAAGCGTTAAATGCTCACTATAATGAGCAGGAAGCAAATCCGTGCTCACTGTAATGATCGATTGAGGGTAAAGGTGGCAGAACATCTGAGAACATATTCGCGCACCACGGGCGAGGCTCTGGCGCTGCTAGGTCGGTCGATCCGTCTCGCACGCAAGCAGCGGAAGATGTCGGAAGTGGACCTTGCTGCACGCATCGGGATAGCGCGCGGCACACTTCAAGCGATCGAAAAGGGCCAGCCCAAAGTCGAGATAGGCTTGGCATTCGAAGCCGCCGCCTTGCTGGGCGTACCGCTGTTCGTGGACGAGCCGTCACGCCTCGCGCCCGAGATATCGCGGATCGACGACAAGTTGGCCTTGCTGCCGCAATCTGTCCGCCGTCCGCGATCGGAACCGCGCGATGACTTCTGAGGCGGAAGCTGGCGTGCCCGCTGCCAAGGAGGCGTTTGTCTGGATCTGGCTTCCGGGTGCGCTAGACCCCGTTATCGCTGGTCGAATCGAGCGGGACGGCAACACTCATATCTTCACCTACGGCCGATCCTATCTCAACCGCGATGACGCTATCCCGATCTACTCGCCTGAGCTCGACCTCAAGCGCGGACCGATCGCGCCGGACCTGCCACTCGACATGGCGGGGTGCCTCCGCGACGGCGCGCCCGACGCTTGGGGACGGCGCGTCATCATCAACCGCCTGACGGGCCTGCAGGGCGACGCAGCGAATGACGTCGATTTCGACGAGCTTACATTCATGCTCAACTCGGGGTCGGACCGCATCGGTGCACTCGACTTCCAGCGGTCGGCCGAGACCTACGAGCCACGCGAGCAGGAGAATGCGACTCTCGAGGAGTTGCAGGACGCCGCGGGCCATGTCGAGCGCGGCGAACCGATTCCGGCGGGCCTGGAGAAAGCCCTGTTCCACGGCAGCTCGATCGGTGGTGCGCGTCCAAAGGCGCTCATCGAGAATGGAGGCACGAAGTTCATCGCCAAGTTCTCGGCAACGAACGACACCTACGCGGTAGTCAAATCGGAATTCGTGGCAATGCGCCTCGCCGAGCGGATCGGCCTGGATGTCGCGCCGGTCACTCTCACGGAGGCAAATGGCAAGGATGTCCTCCTTGTGCAGCGCTTCGACAGAGCGAAGGTCGGAGGAGGATGGACGCGCAAGGCGATGGTGTCCGCGCTGACGATGCAAGGGCTGACCGAACTCCAAGCGCACTATGGAAGCTATGTCGAGCTCGCGCAGATCGTGCGTGCGCGTTTCGTCGAGCCGCGAGAAACGCTGCGCGAATTGTTCGCGCGCATGACGTTCAACATCCTGGTCGGAAATACGGACGATCACGCCCGCAACCATGCTGCGCTATGGGATGGGAAGGCGCTGGCACTGACCCCCGCCTACGACATTTGTCCCCAGGCGCGGAACGGCCGGGAAGTGAACCAGGCCATGGCTGTGATTGGACAGGACCGGCGGAGCCTTCTCGAAAATTGCCGCTTGTCCGCTCCGTCCTTCCTGCTCAGTGACGCGAACGCGCGGACAATCATCAACGAGCAGGCCGGTGCGATCATCGCGAACTGGGGCGAGGTCTGCGACGAAGCCGGGCTTGCCCAAATCGATCGCGCCTTCCTGTGGCGGCGTCAGATCCTCAACGACTATGCATTTGAGGGCTATGTGGATGGCACACCCGCCGGCCTCTGACGCTTCAGACCTGGCTTTCCGGGCTCGCCGCGTCATTCCCGGTCAGCGACTTCAGGCTTCGATACTGCACCAAGGTTGCCCGCCCGACCTTCGTTGTTTCAAGATCGCCGGACTGGATCAGCTCGTATATCCGGGATCGGCTGAGTCCGGTGATGCGGACGGCCGTCGAAATACGCACCGTGAGCGGTTCGATTTTCTGCTCCCAGGCCCGCTCGATCATGGCCGCCCCTTGCGCGCTTCGTCGCGCGCCTTCGCGAAATTGCGGTCGCTGTCGAGGAACGCCGCCAGCATGGCGGGGATCAGTTCGGTGACCGGTTCCTCGCGGCCATAAGCTTGAGCGTAGAGCGCAGCGTAATCGTTGAGGGCGCTCTGCAGGTCTGGCGTGATGGTGATAGCGAGCTTGACCGGGGTGCGATCGGGCAGCCTTCCGAGTTTCAGGTCCACCATCGATCAATTCCCAACCATGTTGCGCCAAGGCGTCAGAACAAGATCGCGGGTCACCAGCACTCTGACGGGTGCGCCCGGCAGGATCGTGATGGTCGGCTGGATGTCGAGATTCCGCTGCGTGATCTGGTCGCCGGCGCGCGCCGTGTTCGATTGCGCTGATTCACGAATGGCCTGAACGAGATCGCTTTCCCCCGAGATCGACAATTCCGAGCCGACGCCCAGCAACGTGGCGATCGCCACGCCCTTGAGCAGCGTCCACGTGTGAAAATCCACCTTGTCGGCGAGCCCCGCGTAGCCTGCCGGATCTGTAGCGGGCATATTGTCGAGACTGATCGAGCCGCCATCTGGCAGGATGAGACGCTGCCAGACAACGAGCGCACGCCGCTGACCGAACGCGACGACGGAATCGTATTTGCCGATCAGGCGGGCACCCTGCGGCACCAGCAAGATATTGCCCGTCACCGTGTCGAAGACATTCTGCGTTACCTGCGCGGTGACCATGCCGGGCAGATCGGAGTTCAGCCCGGTGATGAGGCTCGCCGCGATGACGCTGCCGGCAAGCAGGCTGTTGGGCGAGACCGGCGCGACCACCCCCCCGGAATTGAGATCGCCATCCTTGTCGCGCGCGGAAGCAAATTGCTCCTTGCGCGTGCCGGTTGCCGTGGTTGCCGGGGGCGTCCCCGAGCCGCCCGCCGTTGAATCGCCGCCCGGCGAAACGGGAGCAGCACGACCCGATTGTATCTGCGCCATCAATCCCGATTCTCGCGCGGCCTTCAGATCGGCGAGGCGTTGCTGGCGCTCGGCTTCGGCAGCATCCACCCGCGCGTCCGGGGTCATGCCCTCCGCCTGCTGCTGAGCCCGCAGGATCGGCCGACCGAGATCGCCGGGAAGCGGCGGCCCGAGCTTGGGCGCGTCGCCGTAGCTGGACGGCAGGCCGGAGAGTGCATCGGACGCCGGCTTCGACATCGGCTGAGACAATTCGCTATCCTGTGCGATCTGCCGGAACACCTGCGGCTTGAGCGCCAGCCAGGCTATCCCCATCAGGCTGGCGGATCCAAGCGCCGCGATGCCGATTATCGCACCCTTGCGGAAGCGGATCGCACGCGCCGGCCGTGAGCGAATGGCGAGGGTCTCGGGATCGAGCTTTGCCGGACCCGCCTGCGCCGACGAACCCGACGCGCCTGGTGCGATTGTGGCGGTCTCGGTCATGCGCCCCTCCGCTTGGACTTGGATGTGCCTTGGGGCGCGATCCGGTCGATGCGCACGATCTGCTGCCTTTTGAGGCCAAGCCGAAGCTCGGCGGCATCGAAGATCCGGTCGATGACGTAGAAGCGGCCGCTCAACCGATAATTGACCAGCTCTGCCTTGCCCTCGCGATCGACGAGGAACAGTGGCGGCGCCTCGTTGCTCGCCAGCGACGCGGGGAATTCGACATAGGTCCGCTGGCCGTCGTCGAACGCGCGTAGCGGACGCCATCCCGGTTTATCGCCGCTGATCGCGTAGTTGAAGTGAAGCGTCTCGACGGACAGTCCCGTGGCGACCGGCGCGGCAGCCCGATCGGCTTCCGCCTTGCGTCGGAGCGCGCCGTCGAAAGCACGCCCGAGCGTTCGTTCTCGCTCTTGTTGAGGAGTTCGCGCGCGGCTGAGGCGACCACCGGGTGGACCAGCGGGGCATCTTCGGTGCCGAGATGGTTGGTCGCCATCATCCGTCGCAGCGTCGCGGCGAAGCTGCGCTGAGGATCGGACAGAAGGCAAGCGACGTTGGCGAGCGTCTTCTCCTCCTCGGCGTAGAGCACATGGAGGATGGCGCCGACCAGCAGAGAATGGCTGGTTTTTTCCCAGTGATTTCGACGCTCGAGCGCGCCTTCCGGGTCCACGAGAATATCGGCGATATTCTGCACGTCGCGGACTTCGTTCACGCCACGCCGCACTTCGAGCAGCGGATTGTAACGCGCCGAGCGGGCGTCGGTCGGGTTGAACAACAGACAGTGCGAGAAGCGCGCCCGCCAGCCGGCGGTCAGCTGCCAGTTCTCGCCCTTGATGTCATGAACGACGGTCGAGCCGGTCCAGCTGAGCAGCGTCGGCACGACGAGACCGACGCCCTTGCCCGAGCGGGTCGGCGCAAACGCCATGACATGTTCTGGGCCGTCATGGCGCAGGTCATCGGCGCCGATCCGCCCGAGCGCAACGCCCTTGCTATCGAGCAGACTAGCGGCTTTGATATCACGATGGTTCGCCCAGCGCGCCGAGCCGTAGGTGGTGAGGTTGTTCGACTGCCGGGCGCGCCACAGCGATCCGAAGATGGCGGCGCCGCACCCGATGAACCCGCCGGCCGCTGCGATCGCACCCGCTTCATCAAATATGATCGGCGCATAGGCGTCGAATGAGAACCACCACGGGAAGATTGACCATGGATGGTAGACAGGTTGGCCGAACGCCATAAACCAGGGTGGGCCGAGCTCAGGCTGATAGGCCAGTTGCGCCGCCGCCCATTGCGTAGCAACCCAGATGCTCGCGACGATAATCGCGAGCACCACGAGGATCTGTCCGATGAGCAGCTTGGTCGGGGTCATGCGGGCCTCCGCCCGCACCGACCGAATGTCGTTTTGGGCTTGGGCTATGTTCCTGAATTACGCGGTAGACCGGCAGACACCCGCGAGTGCCATAGGCTACCTCGCAAGGGACGTTTCAGCCGACTGCGCCGGTTGAAATGCGGATTGCGCCGCTGTTCCAGAGAGGAGCTTGCTTGGCCGCTCGGGCCCCTTGAACTGCGCTCGACTGTGTCCGACCGCAGATACTTGCGGAGGGTGTTACGGGATAAACCGGCGCGCTTGGCTATCTCCCGGTTCGACAGATGATCACGGGAATGCCAGCGTCGGATGACGCTCAATAATGCCGTGTCCAATTCTCCATGGTCCCCCGCTCGCCAAAGCCAGGGACGTGTTCAAACATGGGTCACTTCTCAGTGAAAATTGCTGGCCTCCCCGGATCACTTCTCAGCGGCAATCAACAAGCCAAGCAAAGACAGCCGCAATCATCACCGAAGGGCCGGCGGAATCGGGCGCGCAGCTGCCATAGCGCTTGCGCGAAGCGGCCTCTCAGCGGTGATCGACTATGCCTGATAAATGCTGTCGGCGCCGTAGGACGCACGGTCATCCCGAGCGTGCCGGCGGGGCGCTGGCCTGCTTATCAATAATCCCGTTTAAGGACTGTCCTTGCCCGGCCCGATCGAAGTCCGCGGCGTCGTGGCGTTCACGCAGAAACGTTCCCGGCTCGCCGGTGCTGCGATTGACAATACATCCGCGCTTGACCGCCAGTCGTTCCGCAATGCACTTCGTCCAGCGCTCAAGATGCCGGTACTCGCTCAGGTTCAGGAATTCCCGCGCGTCATAGGCGCCGTTGATCAATCCGCCGTACCAGGGCCAGACCACCATATCCGCGATCGTATAATCATCGCCGATCAGATATTTGCGATCGGCAAGATGCGTGTCGAGCACGTGCAGCTGGCGCTTGGTCTCCATCGCATAGCGATCGATCGCATATTCGATCTTGAATGGGGCGTAAGCGAAGAAATGGCCGAACCCGCCGCCCACAAACGGCGCCGAGCCCATCTGCCACATAAGCCAGTTTATCGTTTCAGCCCGCGCCGGCTGCTCGGCAGGCAGAAATGCGCCGAACTTCTCCGCCAGATAGAACAGGATGGACCCGCTCTCGAACAAGCGGATGGGCGAGTCAACGCTATAGTCGACCAACGCCGGAATCTTGGAGTTGGGATTGCCGCGACGAAGCCACTGCCGAACTGGTCGCCCTTGCCGATATCGATCAGCCAGGCATCGTAATCGGCGTCCGCATGGCCGACGGCGAGCAACTCCTCGAGCAGGACCGTGACCTTCTGCCCATTGGGCGTGCCGAGCGAATAAAGCTGCAAGGGATGCCGACCGACGGGCAATTCCTTCTCGCTCGTCGCACCGGAAATCGGACGATTGGTGCTGGCGAACTGGCCGCCATTACTCTTGTTCCAGCTCCAGACCTTCAGCGGCACATACCCCGCCGGCTGATTCTCCGCACTGCCATCCGCCATTTCAAACCTTTCTTGCTATAATCTGCGACGATCCTGACGGGTGATCCCACCCCCCTGGCGCCTGCTTTATCCTGGATTGAAACCCACACGCCCCATCCCTGTAGGTCAGGCCGGCTTTATGGGGGATCCACCGAACATCCTATTTCCCGGAAGGAAGTGGGTTTTCGGCGGTCGCGCAAAGCGTCAGCTGCTCGTAATAAGTCATCTTGATGCTGGCGCGGTCTAGCGCGGGGCTGATCTCGATCTCCTTGGCCCGGGCGCCGAGCGCTCGTTTGAACGCGTTGAGATCGTTCGTCTCGATCTCGTATATGGCTGAATGACTGACCGGCTGACGCCGGTAGGATCATGGCGAGGGGCTGAAGCCGTTCTTGTGGCCATGTTTGTCGAGGTAACGCAGGATGATGTCATCGGTGATGTTGCCGGACGTGGTGGAGAAGTAACCGCGCTGCCAGAAGCGTGGCCCCAATAGCGCTTGCGGATGTGCTCGAACTCCTGCTGGATTTTGCGCGACGATCGCCCCTTGGCACGGCGAACGAAGTCGCTGACCGAGACATGCGGAGGGATTTCCACGAACATGTGGACATGATCGCGCGACAGTACGCCATGAACGATCGTCACGCCCATTTCGGCACAAACCTGTCGAATGATCTCCCGGACCCGCAAGCGCACCTCGCCATGCAGCACTTTGAACCGATATTTCGGCGCCCAGACCAGATGGTAGCGATGATGAAATGTCGTGTGACAACCGCTGCTGTAGCCCATAGCCTGTACCCTCGGAGAAAAATGAACCCTCGCCCTTTGGGCTGTTCATTTTTCTCCGAGGGTACAGGCTACTGGCCGAGTCTGTGGCTGAAGCCAGCATCCGACTGAAGTCGGAGGGGTTCCTCCCTCAAGGGGACTCTAAAATAACTTAGGCGCGTCGGTCAGCGGCTGATTAAACTGCGATGGTTTGCTGCATTCGACCATCTTGCCCGAAAATCCTCAGGTAGCGCTCGATTTCGATAGGATCACCGGTCGCCTTGGAAGGATTGTCGGAGAGCTTCACGGCATGACGCCCGTTGGCGCTGATCACCTTGGCAACGAGCGAAATAGGTTCCAGCCCGTGTCCGCCATCGGGATCGCAGCCGCGGAAATCGTTTGTGAGATTGGTGCCCCAGCCGAAGCTCATCCGCACCCGGCCATGAAAGTGGCGATACGTCGCTTCGATGCCGTCGATATCCATACCGTCGGAAAAGATCAGCAGCTTGGTGCGAGGATCGCGGCCATGCGCCTGCCACCAGGCAATGATCTGCTCGCCGCCTTCGATCGGGGGCATGGAGTCGGGACGGAAACCGGTCCAGTCGGCGAGCCAATCCGGGGCGTGGCGCAGGAAGGCGGTGGTGCCAAAGGCATCCGGGAGCGCGATCAGCAGGTTGCCGTCATAATGTGCCCGCCATTCCTCCAGCACCCGATAGGGCGCGGCCGCAATCCCTGCGTCGTTATCGGCGAGAGCGGCCAGCACCATCGGTAGCTCGTGCGCATTCGTGCCGATCGCCTCGAGATCGTTGTCCATCGCGAGCAGCACGTTCGAACTACCGATGAAGCGGTGTCCCAGCCCCTCCTTGAGCGCCTCGACGCACCAGCGTTGCCAGAGGAAGCCGTGGCGGCGGCGAGTGCCGAAGTCCGAAATGACGAGGTCGGGGAGCTGGCGCAGCCGTTCGACCTTTTCCCAGAGCTTAGCCTTGGCGCGAGCATAGAGCACGTCGAGCTCGAAGCGGCCTTTGCCTTTGAGCGCTGCCCGCGAACGCAGCTCGTTGACGATGGCGAGCGCCGGAATCTCCCACATCGTCGTGTGCGTCCACGGCCCGTCAAAGTGCAGCTCGAACTGGCCATCGATCTTGCGCAGCTCGTAGTCCGGCAGCTGGAAATCGGCGAGCCATTCGATGAAGTCCGACGCGAACATGCGCTGCTTGCCGTAGAAGCTGTTGCCAGCGAGCCAGATCAGCTCCTTCTTGGAGAAGCGGACCGTGCGCGCATGGTCAAGTTGCTCGCGCAGCTCCGTCTCGTCGATCACCTCCGCCAATCGCACCGACTTGTTGCGATTGATCAGCGAGAAGGTTGCCTGCACGTCCGGATGCAGATGCCGGATCATCTGCAGCATCAGCAGCTTGTAGAAGTCGGTGTCGAGCAGGCTTCGGACGACCGGATCGAGCCGCCAACCATGGTTATAGACGCGAGTCGCGATATCAGTGACGGGCATTGGTCGATCCTCAGCCGGTGACGAGTTGAAGGGCATGGGCAGCGGGAGCCACGGATACGCGGCGGCCCCAGTCGAACACCAGAAAGTCTTGTTCCATGCCGTCCGCAAAGATCACGCCGCCATCGTTCATCCGCGAGGTGATCTCGATCGGTTCGCCGGCAAGTTTGCCTGCACGCAGGCTGGTGCCAGTGGCGATGCTCGGAAAGGGCTCGCGGACGAAATAGGCGACGGCGCGCTCCTCGGGCGCCAGCGGCAGGTGCGTCCCCATCGATTCCATAATCGAACGAGCCCAGCCGGTGGCGCCGGTTCCCGATGCGACGATCAGACCGCTCGAGCTATGATCCTCGTGGCCTCCGCCGACCTCGATGCTGTAGCGCGCGGACTGGTGGCTGCGATGGCCCACGAACACTTCATTGAGCGCGAGCAGGCGCTCTCCGGTGTCGAGCCGGGCTTCGACCATCGTGCGGCGCTCGATCGGCGCCTGTTCTGCGGCGGCGGCGCGAAGCAGATCGGCGAGCCGCCGTACGGGCACGCGGACCAGGATGCCGTCATAGAGGTCGGGCGACGGATTCACGCCCAGCACGGGTTGGCTAGCGAGATATTTAGCGACGTTGGCGACAAGCCCGTCCTGGCCGACCGGCACGATCACGTCCTCCGGACCGAACAGGAACCGGTCCAGATCGGGACGGCGCACATGCGCCTGCCGCCAGTCGTCCGGCACCGCGAGTCGCGCCTGTTTCAAGGCGTCGTGCAGCTGGCGGTCGCGATCCTCCAGCGTCTCGATCCGCTGGCCGCGCGTCTCGAGGAAGAACCGCGCCTGCTCGCGCGTGGCATGGCGCGCAAGCAGCAGTTCATAGTCGCTCTCCCGAGTGACGAAGACCGCGCGGGGACTGTTGGTCGGCATCGCGCCTTCACCGGGCCGGAAGCGCAGACGCTTCGCGGCGGAACTCGCCGACGAGGCTGGCCAGCAGATCGGGCGTCACGTTCAGATGTTCGATCGTCTCCAACTTGCCCGCCAGATCGCGCGCCGCGAGGCCGAGCAGAACCGCAGGCGGCAGATCGCGGTAAATCGCGATGTGCGCCTGCTCGGCGTCCGCCTTGGCGCCCTCGATCGTGCGGATGCGCTCCGCCTCGGCGGCCGCCTCGACCTGCTGCGCTTCGGCGAGGCCAGCCGCACGCGTGCGGGCGTTTGTGGCTTCCTCCGCGATCAGCTGCTGCTCGCGGCGAGCGAGTTCGGTCCGATTGGCGAGCTCGTTCTCGGCGATGGCACGCTCTTTCTCCACGGCGAGCGCCCGACGTTCGAACGTCGCCTGATCCGCCTTTTGCTGGAGCGCCTCGAAGGTGGGCGTCTGGAGCGCGCGTTCCAGTTCGGCGCTGGGCGCGAGGTTGGTGAGCCGGATCGCGACGACTTCGAGACCAATCTCGCCCAGCGCCGGATCGTGCGCCAGCGCCGTCTGCAGCGCGCCGCGCAAGGGGTCCGGCCCCCCATCGAGCAGCGCCTGCACTGGTGCCTGTGCGAGATATTGCAGCACCGCCTGATTGACCAGGCCGGCAAGACGGGTCTCAATGCGCTGAATGGGCTCAGCGGTCCAGCTACCGCTGCGCAGGCCTATCGTGAAATCCACGCGCGCCGCGAGCAGCTCGGGATCGGCAACGCGCCACGTCAGCGTGCCCTGCACCGCCACGGTCTGGAAATCCTGGCTGCGGCCTTTGACGAACAGCGCCATCTCGCGGTCGTCCATCGGTAGCTCGGCAATGCTGGCGGTCTCCGGGCGAAACCAGAAGACGAGGCCACGCCCGCTCTGCCGCGCGCGGCCGTTGCGATAGCGAATGACATGGCTGCTCGCGTCGGCGCGAAGCTGGGCAGCGAAGCCGAAAGTGCGGACATGTGCCATCATTGTTCCCCTTCTGCTTTACGGTAGCGATAGAGTTCGGCCGGACGGAACGACGCGCCGGTCTCGCGCTCGCCCGTCGCTTCCAGCCAGCCGCGATCCAGCATGCGGCGGCGAAAGGCGGGCTTGTTGAGCTTGGTGTCAAGGATGGCTTCGTAGATGTCCTGCAAGGCGCGCAACGTGAAACGCTGGGGCAGGAGCGCGAAGGCGATCCCGGAGTAATCGAGCTTGCCGCGCAGGCGACGCACCGCGAGGCTGAGCATCGCGCCGTGGTCAAAAGCGAGTTGCAGCGGATCGCCGTCGCCGATGCGCGCCTCGATAGGGCCGCCTGTCTCGCCGGGCCATAGTACGGTGAGTTCCGCGAGCGCCAGCTCGGGGGCGGATTTCAGCGCAGCCGCGAAGCGGTCTGCCGGAAGGAGCGCGAAATAGGCGACGCTGATGATCCGCGTCCGCGGGTCACGATCGACCGCCCCGAACGTATAAAGCTGCTCGACATAGGCATCCGACATCCGCGCCTTCGCGGCGAGGATGCGGAGTGCTGCTTCATCAAGGCTTTCGCCGATCCCGACAAAGCCGCCGGGCAACGCCCATTCCCCGGCAAACGGGTGTTGGTCGCGTCGCGTCAGCAACACGGAAGGCGCGCCATCGACCACGCTCATCAGGATCAAATCCACTGCGACCGACGGGCGTTCGTATGCGGTGGGATCATAGCTTTCGAGAAAGGCAGCTTCGTCCATCGACTCGACCTTACATGCGTTATGCGCTTTACTTATGTGCGACATACGCATATGTCAAATGCAAGGAGATGACATATGAAGGGTTTCGCGATTGTGGTGGACATGCAGCGGGATTTCGTGGCCGCAGACGGGGCGCTGCCGGTGGCTGGAGCAGAGGCGATCGTACCACCAATGAAAGCCTGGCTCGCGGGTCTGCGTACCGAAGATGTGGCTGGTGTGCTCTTCACGGCGGACACGCACGTGTCTGAGATCTATGCGGGTTCGGCCGAGGCCGAACAGTTTCCACCACACTGCGAGAAGGGCACGCCCGGATGGGAGAATGTGCTCGATCCAGGCACGATCGATCCTGCAATCCCGGTCTACCTCCTCGAAAAGGGCGTCTTCGACATGTGGGCCGAGCCCGACCTCACAGTTACGGCGGTCGCGACAGGTGAGCAGGTTGCGCGGGACGCTTTCTTTGCGGAGTTGAAGGCGCGGAGCGTCACTGAAGCGACGGTGATCGGCGTCGCTGCCGACTATTGCGTACGCTGGGCAATCGAGGGTCTCGTCGCGCGTGGATTCGCGGTCGAAGTGCCGATGGGGCTTACCCGCGGCATTGCGCGACCGATCGAACAGGTCATCGCCGATGACCTTGCGGACGCACCGGTCCGCCTGGAGGCGGCGGGATGATTGTCCTGTGGCGCGTCTCGAACCACTGCAATCTGGCGTGTCCGTTCTGCGCCTACGACAAACGTCTCACCCTGCCGCGCGAAGAGGCGGATCCGGCGCAGGTCGCGCGGCTCATCGACCTGCTCGGGGCGTGGCGGAGCGAAACCGGACATCCGGTGCTGTTGAGCTGGCTCGGCGGCGAGCCATTATTTTGGGCACCGCGTGCCGAGCTGGACGAACGCGCGGCACGGTGGGGCATTGGACTCAGCCTGACCACCAACGGCACCCGCCTGGGTGCGCCGCGCGTGCGCGCGGAGCTTGTGCAGCGCTATCGCGAGGTCACGATCAGCATCGATGGCATGGCCAGCTTCCATGATGCCATGCGCGGCTGGCGCGGCGCGTTCGACAAGCTCGCGCAGAGCGTGCCAGCGCTGACAAGCGAGCGGGACGCTGCGGGCGCGGGGCTGAAGGTGCGCGCCAACATCGTGCTGATGCGGGATAACATCGACGGTTTCGCCACGTTGTGCCACACACTTGCCGACTGGGGCATCGACGAAATTAGCTTCAATCAGCTGGGCGGGCGCGATCGACCCGAATTCTATCCCGACCATCGCCTGCGCCCCGGCGATGTCGCACAACTGGCCGCTGAAATGCCGCAGCTGCGGGCCGAACTCGGCCGGATGGGAACAATGTTGGTTGGCGGGGCCGCCTATCTGGAGCGACTCGCCGACACCGTCGCCGGCCGGCCGATGCCCATCGCCGACTGCAGGGTAGCGGAAACCTTCCTGTTTATCGACGAAGCCGGCCGCATTGCGCCATGTAGCTTCGCGCCCGAGCATTTCGGCGTTTCAGTTGAGGACCTTCATAGCATCGTGGATCTTCAGGCTTTGCCGCGCCAGTTGCAGTCGCATCAGCACGCGCGGCCGGCTCGCGACTGCGCCGATTGCCCGAGTACCCAGCAGTTTGCCAAGTTCGAACCGCTGCTAGCATGAATCCGTTCGGGCGAGCTCAATTGACTGCGACCGCCGACATAGCCACCGTTCATGCGGCCGATCCCGGCGACTGAAACCTGCCGGCTGTTCAGCTTTAGCGCTGAGCTACCGCAATCAGTGCAGTAGAGGGTATGGGCAGGAAAGCGCGTTTCCCTGCCATGCGCCGCACCTCAGCGATGGGCTTGCCTGCGCTTCAATTGCGTGTCTGTCTATGCGGCCGCCTCTCGCGCAAATCTGCCCGGCGGGCAGCCCAGTCGTTTACGGAAAGCGGTGCTGAAGGCGCTGGCCGATTCATAGCCAATTTCCTCGGCGATCCGGTCCAGCGACTTGGATCCTCGCGCCAGCGCCTCCTTCGCCAGCGCCATCCGCCAGCGCGCGAGATACTCGATCGGCGCGCAGCCGATTAGCGCGCCGAACCGATCCGAAAAGGCCGAGCGTGACATGCCGCTGATGCCGGCGAGCCCGGCGACGGTCCAGCCAGCGCGCACGTCAGCATGGATAGCCCGAAGCGCCCGGGCGATCGCCGGGTCTCGCATGCCGCTGAGCAAACCTGCAACCGTACTTCCATCAGTCCCAACGCCCTGCCAACGCAAGGCCTCTATAAGGAGCGCTTCCAGCATCCGTTGCAGGAACATGTCCCTGCCGGGATAGTCGTCGGCGCATTCTTCGACAAGCAGGTCGATCAGTCGACCAAAGCGCGTGGCCTTACCCGCCGAGGTGGGGATATGAATGCGGTCAGGCAGTAGGCTCAGGACCCATTGATTGGCTGAGAGCGATGTGATTCAGGCTCCGCGAGGAGACTGAGCATGAGCGACCTGTATTGGCTGACGGACGAGCAGATGGCGCGTTTGTCGCCGTATTTTCCCAAGAGTCACGGCAAGCCTCGGGTTGATGACCGGCGGGTGCTGAGCGGGATCATCTTCGTCAATCGCAACGGGCTGCGCTGGCGAGACGCGCCCAGGGAATACGGTCCGCACAAGACGCTCTACAACCGATGGAAACGGTGGGGCGAGATGGGCGTGTTTGGCCGGATGATGGAGGGTCTGTCCGCCCAGAAAGCCGAACCGCAGACCCTCATGATCGATGCGACCTATCTCAAGGCCCACCGCACGGCTTCCAGCCTTGGGGTAAAAAAGGGGATCTCGGCCGCCTGATCGGACGGACCAAGGGCGGCATGAACACCAAGCTTCACGCCGTCACCGATGCCAACGGCCGCCCCTTGAGCTTCTTCATCACGGCCGGCCAGATCAGCGATTACACCGGCGCGGCAGCCCTGCTCGATGATCTGCCCAAGGCGCAGTGGATGCTGGCTGACCGGGGCTATGACGCCGAATGGTTCAGGGACGCGCTCGAGCAAAAGGGCATCACGCCCTGCATCCCGGGCCGGAAATCCCGTTCCTTTCCAGTGAAATACGACAAGCGCCGATACAAACGCCGCAGCCGCATCGAGATCATGTTCGGCCGCCTGAAAGACTGGCGCCGTGTGGCAACCCGCTACGACCGCTGCCCAACCGTCTTCTTCTCCGCCATCGCCCTCGCAGCTACCGTGCTCTTCTGGCTGTGATCAACGAGTCCTGAGCCTAGCCACAACCGCGGCCAGGGCCTGCCCTTGGTCCTGGCTGCCCCCTTCTTGTGAACGAATTGGAGACCACACATGCCCACCATCGGAATCATTGGCACTGGAATGATTGGCGGTGCCATCGCCCAGCGTCTCGGCGCTAAGGGCATTCCGGCGACGATCGCCAACAGCCGCGGGCCGGAAACGCTTGCTGACCTCGTGGCCAAGGCAGGGCCGTCGATCACGGCGGGCACCCGCGAGGAAGCGGCGGCCAAGGACATCGTTTTCGTCTCAGTGAACTGGCCAAAACTGCAGGGTGCACTCGCCGGGCTCGACTGGAACGGCCGCATCCTCGTCGACACCAACAACAACATGCAAAAGCCGCCGCTGCCGCCGATCGATATCGGCGGGCGCGCCTCCACCGCGATCGTTCAGGAATGGGCGCCAGGCGCCCGCGTGGTGAAGGCGTTCAACCACCACTTCTTCATGAATTTGGAGAAGGCCCCCGACGTCGACGGCGGACGGCGCGTCTTGTTCTACGCCGGCGACGACGAGGGTGCAAAGGCCGAGGTTGCCAAGCTGATCGACCAGCTCGGCTTCTTCGGGCTGAACCTGGGTGGTGTCGAACATGGCAGCCGCCTGTTCCAGTCTCCCGGCGGCCCGCTCATCGCCCATGATCTCGTGAAGATCGACAGTCCGCTGCCCTTCTGAGGAGCCCCCGCGCAGACGGTCAGCTAACTGTCGTCTTGAACAACTCGTTAGCCTCAGGAACAGGCCGAGTAGCTCGACGCAAGGACTCAAATCTCCAAGTCCATTACCGTCCGGCCTTTTCCACCAACTGAAAGCATGCTAATGCTGCCCTCGGCGAGTTCGCAAGTCTAAGATTTGATTGCCAAATCAATTGCTTAGCTGCCCAGCGATCAAGCTCTTCTGCACCATTTGTTCTTCCGGCAGCGTCCGGGGACGTCCCGAAAGTGGCTGATTTCAGACGTTTTTTGTGCTAAGGTCGTCCGGTCAAATCCGGGCTGATCCGGCACCAATCGGGAACAAATATGGTATCCTGCATGGTATCGAAGGCCCCTTATGGACGGGCCGATACCATGGGAAAACTCTTCGCGACCACTGTCACGAGCGCCAGGCCGAGGGAACGCGAATACAAGCTCACCGACGGCGCCGGCCTCTATCTCCTCGTCAAGCCGAACGGCCGCAAGCTCTGGCGTCTCAACTACGCCTATCCCGGCAAGCAGCACACGCTCTCTTTCGGCGCGTGGCCCGACGTCGGCCTCGCCGATGCGCGCGAGCGGCGCGACGAAGCCCGCAAGTTGATCGCCGCTGACCTCGATCCTTCGCACGAAGCGAAGCTTGCCGAAGCCCGCGCGATGCTGTCCGAGGAAAACAGCTTCAGGCTCGTCGCTGAGGAATGGGTTGCCAAGCAGGAACGCGAAGGGATGGCAGAGATCACCCTCAGCAAGATCCGCTGGTTGCTCGACAAGGCCTATCCCAGGATCGGCAACCGCCCGGTCGCCAAGATCACCGCCCAGGAAGTGCTTGCCATGCTCCGTTCGATCGAGGCAACCGGCCGATATGAAAGCGCGCTGCGCATGCGCAGCGTTCTCAGCCGCGTGTTCCGCTACGCCATCGCAACCACGCGGGCCGAAACCGATCCGGCGCGTGATCTGCGCGGCGCGCTCACCGTACCCAAGGCCAAGCATCTCGCCGCCATCACGACACCCAAGGGCGCCGGTGAACTCATGCGCGCGATCGAGGGCTATACCGGTCATGCCATCACCCTGTTCGGGCTCAGGCTGTCGGCCCATCTCTTCGTCCGCCCGGGCGAACTGCGACAGGCCGAGTGGAGCGAATTCGACTTCGACCGCTCGGTCTGGAACATCCCCGAGCAGAAGATGAAGATGCGACGGCCGCACCGCGTGCCGCTATCCACGCAGGTGACTGCGCTTTTCGAGCAGCTCTGGGAGCTGACGGGCACAGGACGATATTGCTTTCCCTCCTTCCGCTCGCCGCGTCGCCCGATGTCGGAGAACACGGTCAACGCTGCCCTTCGCGCGCTAGGGTTCGGCCCGGAGGAGATGACGGCGCACGGCTTCCGGGCGATGGCGGCGACGCTGCTCAACGAAACGGGCAAATTCAATCCCGACGCCATCGAGCGCCAACTCGCCCATATGGAGACCAACGCCATCCGGCGAGCCTACACGCGCGGCGAATATTGGGACGAGCGCGTGCGGATGATGCAGTACTGGTCGGATCAGCTCGACGAGATGCGCGATGGCGCAAGGGTTCTGAAGCCCAACTTCCGACGCGCCTGAGGCTCCCAGCCTAGAGTCATTCCGTGTGTGATTGAACGGGGGGATTCCCAAGAGGCCATATGTGGACGCCCCCCTTGGCAAAGGCATTGTGCCGGTGTGGGTTTTGATCGGTTGCTTTCATATGTCCGGCCTGTTTGTGCGGCGTTTGGCTACCGCTGGCCCTGATGGAAATCCGCCGGTGAGGTCCCTAATCAAGCTCGCGCGCGTTTGAAGCGCAGTGAATCAGACGGGTTGACCTTACCATTGGCTCGATCTTCACTCATCATCGACTGCTATTACAATTTTGGGTGACCTGGGTTTGATCAGGTCAAGTTCGCGTGGGGTGATAGGCCTCCTTGCGGGTCAGCACGACCCAAGCGATCCGGGCGAGTTTGTTGGCATCCTCGTCCGCGCGCGTCTTGACCGCCGCCTCGTCGATCTCCTCTGGCCGATGCTGCTCGCATGGACATAGGTTTCGTATCGCTCCAGCGCCGGATAGCTTCGAATGGGCAGGAAGCCCTTGATCCTCTGTCCGGCATGGAGACGGCCTCTCCGGCGCATCCCATGGCAAGGCCGTGATAGCCGCAAACCAGCGTGCTATCGCGCAGGAAACCCAGCGACAGGAGCGCGCCGCGATGCGGGCAGAAATCGTCGAGTGCGGCTACCTTGCCTTCTCCGGACGGGAACAGCACCATCTGTTCGCCGCATATTTTACGACCGATCGGCCGGCCGTCGATCTCGTCAGGGGTGCAGGCGACATACCACACGTTGCGCGGCCAGATGGACTGACCTTCCGGCTTGCAGGTCCATGGCGATCCTCCTTATGATCTGTTGGGACGCAGCGCCGACAAGGCGGCCGCTGCGATGAGAGAGCCCGCCGCCATGGCCATCGCGACCAATGACAGCCCGAAGCCCAGGCTGAACAGGAAACCTGCGATGATCGGCCCCAGCGCCGCGCCACCCCGGCCGATGCCTATGACGATCCCCGTGCCCGCACCTCGGACTGCGGTGGGGAACGACTGTGCGGTGATGGCATATAATCCGACCACGCCAGCGTTGGTGAAGAAGCCGGCGGCTGCCGCGATCAGCGCGAGTCCGGCCAGGCTGGACTGTCCCTGACCGAAAACCGTGACCATCACCGTCGACAACAGCATTGCCGCGATCACAAGCGTCCGGATACGGATTCGCCAGCTGAGCAGGCCGAGCAACAGGGCGCCGGCGAGGCCTCCGACATTCGCCCACACCAGCACGCCCCCGGCAGCGGAGGCGGCATAACCCATGTCGACAACGATCTTCGGCACCCATTTCAGGATGAAATAGAATGTCATGATATGGGCGAAATAGGCCGCCGTCAGCAGCAGGGTTGTGCGCGCCAGCCCCTGTTCGAACAATGTCCGCATGGCAGGCCTGGGCGCGCTTTCATCTGGCGGGGGCAGCGTCGTCGCTGGCTGATGGCCGAAGCGCGTCAGAAGCTGGTTGACCCTGTCGAGCGCGCGGGCAGGCCGCCTTTGCAGCAGGAACCCGATGGATTCCGGGAGCAACAGGAACGTCAGTGGCAGGAAGATGCCTGTAGCGATCGCGCCGAACAGGAACACATCCCGCCAGTCTCCTCCCACGAGCAGCATGGAGGCGATCGATCCACCCAGTATCGCGCCGACAGGATATCCCGCCGCCATGATCGACACGGCCAGGCTGCGTGCCCGCGCGTTGGCGAGTTCGGCTACCATCGCGTTGGTGCAGGCGAGCATCCCGCCGATCCCGAGGCCGGTGAACAGTCGGATTGCAGAGAGCGACTGGATGCTGGAGGCCTGTGTGGCAGCCAGCATCCCCGCGGTCATGACGATCAGGCAGAAAAGGATTGTCGGCCGCCGGCCGATCCTGTCGGCAAGCGAGCCCAACAGAACCGACCCCACGGCCATGCCGATCAGCTCCATCGAAAGGATGATACCCAATGCGGCACGATCGACGCCCCATTCCGCGGCGATACCCGGTGAAGCGAAGCTGATCGCCAATACATCAAAGCCGTCGAGGGCGTTCAGCAGGACGCACAGGACAATTGCCGCCAGCTGCGCGCGGCTCATCGGCGCCTCGTCCATCAGGCGTTTGATATCGGCGGAGTCGCCAGTCATGCTCATTGCGCCTTTCGATGCTCAGCCGACCGAAAAGATATCGAGCCGCACATGGTCACGATATCGCGCGGCAGTGCACAGGAATATCGTGCGGCCCAGCCAGGCATGAGGGCCGTCCTGCGCTACTTCGAAACGGGGCGTCGTCCGGAAATAGTAGAGGGCCGGATCAACATCTTCCCCTGCGGCGATGCGCGCGAGAACGGGCGCGGGGCCGTGGCGATAGCCGGGGTTTATGACCGATATAACTGTGCCGTCCTCCGCTTCTATCGCATAGCGCGCCAGTATGTCGGCCGTGCCGTCGGCGCGGATCGATTGCCAGTCGGCGCCGCCGGGCAGGATCCGGCCCTTGAGCCGCGGTCCCTCCACCATCCCGCCGGTTATGGGAATGATCCGCTTACGGACGCCGTCTACCTGCCCCAGTTCCTGTGCAGGCCCAATCAGCACGTTGAAGCGCATCGCATGATCGAGCCGGGGAGGGGGCAGTTGCGAAGCTTCTGCCGCTTGGGTGGGGGATGCGAGCGTACCGCCGAGCAGGACAGTTGGTGCCGCCATCAATAGGCTGCGGCGGGCCACATCATCGGTCATCCTGCTCATCCTTCCCCTTATCCTGCCTGAGGCGTCGTCAGCATCAGGGCATCCAACGCGACCACTCCTTTTCCTTTGGGATAAACGATGACGGGGTTGAGATCGATCTCCTGGATCGACGGCTGTGCCATCATGAGATCGCCCAGCGTGGCGACGACGGTGGCTACGGCCTCGACATCCAGTGCCGGCGATCCGCGGAACCCCCGCAGGAGCACCGCCTGCTGCAGACATTGCAGTTCGGCTATGATCTCTTCGCGCGGGAGGTCTGGCGTCATCAGGCGAACGTCGTGCAGGATTTCGGCCGTCACGCCGCCGAAGCCTGCCAGTATTACCGGACCCCAGTCCGGATCGTTCTTCGCACCGATGATGAGTTCGACGCCGCGCTCCCCCATGCGCTCCATCAATGCGCCGTCCAGCATCAGCCCGGCGTCATAGGCCGCGACATCGGCCCAGAGGCGATCCCACCCCTCGCGCAGTTCCTGCACGTCGCGCAGGTTCAGAATGACGCCGCCGGCATCGCTCTTGTGGCTGAGGTCTGGCGACTGCGCCTTGAGCGCGACCGGATAGCCCATGCGCTCCGCTTCGACGAGGGCCTGTTCCAGGCTGGTGCAGAAGGCGCCGACGGGAAAGGCTATGCCGAGCGGCGACAATATCGCTTTCGCGCGATATTCCGGGATGACGCCGCCCGATGGGGGAAGATCGACCGCGTCGAATAGCCGGGGAGGACGGACGGAAAAATCCAGCCGCGCGCGTTCGTTCAGGCGTTTGAGCGCCCGGAATGCCCGTTCGGTGGACGGGAAATAGGGGATGCCGAGCGCGCGAAGCTGATCGACATAGGTGGCAGGCATTGCCGCGCCTTCATCCAGGCCAGCGAAGATCAGGGGCTTGGTCGGCTTCAACTCGCGGACCGCGCGCAGGATGGGCGGCAGCTTGATGCCGACGGTCACGGGATCGGTCTGAATGATCCCTGCGACTAGGCTGCCGAAGCGGTCGTCTGCGAACAGCGCGGCCAGAGTGCGATAGTAGAGGTCCGGATCGACGAGTCCCTGCGCGGTGAGATCGAGGGGGTTGGAGACGCCAACGAAATCCGGCAACGCGGCGCGCAGGGTAGGGGCGCTTTGGTCGTCCACGGGGGGCAGGTCGAGCCCAAGGGCTTCGCATAGATCCAGGGTGAGCGCCTTGAACGCGCCCGACTCTCCCAGCACGGCCACGCCGCTTGCTGGCACGGAAGGACAGCGCAGGGCGATCTCCGCAATGTCGCCCAGTTCCTCCAGCGTTTCGGCGAGAACCACGCCCGCACGCGCCACCTTCACGCGCATCACCTGATAGTCGCCCGCCATGGCGCCAGTATGTGTCGCTGCGGACTGGCGCGCCGCGCTGCTCTTGCCCGGATGCAGCAGCACGATCGTTTTCCCGAGCAAGCGTGCCCGCCTCGCCGCAGCAAGGAAACGTTGCGGATCGCGAAACTGCTCGACGATCATGGCGATGACCTGCGTGGACGGATCGTCCAGGAGATAATCGACATAGTCTTCGACGCCGCTCGCGGCCTCGTTACCGGTCGAGACGGAGAAGGACAGGCCAAGATCTCGGCTTGCCAGTGTGGTGCAGAGAACGCAGGCCATCGCGCCGCTCTGTGATACGACGCCGATACCCGCCCTTTCGCCCAATGGCCGCGCGTCCGTTTCCACAAAGGTCAGCGGCACCCGGTCGATGAAATTGGTCATGCCAAGGCAGTTCGGTCCTTCTACGACCATGCCGGCTTCCCGCGCGATCCGTCCGATCTCGCGCTGCTCGGCAAGGCCTTCCTCGCCGCCCTCGGCAAAACCTGCGGAAAAGATGATCGCTGCCCCCACCTGGCGCATCGCCAGCGCCTTGATCGTGTCGATCACCGCCGCACGTGGAATAGCGAGCACGGCCACGTCGACTGCTTCGGGCAAAGCGTCGATCGAGGGAAGGCAGGGGCGTCCTCCGATTTCCGACCGCTTGGGGTTGATGAGGTGGACTTCGCCACTGAAGCCGTTGCGGTCCAGATTGGAGAGGACCGAAGCGCCCAGCGCTCCGGGCTTGTCGGATGCGCCCACGATGGCGACGGATCGGGGACGAAGCAGCCGATCTATCCGATGGCGGTCCGCAGATTCTGGCAAATCGTCGACGGGCGGATTGAGCGTCTCGACCATCATTGGCTCTCCCGAATATATATTTCCGACTAGGACAAGCGGGCCGATCAGGCGCCTTGCTTCGACTTGTCGTAGGCGCCCAGGCCCGGCTTGTAGCTCTTGTCGTCGATGAACTGCTTGATGCCTTCCTTGCGGCCCTGATTGTCGTAGCTGTTGGCCGCTTCCTGCGCGCGGACCAGATAGTCCTCGGCATTGTCATAGGTCATTTCACGCACCCGGCGGATGGCGTCCTTCGTGGCCTTGAGCGCGACCGGATTCTTGGTCAGCAGCACTTTCGCCACTTCCGTCACCCGGTCCTTGAGCTGGGCGAGCGGAAGCGCTTCGTTGACGAAGCCCCATTCCGCGGCCTTCCTGCCATCCACATTCTCGCCCATCAGCGAATGATACATGGCATTGCGGAAGCTGGTCAGCTCCACCGCGACCTTGGCCGCGCCGCCCCCGGGCAATATGCCCCAGTTGATTTCCGAGAGGCCGAACTGCGCTTCCTCCGCCGCAAAGGCGAGATCGCAGGCGAAGAGCGGGCCATAGCCGCCGCCGAAACACCAGCCGTTGACCATGGCGATGGTCGGCTTTTGATACCAGCGCAGGCGGCGCCACCATCCGTAGCTTTCCCGCTGGGCGTTCCGGGTGCCCTTGAGCCCCAGCACTTCGGTCTCACGGAAATATTCCTTCAGGTCCATGCCCGCGGTCCATGCAGTCCCCTCGCCGGTCAGGACCAGCACGCCGACATCGTCGCGAAACTCCAGCTCGTCGAGAACGCGCATCATCTGGCGGTTGAGGCGAGGGGACATGCAATTGCGCTTTTCGGCGCGGTTGAAGCTGACCCATGCGATGCCGTCCTCGACAGTGAAGGCGACGGTTTCGAGTTCGGTTTGCTCCACGCCCTCGACTTGCAGGATATTGGTCATGTTGTTCTCCGGAAATCAGGAAGATCAGATCGGGTAATGGCCCGGCTCGGTTTCGATGGTGATCCAGCGCAGCTCGGTGAAGCTATCGATGCCGGCCTTGCCCCCGAATTTGCCGTAGCCCGACGCCTTGACGCCGCCGAAGGGCATCTGCGCTTCGTCATGCACGGTCGGACCGTTGACGTGGCAGATGCCCGACTGGATCTGGCGCGCCACCTTCAGGCCCCGCGCGGCGTCACGCGTGAACACCGATGCCGACAGCCCATATTCGGTATCGTTCGCCAGTTCGATGGCATGCGCCTCGTCGCGCGCACGGACGATGCCGACCACCGGACCGAAGCTTTCGTCCTGGAACAGCTTCATCTGGGGCGTCACGCCATCGATCACATGCGCCGGCATCAGCACACCGTTGGCATCGCCGCCGTTCAGTTGCCACGCTCCGGACGCCAGCGCGTCCTCGATCAGCGATCGCACATGCGCGACGGTGTGGCTGTCGACCACCGCGCCCAGCGGGGTCTTGCCCTCGCGCGGGTCGCCGACCGGCATGGTGCCGACCTTTACCTGGAATTTCTCGGCGAATGCATCCGCAACGGCGTCGACCACGATGATGCGCTCGGTCGACATGCAGATCTGGCCCTGATTCATGAAGGCGCCGAAGGCCGCGGCCTTCACCGCTTCGTCGAGATCGGCATCCTCCAGCACGATCAACGGCGCCTTGCCGCCCAGTTCGAGCAGGACAGGCTTCAGACTCTCGGCACAGCGTTTGGCGACGATCTTGCCTACCGCGGTCGATCCGGTGAAGTTGACGCGACGGACAGCCGGATGGTCGATCATCGCTCCGACGACCTCCGCAGCATCCTGTGGGGCGTTGGTGATGAGGTTGACGATGCCGCCGTCAAGCCCGGCTTCGACAAAGGCCTGTATGATGAGGCCATGGGTGCGCGGGCACTGTTCCGACGCCTTGAGCACCACCGTATTGCCGCAGGCGAGCGGCACCGCGATAGCGCGCGTCGCCAGAATGATCGGAGCATTCCAGGGCGCTATGGACAACACCACCCCAGCGGGCTCGCGGATCGCCATGGCGATGCAGCCCGGCTTATCGGATGGGATGACCTCGCCGCCAATCTGGGTGGTGAGGCCGGCTGCTTCCCGCACCATGGAGGCGGAGAGCATCAGGTTGAAACGCGCCCAGCCTTCGGTCGCGCCGATTTCCTGCATCATCGCCTCGACAAAATCGCCAGCCTTCGCTTCCAGCCGATCTGCCGCCTTCATCAGCGCCGCACGGCGGGCGTTGGGACCCATGGCCGACCAGCGCGGGAAGGCGTCCTTGGCGGCATCGACAGCAGCGATCGCGTCGTCCGGACCGGCTGCGGCGGCAAGCGTTGCAACCTGGCCCGTTACCGGATCGACGCGCTCGAATTGCGCAGCGCCGGCGCGTGATTCGGCGCCGATAATCAGCTGAATTTCCGATGCAGGCATATCCTCGCTCCTTATTATTGCTATGAAACATAGCAATGTTGATTGAGGCGGGCAACGGCAATAATGCGGGGTGATGGACCGATCCAATCTGGCCTCGCCCCTCAATGATCCCATCATATCCCGGCTGGGCTATCTGTTGCGTCGCGCATCGTCCGCCATGATGGCGGATCTGGGAGGGGGGCTGGCCGAAATCGGACTTCGGCCCGTAGAGGCGACGATCCTGATCCTTGTGGGTGCCAATCCAGGCTGTATTCAAAGCGATCTGGGTAGGGTGCTGGGCATCAAGCGGGCCAACATGGCGCCGCTGATCTCCTCACTGGCCGCAAAGGGCTATCTCGCCAAGTCGCCGGTCGATGGACGCTCGCTCGCTCTGAGTTTGACGGACGCGGGCGAAGCGATGCGATCCCGCGCCGATGCCATCATGGACGAGCATGAGCGACGCTTCGATGAAATATTGAACGGTTGCGACCAAGGGCCGTTGCGCGCGATGCTGACTGCGATCGCTGCGGGTGGAGCAGAGCAGGGCGGCTGAGATGGCGTGGCGGCGCGATCCGGCCGGGCCGCGCCAGACAGGTTTCCGGGGCACGCCGCTGATACTGTTTCAGCTGTAAAATTCGCTCTCGATCTTCGAAAGCGTTTCGAAACCCTTGCCGATATGGCTGCGTATGGCCGCTTCCGCCCCATCGGCATCGCCGGCCATGATCAGCCGCACCATGTTCTGATGATCCGCATTGGCGGTCCACAAGCGTCTTTCGTCGTAAAAGCTCTCAAAGAGAAGGCGGTGGATGGGGACGTTCAGCCGCTTGAGAAATTCGGCGATCACGGCATTGCCCGATCCTTCGACGATCTGCCGGTGCGGTTCTGTCAGTCCAACGCGAACTGGTCTCCACCGGATGCATTTGGGGCCGGGAGGGCAGAGGGCTAGCTCGCGATGGATTGCCACTCCGCGAGCGCGGCGGAGCGTCTTTCCTTGTAAGTCTTTCGATCAACGAGATGGCCAGCCAAATCTGACGTTGACACCACGAAATTTATATAGGATGCTTTCTATATAAAATTACGAGGGAGAGGGGTAATGGCGAAAAGTGTCACTCGCGCGGCATTGATGCTTGGATCCGCATATGCAGCGTTTGTCGGCTCGACGACGCTGGCACAGGAGGCATCTCAAGAGGATAAGTCGGTCGTCACCGCCCCTGCCGATGCAGAATCTCCGGTAACCCCTGCCGACATCGTGGTTACCGGATCACGTATTGCGCGCAGCGGCTTTTCGGCTCCTACACCGGTGTCCGTGGTTGGCGCGGATCGCCTTGAACAGCGCGGCGTCACGAACATCGGTGATGCGCTGAACGAACTGCCTTCGTTCCGCGCCACGACTGGGCCGGCCTCCCAAGGCCTTAGCGAAACGGGATACATTGGGGGGCGCATCCTCGACTTACGCGGCTTGGGTCCCGTTCGCACGCTGACGCTGGTCGATGGCAAGCGGTTCGTGCCGGCGACGCTTCAGGGTACGGTTGACACCAACCTCATCCCAAGCGTGCTGCTCGAGCGGGCAGAAGTTGTCACCGGTGGCGCGTCCGCCGCCTATGGTTCCGATGCTGTGGCAGGCGTGGTCAACCTTATCATCAATGGTCGGCTCGAGGGCTTCAAGGCCTCGGCTCAGAGCGGCATCACTGACCGCGGCGATGATCGCCAGACGCTGCTTTCGCTGGCAGGTGGCGCCAAGATTGGCAACAATCTTCATCTGATAGCAGGCATGGAGTATGAAAAGAGCACCGGCATCGGCAACTGCTACGAGCGGGAATGGTGCGCCACCGAGACGCTCAACTTTGGTCGTCCGCCCGGCATCACCAACATCCCCGCGAACAACATCCTGTCCGGCGTCCGCCCCTCGACGATTTCACGGCGAGGCGTCATCAACTCGTCCCGCAACGCGGCCGGGATTGCCTTCTCCAGCGCCACGGACCCGCTTCGCGGCATCACCTTCAACCCGGACGGGAGCGCGCGCTTCTTCCAATATGGGACAGGCCTTGGCTCTGTCGCGAATTCGGTCAATTCGCTCTATATGGTGGGTGGAGAGGGCGAAGGCGAAAATGGCTATTTCGATGCCCTTCCCTTGAAATCCCCAACCGAGCGTGTCGCTGCCTATGCCCGGCTGACCTGGGATATCAGTCCTAATATCACCGCCGCTCTCGACGTAAGCTATGGGCGACTGCGCGCTCGGCACGGCGTGCGCGAATATAAGGACGCCGAAACGGTCATCCGTCGCGACAACGCATTCATCGACCTACTGCCGCAATCGCCGGACCCGAGGCTCAACATTCGGAGCATCCTCAACGCAAACCCCAATATCGCTTCATTCCGGCTGGGCCGCACCTACAACGACATCGGCGTCGGCCGCACCCTTGCCCGTAACGAAACGTTCCGCACAGTGGCGTCGATCAAAGGTAAAATCAGTGATGGATGGAGCTGGGACGCCTATTACGAATTCGGCCGGAACAACTTCCATAGCACGGTCTACAACGCTTCGATCACGAGCAATTACAATCGTGCGATCGATGCGGTCCGCGATCCTGTGTCCGGTCAGATCGTATGCCGCGCACTCAGCAGCCTGAACACCGACCCTGCTTCACGGGCCGCTGCGGCCGGCTGCGTACCTCTCAATCCCTTCGGAAATTTGACCACGCCGGCGGCACAAGCCTATGTAAGCACAAACGCGTTTCAGAAGAACCGCACGACCGAGCATGTGATCGTCGGCAATCTCAACGGTACGCTCATCGACCTTTGGGCTGGGCCGCTTTCTGTCGCATTCGGTGGCGAGTTCCGAAGCGATAAGATCACCGGTGACACTGATTTCTATTCCCAGAACCTTCTGCTGTTCCAGGGCGGTGGATCGCTGGTTCAGGGCAAGGTCGAGGTGACCGAAGGCTATGTCGAAGCCGAACTGCCGCTTGCGCACGATATCACTCTGCTGCGTGAACTCAGCCTCAACGGCGCGGTCCGGCGCACTCACTACAATCGACAGGGGGCCAACAATCAATCGACGGTTAACGCCACGACCTGGAAGGTTGGCGCGGTCTGGGAGCCGGTGGAGTGGCTGCGGCTCCGCGGCACGCGATCGCGCGACATTCGCGCACCCAATATCGCCGAACTGTTCGGCCCAACGACACAGAGCTTCGGCATTATCAACGACCGTCAGAACGGGGGCGCGCAGATCCAGCCGCGCGTGCTTTCCGGTTCCAATCCTAACCTTGTCCCCGAAGTGGCAAACACCTGGACGGTAGGCGTGGTGCTGCAACCGCGTGGCGGGGGCTTGCTTGGCAGGCTACGTGCCTCCGTCGATTATTATGACATTCAGATCGATGACGCGATCGGCAATATTGGCGGACAGACTATCGTCGACCGCTGTTTCCAAGGTGCGACCGAGTTCTGCAACCTCGTCACTCGCGATGCGAGCGGCATCCTGACGCGGATCGTCGATACGCAGCAGAATGTGAACAAGCTCATCACACGCGGGCTGGATGTGGAGCTGACTTATCGGCAGCCGCTGGGCGACATGGGCAATGTCGACCTGCGCCTTTTGGCGACGATCACCAACAACCTTATCACGCGCGACAGCGCCGGTTCAACCGACCGGGCCGGCCAGACCGGGCTTCGCGGCGGCACTGTGCCGGGTGTGCCCGACTATATCCTCGACGGCCTGCTGACCTGGTCGCGCGAAGCGCTCAGCGTGTCGGCCCATGCGCGCTATATTCCGAGCGGTTTCTACAACAGCTCGTTCATTGGCCCCGATCAGGAGGGCTACAACGTCGCCGCGACAAACAGCTCGAACATCAATTCGGTGCCAGACGCCATCTATGTCGATCTGATGACGCAGATCGAGTTCCTGAAGGACGGGGGCCGCAACGGGACGTTCTTCTTCGGCATCGACAACCTGTTCGACAAGGATCCGCCGCTGGTGCCCGGTGCCAACGGCGTTGGCAACAACCTGCTCTTCTCTCCGGTCGGCCGCGCCTACAAGGCGGGCATCCGCTTCGGTTTCTGACGACACAAACGATAAGGAATGCAATGCTCGACCGTCCCTTCGATCCAGACACGCGCATCGTCGCAAAAACGGCAGCGGAAGCCATCATCGAGCGCGAATGCGACATCTGTGTCGTAGGTTCGGGCGCATCGGGCGCCTCTGCCGCTATCGAGGCGGCGCGCGCCGGCCGCAGCGTCATTCTAGTGGACGGGCTTCCGACACTGGGAGGCCAGGCGGTCAATTCGATCATCGGCATGTTTTGCGGCCTCTATACCTCGGGCCAGGGTGGACGGCAGCTCACCCACGGCATCGCCGACGAGATACTCCACGACCTGGGCGCGAGCGGCGACCTGCATGTCACGCAGGGTGGGGTCATGAAGGTCGCCATGTACAACGAGGTGGCGCTTGGCCGCTGGGTTGAGCGAACCGCCGTGGGGGCCGGCGTGGTGCCGCTGACGGGAGCTATCATCCGGCATGTCCACCGCGATGGTCGCCGCGTCATCGCTCTCGATATCGCTACGCGCTTCGGCGACGTACGCATCAAGGCCACTGGTTTCGTCGATGCAACGGGCGATGCCGCGCTGACCTGGGATGCAGGCTTCGACTGTCAGGTCCATAAGAACGGTCAGATTTACGGCTCGCAGATGCTTATCATCGAAGGGTTCGACGAAGCAAATCTGCCTGCCCGAGAAGATGTTTCCCAGCGCTTGTGGGACAAGGGTGGGGACTACGGGCTGATGCGTCGCGACGGTTTTTCGGCGCGCTATCCGGGGCGCAATGTCGCCATGGTGAATATGACCCACATAGAGACGCCGCTCGATCCTTTCGACGCCGCCGAAAAGCAGATCGATGGAAAGGAGCAAGCCGATCGCACTCTTGCCTTCCTGCGTGCCGAATATCCCGACGCCTACGGGAAAGCCAGCGTGCGCGCATACGGTCTTCCAGGCGTGCGTCAGACGCGCTGGATCGTGGGCACCCATCACCTCACTACGGACGAGGTGCGAGAAGCAACGCGCTTTGATGACGCGATCGCCCGCTGCGCCTGGCCGCTCGAGCAGCATCACAATCGCGAGGGCTATGTGTGGGAAGTCTTCCCTGACGATCACATCCACACGGTGCCGCTACGATCCCTGCTGGTGGCGGGCGCCGACAATGTGGTGGCTGTCGGCCGCTGCATCGATGCCGACTCTGCGGCTCTTTCCTCGGTTCGGGTCATGGGTCCATGCATCGCCATGGGAGCGGCTGCCGCACACGCGCTCGACCTGGCAGGCTCGGGAAGCGTTCACCAACTGGATCTTGCGAGCCTGAAACAACGGATCCGGCATAATATCGAGGATTGATCCATGGCGACCCCGCACCGCACGATTGATGTCGCCGCCCTCATCGACAAGCGGGGCCTGACCGGTTTCAACTACCGCCTGATAGCCCTTTCCTGGCTCATCACCGTGTTCGACGGGTTCGACATGATGATGATCAGCTTCACCGCGCCCTACATGCGCGACGAACTGGGGCTGGATAAGATGATGCTCGGCAACATCTTCTCGGCGGGACTGTTCGGGATGATGGTGGGCGGCTTCGCGCTCGCCTATGTCGGCGATCGGATCGGGCGGCGGCGGACGATCGTCGCCGCCGCTTTCGCCTTCGGGGTTCTGACGTTCCTCACTGCGTTCGCGCGCAGCTACGAAGCGCTGTTGCTGCTGCGTTTCGTGGATGGCTTTGCGATCGGCGGGATGTTGCCGCTAGCATGGGCGCTGAACATCGAGTTCGTGCCGACACGGATGCGCTCGACGGTCGTGACGGTCATCATGATGGGGTACAGCCTGGGTACAGCGATGGCAGGTCCGGTCACGGTCTGGCTGGCGCCGCATTATGGGTGGGAAGGCGTCTTCATGTTCGGCGGCGCCGCAACGCTGGTCTGCGCGGCATTCCTGTTGTTCTTCCTGCCGGAATCCGTCCGCTTCCTAGTCAGCAAGCAAATGCGGCACGGGACGATCGCTGCCACGCTCAACTGGGTGGATCCGACGCTCCGGGCCAGTCCCGACGACCGTTTCGTGCTTGGCGACGAGAAGATCGACGAGCGATCGTTTCGCGTCAGCAGCCTTTTCGAAGGTGACCTGCGCTGGCTGACCCCACTCCTCTGGTTGGGCTACATCGCCAGCACGCTGGCGGTGTATTTCAAGTCCAACTGGGGGCCGCTGGTCTATGAGGAACTGGGCTTCAAGCGCGATGTCGCGGCCTACGCAGCATCCATTTCGGGCATCGCCGGGGCAGGCCTGGGCCTCCTTCTCATGCGATTTACTGACGGCAAGGGGCCATTTGCGATCGCCGCCTACCCCCTGATCGCTTTTCCTCTCCTGCTTGTGCTGGGCCTCGTCGACATGTCATCCGGCGTTTTCCTGCCGCTTTCGATCGCGGCGACTTCGATCGTGGGCGGGGAGCATTTTGGCATCCTCAGCATCGCCGGCGTCTTCTACGCCAGTTCGATCCGTGCCAACGGGGCAGGCTGGGCCACGTCGATTGCCAAGATTGGCGGTATCGCAGGGCCAATTCTTGGCGCGATGGTCTTGGCCAGCGGCCTGCCCGCCGTGCGCAGTTTTGCCTTCCTGGCGATTTGCCCAGCCATACTTGCCGGCTGCGCCATCGGCATCGGCCTGATCGTACGGCGCCGCCGTCTTCCCTCCACCCTGCCCCTTCCCGATGCCCTTCCGGCATCCTGACGTCACGGAGCCCCATTATGCCCGCCCAATTACGCAGCCTTTCCGTCACCTCTGCCGTCCGCCGTGCGCACTGGCGTGCGCTCGGCCTGACCGATGAGGACATGCTAAAGCCCAAGATTGCGGTCGTGAACACCTCGTCCGAGCTTGCCGTCTGCTACGCGCATCTCGACGGCGTCGCGAGGGTGGTTAAGGATGCGGTCCGAGCCGCCGGCGGTATCCCGTTTGAGGTGCGCACCACTGCGCCAAGCGACTTCATTACCGGCGCGGCGCGGATGGGCTCCTATATCCTCGGAGCGCGCGACCTCATACCGAACGATATCGAGGCCCAGGTAGAGGCCGCATTGCTCGACGGCATGATTTGCCTGACCTCTTGTGACAAGACACCGCCCGGACACCTCATGGCGGCGATGCGGCTCGACATACCGACCCTGCTGGTGATTGGCGGTTATCAGGCTTCGGGCGAGATCGAGGGCGATCCGGTCGACATTGAGGACCTGTTCGCAGGAATGGTCGGAGACCGCTTCGGCAAGCCGGGCCGGCACAGCCTGTCTGACATCACGGCCAACGCCGTGCGCGGCCCCGGTGTCTGTGCGGGCATGGCGACGGCCAATACCATGCACTGCGTGGTCGAAGCGCTCGGCATGTGCCTGCCGGGTTCGGCCCCGGTGCGCGCCAACAGCGAAAAGATGTTCGACTCAGCCCGCCGCAGTGGCGCGCGCATCGTCGAGATGGTGCGGGAGGATCTTCGCCCCCGTCAGATCATGACCCCTTCCGCTTTTTGCAACGCAGCTGCGATGGTGCAGGCCGTGTCGGGATCAATCAACGCCATCAAGCATCTTCAGGCGACCGCCGTTGAAGGCGGATTGGACCTCGATATGTTCGCGGTTTGGGAAGAGAAATCAAACGTGCCCATTCTCAGCGCGGTGCGGCCGAACGGCACCGTTCGTATCGAGCAGTTCGAGGATGCCGGGGGCGCGGCAGCGATGTTGAGGCAATTGGGCGATCTCATCGATGGCGACGCCCTCACATGCACTGGCGCCACAATCGGGCAGAACATTCGGGACGCGCAAGCTGACGAAGAAATCATTCGTCCCCGCGAGCGCCCGATTGCGCCAGGCCCAGCTATCGCCATTCTCAAAGGCTCCCTCGCTATGGACAGCGCCGTCGTCAAGCTCGGCATCCCCGATGGGAAGCGACCAGAAAGCTTTTCTGGCCCCGCAATTACGTTTGACAGTTCTGCGGATGCACTGGCTGCGATCTCTGGGGGCGAAGTGAAGCCCGGCCATGTCGTCGTCCTCCGCGGCCAGGGCGTGAAAGGCGGTCCCGCGATGGGCGGCGGCGCATCCACCGTTCTGTTCGCAATCGACGCCGCCGGGCTCGCCCGCGACACCGCCTTCATCACGGACGGCCAGCTTTCCGGTCTCTGCCTCAAGGGCTTGACCATCGCCGAGGTCTCGCCGGAGGCGGCAGAAGGCGGGGCGATTGGCAGGGTGCGCGATGGCGACTGGATTGTGATTGATGTGCCCACGCGCCGCATCGATGTCGATATTGACGCAGAAGAACTGGCCTCGCGCCCCAGCTTGCCGACGATGGACGCGGTGGAAGCACCCGGCTGGCTCGGCATCTACCGCCGCGATGTCCGTCCGCAGTCCGCTGGAGCCGTTCTGACGGTGAGCAAATGAGTCTCGACGATCTCGCGCCGTTGTCCGAGGCCGCTGCAGGAGTCTATGCTCCCCAAGATGCAGAGGATGTTGCAACGGAGACGAGCGCAATGAGCACCAAGCCGCTTCGCCCCACGCGGGGCCGTAAGTCCGCCGACCCGAACGCGCTCGATCCGCTGACGATCCAGGCACGCCGCATAGCCGCGAAGGATCGTAACGACGAGCAGCGCTATTCGCCTGAGGTTTCGCTGCAACGCTATTACGCGACTTATGAGAGCGGGTCGCATGCGGGTGAGCATTTTCGTCTCACCCGCGCTCTCGTCACGGCCGCGCGACGCTGGCGCAAAATCGCCAATGAGCGCGTACGCGCGATCGGCCAGTCGATGGCGCGGTGGGAAACATTGTTTTTGGTCGCCTTCTCTGGCCATGAGTTGTCAGTGTCAGAGCTGGCCAATCTGGTCGGGATAGAAGGTCCAACGATGGTGCGGATGCTCCACCTGCTTGAACAGGACGGGCTGGTCACGCGCGAACAGAGCAAAATCGATCGGCGCGTGACGATCAACACGATCACGCCGGCTGGAGAACAGGTGATCGAGGACATCAAGGCGATCACCGGCAAGCTTCGTGAGGAGGTGTTGCAGGACATCGATCCGGCTGATCTGGCGGTGACGCAACGGGTGCTGTCGCAACTCATCCTGCGCCTCGATGAGCTGCGCTGATGGTGGCGCTGACCGATCAGGAGCGCGCCATGCTCGACGGGTCCGATGGGGCGGCCGTGCAGAAGGCGATAGAGCTTCTGGTGCGCTACGCCGATGCGCTGGGCGCTGACCGTTTCGTCGAGACCGACAATGTCGCCGGTGTGCCCGGTTCGTCCACCCCCTGGATCAAGCAATATTATGCTGCCGATGGCGGCGACTATCGCGCCGTGTTCTCCCGCTACGACCTTGATTCCGACGAAGTGGTGGACGTGCCGCGCGTGAACGCCTTCTCATGCCATTTGCAGGGCGGAATGGACCCCGAACTTTGGGCCGAGCAGGGCTTCTCCGCCGAAGCGCATGCCAACTTTGCCAGCGATGAAGCGCAGGTCGCCGGGCACGGCATACAGGTGCTGAAGACCTGCACCCCATATCTTGCCGGCAATGTGCCGGTGATGGGGGAGCATTGCGCCTGGATGGAAAGCTCCGCAGTCGTCTATTGCAACTCAGTCGTCGGCGCCCGCACCAACTGTGAAGGGCGCGAATCGACCAGCGCTGCCATGCTGGCCAAACGCATTCCAGACTGGGGCTTCCACCGGGACGAATTTCGTCGCGGCCAGCACCGGGTGCAGGTGGATGTGCCGGTGGACGACATCTTCGAGTGGGGCATGCTCGGCTATTATGTCGGCATTGCGGTACAAGATGCCATTCCCGTCCTCGACGGCCACATTGGCCCGCCCAATCTCATTCGGCACAAGCATTTCGGTGCGGCTGCCGCCTCTTCCGGCGGGGTTGAGATGTACCACATGGTCGGCATAACGCCGGAAGCAAGGAGCAGCGAGCAGGCGTTCGGCGGCCGCCCTCGCGGTGAGACTTTCGTTTATGACAGCACTGCGCGGGCCGAGACATATGCCGCGTTGAACGCACTTGGCCGGTCGATGGTCGTCGACTTCGTGATGCTCGGCTGTCCGCACTACTCCATCGAACAAATCGCACAGGCGGCGCGGTTAATCGAAGGCAGGCGGGTTTCGGCAAATTCGGCGCTATGGATTTTCACCAGTCGTGCGGTGAAAGCCACCGCCGATGCCAGCGGCTACACCGCCATCCTGTCAAGAGCCGGAGCGCGGCTGATGACCGACACCTGTTCCTCGATCAGCCAGGCGGTGCCTGCGGGCACGCGGGTCGTCGCCGTCGATAGCGCCAAGCAAGTGCATTATCTCCCGGCTATCATGGGGTTGGAAGGATGGTACGGCACGACCGCCCAGTGCATCGATGCCGCATGCACCGGACAATGGCGCGGGGCGCTGGTATGAATGACGCTGTCTTCATCGATGCGCCAATCACCTTGCGGGGTCGCGGTATCGTGCCGGGCGTCGCGGAAGGCGAGGCCCTCGTCACGCGAGAGACGATCTCGGGCTGGGGCGGCGTCGCGCCGATGTCCGGCACGATCATCGAGAGCCGCCATGAGCTAAGAGGCCAGAGTTTCGCGGGCAAGATACTCGTCTTCCCCGGTGCCAAGGGATCGTCCGGCTGGTCGTCCATATTTCACACCACGCGGCTGGCCGGCACTGCTCCGCTCGCGCTCGTCTTCAACGTCATGACCACGAAGGTCGCGCTGGGTGCAGTCGTGATGCGCGTGCCGAGCGTTACAGAACTGGACCGCGATCCGCTCGAGTTGATCGATACAGGTGACAGGGTACGCGTCGACGGCGACGCCGGAACCGTGACGATTTGGAAGTTCAGCGTTTGAGACCCTTTTAGGAGAGCGCGACATGCGCAGATGGTTGGTCGCCTTGTCAATCTTGCTGGCGTGCAGCCCTGCACGTGCCTTTGCAAAGGAGATTCCCTGCGCAAGTCTTGCCGACGCGGAACTCGGCGATAGCGTCCAGGTCACAGAGGCCACGCCGGTGGCGGAGCGAACCGCGCAAGGTACTGAACCCGCGCTGCCTGGCTACTGCCGGATTCGCGGCATGATTGACCAGCGTGTGGGTGTGGGCGGCAAGCCCTATGGCATCGGTTTCGAGGTCGCGCTCCCGAACGACTGGAATGAGCGTTTCCTTTTCCAGGGCGGCGGCGGGCTCAATGGCGTGGTTCGGCCTGCGACCGGGAACATTGCGGCAGGTGGCAATCCAGCGCTGGCACGAGGATTTGCAGTTGCATCAACCGACAGCGGACACAAAGGTGCGAATTTCGACGCATCCTTCCGCGAGGACCAACGGGCCAGCCTTGATTTTGCCTATGCCGCGCTGGGACGTGTGGCAGATGCCGCAAAACGGCTGATCGTGCTGCGCTATGGTCGGGCTGCCGCCCGCAGCTATTTCGCCGGTTGTTCGACCGGCGGGAAAGAGGCGATGATAGCGGCGCAGCGCTTTCCGGACGCGTTCGATGGCATCATCGCCGGCGCGCCTGCAATGCGTACGGGGCATTCCAATCTGGCCTTGGCCAACGCGCAGGTCGCCTTCAACCGGATCGCGCCACGCGATGCAGGGGGAATGCCGATCACTTACATGGCCTTCCCGCCCGCCGACAAGGCGCTGATACTCCGCGCGCTGCTTGCTGCCTGCGACGGTCGCGACGGGCGCGAGGATGGGATCATTGCCGATCCTGTGGGATGCCGTTTTGATCCTGCCATACTTGCTTGTAGCGGCGCGAAAACAGCGGATTGTCTTTCCAAGGAGCAGGTCCACGCACTGCAGTTCGCCTTCGCTGGCCCTCGTAGCATCACCGGCGCGCAAATCTATCCTGGCTTTCCCTACGACACGGGCATCGTAGCGGAGTCGGATCCTATCTCGGGCTTCCTCCCAAGCGCCAAGCCTGGGCCGCTCGGCCCGCCACGTCGCGATATGAGCATCGATGTGGATGCGCTTTGGCAGAAGGTGCAGGACGATGCGAATCAGCGGCTGGTTGATAGCTGGCCGTGGACAAACCTCAGCTCATTTCTGGGTCATGGGGGCAAACTCATTCTCTATCATGGTGTAAGTGATCCGTGGTTTTCGGCATGGGACACGGTTGGATGGTTTGAGCGCGCGCAGGCAGCGAATGGCGGACCCGACAAATGGGGAAGTGCCGCGCGGCTGTACCTTGTGCCGGGCATGGGCCACTGCAGCGGGGGAAATGCGTTCGACCGCTTCGATCTCCTGGATTCACTGGTGAATTGGGTCGAGCATTCGTCTCCACCGCAGGCTGTGACCGCGTCTCGAAAATCCGAGACCATGCCACTTTGTCCGTACCCCAAAGCCGCTGTTGCGACAGGAAAGCGGTTTCAATGCGTGCGCCTACGTCCAGACCCTCTATGACGATGGCGGCTCGTCGGGTGAAACGCCGAAGCGGCTGGGCCTAAATTGTCGTTCGATTAGACGAAGTGGGTCGTTTGCAGTCATGTGTACGGCCTCATTGCGCGATCCGAGATCGCGGGCCCTGATGAAGTCCGCGGAGCAGCTCCCAATCAGCCGAACGCGCTCGAAGCGCCATTCGCTTTGCGGGTTTTGCCGATCCCGGGTACACAACCGGTTCGTCATCATCTCCTGAGCAATTGCCTCACTACCCTTGGCGCTTCAGCACTGTAGGGTCTCTTTAGCGCACCGCGTTATGCGGTCTGCAGCTTATATTCCTCGCCACGCGTCAGCATCGCACAAATGATGCCGGCGCCGCTCGCGGCGGGCCTTTCCGGTCGCATCTTGCCGCCCCCGCTTTTCGGGGAGGCCATGGTGGTTTTGGGGCGGTTTTGAGGAGATGGACGATGCGTGCTTCCACTGGCCATCGCGCGACCGGTAAGGGTCGGAAACTCCAAGCGAACAAGGGTGGACAGCCGGTTTTCGGCTGAGACACGAACGGAAGACGACAGGGGCGAGACGAACCGCGCAAACCTTTATGACGAGGTGACGACGCGGATCATCGGCGAGCTTGAGGCGGGCCGCTTCCCGTGGGTTCAGCCTTGGGGTCAGCCAGATGCGGGCAGCAGCGCGATCGGTCCGGGCCTGCCGCGCAATGCGCTCACCGCACGGCGCTATTCGGGGTCAATGTCCTGATCCTGTGGGGCGCGGTGATCGAACATGGCTATCCCTCGCAGGGCTGACTGACCTTCAAGTAGGCGCTGAAGGCTGGCGGCTACGTCCGCAAGGGCGAGCATGGCACCACCGTCGTCTATGCTGACCGCTTCACCCCCGAAGCCGAAAAGGCCCGCGTCCGCGACGAGGTAATGGTGCGCGGGAAGGACGATCGCTGCGCCGACCTGATCATCGCCCCGGGACTATATGACGACCGGCATTCGCGAGCCCGCCGCCGAGCTGGTCGATCTCGGCCCGCGCACCCACCGCGAAATCGCCCAGACACTGCATCGCCTCGTCTATCTGGCTGCGATCCCCGTCGCAGTGCTTTCATTCTGCCTTCCTGCGGGTGAAAGGATTCCAGTGGGAGCCCTGGATCTATGAGCCGGGGTCCTGCATCCTTTGACGAGGCGCCTATGGGCCCCATATTTCTATAGCGAGTCACCGCGTCAAGCTTTGTCCGCAAAATCTAGCAGGACGAACAGTTCGCGAATACGACTCAGCGCATCGGGATTCTCGATAGTCGGTGGCATTTCGATCGGCTCGCCATTGGCGACCTTGCGCAGGGCTGCGCGCAGGATCTTGCCCGACCGCGTCTTGGGCAGCGCGTCGACCACATGGACGTGCTTGAGCGCCGCGACTGGACCCAACTCGTCGCGCACCGAGGCGATGATCTCGCGGCACAGCTCCGCGCGCTGTTCCACGCCTGCCTTGGGCACAGCGAAGGCCATCGGGATCATGCCCTTCAGCTGGTCGTCCACGCCGACGACAGCGCATTCGGAAATGGCGGGATGGCGGGCGACGATCTCCTCCATCTGTCCGGTCGAAAGGCGATGGCCGGCGACGTTGATGATATCATCGGTCCGCCCCATGATGTTGACGAAGCCGTCCGCATCCACATGCCCCGCATCGCCTGTCTCGTAGTAGCCGGGAAAGGCCTCGAAGGAGCGGGCGAAGGTCGCTGGGTTGTTCCACAGGCTGGTATAGCAGCCGGGCGGTAGTGGCTGCCGGATCACGATGTTGCCGGTCGCGCCCAGGGGCACCTCCACGCCATTCTCGTCCAGCACGGCGAAACGGTAGCCCGGCACCGGGAAGCCCGCGCTGCCCGGCCGCCGCCGGTTGTCACCCAAGCCGAAGCAGGCGGCGAGGGCCGGCCAACCCAGCTCCGTCTGCCACCAATGGTCGATCACCGGGCGGTGTAGCTTTTCCTCGGCCCACTGCACCGTGTCGGGATCTGCGCGTTCGCCCGCCAGGAACATCGCGCGCAGCCGCCCGGTACCGATTTCGGCGAGGAAGGACGCCTCTGGATCCTCCCTGCGGATGGCGCGGATCGCCGTGGGGGCGGTGAAGAAGATGTCGACGGCGTTGCGCTCGATCGTCCTCCAGAAGGTGCCGGCATCGGGCGTGCCCACCGGCTTACCCTCGAACAGCAATGTGGTGCAGCCGGCGATCAGCGGCCCGTAGACGATATAGCTGTGGCCGACCACCCAGCCCACGTCCGACGCCGCCCAGAACACGTCGCCCGCACGGACGCCGTAGATGTGCGCCATGCTCCAGGCAAGCGCCACCGCGTGGCCGCCATTCTGGCGGACGACGCCTTTGGGCGTGCCGGTGGTGCCGGAGGTGTATAGGATGTAGAGCGGATCGGTCGCCGCGACCGGGACGCAGGGCACGGTGGACGCCTGCACCAGCAACGCCGACCAGTCGAGGTCGCGTCCTTCCATCATGGCGGCGGCGGCCTGCGGCCGCTGGAACAGGACGACATGCCCGACCGAATGCGACGCCAGCTCCAGCGCATGGTCAACCAGCGGCTTGTAGGGGACGACCTTGGCCCCCTCGATCCCGCAGGAGGCGGTGAGCAGCAGCTTCGGCTTCGCGTCGTCGATCCGCTTGGCCAGTTCCGGCGCCGCGAAGCCGCCGAACACCACCGAATGGATCGCGCCGATCCGGGCGCAAGCCAGCATGGCGACCAGGGTCTGCAGGATCATCGGCATGTAGATGACGACCCGGTCGCCCTTGCCGACGCCCAGCCCTGCGAGCATGCCGGCCGTTCGGGACACCTGTTCCAGCAGCACGTCGTAGCTGATCTCCTGGCGCGTTCCCGTCACCGGGCTTTCGTGGATCACCGCGACGGCGCTGCCGCGCCCCGCCAGCACATGGCGGTCAACGGCGTTGTAGCAGGTGTTGAGCAGCCCGTCGGCGAACCAGCCCTTGTCCTCGTCCCAGGCGCGCGAAGGCGCGCGGTCCCAGTCGATCGCGGCGGCAGCATCGAGCCAGAAGCCTTCGCTGTCGTCGAGGCTGCGGCGATAGGCGGCTTGGTAACGCTCAGACATGACCTACTCCCACGGGCCGCGCCGAACCCGCGCCGCTCCTCTTCCTTTCTGGGCCTTGGGCGCATCTTTCGCCATTCGACGATGGTCGAAAGGTGCGCCGTGTGGCTGTCTATGCGTCGATATTGCGTTGGAAGGTTTCGGGCAGGAACAGGAGGCCGATCACGACAGTGGCTGCGGCGATCACGACGGGGTACCAGAGGCCGTAATAGATGTCGCCGGTCGCGGCGACCATGGCGAAGGCGGTGGTGGGCAGGAAGCCGCCGAACCAGCCGTTGCCGACATGATAGGGCAGCGACATGGATGTGTAGCGGATGCGGCTGGGGAACAATTCCACCAGCATCGCCGCGATCGGGCCGTAGACCATGGTCACCAGCATCGCCAGCGCCCACAGGATCGCAACGACGGCCACTTTGTTGATCCGTGCCGGGTCCGCCTTGGCCGGATAGCCCGCGGCGGCAAGGCCTGCTTTCAGACTGTCCTGGAAGGCGGCGATCGCGGCGATCTTCTCCTCGCCGGCCAGCGTGCCGGGATCGGGCGCCGTGAAGCTGGCTCCGCCGATCCTCACCAGCGCGGGCGTGCCTGCAGGGGCATCGGCATTGGCGTAGCTGACGCCTGCCTTCGCCATATAGGCCTTGGCGATGTCGCAGCCTGAGGAATCGAACTTGTTCCTGCCCACCGGGTCGAACTGGAAGGCGCATTCCGCCTGGCTAGCGGTGATGGAGACGGGCGCCGAGGCCTGCGCGCGGGCGAGCGCGGGGTTGGCTGCCCCGGTCAGGGCGGAGAACAGCGGGAAGTAGAGCAAAGCCGCCAGCGCGCAGCCGCCCAGAATGATCGGCTTGCGGCCGATCCGGTCGCTGAGCCAGCCGAAGACGACGAAGAAGGGTGTCGCCAATGCCAGGGCGATGGCGATCAGGATGTTCGCCGTGGCGCCATCTACCTTCAGTGTCTTTTCGAGGAAGAAGAGCGCGTAGAATTGCCCCGCATACCAGACCACCGCCTGGCCCGCGACCGCGCCCAGCAGCGCTATGATGACCCAGCGCAGATTCTTCCATTCGCCGAACGCCTCGGTCAGCGGCGCCTTCGACGTGGTGCCTTCCTCCTTCATCTTCTGGAAGACCGGGCTTTCGTTGAGCTGCAGGCGGATCCACATCGACACGCCGAGCAGGAGGATGGAGATCAGGAAGGGCAGGCGCCAGCCCCAGGCGGCGAACGCGTCCTCGCCCAGCGTGAAGCGGAAGCCGATCACCACCAACAGCGCCGCAAACAGGCCGAAGGTGGCGGTCGTCTGGATCCAGCTGGTATAGAGACCACGTTTGCCCTCAGGCGCGTGCTCGGCGACATAGGTGGCCGCGCCGCCATATTCGCCGCCCAGCGCCAGGCCCTGCGCCAGCCGCATGACCAGCAGGATGATGGGGGCCGCGACCCCGATCGACGCATAGCTCGGCAGCAGCCCGACCGCGAAGGTCGACAGGCCCATGATGCCCATGGTGACGAGGAAAGTGTTCTTGCGCCCTACCAGGTCGCCGATCCGCCCGAACACCAGCGCGCCGAAGGGCCGGACGGCAAAGCCGGCGGCGAAGGCGGCCAGCGCGAAGATGAATGCCGTCGTCTCATTCACGCCCGAGAAGAACTGGGCCGAGATATAGGTGGCCAGCAGGCCGTAGAGATAGAAATCATACCATTCGAAGACCGTCCCCAGCGACGAAGCGGCAATGACCAGCTTCTCGCTCTGCGTGGCCCGATGATGCTTGGGCAAAGTGTCGTATTTCGTCGCCATGCGTCCTCTCCTGGGATGCGGTCAGAATGTATATTTCGCAGCAAATTCGATCCTGTCGAGCTGTCCACTTGAGCCGCTGGCGAGCTTACGCTCGCCATGGCGATATTCTGCGCCGACATCGAACCCGTTGGCCAGCGTCCAGAACAGATTGACCGCAGTGCTCCAGGCCCGAAGGTTGGCGAGATCCGGTATGACGATCCCGCTGGGATAATTCGCCTTGTTGTAGCTGCCGATGATGCTGGAGCGCAGGACGGGCGTCCAGCCGATCCGCAGCGCGGCGAAGCCGGCGAAGTTCCTCACCGTCTCCAACCGGCTCCCCGGCGTGCCGGCGAACACCGCGTCGGGCGCGAAGTTGAGGCCGAGATAACGGCCGATGCCGTCGCCATAGCTCGCCATGAAGCGCAGGTCGTGGCGCTTATCCGGCCCGAAGCCGATCTTGCCCGCCGCGCTGACGCCCCAGCCGAGCGCCGTGTCGCTGGCGACGCCGTTGTCGGCCGACAAGTCGCGTATCACGCCGGCCAGTGACAACTCGCCGGAGTCCTCCGTCAAGGTCAGCCGGGCGGTGAAGTCGGGCGTGCGGTCCTGGTCGTTCTCGACCAGTGCGGGGGAGGCGGTGGTGATGCTCGCCGTTTCCGGATTCTCCGCCGAGACGGAGAGCGTCGTGGCAGGGCTAAGCCTTTTCGTATAACGGACCTGCGCTTCGCGGACGAAGACCGTGCCCTCGGTCGCGCCAACGAAGTCGGTCGATTCGGGCAGCGCCGCCACATATTGGAAGTTCGACCACTCCTGCCCAACCAGCAGGTTGTCGAAGGTCACAAAGCCGCGCCGCAGTGCGAGATTATAGCCGTTAGTGGTACGCTGCGACCCTTGGGTGCCGGCGGAGGTCTGGAAGTCGAACTCCACTAGGCCCTTGAGCGTATGCGTGCCGACCGACGTTGCGGTCGAGAGCCAGAGCCGTGTCTGCTTGCCGTGAGCGACGAAATCCTTGCTGCTCCTGCCGCCCACCGGGATGGTCTGGGGCAGGTAGAAATCCTTGCCCAGCGATCCGGTGGCGACCGAACCGTCGTCATAGCGGGTGCCGCTGGCGACCGTCTTGATGAAGCCGTTGAGCCTTACGGTCGTGCCGCCGACGTTGAAGCCTTCCACAGGCGCCGCCGGCTTTGCCTCCAGCGCGGCGACGCGGGCCTGCGCTTTCTGCGCAGCCTCGGCGGAAGCGGCGGCCTGGTCCGCCATGGTTCGCTGCGCCGCCCGGGTATCTGCCAGTTCGCTGCGCAGCGCCGCCATCGCGATCTCCAACTGCTGCAGCCGAACCTCCAGCTCCGCCTCGCGCGAGGCCTGGGGAGCGGCAATGGCGGACGGGGCGACGCAAACGGACGCCGCGCCCGCCAACAGCCGCCCCCACAACACCACGTTGGGCATCCTGCTCTCCTTCATCTCCGTCCCGCTGTCGTCGCGAGTCCGTGTTCGATGGGGCGATCATGGATGCGGGAGGGGTACCGCGGAAGCAGGACCATGGTCGCGGGGCCCTGGTACTTTGGTCGGGGGTGCCTCCCGCCGGGCCCGCCCCTATGTTCTCCGGAAAAGTCAGGAGAGACCCCGTGAGCGAGAAGCGCCATCCGATTCCGTCCCACATCAGGGCCTGCGCGCGGGTCGATGCGCGTCGCCGGGCCGAATGGCTGGACCAGCTTCGGAACGATCCCGACGGCTTCTGGCGGCGCGAGGCGCGGCGGCTAGACTGGATCAGGGACTTCACCCGGTCTGACGAGAGCAGCTTCGACGAAGCCGCCTTCCAGATCCGCTGGTTCGCCGACGGCGTGCTCAACGTCGCGGCCAATTGCGTCGACCGGCACCTGCCCGAACGGGCCGAGCGCGCGGCGATCATCTGGGAAGGCGACAATCCCGAGGAATCACGCGTCATCACCTACAGGATGCTGCACGAGGAGGTGTGCCGCTTCGCCAATGTCCTCAAGGCCAACGGAATCCGCAAGGGCGATCGCGTCACGCTCTATCTGCCGATGATTCCGGAGGCCGCCTATGCAATGCTCGCCTGCGCACGGATCGGCGCGATCCATAGCGTCGTCTTCGCCGGCTTTTCCGCCGACAGCCTGGCGAGCCGCATCCGCGACTGCGATTCCCGCCTGGTCGTCACCGCCGACGAAGGGCTGCGCGGCGGGCGCAAGGTGCCGCTGAAGCAGAGCGTCGACGAGGCGCTCCCGCATTGCCCCTCGGTCGAGACGGTGCTGGTCGTCGCCCGGACGGGCAACCCCGTGCCGATGACTCCGGGACGTGACCGCTGGTATGCGGCCGAGCGGGCGCTGGTGAGCGCCGACTGCCCATCCGAGCCAATGGGGGCGGAGGATCCGCTGTTCATCCTCTACACCTCGGGGTCCACCGGCACACCCAAGGGCGTGCTGCACACCACCGGCGGCTATCTGCTGTGGGCCGCGATGACCCACGACGTTGTGTTCGACTATCGGCCGGGCGAGGTCTACTGGTGCACCGCCGACATCGGCTGGGTGACGGGCCACAGCTATGTCGTCTACGGCCCGCTCGCCAACGGCGCGACCACGCTGATGTTCGAGGGCGTGCCGAGCTATCCCGACAGCAGCCGCTTCTGGCAGGTCTGCGACAAATGGAACGTCGCTATCTTCTACACCGCACCCACGGCGCTGCGCGCGCTGATGCGCGAGGGCGACGGGCCGGTCGCCGCCACCTCGCGTCAGTCGCTGCGCATTCTGGGCAGCGTCGGCGAGCCGATCAATCCCGAGGCTTGGGAGTGGTTCCACAGGGTCGTGGGCGAAGGGCGCTGTCCGATCGTCGACACCTGGTGGCAGACCGAGACCGGCGGGATCATGATCGCGCCCCTGCCCGGCGCCACGGATCTCAAGCCCGGCTCCGCTACCCTGCCTTTCTTCGGAGTGGAGCCGCTGCTGGTCGATGGCGAGGGCAGGGAACTGACTGGCGCGACCGAGGGCAATCTCTGCATCGCACGCAGCTGGCCCGGCCAGATGCGCACCGTCTATGGCGATCATGAACGATTCTTCCAGACCTATTTCTCGACCTTCCCCGGCCGCTATTTCACCGGCGACGGCGCGCGGCGGGACGAGGATGGCTATTACTGGATCACGGGTCGCGTCGACGACGTCATCAACGTGTCGGGCCACCGCATGGGCACGGCCGAGGTAGAAAGCGCACTCGTCGCTCATGCAAAGATTGCCGAGGCCGCCGTGGTCGGCATGCCTCACCCGATAAAGGGTCAAGGCATCTACGCCTATGTGACGCTCAATGTCGGCGAGGAGGGTAGCGAGACGCTGCGCGAGGATATCGTGCGCTGGGTGCGCCGTGAGATCGGGCCGATCGCGACGCCTGACATCGTCCAGTTCGCCCCCGGCCTGCCCAAGACCCGATCCGGCAAGATCATGCGCCGTATACTCCGTAAGATTGCGGAGGGCGACACCGACTCCCTGGGTGATATATCCACCCTTGCGGACCCTTCGGTGGTGGAGCGGCTGATCGCTGACAGCCGGTTGCTGACCCCCGCTTGAAGGCATTCCGCGAGACAGTGAGGACGAGGGAACGAGGTGCCGGGCGGGAGCATATTGATCGCGGACGACCACCCGCTGTTCCGTCAGGCGCTGATGCTTGCGGCCGGAGAAGTGGCGCCCGGCACCTGCGTCATGGAGGCGGCCACGCTAGATGACGCCGTCCGTCTGACCGCCGGGGCGGCGAACCTCCGCCTGATCCTCCTCGACCTCAAGATGCCGGGCGTCCAAGGCTATTCGGGCGTCGCCCTGCTCCATGCCGAGCGGCCGTCCGTCCCGATCCTCGTGATCTCCAGCGCGGACCCGGCCGTTGCCATGCCCGAGGTGCGGCGCTTCGGCGCGGTGGGCTTCATCGGCAAGGACCAGGACCTCGAGGCAATCGAGGACGCCATCGCAGCCGCGCTTTCGGGGACGCCCATCGCGGCCCCGTACGCCATGGACAAGGTCGACGACATGGCCGCAAAGGTGGCCTCGCTCACGCCGACGCAGCTTCGCGTGCTGCTCGGTGTGCTGGCCGGCCAGCTCAACAAGCAGATCGCCCATGAGCTCGGTGTCACCGAGTCCACAATCAAGGCGCATATGACGACAGTGCTGGCGAAACTGGGCGTGCAGAACCGGACGCAGGCGGCGCTCGCCGCGCGGGCGCTAGGCCTGGGCTTTCAGCACTGATCCTTCCTGCTTCGCCGTCCCGCGCGCGAGCCATTCGTCAAGCGCGGGCGCGGCCAGCGGCTTGCTCAGCACCGCGATACCGTGCTGCGCCGCGCGCTCCAGCATTGCGGGGCTGCGGTCGGCGGTGATGAGCGCGGCACGTAGGCTTGGCCGCACCGCCCGCATTGCGGTGATCAGGTCTATGCCGTCATCCGTACCCAGGTGGAAGTCGATCAACGCGGCATCAAAAGATTCCCGGCAGGCGAGCGCCTCCACGGCACCCGGCAACACGAGCGGGCGATGGCCCCGGTCGGTGAGGAAGGCGGCCATCGCCTCGCGGATCATCGGATCGTCGTCGACGACCAGCAGCCGCTGGCCGCGTACCGGATCGGTGATGCGTGCAGCGGGCACCTCCGTTGCAGCGGCCGGCCGCGCCGCGGCCGGGACGGTGATCGCAAAGCGGCTGCCCCGGCCGGGTTCCGAACGCAGGTCGACCTCGCCGCCGACCAGCGGCGCCGACCGTTCGACGATCGCCAAGCCCAGCCCGACGCCATGTTCGCCCTCGCTCTCCAGCCGCTCGAACTCGCGGAATATGCGTTCCTGGCTTTCCGGGGGAATGCCGATGCCGCTGTCATATACCTCGATCCGCACCATCGCGCCGCGCTTGCGGATACCGATCAGCACGCCGCCCCGACGGGTGTAGCGGATGGCGTTGGACAGGAAATTCTGGAGGATCGAGCGCAGCAGCGTCCGATCGAGGAAAACCGCCGCGTCGCCGGGGCCGAGGCGCAGCGAAAGCCCGCGCTCCGATGCCAACGGCTCGAAGCCGTCTACCAGTTCGGCCAGCAACAGGCGCAGCGAGAAATGGGTGGGATGCGGCTCGATCCCGCCTGCATCCAGCTTTGATATGTCGAGCAGCGCGCGCAGCAGGTCGTTGGCGGCTTCGATCGCGCGATCCACCCGCTCCAGCTTGACCCTGCCCTGGTCGGAGATGTCGCGCTGCAGCGAGGCGCAGAACAGGCGCGCGGCATGGAGCGGCTGGAGCAGGTCGTGGCTCGCCGCCGCCAGGAAACGCGTCTTGTCCGTGATCGCCAAGGCGAGCTTGCGATTCGCTTCCGACAGCTCGGCGGTCCGCTCGGCGACACGCCGCTCCAGTTCGGCGCGGGCGCGTTCCAGCGCCTCGCGCGCCACGGCCTCTGCGGTAATGTCGGTGAAGCACATCACATAGCCGCCGTCGGGCATGGGGCCGCCGACGGTCTTGATCACTCGTCCGTCGGCCCGGTGCCGCTCGAAGCTGTGGGCGTGGCCACTGTGCATATGGTGGAGCCGCCGCTCGACATGACCCTCCACTTCGCCAGGGCCGCACTCCCCGCGTTCGGCGTTGAAGCGGATGAGGTCGGCGATCGGCGCGCCTACTCGCACCATGCCGGGCGGATAGGCGAACAGCTCCAGATAGCGGCTGTTCCAGGCGATCAGCCGCAGGTTGCGGTCCGCGACGCTGACGCCCGGGTCGATATTCTCCAGCGTCGCCGCCAACAGCCCCTGCGAGAAATGCAGGCTCTGGCCCGAGGCGTCGAGCAGCTGCGTGACATCCTCGATCCCCAGGCTCGCGCCCGACAAGGCGGAAGCCATGATGGCGCGCGCGGAAGATGCGCCGACAACGCTGGCGATCAGCCGCTCCGCCGTCCGCGCGCTGGCCCGGTCGATCGGGGCGGACGGGTCGCCGTCGCCCAGCGCCTCGGCCACCGCCTCCGGCCCGACGAAGCGTTCCACCATCTCAGCGAGCGCGCCGCGATGATCAATCTGGACGATGCCGCGCTGCCGGGATATGCGCAGCGACAGGTCGCGCCGATCGATACGGCGGGCTGCCACCACCCCGAAGGCGACCATATTGCCGCCCAGGCTCCACAGCGCGCCATGGGTGATCGCGCTCATGCCGCCGATGCCGAGCAGCGCATGAGGGTCGAACAGCGTGTTCTCGAGGGTTCCGGGCAGCAGGTGTCCGCCCACGCCCGGCAGGAACAGCGTGTAGAGCCATAGTATCAGCCCCACCGAAAGCCCGGCCTTGGCGGCGGCGGCGTCGTTGTTCGGCCGCAGCACCGCCATGACCAGCGCCGGCGCGGACTGCGCCATGGCGACGAAGGCGATCAGCCCCACCGATGCAAGCTGGGCGTCACCCGGTATGAAGGCGGCATATGCGACCGCCGATCCCATCAGCAACACGATCGTCGCTCGGCGCACCAGCAGCAGGATACGGCCAAAATTGGCGCCTTCCGACTGGCTGCGCAACAGGAAAGGAGCGATGAGGTCGTTGGAGACCATGGTGGAGAGGGCAATGGTTTCCGTCACCGCCATCGCCACCGCCGCCGACAGCCCGCCCAGGAAGACCAGCAGCGCCAGCCATCCGGCGCCCGCGTCCATCGGCAGCGCCAGGACGAAGAAGTCCGGCTGCGCGCCGTCCGGCAGCAGCGCCAGGCCAGTCAGGGTGATGGGAACCACCGCCAGCACCGTCAGCAGCAGGTAGAGGATGAAGGTCCAGCGGACGCGAACAATGTCGGCCGGTGCCCGCGCCTCCATCACGCCGATATAGAATTGCCGGGGCAGGCAGAGGATCGCCATGACCGAGATCAGCGTCACCACCGGAAAGTCGATGCCGAGCGCTGTCGGCCGGAAGGTCCGGGCGAGTGCGGCAAGGCCCGCCGCCTGCTGGGCGCCCGGTGCCTGTACGAAGAGAAGGATCGCGAACAGCGCGATGCCGCACAGCGCCAGCAGTTTCACTACCGATTCCGCCGCCACCGCGAACAGCACGCCCTCGTTGCGCGCGGCGGCGTCAAAGACACGCGTGCCGAAAAGGATTGCAAACAGCGCCAACCCGGCGGCGACACACAGAATCGGAGGGATCACCGCGCCCGTCCCCGACACCAGCGCATAGCTGATACCCACGGACCGGAGCTGCAGCGCCAGATAGGGGATGGTGCCCAGCAGCGCGAGCAACGTCACCAGTGCCCCCACTCCACGGCTTTTCTGGAAGCGCGAGCCGATGAAGTCGGAGATGGAGGTCGCCCCTTCGGCATGCACGGCCGCGGTCAGGCGCATGAGGAAGGGACCGCCGAGCAGGAACAGCAGCATCGGCCCGACATAGATGGGCAGATAGCCCCATCCCTGCGCAGCCGCCATGCCGACCGCCCCGAAATAGGTCCAGCTCGTGCAATAGACCGGCAGCGCCAGTGCATAGGCATAGAAGCGGAAGGGCGAGCGTTCGAGTTGCGCGCGCCGCCGCTGCGCCCAGGCCGCGCCGCCGAACATCGACGCGCCATAGGTCAGCGCGATCAGGATCAATGCGATCCGGTTCAACGCCGGTCTTCTTCGGAGCCGCCCAGGTCCATGCTCCCTACCCCGCCACAGTGCCCAAAAAGGGTTAGCGGAAGGGATAGCGCAGAAATCCGTTCCCGTCATTGACGCATCCCGCAAGACGCCCGATTTGCTGCTGATGGCGTTGACGCGCCACATTGTCCGTCTCGGCGATCACGGGCATGGCGAGCGACGCCCGGCAAATAGGTCAGCTAATTTAATGGATGGCAGAGCCTCTTCATCGACAAAGAACTGGCCAAAGCTCGTAAGCGCTTGCGCGACTACCAAATACGAGCCACGCTCTCGACCAGTTCAAACTAGGACACCATCCACTACCGGCTGACCGCGTCAACGGAGGTATTGGACCGTAGTCTCTCCGTCGCGCTTTTCAGCCGGTTGTTTCCTGTTATCGATCCGTGCTGGAGGGCTCGACCATCCCCGATATCGCTCTGACGGCCTGTGCGCATTAAGACGAGGCCGTGATGGTGGCGGGTGACAGGGACGGCTTTGGCCTGTTCCTGCCTTCCAGGATCAGGTTAACCGCAGGGCGGATTTCTCGCGAGGTTCAGGCGCGCAGCGCCACGTCCTGACAATGGATTGAAAATCAACCCAGGCCGACGCAATGACGACAGCGCCGGCCCAACTCATCGCCGAGGGCGTTGTGTCGGATCGATCGCAAGCTGCATGATCCCGTGAACGGCGTGATAGCTCGCAATGCCAGCCGGGAGGGCAAATATCAGCGCACGCGCCCGCCCTTGCCTCCGCACCGCTATGATGCAGGAAACTGCCTCTCTCTTCGAGTGAATGCGTGTCCGTCCATGACCATCAGGGCGATGTTGTTACGGCCGCTTGTGCCGGAAGCTGCCGCAAATGGGCTCTTTCTCCCTTGTCCGCCGATACATCTCTTCATGTGCCACGGACACGGCGGTCATCACTGGCGTGGTACCGGTTTCGAACCCGGCAACGCCGGGAGGCAAAATCCGCTTGACCCTGACATGGTGTCAAGGTGCAGAGACGAGAGCGTCATAGAGGAAGCAGGTGAAACATGGCGCATTGCGAGCATAAGCATCAGCACGGCGAGGCCGGCCTGGCACAAATCCAGGACCCCGTTTGCGGGATGACCGTCGACCCGGAGAAGACCCGGCATCACGCAATGCATGCAGGCCATGAGTGGCATTTCTGCAGTGACAAATGCCGGACGAGGTTCGTGGCCGATCCCGAATATTATCTAAGGCGGGCCGCCCCCGTCGATTCGCCGGAAGGGGCGATCTGGACCTGCCCGATGCACCCCGAAGTCCGGCAGGACCATCCAGGCGCCTGCCCGATCTGCGGGATGGCGCTGGAGCCGGAGACGGTGTCGCTCGATCACGGGCCAAATCCCGAACTTGCCGACATGACGCGGCGTTTCTGGATCGGCCTCGTGCTCGCACTGCCGGTCTTCCTGCTTGAAATGGGTGGGCACCTGTTTCCGGCGATCCACCACCTCGTGCCGATGCGGCTTTCGACGTGGATCCAACTGGCCTTGGCGACGCCGGTCGTGCTCTGGGCCGGCTGGCCGTTCTTTGAGCGGGGGTGGGCTTCGTTGAAGTCCCGCCACCTCAACATGTTCACGCTGATCGCGATGGGCACCGGCGTGGCGTGGACCTACAGCATGGTCGCCGCACTGGCGCCCGCGCTGTTCCCGCCTGCCTTCCGCAACGCCGATGGCAGCGTCGCGGTCTATTTCGAGGCTGCGGCGGTCATCACCGTGCTGGTGCTGCTCGGCCAGGTCCTCGAACTGCGCGCCCGCGAACGTACATCGGGCGCGATCAAGGCGTTGCTCGACCTCGCGCCTAAGACTGCCCGCCGCCTCTTGTCCGATGGCACCGAGGAAGAGGTCAGCCTCGAAACCGTGAACGTCGGAGATCGGCTGCGCGTGCGCCCTGGCGAGAAAGTACCGGTGGACGGCAGCGTCGAGGACGGGCGGTCCTCGCTCGACGAGTCGATGGTCACTGGGGAGTCCATGCCGGTCACCAAGGCCAAGGGCGACGCCGTGATCGGCGGCACGCTCAACCAGACCGGTGCCCTCGTCATCACCGCCACCAAAATCGGGCGCGACACGATGCTCGCTCGCATTGTCCAGATGGTCGCCGAAGCCCAGCGGTCCCGCGCGCCGATCCAACGCATGGCCGATCAGGTCTCGGGCTGGTTCATCCCAGTGGTGATCGCCATAGCCGTGCTCGCCTTTGCTGGATGGAGCATCTGGGGTCCTGAGCCGCGCTTCGCCTATGGTCTCGTCGCGGCGGTCGCGGTGCTGATCATCGCTTGCCCTTGCGCGCTCGGGCTTGCTACGCCGATGTCGATCATGGTGGGCGTCGGACGCGGCGCCGGGCTCGGCGTGCTGATCAAGAACGCCGAGGCGCTCGAGCACATGGAAAAGATCGACACGCTCGTCGTCGACAAGACCGGGACGCTGACCCAGGGTCATCCGGCAGTCACCGCGGTCGTGCCGGCGGCAGGGTTCATCGATGAAGATATTCTTCGCCTGGCTGCGGCCGTCGAGCGGTCCTCGGAGCACCCCTTGGCGCTCGCGATCGTTGAGGCCGCCAAGGCCCGCAACGTTGCACTTTCTGCCGTGAGCGAGTTTGACTCACCCACCGGCCGCGGCGCTTTGGGCATCGTCGAGGGGAAGACAATCGTGCTCGGCAACGCCCGGTTCATGACGGAGCAAGGCATCGACACGGCGGAGCTTTCATCGGCGGCCGATGACCTGCGACGCGAAGGCGCGACCGCCATCTTCGTCGGAATCGACGGGCAGGCCGGCGGCGCCATCGCTATCGCCGATCCGGTCAAGCCCACCACTCCCGAAGCACTCGAAGGCCTACGCCGTGAAGGCATCCGTGTCGTCATGCTGACCGGCGACAACCGCACGACCGCGGAGGCGGTCGCCCGCAGGCTGGGCATCGACGAGGTCGAGGCCGATGTCCTGCCCGACCAGAAAAGTGCCGTCGTCGCGCGGCTCAAGGCGGAGGGCCGCGTCGTCGCCATGGCGGGCGATGGCGTGAACGATGCGCCCACGCTCGCCGCTGCGGACGTTGGCATCGCGATGGGCTCGGGCACCGATGTCGCCATAGAAAGCGCGGGCGTGACCCTGCTCAAGGGCGACTTGACCGGCATCGTACGCGCCCGGCGCCTGAGCCAGGCGACCATGTCGAACATCCGCCAGAACCTGCTGTTCGCCTTCATCTACAACGCCGCCGGGGTGCCGGTCGCGGCAGGCCTGCTCTATCCGCTGTTCGGCATCCTGCTCTCGCCGATGATCGCCGCCGCTGCGATGGCTCTGTCCTCGGTCAGTGTCGTCACCAATGCCCTGCGGCTGAACCGGCAGGCGCTATGAACATCGGTGCCGCAGCGCGCGCCAGCGGCGTATCGGAACGCATGATCCGCCATTACGAGCAGATCGGGCTGATCCCGCCGGCCGCGCGGCGGGACAGCGGCTACCGCGATTACAGCGACGCCGACGTCCACCGGTTGCACTTCATCGCCAACGCCCGCGATCTCGGCTTCGGCATCGAGGAGATCGGTTCGCTATTGGCGCTGTGGTCCGACCGCAACCGTGCCAGCGGCGAGGTCAAGGCGCTGGCCTTGGCCCGCGCAGAGGAACTGGGACGTAAGGCTCGCGCGCTTGAAGGCATGCGCACAACCTTGCTTGATCTCGCCAGAAATTGCGCGGGCGGCGAGCGACCGGACTGCCCGATCCTCGACAGGCTTGAGGAATAAAAGGCCACGCGAACTCCTCATGTCTGTTGGCAGCCTGAAACTCACCGTCGCCACCCGGGTTCTATTGTGACCTGCAACGATACGAAAGGACGGGATGATGGACGGCAAGGAGGGCGGAATGCAGATGGGTTTCGGTCGGTTTGCTGCAATGATCGCGACCTCGACGGTCGTCATGTTCGGCCTCATGTACCTAAACACCTACGCGTTGAGCCACGTGGCGTTCAGCCAGACCCGATTGTGGATGGCGGTCGTCATGGGCGCCGCGATGGCCGCGATCATGCTTGGGTTCATGTGGAGCATGTATCCTAAAGCACGGGTCAAGACCGGCATCCTCATCGGCAGCGCGGTAATATTCGCTCTCGCGCTGTGGCTGGTGCGGAGCCAGGAAACGATCGACGATGTGTCTTATATGAAGGCCATGATCCCGCATCATTCGATTGCTATCATGACCAGCGAGCGGGCACACATCAAGGATCCCGAGGTCCGCAAGCTCGCCGACGGGGTCATTGACGCCCAGGTGAGGGAAATCACCCAGATGAAGCGGATGATTGCGCGGCTCGAAGCCACGCCTGCGCCTACAAACGCTCCCGATCTCCCATCCTACCGAGATCTAAAGAAGGAGCCGCCTGAACCAGAGACCGACAAGAGCACCGGGATCGATACGCTGAAGCCAATTTCGTGAACTATGGCTGGCTGAACGAAACATGTATCCGGAAAACGCAAGTTCACATTGATACGAAGACATCTTGTCTCGTCCGCAATTGTGGCGATACATAGCTCAACGAAGTAACGTCTCCTGTGGGCAAACTTCGCCCTTCGAAGAACACTGTCAGTCGTTCGAGGAACGCGAGCGGAATGGCCGCCTCCGCTGAAAGCGGCCATTCAAGACGCCGGGAAATCGGATCGATCGCCGTTGGCTCTCATGAAAACGCTGAGACCGGACAGTCCCAGATCGGTCCTTTTGTCGATATGTTCATCGGTCACGGGATTCGGCCACGTGAGCGGCGGGTCGGGTAACTTGAAGGAGCAAGTGTGGCCGCCGTCCCATCCCGTTTGTCAGAAGCCCGTGCCGCCGATGCCGCCGGTCATTGAAGCCGTGCTGCGTTCGTCGGTGAACTCCGCAACAGCAGCTTCGGTGGTGATCAGCAGGCCCGCAACCGAGGCCGCGTCCTGCAACGCGATCCGCACGACCTTCGTCGGGTCGATCACGCCGGATTGGAACAGGTTCTCAAACTGTTCGGTCTGGGCATTGAAGCCCATATTCTCGTCGCGCTCATCAAGCAGCCGGCCGGCGATCACGCCGCCATCATGCCCGGCATTTTCGGCGATCTGCCGCAGCGGGGCCTGCAGCGCCTTGCGGATGATGTCGATGCCGCGCCGCTGATCGTCGTTGATTGGATTGAGACCATCCAGTGCCTTGGAGGCGTAGAGCAAGGCGGTACCACCACCCGGCACGATGCCTTCCTCCACCGCCGCACGCGTTGCATGCAGCGCGTCGTCGACGCGATCCTTGCGCTCCTTCACTTCGGTTTCTGACACGCCGCCCACTTTGATGACGGCGATTCCACCGGCGAGCTTTGCAAGCCGTTCCTGCAGCTTCTCGCGATCATAATCGCTGGCAGTGTTCTCGACCTGCGACCGGAGCGCATCGATACGCCCCTTGATCACGCCCGCATCCCCGGCGCCATCGACGATGGTCGTTGTGTCCTTGTCGACTGTGATACGCTTGGCTTGTCCAAGCATGTCCAGCGTCACGGTCTCGAGCTTGATGCCGAGATCCTCGGTGATGAGGTCGCCTCCGGTGAGGACCGCGATATCTTCGAGTATCGCCTTGTGTCGATCACCGAACCCCGGCGCCTTGACCGCGGCGACGTTCAGGCTGCCGCGCAGCTTGTTGACGACGAGTGTGGCGAGCGATTCACCCTCGATGTCTTCGGCGACGATGAGCAGAGGGCGGCCCGCCTGAACCACCGCTTCCAGGATCGGGAGCAGCCCTTGGAGAGCGCCAAGTTTCTTCTCGTGGATCAGGATATAGGGATCCTGAAACTCGACCAGGCTCCTTTCCGGGTTGGTGATGAAGTAGGGCGAAAGATAGCCACGGTCGAACTGCATGCCTTCCACCACCTCCAGCTCGAACTCGACGCCAGTCGCTTCCTCGATCGTGATGACGCCTTCCTTGCCGACCTTCTCCATCGCTTGCGCGATCTTGCGGCCGACGACTTCGTCACCATTGGCCGAGACGATGCCGACCTGGGCGATCTCCTGATTGTCGGAGACCGGCTTCGAGCGCGCCTTGAGCTCGGTAACGACAGCGCCGACGGCAATGTCGATACCGCGCTTGAGATCCATCGGATTGACGCCGGCGGAGACGGATTTCATGCCTTCCCGCACGATCGCTTGGGCAAGCACGGTCGCAGTGGTCGTGCCGTCGCCGGCATGATCCTGCGCCTTGGCCGCGACCGCCCGGATCATCTGCGCGCCCATATTCTCGAACTTGTCGCTCAGTTCGATTTCCTTGGCGACCGTCACGCCGTCCTTGGTGATCCGCGGCGCACCATAGCTCTTGTTGATGAGCACGTTGCGGCCCTTGGGGCCAAGCGTCACGCGGACGGCATTGGCCAGAATATCGACACCGCGGGCGATGCCTTCGCGGGCGTCGCGCGAGAATTTGACGTCTTTGGCGGGCATATTGTCTGATCCTTTTGAGGCTGGTCGTCCGCTGCCCGGACGGGCATCGGCGGGAGACGGGAAGGCTTGGGTCAGCCAATGATCCCCAGGACATCGCTTTCCTTCACGATGAGAAGGTCCTCACCGTCCAGCCTGACCTCCGAGCCGACCATTGGCCGAACAGGATGCGGTCGCCCGCCTTGAGATCGAGCGGCGTGAGCACGCCGTTCTCAGCTTTGACGCCCGGGCCGGCGGCGACGATCTCGCCCTCCTGTGGCTTCTTCCCTGGCGGTATCGCGGATGATGATGATGCCGACGCTTTTGTCGGCCGCGTCGATACGGCGGACCAGCACGCGGTCGTGAAGAGGTCGAAATGTCATGAACAGCATCCTGCCGCTGGACCGCGACGAGATGTCGTCGCTTCACAAGCGGGGAGCCAGCGCTGCCGATTTGCGATTGAATATCGCGGAGACGCGAATGCCAACGGACATGATGTGGGGGCCAGCGACATAGAAAACAAGATGGAGCCCCCGTCCGCCGGCCCGCACAGGAAGAAACAGGCATTTGCGGCGCGGGCCAATCGAGCTCGACGGTCAGTTGGCAAGTCGGCCGCGACTCATGCGGAGCGTCACCACGAGACCGCTCTCGGCCCAGTCATATTCGATCGTGCCGCCGAGCTGACCCGTCACGCTGCGCTGGACAAGCTTGCTTCCGAAACCAGCGCGTCCCGCCGGGTCGATGACCCTGGGGCCACCATGTTCCAGCCACGTAAGGACGAGGTCCTCGCCGTCCACGATGCTCGAGAGGTCGAGCGTGCCAACCGGAGCCGAGAGCGCCCCATATTTCATCGAGTTGGTGGCTAGCTCGTGGATCACGAGGGCAAGCCCAGTTGCTGCACCTTCGCCTATGCCCATTCGTTCAACCGCAATCCGGATACGGCCCTTGAATGCGCCCAGATCGTCATAGGGAGCTAAAAGCACGGCAAACAGGTCTCCGAGCAGTGCGGCCTTGCCTCGGCCATCGAGAAGCGGCCGCACCAGATCATGCGCGCGGCCAAGCGCCGAGAGGCGTTCGGTCAGCTCATGTGCCAAAACCTCGACGCTGTTGGCCGAGCGCGATGAGATTGCCGTCAGACCCGCAGCGATCGCGAGCAGATTCTTGACGCGGTGGCTCATCTCTCCGGCGAGCAGTTCATGGCCTTCTTCGGCCTGCTTGCGCTCCGTCACATCGAGGAAGATGCCATACATCGTCCTGCCGACGATGCCGGCATCCTCGCCTTGGCCGCGGGCCGTCACCCAGCGCACCGTGTCGCCAATCATAATCCGAAAATCGGTCTCATAGGGACCTAAGATCGCACGGGTGGCACTGAAGGCAGACTGAACATGGTCACGGTCCGCCGGGTGAATCCGTGCGGATAGCTCGCCGAAGGTCACGTGGTCGCTGGGCGGCAGCTTCCACAGCTCGAACCCCAGTTCGTCCATTGCGAAGGCGTCGGTATCGACGTTCCACGACCACAAAGCCACTCCCGCGGCCTTAATCGCGTGGCGCAACTGGTCGGATCGCCACTCATGCATATCGGGCGTCCGTGCGGCCAACATCGTTCGTCCAATCGTGAGAGAGACCTTTGCTCTACACGCTTGCTGCAACGCTGTCCGGGAAAAGATGAAACGCTGCCTTGAACGCATTCTCAGGCGGTGGTGAGGCACCGCATTGTTTCAATCAAGGCGGGCCATATCGGTGGCTTCGCGACGAACGGGCAGCCGACTGGAAGCGTGCTCGCGTCAACTGCGCCTCGCCCTGAGGTGATGATGATATGCATTGGTGGCCACCGATCGCGAACGAGCGCGGCAAGCTGGATACCGTCCATCGATCCCGGCATCTCGATATCGGTGAAAACCAACTGAACGTCTGCGCTCAGCATCAAGATCGCGATAGCGGCATCGGCATCTTCGGCCTCCAGAGCGATGAAGCCGGCCTCCTCGATCATGTCGACCGCGTTCAGACGAAGCAATGGTTGGTCTTCGACGACAAGAACCGTAATTTTGCGCATATCTACCCTCCGCTGACGAGGGCTGATCGCGAGCTAGGCTCTAACCGGCGACGGCACCGTTAGTTCCGACACGCATTCGCTTTACCGGGCGTCATTTCTTTGTCCGTCCGGCGGAGTGGGAGTTAAGTGTGAGAGTCAACCCGGCGCCGCTGCCATCGGTCGAGCAGTCGCAATGCCGGCGTTACGGTGACGCCGTGCAATAGGATCGAGGCGAGCACGACCCCGCCGATGATCGCCCAGAGCCGGTGTGGGTCGGCGAAAGACCCATGATTGAGCGCAAAGGCAAGATAGTAGATCGAGCCCATTCCGCGGATGCCGAAGAAGGATATCACCAGTTGCTCGCGCCAAGGCAGCCTCGATCCGACAAGGCTGAATAGGCCTGCAGCCGGGCGCGCCACCAGCAGGACGCCGGCAACGAACAGCAGCATCAGCCAGTCGAAGCCAGTGAGCAGACCGCCGAAGGCAAGGATGCCACCGAACAGGACGAGCAGCACCATCATCAGCAACCGCTCCGCCTCCTCGGCGAATCCATGCAGCCGGTCGTGATAATCATCGTCGCGACTGGCGTTGCGCAGCGCCAGGGCCGAGACAAAGACGGCCAGGAAACCGAACCCGCCTAGCATCTCGACCACGCCATAGGCGATCAGCGTAACCGCCAGCGCAACGAAGCCATCCCCCGTGCGCGAGAGACTTGCGCGCATCGGCAGGTGAAAGGTCAGATAACCGAGGCCGCGTCCGATGGCATAGCCTGCGGCGGCTCCAAGGAAAGTCCTCCAAAGGAGGTCGCGCCCAAGCCATTCGAGCAGATCGATGCTTCCGAAAGATGCTGCGCTCAGGGCAATAGCAAGATGGACGAAGGGGAAGGCGAGGCCGTCATTGAGCCCGGCCTCGGAGGTCAAGGCAAAACGTGCTTCGTCCTCTTGCCCTTCACCGGGACCACCCACCTGGACATCGCTGGCAAGCACTGGGTCGGTCGGCGCGAGTACGGCGGCGATCAGCAGCGCCGCCGTCGGACCGGCCACTCCGAGCCCCATGCAAGGCCCGCGACCACGAGCATGGTGATCGGCATTGCGATGCCCAGCAGCCGCCAGGTGAGCGACCAGCTGCGCAGCCCGATCATCCGATCGATCTTGAGCCCCGCCCCCATCAGCGAGACGATGACGACGAGCTCGCTCAGCCGCTCCGCCACGACCGGCAATCGCAGCGGGTGGACCGCAAAGGGCCTGAGCGGCGGCAGCGCGAACAGCGCAGCCCCCGCGGCGACGCACAGGATCGGAAGAGACAGGGGAGCCTTGCGCAGCAGCATCGGCAGCCAGGCCGTCATCAGCACCAGCACACCCAGCCCGGCAAGCAGCAGGACGTAAAACTGGTGCGAGAGCTCCACTGGAGTCCTTTCAGGTCCTGCTTAGCGTATCAGGCCGGCAGCGCGCAAAGCATCTTCGATTATGCGTCCGACGCCACTGGAAGCGACCTGCGATCGGGGCCGCATTGCGTAAGGCTCGGCGGCAACGCTCGTGTCTGCGCTTAGACGCGCCGTGGACGGCCGCGGTCGTGTAACCTCGGCACGGCCCGCGCTCAGCCCCCAGAAGTTCGCAATCCGCCGCGTCGAAGAAATCCCCGCCTCGAGCATGTACGGTCCCGCCGTTCCGCAGGCCTCGGGCCCGGACGTGTTGAGTGGAGTGCCATGGCCCAGGCCAGCGATGCAATATTCCTCGATCACGTCGTGCCCGTGGGCATCGCGCCACACACGGCGAAGATAGCCTTCGCCTTTCTCGACAGTGTTCGGTGTGCGCGCAATCCCGTGGATGGAACGCCATTGCTCGACGATGAGTGCCGAATTCGCATGGCTGACGGTGGCGTCGCTGTCGCCATGCCACACCGAGATCGTCGGCCAGGGCCCCTTGTGCGGTGACGCAGCAGTGACGAGCTTGCCCAGCGCGGCCGCCGGAGGGCCGCCGTGCGCCCGCATGCGATCGAACGCCTCGGGGATGGAGGTGGCCGTGCCATAAGGTAGACCGGCGATGATCGCGCCCCCGGCAAACACGTCGGGATAGGTGGCAAGCATCACCGACGCCATGGCACCGCCCGCCGAAAGCCCGGTCACGAAAATGCGGGATGGATCAATTCCATGGACCTCGATGATCGCCGAGACCATCTGGCGGATGGACAGTGCCTCGCCTGCATCGCGCTGCGTGTCGCCCGTGTTGAACCAGTTGAAGCAGAGGTTCGCGTTGTTGCCGCGCTGCTGCTCCGGATAAAGCACCGCGAAGCCCTGTTCGTCGGCCAGCCGCGACCAGCCCGATCCATGATCATATCCAGCCGCATCCTGGGTGCAGCCGTGCAGCACGACGACCAGCGCTGTCGGTGCATGCCGAGTGTGGGGAACGTAGAAGCGGCCCCGAAGCGCACCGGGATTGGACCCGGATGCGCCGAGATCCGACAGCCGGTCTTCCGCAAACCTGCCTGGTAAGCCGGGCAAGGAATGGTCTCGCAATCGGGCAAGGCGGCTGAGTGTATCGTTCAAGCTTCGCATGCGGCTTTCTCCTGGCCACGGCGGAAGCCCTGACATGCAGACCGATCCAATCGAGTTGCTGCACTGCACAATGTTGGATTGGACGGGGCAAATAGCAAGGATGTAGATGAATTATCTGCGAACTCGGGCAATAGGTCTGGTGCTACCTGACTGCCGTCCCCATATACATTCTATCGCGCCGTCCGTTTCGAGCTTGGTGGCGACTGAGAGTTCTTCATGCTCCCGCTCTGACGCGGAGCTTATCATGCGATCTGCCCTTCATAGGAGCTTTGTGCGGCCTAGGCCGCGTATCGCTCTCGTTCGCAAGCCGACTGCCGACGCGGAGAAGGCGGCGCATGCGCAGTTTCGCGAGTGGCCATCCTCAGGTGGAGCTCGTCCGCCTGTGCCGCCCTCGGGACGCTGATCATCTGCACCAGGGTCCGGCCGGGCCCGTATTCAAGGAATGACGACATGGCCAAGGGACAACAGCGTGGCAACCGCGAAGCGCGAAAACCGAAGAAGCCGGAGCCGCCCAAGCAGAATGCCTCCAATCCATCGTTGAAGGGAACGCCTTCGGCGCAACAGTCCAAAAAGGATTGATCTCCTCTTTCACGGAAGGCCGTCCCCCATGCATCTATCCTCTATTCTCTGCCGCGCCCAGGAAGCGCATCACCATGCCGTCGCTCGCGCCACCACGCTCAACAATGTCAGGCTGGTGGCGAACGTCGCCGCTGCCGCCTGGGCCAGGGAAGGGTTGGCCGCCGGCCTGCGCGAAGATCGGAAGCTATCTGGCAGGGCATTTGCCGAGGCGCATCTGCTGTCGAAGGAGCCACCCACCGCCGATTACCGCGGGCTGAGCGAAAATCCCGACCGGGGGCATGCCGATCCTGGTTAAGGAGACTTCCGGCGGTAATGTCGCAATTCAGGAGGTGACGGAATGCGGCTCCATATCTTGCATGTCACCACCTATGGATATCGAGGGCCGGTCGAGCTGCTTGTGCATCGGATGATGCTCACGCCGCGCAGCTCGCATGCGCTACGCCTGATTTCCGCCGACCTCAGTTGCGAACCCGCAGCGGAGCTGGAGTGGACACAGGATGTCTTCGGCAATCTTATCGCCACGGCCTCCTTTCCGAACCCTTCTAAACACCTGACGATCACCAATCGCGTGATTGTCAACCAGACCGCCGCCGCCTGGCCCATCCTCAAGATCGCGCCACATGCGCACCGCTATCCGTTTGACTATTCGCACGAGGAGCTGACCGATCTCGGTGCGCTGATGGTACCGGAGCATACGGATTCGGAGGGCCGGCTGGCGGCTTGGGCGCATGCGCAGGTGCTCGGCGTAGACACCGACACGCTGTCGCTGCTGCAAGACATGAACGCGGCCGCCCGCATTGGCATGACCTATGTCGCGCGAGAAGAGATCGGGACGCAGTCCCCGCAGGAGACGCTTGATCTCGCCTCGGGCTCGTGCCGCGATCTCGCCACGCTGTTCATCGAAGCGGTTCGGCAGCTTGGTTTTGGAGCCCGCGCGGTGTCCGGCTATCTCTTCGATCCGGCGATCCTGGAAAATCCCGCCGACCCGGGATTTCAGCACGGAGCGACCCATGCGTGGGCGGAGGTGTATTTGCCCCGTGCGGGCTGGGTTGCGTTCGATCCGACCAATGGCCGCATGGGAGAAGCACATCTGGTCCCTGTCGCGGTCGGCCGGAGCATCGCGCAGTTGAGCCCCATCGATGGTCGCTATGTCGGCGTCGACGACGCCTTTCTCGGCATGAAGGTGGAGGTCACGGTCTCGACAACAGACCGCACCGATCTGACTCCGCAGGACGGGTCATCGAGCTCCGATTGATTATCGCCCGCAGCCTGATGCGGGCCTTGGCCTCATTGGTCGCGAGCCTTCGTCGCATACCGGATCTACAGCGCGCGGGCGCTCCCACCGTCCAGTTGTGCAAAGGAAAAAGAGCATCTACGAGGCACACGACGTGCCGCCGCGCCGCTAGCTGCGCGCGTGGCTCTGCTCTTGGCAACTTCGGCTCGGCCGGAGCCGGCCGAGACGAGCCGCCCCCGGCTTCTGTATCGTGCTGCGCTTGGTATCGCTGCCGTCGCCGCAGCCCCGGCGCTGGCGCAACGGTTCACGCAAGGACTGGTCGACCTCCATCTACCCGGCGGCAATGTCGAGCGAGCGATGACAAGCGCTTTTCCTGGCAAGGGAAACATGATCCTTCAACGGGTCCGTCCGCCACTACTTGAACCCCCATGTCCGTATTTGTCCGCGATGTGTTCACGCCGAACGATCCGTTCTTCGTGCGCTGGCACTGGGCGGACATTCCGACATCGATCGATGTCGATGCGTTCCGCCTCCGCTTCTGACGAAGGCCGCCGGTCGCTGAATCTGGCCTACTTGCAGCAATATAGCAATACTGGGACGAGTGCGTCCGCATGATGCAGCATTGATCGGACAAGCTCGACGAGTTCGCTAAGATGCGGCCGTTGAGCGAACCGACTGGAGATAGGCCAAGGCATCGCGGATACTGGCCATTGGTTCCGGCGCTTGGTCATATTCGACATAATAGGTTTCTACGCCGGTGGCTGCACCCGTCCGGAAAATCTCGGCAAAGTCCAAAACGCCCTTTCCAGCGCCGACGATGTCACCGTTGGCGTTCATGTCCTTGAGGTGGCATAGATGGAAGCGGCTTGGATTGTCGCGCATATAGGCAATCGGATCGATCCCCATTCTGTACGCCCAATAGACGTCGATCTCCATCTTCACATGGGCGGGATCGGTTTCCTCCAGGAGGATGTCGTAGGGCCGCTTGCCGTTTACCGGCACGAAGCCCTTGCTGCCATTGTGGAAAGCGAATCTCATACCGGCATCGGCGCACTGGCGCGCGCCCGCCTCGAAGGCTGCTGCGATGCGGCTCACGGCCCCGGCGCTGACCAGATCGACGTCAGTGAGATTACTCCAAACCACGGTGCGCTGTTCCATGATGCCCGCCATGCCGATCGCCTCTTCGAGAACATAGGGCATCCGGTCGAGCGAATAGATCGACTGTATCTGATCCAAGACGGCTTTCATCGGCATCCGGCCAGCGTCCCACGCGACCATCATATCGTAGAAGGAGGCCGGACAAGCGTGCATCGATGGGGACCGGATGCCATTTTCCTTCAGCAGGTCGGCGCACCGCTCGGCCTCCAGTCCCATAGCGCCGATCGTTTCGATCGACCGATAGCCTATCTGCGCGACCGCGCGCAGAGCCTCGCCCGGACCAGCGGCAAACGGCCGCATGATCGAGATAGCCTGCAGGCCGGCTCTGTTGCAAAGATTGGCGGCAGTCAGAGGTAGGCTGTCGCTCTGCGCCGATCAGGCGGCTGCTGCGAAATGGTGGTTGAGCATGCCCATGGCCTCCGTCAGCGCCGAGGGCCCAATGCCAAAAGCTCTCTCCACAAGGCGCACCTCGCCCCTGATGCCGGGCTGCAGGCACCAGGGGCGAGCCTGTCCTTTGCGCAGGGCTCGCATGACTTCGAATCCCTTGATCGTGGCATAGGCCGTGGGGATCGATTTGAAACCGCGCACCGGCTTGATCAGTATCTTGAGCTTTCCGTGATCGGCCTCGATCACGTTATTGAGATACTTCACCTGCCGGTGGGCCGTCTCCCGGTCCAGCTTTCCTTCGCGCTTCAATTCGGTGATCGCTGCACCATAGCTCGGCGCTTTGTCGGTATTGAGCGTGGCAGGCTTTTCCCAGTGCTTCAGGCCTCGCAGGGCCTTGCCCAGGAACCGCTTCGCTGCCTTGGCGCTGCGGGTCGGCGACAGGTAGAAATCGATCGTGTCGCCCCGCTTGTCGACTGCCCGGTACAGGTAGGTCCACTTGCCCCGCACCTTGACGTAGGTTTCATCCAGGCGCCAGCTCGGATCAAAGCCACGCCGCCAGAACCAGCGCAGCCGCTTCTCCATCTCCGGGGCGTAGCACTGGACCCAGCGATAGATCGTCGTATGGTCGACCGAAATGCCGCGTTCCGCCAGCATTTCCTCAAGGTCGCGATAGCTGATCGGATAGCGACAATACCAGCGCACCGCCCACAGGATCACATCACCCTGGAAATGGCGCCACTTGAAATCCGTCATCGTTCCGTCCGTCCAATCTCCGCCAAGCATGCTCAAGCTTCACGATTTTTGCAACAGAGCCCGCTGCAGTTCGACGGCGACCTGGTGCGCGATTTCCAGGAGAAGCCGAACGGCGATGGCGGCCTGATCAACGGCGGCTTCTTCGTGCTCGACCCGTCGGTGATCGACCTGATCGACACGCCCGACACGATCTGGGAGCGCGAGCCGCTCGAAAAGCTCGCCACGTCGGGCGAGCTCGTCGCCTATCGCCATGACGGCTTCTGGCAGCCGATGGACACGCTGCGCGACAAGCAGCATCTGGAAGAATTGTGGGCCGGCGGAGCGCCCTGGAAGTCATGGTAAACGAGGCGTTCTGGCAAGGGCGCCGCGTATTCCTGACGGGACATACCGGGTTCAAGGGCAGCTGGCTTTCCATGTGGCTGGCGCAGATGGGCGCGGAGGTCACCGGCTTCTCCCTGCCCGCCGACGAGGTCAGCCTGTTCCGTCAAGCCCGCGTCGAGGAGGTCGTCACCCATATCGAGGGCGACATCCGCGACATGGCGGCGGTCGAGGCGGCGGTCGCGAAGGCGCGGCCGGAAGTCGTCTTCCACCTGGCGGCCCAGCCGCTGGTGCGCCTTTCCTACGACTGCCCCACGGAAACCTTCGCCACCAATGTGCAGGGCACCGTCCATGTGCTGGATGCCTGTCGCCGCGCGGCAGACCTGCGGGCCATCGTCTGCGTCACCAGCGACAAATGCTATGAGAACCGCGAATGGGTCTGGCCCTATCGCGAAAGCGACCCAATGGGTGGGCACGATCCCTACAGCGCCAGCAAGGGCGCTGCCGAACTGGTGATCGCGGCCTATCGGCGGAGCTTTTTCGGCGCAGGTCCGCTGCTCGCCTCGGTGCGCGCCGGCAACGTCATCGGCGGCGGCGACTGGGCAGCCGACCGGCTGATCCCCGACATCATCCGCGCCCTGATCGCGGGCGAGGCGCCCTTCATCCGTTCGCCCGGCTCGATCCGGCCCTGGCAGCACGTGCTGGAGGCGCTGGGCGGCTATCTGCTGATCGCGCAGGGTCTGGCCGATGGAAATGCCGCCATGGCGTCGGGATGGAATTTCGGTCCGGCCGATGACGATACCCGTCCGGTCGACTGGATCGCGGACAAGATGTGCGCCGCATGGGGTGGCCCCGCCTGGCGCACCGAAGAGATCGTGCAGCCGCACGAAGCGAAGATCCTGAAGCTGGATTGCTCCAAGGCCCGCAGCGAACTGGGCTGGCGCCCGGCGCTGCGACTGCAGGAAGCGCTGGATTATATCACCAGCTGGCATCGCGATGTCGCGAACGGGCTCGATGCGGCGCAAGTGTCCTTTGCACAACTGACGGCTTATCGTAAGCAGTTGGATCGTGCGCTATCGGTATCGTAGGCAGTAGGGTTTGCCTGTGGGGGAGTATGCGTGAATGACTGTTGAACAGGCCGTTGCCAATCCGGTTGCGCTGGCCGAAGACTGTGACGAAGCGCAGCTGCGCGCGCTCATCCTCGACCTGACGGGCGAATATGCGCGACGGTTCCATGCCCCCAAGACCTTCTTGCCGGGCGAAAGCGTCGTTCCCGTGTCAGGCAAGGTCTATGACGAAACCGACATGCGGAATCTGGTCGATTCCTCGCTCGATTTCTGGCTGACCACGGGACGTTTCAACGAGGCGTTCGAGGCGAAGCTGGCGAAGCGGCTGGGCGTTGCCCATGCGTTGACCACCAACAGCGGATCGTCGGCCAATCTGCTGGCGCTTTCCACGCTGACGTCGCACTATTTCCGCGGCGAAGCGCTGAAGCCCGGCGACGAGGTGATCACCGTCGCCACCGGCTTTCCCACGACCGTCAACCCGTCGCTGCAATATGGGCTGACGCCGGTCTTCGTCGACGTCGACATCCCGACCTACAACATCAAGCCCGAGATGATCGAAGCGGCGGTCAGCGACAAGACCCGCGCGATCATGATCGCCCACACGCTGGGCAACCCGTTCGACCTGGGCGAAGTGATGCGGGTCGCCGAGAAGCACAACCTGTGGGTGGTCGAGGATTGCTGCGACGCATTGGGCGCGACCTATGACGGCAAGGGTGTCGGCACGTTCGGCCATATCGGCACGCTGAGCTTCTACCCCGCTCACCACATCACCATGGGCGAAGGCGGCGCGGTGTTCACCGACAAGCCACGTCTGAAGCGCGTGATCGAATCGATGCGCGACTGGGGCCGCGACTGCTGGTGCGCCCCGGGCATGGACAATACCTGCGGCAAGCGCTTCGGGCGCAAGCTGGGGTCGCTGCCGATGGGGTATGACCACAAGTACACTTATGGCCATGCGGGCTATAACCTCAAGATCACCGACATGCAGGCTGCCGTGGGTCTGGCGCAACTCGGCCATCTGGAGGACTTCATCGCTGCGCGCGCCCGCAATTTCGCGGGGCTGACCGAACGGCTGAAGGCGTTCGAGGATGTCCTGATCCTGCCGCAGGCGACCCCGAACAGCGAGCCGTCCTGGTTCGGTTTTCCGATCACCATCCGTCCCGGCAGCGGCATCGACCGCGAGGAACTGGTGCAGTATCTCAACGAGAAGAAGATCGGCACCCGCCTGCTGTTCGGCGGGAACCTGTTGCGCCAGCCCTACATGAAAGGCCGCAACTACCGCGTGGTCGGCGAGCTCACCAATGCCGATCTGGTGACCACCAACACCTTCTGGATCGGTGTCTTCCCCGGCCTGACGCCGGACCATCTGGATTATATGGCCGAAATGATCGGCGCGTTTCTGCGCAAGGACGCCTGAGGGCGAGCGCGAAGGGATTTCAGGAGAAGCGATGTGAACAAGCATGAGAAGCGGATGCTGGCCATCCTGGAGACTGCCAAGGCCGATTTCGGCGTGCTGGCGGTCAAGGCCGAGTTCGAGGCTGAAGGCACGCGCGTCGACGAACTGCTGCGCCTGCTGGAGATCGCCCGCCGGGCCGGCGTCAAGGTCGCCATCAAGATCGGCGGCTGCGAGGCCATTCGCGACCTGATCGAATGCCGCCTCTACGGCGTCGACTATATCATCGCGCCGATGGTCGAGACGCCCTATGCGCTCAAGAAGTTCGTCGATGCGAAGAACAAGGTCTATCCGGCGGACGAGCAGCAGGACGTCAGCTTCCTGTTCAACGTCGAGACGCGCCAGACCTTCGACCAGCTCAAGGAAATGGGCGAAGTGGCGCAGAAGGGCGGCGTGGGCATGGTGTTCGGCCGCGTCGACTTTGCCGGCTCCATGGGGCATACCCGCGACTTCGTGAACAGCGACGAGATGGCGGGCTATGTCAATGCGGTCGCCGATGTCTGCCGTGACCGCGGCCTGGAGCTGGTGGTAGGCGGCGGCGTGAGCCCCGCGTCCGTGCCGCTGCTGAGCGACGCGCGCACGCGCCGGCTGGACCGTTTCGAGACCCGCAAGGTCATCTTCGACGGCGCGGTGCTGGAGAGCGGCAACGCCGAGGCCGGCATGGAGCTGGCGATCGAGTTCGAGCTGCTCTGGCTGAAGAACAAGCGCGATTATTATCGCAGCATTTCCGCCGAGGACGAAGCCCGCATCGCGATGATGGAAGCCCGCCAGTCGAGCTCGGCCAAGAAGGCGGCCTGAACTTCATGGCAAAAATGCGCGTTGCAGACCTGATCGCCCGTCTGCTGGTCGAGCATGGCATCACCGATTGCTTCATGCTGACCGGCGGCGGCGCCATGCATCTGAACGATGCATTCGGCCGCGAGCCGGGGTTGAAGAAGATCTTCACCCATCATGAGCAGGCCGCCGCGATCGCCGCGGAAAGCTATTGCCGCTTGTCGGGCCGCCCCGCGGTGGTGAACGTCACCACCGGCCCGGGCGGGGTCAACGCGCTGAACGGCGTCTATGGCGCCTATGTCGATTCCATCGGCATGGTCGTCGTGTCCGGCCAGGTGAAGCGCGAAACCTGCGCGCCCAACTACCCCCTGCCCCTGCGCCAGCTGGGCGATCAGGAAGTCGACATCGTGTCGATGGTGCGCGGCATCACCAAATATGCCGTGGTGCTGAACGACCCGCTGGACGCTCGCAAGGTCGTGGAAAAGGCAATCCACCTGTGCCGGCGCGGGCGCCCCGGCCCGGTGTGGATCGACGTGCCGATCGACGTCCAGGCGGCGCCGGTCGATTTCGACGCGCTCGAACCGTTCGATCCAGCCAGCCTCAATGAGGACGCGAACGAAGCCGCGAACAACCAGGCGGAACTGGGCCTGCTGGAGGGCGAGGCGCTTTCGGCCGAGGTCGCGACCGTGCTCGCGGAACTGTGCGCGGCGGAGCGGCCGGTGGTGCTCGCCGGCGCTGGCGTGCGCATTTCGGGCCAGCATGACGCCTTCCTGGCGTTCGTCGAGCGCTTCGGCGTGCCGGTCGTCACCGGCTGGAACGCCCATGACACCATTCCCAACGGCCATCCGCTCTATGTCGGCCGCCCCGGCACGGTCGGCGATCGCGGCGGCAATTTCGCAGTGCAGACGGCGGATTATGTGCTGGTGCTGGGGTCACGCCTCAACATCCGCCAGATCAGCTACAACTGGCAGAGCTTCGCGCGCAACGCGAAGGTCGCGATGGTGGAGATCGACCGGGCCGAGCTGGAGAAGCCGACGCTGAAGCTGCATCGCCCGGTCCATGCGGACCTGCGCAGCTTCTTCGCGGCGGCGGCCGCCCTGCCCGTCCCCGCCGACGACAAGGCGGAGGCGCGCGCCGCCTTCCTGGCGCGCAGCCGCGAGCGGTCGGCCCGCTATCCGGTGGTCCTGCCCGAATATTGGGCGACCGAAGGCCTCATCAATCCCTATGTGTTCGGCGACCTGCTGTTCAAGGAACTGGAAGAAGGCGACATCGTCGTGTCCGGCGACGGCACGGCCTGCGTCACCATCTTCCAGGCGGCGAACCTGAAGCCGGGGCAGCGGCTCTACACCAATTCGGGCTGCGCCTCGATGGGGTATGACCTGCCGGCGGCGGTCGGCGCCTTCCATGCAGCGGGCGGCCGCCGCATCATCTGCCTGGCGGGTGACGGCAGCATCATGATGAACCTGCAGGAGCTGCAGACGATCGTCGGCCAGAAGCTGCCGGTGAAGATCTTCGTACTGAACAATGACGGCTATCATTCGATCCGCCAGTCGCAGCAGAATCATTTCCCGGACAATATCGTGGGTTGTGGCCCCGACAGCGGCCTCAGCTTCCCGAACTTTGCGAAGCTCGCCGCCGGTTTCGACCTGCCGTCCACCACCGTCGCCAGCCACGACGCGCTGAGCGCCGTGATCCGTGCGACGCTGGACGGCGAAGGGCCGCAGCTGTGCGAGGTGATGATCGACAAGCGGCAGGAATTCGCGCCCAAGCTGTCCTCCCGCCGGCTGGAGGACGGGACGATGGTGTCCCCTACGCTCGAGGACCTGTCCCCCTTCCTGCCGCGCGAGGAACTGGCCGAAGCGATGGAGCCGTGCGGGATAGCGCCTTGATCCGTCATGTCATCTTCGACCTGGACGGGACGCTGGTCGACAGCTGCGGCATCTGCGTCTCGATCCTTTCGGCGATGATCGCCGATCGCGGCGTCGCCCACAGCATCGACCCGATAGGCGCCCGCCAGCATATGAGCCGCGGGGGGCGCGACATGGTCGCCGCGCTACTGGGGCCGGCCTGTGTCGATCCCGACGCGGACCTCACCGATTTCCGCGCCCGCTACACGCGGCACGACACCCCGGCGGACAGCCTGTACCCCGGCGTGGCCGAAGGCCTGGAACAGCTGCACGGCATGGGGCTGGAGTTGGCGATCTGCTCCAACAAGCCGCAGGCGCTGTGCGAGAAGGTGCTGGAGGATACGGGCCTCGCCCCCTATTTCCGCGTCGTGGTGGGCGGACAGCCAGGCCTGCGCCCCAAGCCCGCACCCGACCTGTTGGCCGCCGTGTCGGAACGCCTGGGCTGCGCGCCGGAGCACTGCGTCTATGTCGGCGACAGCGAGCTGGACCATGACGTCGCGCGGGCGGCCGGCATGGCCTTCTGCTTCATGACCTATGGTTATGCCCAGCCCTTCTGGGTGCCGGAGGTGGGCGAGAGCTTCGACTGCTTCCCCACGCTCGCAATGGCCATTGCCGCGCGGGCGGCGCAGGTCCATGCTTGAACCCGCCATTGCCCATGCCATCGCGGCCGGGGATCAGCATCTCGCCATCACCGGTGCAGGCGGCTGGATCGGCCTCGCCACGCTCGACCTGCTGGAGCAGGCGCTGGGCGATGATGTCGTGCGGCGCGTCTCCTGCTATGGGAGTGCCGCGCGGCCGCTGACGCTGCGCAGCGGCCGGCAGCTCAACCAGCGTCCCCTGTCCGAGCTTTCCGCGCTGGAGGCGCGCACCGTCTGGCTGCTGCATTTTGCGTTCCAGACCAAGGAGCGCGCCGAGGCGATGAGCGAGGCAGAGTATCGCACCGCCAACGACGCGATCAGCGCAACGGTGCTGGATGCCGTGCGGACGCTGCCGGTCGAGGCGGCGTTCATCGCGTCCTCGGGCGCGGCCTCCAAGGCTGCCGATCCGCTCGCCAGCCCGGCCATGCGGCTTTACGGCCAGATGAAGCTGGACGACGAGGATCGCTTCGCCGCCTGGGCGCAGGAGAGCGGGCGCCGCGCGGTGATCGGGCGGATCTTCAACATCACGGGTCCCTACATCAACAAGCATCAGGCCTATGCCATCGCCAACTTCATCCTCGACGCGCTGGCGGGCCGGCCGATCGAGGTGCGGGCCCCGCGGGAGGTGTTCCGCGCCTATGTCGCGATCCGGGAGCTGATGTCGCTGGTCTTCGCGTTGATGGCGGAAACGGGCGGCGGGGTGACCCGGTTCGACACCGGCGGCGAGAAGCTGGAGCTGGAAGCGGTCGCACGGATGGTGGCGCAGGCGCTGGGCGGCGGCCCCGTACAGCGCGCTGCCATCACCGATCCGGTGGCGGACTGTTATGTGGGGGACACGGCGTCTTATACCCAATTGCTGGCTCGGCATGGAATAGAGGGCGTGCCGCTCGACCAGCAGATACGGGAAACGGCAGAGGACATGCAAGCGACCGCCGGTTGATGACGCAACGGGCTGGCCTCCACGAGAGGCCCATGATAGGGGCGCGCCGAGACGGCGCGCAGCGAATATGAAGGAACGGAAGTTGATGATGGGTACGACTGTTGGCCCTGCCGCTTTGCTGACCGGGCTGCGCCGTTTGACCGCATCTGTGTCGATCATGGCCCTGCTTTCGGCCAACCCGCTCGCCGCGCAGGCAGTGGACCCGAACGCCATTCCGCGCGGCTCACCTCTCGATCCCTATGGCACGGGCCAGAGCACGGCGTCGGACCCCTATGGCCGCACGAACCAGGTCCCTGGATCGACCTCCACGCAGACCACGGTATCCACCGGAAGCGACACCTACCAGCCGGTGTCGGTGGGCGGAACCTCGTCCAGCGACGCGAACGGCACCAACCTCACCATGCCGGGCTTTGGCCCGCGCCTGGGCCAGAACGGCCTGCTCGACATGGAAAGCGTGCAGGTCAAGCGCCCGGCAACCCCCGGCGAGTTCGAGACCTGGGTGAGAGACGTCACCGGCCGCAAGCTGAAGCGCTATGGTTCGGACCTGCTCATCGCCAGTGCGCGTGATTTCGCCGTGCCCGCCACGACCACCATACCGCCGGACTATGCATTGAATGTCGGCGACACGGTGTCGATTTCCCTGACCGGATCGATCGAAGGCAGCGTCGAAGCGCAGATTGACAGGGACGGGCGGATCTTCCTGCCCAATGTCGGTTCGGTCAGCCTGATCGGCGTGCGCTATCGCGATCTCAAGGATCGGCTCGCCGCCGCCATCGGCCGGCAGTATCGCGGCTATGACGTGGCGGTCAGCCTGAGCCGCCTGCGCGGCGTCCGGGTATATGTCACCGGCTTCGCGAACAATCCGGGCGCCTATTCGGTCAACAGCCTGTCCACCCTGGTCAATGCCGTGCTGGCGGCGGGCGGGCCGTCCGCTGGTGGTAGCTTCCGTTCGGTGAAGCTGTACCGCAACGGCGCCGAGGTGGCGGATTTCGATCTCTATCAGCTGCTGCGCAAGGGCGACCGCTCGCTCGACCCCCTTCTGCAGAATGAGGACGTGCTGTTCATTCCCCCGGTGGGCAAGCAGGTCGCGGTGATCGGCAGCGTCAACGAAGAGGCGATCTACGAGACCCGCCCGGGCGAAAGCCTTGCCGACGTGCTCGCGCTGGCAGGTGGGCCGACCAATGTGGCGGACCCTTCCCGCCTCATCCTCTATCGCCTCGACGATCAGGATAGCGTGGGCAGCCGGCAGATCGACCGGGCCCTTGCCAATGCGGAACAGGCCCAGGGCGGGGACATCGTCCAGATTCTGCCCCAGGGCACGCTGGCACGATCGCTGGACAAGCAGCAGGCGGTGGTGCGGATCGAAGGCGAGGTCAACAAACCCGGCAACTATTATGTGCCGCCCAACACGCCCCTGTCGGAAGTGCTGGAAATGGCCGGCGGGCTGACGCCGCGCGCCTTCGTGTACGGAACCCGCTTCTTCCGCGAATCCGTGCGTTCCCAGCAGCGCCGCAGCTTCCTGGAAGCCGTGGAACAGATGGAAGTGACGCTCGCCGTCGCGCCCCTGACCGATAGCCGCCTGGGCGATACCGGCGACCGGCAGACGCAGGCTGCCTCCGCGCGCACCTTCCTCGACCGGCTGCGCCAGAAGGAGCCCGACGGCCGGCTGGTGCTCAACCTGGCAGCAGATACCACGGCGCTGCCCGGCAGCCTGCCGCTGGAGAACAACGATCGCATCGTCATACCGCCCCTCGTGAAGACGGTGGGCGTATTCGGCGCGGTCTATCGGCCGTCCTCCTTCCTGCTGGAAGGTGGCAAGCCGCTGCGGATCAAGGACTATGTCCAACAGGCCGGTGGCCCGATCCGCGGCGCCGACCGCGGCAACATCTTTGTGGTCCGCGCGAACGGATCGGTCCTGACGCGCAATCGCGGGGCGATGAACGCCAGGGTTCTTCCCGGCGACACCATCTTCGTGCCGGTCAAGACGCAGTCCTCGTCGGTCTGGGCGAAGATTCGCGACATCGCCCAGATTATCGGGCAGTTCGGCCTGTCCGCAGCGGCCATCGCGGCGATCGACTGATGACGCCACGCCGGAGCATTATCGGCATGATCGCTCATGCCCCGCTGGTGCGCAACGCCGCGTTGCGGCGCACCGTCCTGATCATCCTGATCGCGATTTTCGCTGTCCTGACCCTTTTCCCCGAAAAATACCGTGCAGCGTCGAGCCTGACGCCAACCGATCCCGCCAGCCTGGGCCTCAGCGGCACGCTGGGCCAGCTGGGTGCGGTCGGCAGCGTCTTCGGGAACCAAGCGGCCGTCGAAGTCAGCATGAAGGTGGCACGCAGCGACTATGTGCGCGACGTCGTCATAAAGAAGCTGAAGCTGGACAAGCGCCTGGGACTGTCGCGTATCGAGACGCATCGATGGCTCGACCGCAAGGTCGATGTCTCGACGCTGCGCGGCGGCATCATCGAGTTCGAGGTGAAGCTGAGGGACAAGGATCTGGCGAAGGACATCGTCAGCGCCTATGGCGAGGCCGTCCGGGTCCAGCTCGCCACCATCTCGCGCACGCAGACGTCCTACAAGCGCGACATCCTGTTGAGGCTGGTGGACGAATCGAGCGAGCGGCTCGCCAAGGCCCAGGCGGCCTATGACTCCTTCCGCCTTCAGACGCGGTACAGCAGCCCGCAGGCGGCGATCTATGCCGCGGGCGACCGCATCCCCGAGCTGGAAGCGCTGATCCGCGCCAAGGATGTCGAGCTGAACGCCGCCCGCCAGTTCGCGACCGACGACAATTTCAGCGTCCGCCAGCGGCTGGCGGAAAGGGAAGCGCTCGAGCGGCAGCTGGCCGAAGCGCGGTCCGTTTCGCCGCAGCAGCAAAGCTCCGTGGGCCAGGTCGTCCGGCAATCGACCCGGGTCGACAAGCTGCGTCGCGACCTCGATCTCGCCCAGGGGCTCTATGACAATTACAAGCGCTACCTGCAGGGAACGTCGGTCGAAAACCTGACGTCGACAGCCAATATCCGCATTCTGGAGCCGGCCTATATCGATTCCGAACGGCAGTATAACTGGCTGGCCCTGGTCGCTGCGGTCGCCACACTGCTGTTCGGCCTCGCTATCGAGGTCTATCTGATCCGTCCGCCGCTGGACGGCGCGGAGGCATGATGAACGATCACCTGGGAGACGCGCGGCCGGACCTTTCGGTCGTCATTCCTTGCTATAACGAAGAAGAGAATGCCGAAGCCATCCATGCGGCGGTGACCGCGGAACTGGCGCCGATCGGCATCAGTTTCGACATCATCTTCATCGACAATGATTCCACCGACCGGACCGTGGAAATCATCAAGGGGATCTGCGCGCGCGACCCGCGCACGCGCCTGATCGTCAACAGCCGCAATTTCGGTCAGATGCGCAGCCCGACCCATGGCATTTACCAGGCGCGCGGCCGCGCTGTCGTCGGCATGTGCGCCGATTTCCAGGACCCCCCGGCGCTGCTGCCGCATTTCGTCGAGCGGTGGCGGGCCGGCGTCGACATCATCCTGGGCGTGCGGGAGGCCGAGAAGACGAGCGGCCTCGCACTGGGCGCCTTCCGCCGCCTTTCCTACTGGCTCGCCCGCAACTTCGGCGACTATCCGATCATCCCCAACGCAACGGGTTTCGGCCTGTACGATGCCCGGGTGGTCGACGCCACGCGCATGCTCGCGGAGCCCGAGCCCTTCTTCCGCGGCATGCTGGTCGAAACCGGCTACCGGCTGGAAACGGTTTCCTATCCCCGTCCTCCGCGAGCGGGCGGCAGGTCGAAGAACAATTTCTTCGCCTTGCTGGATTTCGCGATGTCGGCGCTGGCGGGGTCGTCCAAGCGTCTCCTGCGCCTGCCCATCTACATCGGCGTCTTCGGCGCTCTCATGACCCTGCTGATGCTGGCCGGCGGGGTCGCGGCCTTCTTTCTGGGCCGACCGATCGCCGGCTGGTTGATCGCGGCGGTGGTGCAGGCCGAACTGGCGCTTCTGTTCGGGTTCCTGGGGCTGCTTGGCGACAACCTGCGGATCGTGTCCGAGCGCACGCGGCGTACGCCGCTCGTTCTGGAGCGGGAACGCGTCAACTTCCCGCCGGATTATTGAGCCATGGTGCTGTCGCGGGAGCGCATCGGCGAAATCTGGCGTTACTATCAGGCCGGGCTGGTCAACACCGCCTTCGGCTTCGGCGCCTATTCGCTGCTGGTTTGGCTCGGCCTCAACCTGTTCGCCGCGCAACTGATCGCGCATCTGGCGGGAATGGCGTTTAACTATCTGACCTATAGCCGCCATGTGTTCCGCGATGCGGCTCCGGCACGCTTCCGCTTCGTCCTCTCCTATGCGGGCAATTATGTGGTCGGGCTGGCGATGCTCTTCCTCTGCTCTCGCGTGATCGATTCACCGTATCTCGCGGGCCTGATGTCGACCATAATCGTCTCCGCCATCAACTATTTCGCGCTCAAATATCTCGTCTTTCGCGACAAGCCCGCATGACTTCGGCAACGCGTCCGCGTCGATGGCATCTGCTGATCGAATATGCCCTAGTGCTCGCGATCCTGACTGCGATTGGTCATATCGCATGGTATTTCGCCAAATATGGCTATATGCGCCAGCCCTTCTTCTACGAACCTTGGGGAACCTGGTCAGACTGGTTCTCGCTGGCTCAATATGCGCACCGGCGGGGCGCCTATGACATAGAAATGTCGATCTATCCGCCGCTGTCATTCGTCATCATGAAGATTCTGAGCATCAACCAATGCTATACGAATAATTTCGATGTCGATGCCCGTGCTTGCGACTGGTTAGGCGACGCGACGATTTGCGGCTCTTTTCTGTTGGCAGGCGTGCTGACAGTCTTTCATTTGCGCAAGGTGGATCGTACGACTTATGTGCCGCGATCCATAGCGATCGCCCTGGGTTTCCCAATGCTCTACGCATTGGAACGTGGAAATCTGATTACCATCGCCTATTGCGCCTATCTGCTTGCCTACGGTCCTCTGCTCCGATCCGCCCGTCTGCGCTGGCTGTGTGCCGGCATCGTCGTCAATCTGAAAGTCTATATGATCGCTGCGGTGCTGGCGCCGCTCGCCAAGCGCCGCTGGCTCGCGGTTGAAGGCGCGGTGCTCTCGACGATCGGCGTCTATCTGGTTAGTTGGGCTATTCTGGGGGAAGGCAATCCCCTGGCGATCCTCCACAACATCTCGCAATTTTCAGGCGTTGTGCGCGGTGAGCGGCTTGAGGACATTTGGTATGCGTCCAGCTTGGGGCCACTGCGTACAGTGGTGCACGGCAATTTCCCCGTCTATGCTGTTTTCAATTCCTCTCAGGTCAATGCAATCTACCTGACGGCAACAGGCCTGACCTATTTGACGCAGGCACTTGCCGTCGCCGGGGTGGCTGCAACCTTTCTTCGTCCCGAGGTCGTACCAAATCATCGGGTCATTATGTTTGGCACCATCATTGCGTTGGCGACCAGCGAGGCCGGTGGTTACACAGCCATCTTCCTGTTGCTTTCCATTTTTATGGAGCGCTGGCGCGGTTGGGCGCGGCCAACCGCCATCGTGCTGACCTATCTCTATTGCATTCCCGACGAATATATCATTCCCGCAGGGATGCCGCCCATATTGCACGAGAGCTTTCTGGGTAATCGGCAGGTGCTGGCCCAATATGGCATTGGCATTCTTTCGATATTGCGTCCGGTTATAATGTTCATCGCCTGCAACTGCCTTGCGGGCGTCACACTCTACGATGTGTGGAAGGACATCCGCGGCCAGGGCTGGCAGGATCGCTGGCGGTTCCGGCGCGACTGGCCGTTGCTTCCGGGCATCCTGCGTCCCCGTCCGCCAGTCCAGGGTCCGGAACAGCAGGCATGATCGAAGCCGTTTCGCGTCGCGCCCTGTTGCCGCTGTCGGTGGCGCTGGCGGGCGCCGGGCTGGCGAGCGCGGCGGAACCGCTGCGCGCCGGTGAGCATGGATATGCGCTGGCGGCCGGCGTCTACCGCGTGGATGCGAACATGCGGATCGACGCCGATCTGAAACTGGCCCCTGGCGCGGTCATCGAGATCGCGCCTGGCGCCACGTTGCAGTTGTCGGGCCATTTCGAAGCGCCCCTTTCCCGGGTCTTCGCCGGATCGGGCCGCGTCGATCTGAACCATGGCCGCACGCCCCATGCCCACCCCGAATGGTGGGGTGCTGCTCCCGGGGACAGCGGGCGGGACAGCCTGGCCGCGATGCAGGCCTGCCACGCCGCCCACCCCGTGATGCAGCTTCTGCCCGCGGACTATTATCTGTCCGACACATTGGTCGTCGAAAGGGCGTTCAGCCGCATCACAGGCTCCGGTTTCCGGGGCACCGATGGATGGCAGGGAACGCGCCTCATCCTGACCAACGGGCGAGGCGATGTGATGCGCGTGGGCCCCCGATCGCGCCCGCCGAGCGTCAACGACTTTCCGCAGAACATCGAAATCCGATCGCTCGCCCTGTGCCGCAGCGCGCCGGTCGATGCAGGTGCGGGTCGCCAACCCGTCGGACTGGCGGCGTCCTATCTGCTCTACGCTCGTTTCGAGCAGGTCAGCGCCGCCGAGCACGGGACAAGTTTCCTGCTGCACGGGCTGGTGCGATCACAGCTGATCGACTGCGTCGCCTTCCGGTCGATCCCCGCTGTGCAGGGCGGACAGCCCTGGCGCGGTTTCCTGCTCGACGGGATGAGCGACATCGGCCTTGCGGGAGGGAACGCGTCGCTGTTCATGACCGACTGCAACGCCACCATCGGCGGCAATCCCGGCGTCAGCGATTCGGTGGGACTGCTGCTGGAAGGCGCCTTCGCCGACAGTTTCATCACCAATTTCGAGGCGACGGCCGTCGCGGTGGGCATCCGCGTCGACGGGCAGACCGCGCGGATCGGCGATCGGGCGCGCAACGGCCATGTAAACCTTCACATCCGCATGCCGATCGTCGACCAGTGCGGCGAAGCCGGCATCGTTATCCGCGATACGTCCGCCCATATGATGATCGACCTTGCCGAACCCTATGTCGCGGTCGCGCCGCAAGGCCGCGCGGGCATCCGGTGCGAGGCGATGCATGGGTCGCTCGCGATCCAGGGCGGGCAGCTGGTCGGTACGACCAACAGCGCGGCCGGCGGCACGGCCGTGGGACTGCTGGTGAACGACAGCGAGGGATTGCAGGTCCGGGGGCTGAAGATCCTGGAACATGCCGCGCCCGTGGAGCTGTCCGCATGCCGCGGCTTTGCGCTGCAGGGCTGGATCGGCAATCCGCGCCACGCCACGCCACGGGACGCCGCGCTGCTGCGCGACTGCGCACGCGGAACGGTGGCGCTGCTGGTCGTCGGGCGGGATCGCGCCTTCGGCGGCGGCGTGGCGATCGAAGGCACCGCCCGGCGCCTGCGGATCGACACCAACGGCCATGATGATGCCGCTCTTTCGGGAGGCGAGGACAATCGCGTGCGGCGCCGCGGGCGGCCCGTTCCGGTCCAGGGCGACAGCCTCTTCCTCGACGAGGCATGATGCCGGTGCTTCGTCGTCCCCGCTTCTGGCTGCTCGCGCTGATTTTGATCGCGGCGCTCTGGCTTCGGCTCGCCTCGATCCGGTTCGGGCTGCCGGGCCTCAACGACCCCGATGAACTGATGTTCGAGCTGGGCGCGATCAGGATGCTGCGCGGCGCCACGCTGAACCCTGGATGGTTCGGCCACCCGGCCACCATCACCATGTATGTGCTGGCGCTGGTCAATATCGGCGTCTTCCTGACCGGATGGCTGGCAGGCTGGTTCCCCACGGTGACGGCGTTCGCGACCGCGATCTATGGCGATCCGGGCTGGGTGATCCTGCCCGGACGCATCGCGATGACCGTTTTCGGGCTGGGGACGCTGCTGCTGACCTGCCGCCTGGCGACGCGGCTGTTTTCGCCGCGGGCTGGCGTCGTGGCCGCCGCGCTGCTGGCGTGCAGCCCGGTCCACATCACCTATTCGCAGATCATCCGGTCGGACATGATGGCCTGCTTCTTCATGCTGCTGGCCCTGCTGTCGGCCTTGAACATCGCGGAGCGGGGCCGGCGGCGCGACATCGCTGTCGCCGCCCTGTGGCTGGCGTTGGCGGTCACGACCAAATGGCCCTTCGCGCTTTCGGGCCTGCCGATCGCGGCGGCGCTGGCGCTGCGCGCTTGGGAGGGGCGGATCGGCTGGCCGCAGGCGACGCGGCGGCTGGCCGCCCTGTGCGCCCTGTGCGGCCTCTTCATCATCCTGCTGTCGCCCTATCTGCTGCTCGATTATCCCACGGTGCTGCGAAACCTGAGCGGCGAAGGGCAGGTCCGCCATCTCGGGTCGACCGGCGGCACGCTGATGCAGAATGCGGCCTGGTATCTGAACGGGCCACTGATCGGCGGCCTCAGCCTGGTCGGAACGGTCATGCTGGTTCCGGGCATGGTGCTGTGCTGGCGGAACCGGCGCGCGCGGCTCCTGCTGCTCCCCCTTCTGCTGAGCTTCATCCTGCTGCTGAGCGTCCAGACCATGGTTTGGGAGCGCTGGGCGCTGCCACTGCTGTTCATCTGCGCCGTTGTGATCGGGGCGGCGGTGGACGCGGCGGCGACGCGGGCGGGGGGGCGTCGTGGCGGCGCGGTGGTTGCCCTTTTCCTGGTGGCGATGCTCCTGCCGATGCTGCTGCAGGCCCGCCTGGACGCTCGGGAGCGGATGAACGACACGCGGCAGATCGCCTCCGCATGGGCACGGCGGCATGTCCCGCCGGGCAGCACTGTCCTGATCGAGCATTTCGCCTTCGACCTGGTGCAGCAGCCCTGGCATTTCCTGTTCCCGATCGGCGAGGCGGGATGCGTCGACGCCAAGGGCCTGCTGCAGGGCAAGACGAGCTATGCGCCCATCGACCAGGCGCGCGGCAGCCGGGCGAATATCGACTATGGCACCATGGCGGCGAGCAAGCGCGCATCCTGTCGCCCCGACTTCGCCATATTGACCCAATATGACCGCTACCGACGCGAGCAGCACAGCTTCCCGATCGAATATGCCGCCTATCGGGAGTTGCTCTCGCGCGGCAGGGTGGTCGCGAGCTTCGCTCCGCGCAAGGGCGCGATCGGCGGCCGCGTCGTCACCGTCGTGGACTTCCGCCGGCCCGGCAAGGCGGGCGTGAAAGGGAGGGCAGGATCATGAGAGGACGGGCCTTTCCCATCCTGCTGGCCCTGGCGAGCATGGCGCCGCAGCACGCTGCGGCGACGGATGCAGCCACCGAAGACGAGGCGCAGTTCCGTGCCCTGTTCAAGGACTGGAAGACCGCGCAGGACCGGCAGCGACCGGCCCTCGTGCCGTCCACCCGGCCGTTGATGGCGAAGCCTGCGTCCGCATCCCCGCCGCCGCAACGCATATCGGCCGCCATCGGGATGCGCCGCGATCCGATCCTCAACCGGATGCGCTATCATGCCGGCGTCGACCTGCCAGAACCGGCCGGAAAGCCGGTCTATGCCACGGCCGACGGCACCGTCGCGATTGCCGGGCGGACCGGGGGCTATGGCCTGCTCGTCACCATCCGGCACAGGTCGGGATATGAGACGCGCTATGCCCATATGTCGCAGATCGCCGTGACGCCGGGGCAGGCGCTCCGTCGGGGAAGGCTGATCGGCTATGTCGGATCGACGGGGCATTCGACCGGTCCCCATCTGCACTATGAGGTGCGGCTGAACGGCAGAGCCGTCGATCCCCTGCGGTTCATGCGCGATACCGGCGCCAGCTGACGCGGATCAACCCAGCTCCTACCGCCGCTTGCCGCTTCCGAGGCGGCGGCGGTTCTTGCGTACGGCGGCGCGATAATGGGCGACAGATCCGCCCAGCATGGCCGGCACCGAACCGCCAAGCCCGCCGGTCATCATCTTCCATTGCAGCAGGGCAGCGGCTTCCACCTTCTCCGCGACCATGCGCTGCGCTTCGACCAGGGCGGCGGGGTCGCCGGTCATCAGCCGGGGCACGCGCATGCCCACGACGGACCAGGCCTCCATGCCAAGGCTCCAGCAGTCGAGAGTGAGGGAGACGGGATCGGTCTTGCGCATGGGGGATAAAGGCCCTGTCCTCCTTGCCGGTTCCCTGATGGTCCGATCGGCGCGCCTACTGCGCCCGCCAGGCGTAGAGGCCGTGGTGCGACAGGATGAACAGCGTCTTGCGATCCGGCCCGCCGAACAGGATCTGCAGCGGCCGCTCCGGCACGTCGATCCGGCCGATCTCCTGCCCATTCGAAGAATAGACGAACACCTGTCCGTTCGCGACATAGACGCGGCCTTCTGCATCGGTCGCGACGCCCTCCCCGCCTCGGTCGGCAAAGGGCTTCAGGTCCGTGATCGCCCCACCCGCGCCGACCAGCCCGCTATAGGTGCGGTTTTCCGACCCGTTGGTGATGAATAGCCGGTCGCCCGGCCTGCCCTGGATGAAGCCATAGCTGTCGAGCGAGTCCGAGAAACGCAGGCCGCGATGATCCGCCGGCCCCTGGGCGAAGGTGCGGAAGGCGGGCAGCGCCACGCTGCCGTCCGGGGAGACATATTCGTGCAGCTTCGCCTTCCCCATCTCGCGCGTGAACATTTCGGCGAGCGTGGTGAACTCATAGGTTTTGGGGTCGATCTGATCCTTGAACTCGCCGTTGATCCACCAGTTGACCGGGAGGACGGTGGTCGAGCCCGTCGCGACGGGCGTCGCCGGGATCACGCTGATCTGGCTGTCAGGCGCGTCGGGCTTCACGCTGTAGACCGTGCCGTTGCGGCCATAGGAGGAGAGGACGAGGAGGTCGCCTGACTTGTCGACCGTCAGGTTCACCGGATCGAGCGTCGCGTCGCGCACCATTTCCAGCTTGCCCGCGTCGGACCAGCGCCAGATGCGCTGGAAGAAGCGGTCGATGAAATAGAGCCGGCCCTGCGCATCGACCGCGCCGCCGCCGGCCGCATAGAAGCCGTCCGCCAATTGCGCGACCTTGCCGTTCTGGAAGGTCGAAGGCTTCACCGGATCGGGCGTGGCAGGGATGTCGAGCACGGCGAATTCCCGTTCGCGCGTGTCGATGCCGTGTGTCACGTCGCGGATGCTGTTTTCGAACGGGAATTTGGTGAGGCGCAGGAAGGTGGCGCAGCCATTTTCGTCGCAGGTGCCAAGGCCGCTTTCGCCGTTCACATGGACGTTGCGGAAGCGGATGTCCTGCGAATTATAGACCGTGACCGCCGCCGGCGCGGGCTTGCGCGTGCGGGTGACGCGGTAGCCGTGGAAGTTGGCGACCAGGATGTTGCGCGAGTTGCGGATTTCGAGCGCGACGGCATCGCCGCTTTCGCCCGCCTCGCCCTCGGTCTGCGGCGCCAGAAGCTCCCAGTTGGCGACGCGGTTGAGCGCGAATTCCGATCGCACATGATGTTCGACCGATGCCTGGATGATCCGGCCGGGCGTCTGCGTGTCGGACACATAGATGCCCGGATGACCGAAGGTGCTGGGGCTCCAGACATTGGCGAAGGTGCCCCCGCCCCCTTCCGTGACCCAGAGGCTGGCATATTGCCCGGCCCAGCGGCGCGCGGCGTCGGGGTCGCCGGTGGCGTTGTTGTTGTAGGGAACGACGCGCGTGCCGTCGAAGCGGTCGGTGCCATGGCCGCCCTGGAACTTGACGTCATTGACCATGGAGTTGGCGCCCGCCTTCCACAGCAGCGCCGTCGCGCGCGGGTTCGCGCCCTGCGTGTCGAGGCCGATACCGGCAACGATGGCGTCGCCGCCCGACGCGCTTTCCACCAGCGCCTTGGGCGCGCCGACGCCTTGCCAGGCGGGCGTTCCGTCGGGCAGCACGATCTGCGTCAGGCTGGGATGCAGGCCGAGAAGCACCGTGTCGGGCTTCAGGCGAAGGGTGTCGCTGACGCGATAGAAGCCGGCAGGCAGATAGACCACGCGGTGGCTGTCGATCGCCTTCTGGATCGCGGCGGTATCGTCGGTCTTGTCGTCGCCCTTCGCGCCCAGCGTGCGGACGCTGACCCAGTCGGACACGGGCGGAAGCGGGCGGATGGCGGGCGCGAACGGCGCAGGAAGGGCACCGATCGCCTCGATCTGCGTATTGGTCTTATATTCGCCGATGCGGCCCTCGCCCGGCAGGGTCAGGCCGTGGGTGAAGGCCGCGACCCTGTAGGCCGCACCCCTGCCCGCGACCGTCCGTCCGCTTTCGCGGAAGCGGGCGAAGGTCGGCGTGCGGGATGCAACGACATTCTGGAAGCCGACCTGCGTATAGACATTCTTCTCATTCGAGATGATGACGCCGGCCTTGCTCACATTCTCGAAGCGCAGATCCTGGCCCCACAGCCAGTCGCCATACCCCCGGTCGATCTCAATGCCGACCGGCACATTCTTGAAGGCGACGTTGACCATGGTGAGGCCGGCTTCATGTTCGCGGATCGCGGCGTCGCGCTGCCCCTCGAAGGTCGCGTCGACCAGCGCGAAACCCCAGGCCGGGGACGGCTTTTCGGCGAGGATGCCATAGCGGCCGCCCTTGAAATGCAGGTCTTCGGCCTCGTTCGCGACATGGTAGAGGCCGGCAAGCGCGGTCCCGAGATCGAAATCGACGTGGGACACGAAGCTGTGCTGCGCCGAATGGAAGCGGATCGCGGTCGCGGCCGGATTGCCGTCCATGATGCGGAAGTCGATATTGCCGAGCGCGGAATAGAAAGTGCCCGGATTGGCGTCCGCGATATTTTTGTCGAACGGCACGCTGCCGGCGGGAGGAAAGGCGGCGGGCGGCGTGTCCTTGTCGGTCTGCCGCTTGGCGCCCGTGAACATCAGCATGTGCGCGACGCCCTTCTGGAAGCCGGGCGTATTCTTGCCGAGCAGGATCACCGGCCGCTGTGCGCCGACGCCGAAGATGCGGACGCCGGGCCAGAGGAAGAGGGTGCGGGTGATGCGATAGGTACCCTGGGGCAGGAAGACGATGCCGCCGCCGCCCTTTGCCGCCGCCCTGTCGATCGCCTGCTGGATCGCGGCGCTATCGTCGGCGCGGCCGTCGGCCACGCCCTGAACGGTGACGGCGCGCGGTTCGTCGGGAGCGGTCGTATAGACGGACGGGGACGCCGCAGCCGACTGGGCCGCCAGCATCAGCATCACCGCCGCGCAGGCGCCGCTCAATCCGCGAACCATCACCAGATTCCTCTTCAAGAAGAAATGTCCCGGCCGTGCAGGGGCCGGGACAAGGTTGGGGAGAACAGGGAAGGCGTCAGAAGTTGAAGCGCACGCCCGCCCGGTAGATGCGACCCAGCGTGTCATAAAGCGCCGGGTTGATGTCGAGGCCGGTGTTGGTCTGCGGCGCCGCGACCGGATCCTTGTCGAAGAGGTTGTCGACCTTGCCATAGACCGTGATCTTGTCGGTGATGTCGAAGCTGGCGCCGATATCGACGTAGAAGGCGCCCTTCATCGTGTTGTAGTCGATGGTCGGGTGATTGCCGGTCGAGACCGGGCAGGACGACTGGCAGACGACATACTGGTTGCCGAAGGTGCCGTCGCTGAACCAGCGTTCCTGCACCGTCAGGCTGAAGCGGCCGCTGTCATAGGTCTGCACCGCCAGCCATTTCCAGTCGGGCGTGTTGCCGTTGTTGGCGCCGGCCTGGTCCACCGGATCGACGCCGGCGATGCCCGCTTCGACGATGAACTTCCGGATATGCGTCGCCAGCGCGCGGACGGTGAAGTTGCCCGGCAGGCCGAGCGGCTGCTGCCACTGATAGCTCGCCTCGATATCGAAGCCGTTCGTCTTCCAGGACGCCAGGTTGAACGGCTGGACGTTGACGAAGTTGGTGCCCTGCGGTCCGTCCAGCTGGAAACCGCCGCAGAAGGCCTGGTTGCCTTCGAAGCAGAAGCGGACGATCTGGTCGGCGGAGAGCGACGAGACCACGCCGCTGAGCTTGATATTATAATAGTCGAACGACAGGCTGAGGCCCGGCGCCCAGGACGGCCGCGACAGAACGATGCCGAGTTCGGTGTTGCGCGCGACTTCCGGTTGCAGGTTGGTGTTGCCGATCGTGTTCTGGAACACCTGCACCGCCTGGTTGCGGAACGGATCGGTGAAGTTGGGCAGCGTCGTGACCGTCGGCGCGGCGAACAGTTCCGACAGGTTGGGCGCGCGCACGTCGCGCGACGTGACCGCGCGCAGGCGGACGCCGTCGAGCGGGGTGTCCCAGGTGCCGCCGATCTTCCACGTCCAGACCGTGCCCGACGTGCTGTAGTTGGTGACGCGAGCGGCACCGTTCAGGTTGGCGCGACCCATGGCGTCGCTGTTGATGATCGGAAGATCGACTTCCAGATAGCCTTCCCACACTTCATATTTGCCGCGGCCATTCTTGTAGTTGCCAGCGGCCCAGTTGCTGCCCAGCTGCGAATTGAGCAGCGGGTCGGCCGGATATTCGGGGCTGTTGGGACTGAGGTCGGACACGCCCGCGCCATAGGGGTCGGCGTTCACGCGGTAGAATTCACGGCGATATTCGCCACCGAACGCCACCGAGACCGGACCGGCCCAGGATTCGAACGGGCTGCCCGAGATGTTGAGGCTGGCGACGTCCTGCGTCAGCTTCGTGTGCTGGAACGGGCCATTGTCGCCCGGCGCGACATAGGCGAGCGCCGAGGCCGAGGGCGGCGCGCCGCCGAAGATGTTGATCGGCTGGCACCCGTTGGCCCGCGCCACCGGATCAGCGCAGACGATGGCGCCATTCAGTACGATCGCGTTGGTCGCGGCGACATAGCGGTTCTGCAGCACGATATCGCGGACGTTGATGTCCGAGATGGTGATGCCGTGCTGATAATAGGCGTCGTAATTCCATTCGGTGCCGGCGACGCCGACCGCGCCCTTGAGGCCGCCCACGAAGCGATACTGCTTGCGATCGGTATAGACGTGCGGATCCGGGAAGTTGGCGTTGCTGGACCCGTAGCCGAAGCTGGTGATGCCGGCCGTGGCGCAGCGATCCTTGATGAGCTGCGGCAGGAAGGCGTTGGCGCACTGCACCGTCAGGCTCGGCCGGTTGTAGCCGGGGCTCGGCTGGTTGTTGGTCTTCACCTGGGCGATGTTGACCGTGACATAGGCTTCGTTGTTGTCGGCGAATTCATAGCCGATGCGGCCATAGCCGTTGATGCGTTCCAGCTCCGACTTGAGCGAGGCGCCCGAACCCGGCGCGCCGGTGAGGTCGCCGCCGACGCAGAAGCTGTTGCCCGGATAGCAGTTGCTGACGCGGCCATTGCCCAGCGGCTGGCCGTTGGAGCCATATTGGAAATTATAGGGGACGCCGTTCTGGTCGAAGGCGATGCCCTGGAGCGGGCCGCTGTTGATGAGGCCGTAGCGCGAATATTGGTAGGGCTGCGCATAGTCGCGATAGTTGAACTGCGGCAGGCCGTTGTTGGTGATGCCCGTGTTCATCAGCGTCGTGGCGCGATACCAGTCGCGGCTGCCGGCCAGGTCGGTACCGAAATCGCCGGCGCCCACGCCGCCTTCATGGTCATATTCGCCGCTCAGCACGACATGCAGGCGGCCGTCGGCAAAGGACTTGCCCCAGGCGCCCTGCACCAAGGCGGTTTCGTCATCACCATATTTGGTGATGCTGCCGAGGATGTTGCCCTTGAACCCTTCGAAATGGGTGTCGGTGATGAAGTTGACAACGCCGCCCACCGCGTCCGAGCCGTAGGAGGCGGACGCACCGCCGGTCACGACGTCGACGCGCTTCACCAGCAGCTGCGGGAACATCGAAATGTCGGGCACGCCGGTGACGTTGGCCGCGACGACGCGCTGGCCATCGAGCAGCGTCAGCGTGCGGATCGGGCCGAGGCCGCGCAGCGAGAAGGAGCTGAGGCCCTGCTGGCCGCTGGAGGTCGAGAAGGTGCCGGTGGAAGCGCCGGTCGACCCCTGCAGCGACGGCAGCTGCGCAATGGTGTTGAAGATATTGGGCTGCGCGTTGTTGGCGATCTGCTCCTCGCCGATGACCTGCGTGGGGGTCGGCGCGTTGAAGCCGCTGGTCGTGATGCGCGATCCGGTGACAACGATGTCGGCGGTGTCGCGCGTATTGCTCTCGCCCCCCGTGTCCTGCTGCTGCGCCGGAGCGACGGGTTCCGCCTGCACGGCCTGCGCGCCGGCCGTACCCGACAGGGCACAGGCGACCAGCGCCGCAACGCTGGCGGTCGCGAACTGGTGGTGAAGTTTCATGATTGCGTTCATCACGCCTTTCCCCTCTTGTTCGGGCAGCTCTCTTCCGGAGACCCCATGCCCATCATCAACTCATCAGTTCAGGAATATCCTGCAGCCTCTCTCACCGCACTTACGACCTAAGTCGTAAGTGCGGCGGACAGCCCGCCTCACGGCCGCGCCGAATAGAGGGCGTGGTGCGTCAGGATGAACAGGGTCCGCCGGTCCGGGCCGCCGAACAGGATCTGCAGCGGCCGATCGGGCACGTCGATCCGTCCCACCTCGCTGCCGTCCGGCCCGTAGACGAAGACCTGTCCGTTCGCGACATAGACACGGCCCTGGCCGTCGACTGCCACGCTCTCGCCGCCCCGGTTGGCGAAGGGTTTGAGCCCGGTCAGCGTGCCGCCCGGGCCGACCGTGCCGCTGTAGGTGACATTTTCCGAAGCATTGGCGACGAACAGCCGCTCTCCCTGCCGGGCACCCACCAGGCCGTTGGCGTTGAGGCCGTCCGACCAGCGCCAGCCGACATGGTCGACCGGCCCCTGCTGCCACACGCGGAAGGCGGGCAGCGAAAGGCTGCCGTCAGGCGAGACATATTCGCGCGCCTTGGGCGTACCCACGTCGCGCGCAAACATCTCCGCCAGGGTGGTGAACTGGTAGCTCTTCTGGTCGAGCTGATCGCGGAATTCGCCATTGTTCCACCAGTTGACCGGCAGCAGCGTCGTCGCCCCGGAGCCGGCGCGCGCCGGCGTCGGCGGGATCAGCGTCAGCTGGTCCTTCGGGCCGTCCGGATCGAAGGAATAGACTGTCCCCTTCGCCCCCAGCGAGGACAGCACCAGCAGGTGCCCCGAGCCGTCGACCGCCAGATTGACCGGATCGAGGGCATCGTCGCGCACGACCTCCAGCCCCTTCGCCTCGCTCCAGCGATGGATGCGCTGGAACCGGCGGTCGATGAAATAGAGCGCGCCCTTCGCATCGACCGCCGCGCCGGAAATCGACCAGAAGCCATCCGCCAGCTTCTCGACCGGTGCGATGCCGGCGGGCGCCGGGGCGACGGCGCTGCCGGCCGGGCCGATATCCAGCTTCGCGAACTCATGCTCGCGCACGACCAGCTTGCGCGTCAGATCCTCGATGCTGTTTTCGAACGGATATTTGCTGGCGCGCAGGAAGGTGCCGCAGCCTTCGTCGTCGCAGGCGGCATAGCCGCTTTCGGCGTTCACATGGACGTTACGGAAGCGGATGTCGCCGGAGTTGAACAGCTTCACCGCGCTGCGCGCGGGATGGTAGCTGCGCGTCACCCGATAGCCGTGATAATTGGCGAACAGCAGGTTGCGCGAATTGCGGATCTCCAGCGAGACGGCGTTGGGACCATCGGCCACCTCCTGCTCGGTCTGGGGCGCCAGGAACTCCCAGTTCTGGACATTGTCGAGCACGAATTCGTTGCGGGCATGGTGCTCGACCGACATCTCGTAGACATGGCCGGGCGTGCTGGTGTCGGTGACGGTGAAGCCGGCCTGGGCAAAGGTGTTGGGGCTCCACACATTGGCGAAGGTGCCGCCGCCCCCGTCCGTCACCCAGATGCTGGGATATTGCGCGTCCATGCGGCCGTCCGCCACCGGATCGCCGCTGCGCACCGCGAGCGACCCGAGCGGCTTGCCATCGGCGGTCGGCGTGCCGCCGCCGCCCATGATCTTGACGTCCTCGACCAGGCTGTGCTCGCCCGACCGCCAGAGCAGCGCCGCCGCCCGCGGATTCACCCGGCCGGTGAAGAGGCCGAGGCCGGAGAGGATATTGTCGCCCCCGCGCGGGCTTTCCAGGATCGGCAGCACGGTGCCGAGCCCGGCATGGCGCGGATTATTGTCGGGCAGGGTCAGCTGGGTGATGGCGGGATGCAGACCGATCAGCACGGTGTCGGGTTTCAGCTTCAGGCTGTCCGTGACCTTGTAGAAGCCCACCGGAAAATAGAGGACGCGATGGCTGTCGATGGCCCGCTGGATCGCGGCGGTGTCGTCCGCCTGCCCGTCGCCGACCACGCCCAGTGTCCTGACATTGACCCAGTCGCCCATCGCCGGCAGGTCGCGAATCGCGGGAGGGCGCGGGGCGGGCATCGCCGGCAGCGCCTGGATGTCCGCTTCCGTCGCATAGTCGCCGGTATGGCCAAGCTGCGGCACCGCAAGGCCATAGGAAAAGGCGGCGACCTTATAGGCCCGGCCCTTGCCCTCCACCGTCCGCCCGCTGTCCCTAAAGCGCGCGAAGACCGGCGTCCCGGTCGCCAGGGCGTTTTCGAAGCCGATCTGGGTGAAGACGTTCTTCTCGTTGGAAATGACGACGCCGGCGCGGCGTACATTCTCGAACCGGACGTCCTTGCCCCAGAGGGAATCGCCATAGCCGCGATCGACCTCGATCCCGACCGGCGTGTCGCGGATGGCGACGTTGACCAGCGTCAGCCCGACCTCATGTTCGCGGATCGCCGCGTCGCGCTGTCCTTCGAAGCTCGAATCGAGCAGCGTGAACTGCCAGGCGGGCGATGTCTTTTCGGTCACGATGCCGTAGCGGCCGCCCTGGAAGCGGACATTCTCGATCACATTTCCGGCCTGGTACACGCCCGCGAAGCCGGAGCCGATGCGGAAATCCATGTGGCTGAGGAAGGCGTGCTGGGCCATGCGGAAGCGCACGCCCGCCGCCGCCGGATTGCCCGGGCCGATCTCTATGTCGACATTGCTCATCGACGAATAGAAGGTGGCGGAATTCGCGTCGCGCACGACCTTGTCGCGCGGCACCACGGTCGGTACCGGCACCGGCACCTGGCCGACATCATATTGGTCGCCGCCCGAAAAGACGATCATCGTCGATACGCCCTGCCGGAAGCCGGGCGTGTTCGCGCCCAGCAGGATCACCGGCCGCGTCGCGCCGACGCCGAAGACCCGAACCCCCTGCGGCACCACCAGCGTGCGCGTGATGCGATACCGGGCCGATGGCAGGAAAACGATGCCATGGCCGGTCCGGTCGCGCGCCCGATCCAGCGCCTGCTGGATGGCGTCGGTGTCGTCGGTGCGACCATCGCCCGTGGCCTTGACCGTCACCGCATGGGGCTCGTCGGGCGCGACGGGAAAGACCGATCCGCCCGCCGCCCATGCCTCACCCGCCCCGGCGAGCGCCGTCGCCGCCAGCAGTGCCACTATCATGCCGCGCCCGATCATCGTCGTTCCCGATCCTGTTTCTGCGTACTCCACGGCTAGACCGCACCGGAAGGCTTGGCACTTGCGACGAAGGTCGTAGTTTCCGGCACCCCGGCACCGCTTTTATAGCAAGGAAAATCATCGCAATGCCCGCCTGGCGGGCGCCATCGCCTGCGAGGACGCCTTGCCGCCTTTTGCCCAGCCCGTTCCCGCCTCCCCCGTCGCCGTGATCGTGATGGGCGTCAGCGGATGCGGCAAGTCGACCCTCGGCGCATTGCTGGCAGAGGCGCTCGATTGCCCGTTCCTGGAGGGCGACAGCTTCCATTCGGCCGAGGCGATCGAGAAGATGCGGGGCGGCCAGCCCCTGACGGACGAGGACCGCTGGCCCTGGCTGGACCGGCTGGGGCAGGCGCTGGCCGATGCGGTCGTGACGCATGGCGTGGCGGTCGCCGCCTGCTCCGCGTTGCGGAAGGGCTATCGCGACCGGCTGCTCACCGCCGTCGGCGGCCACGCCCGCTTCATCCTGCTGGACAACAGCCGGGAGGAACTGCTCGCCCGGCTGAAGAACCGCCCTGGCCACTATATGCCGGCCAGCCTGCTCGACAGCCAGCTGGAGACCCTGGAACAGCCGCTGGGCGAGGAACCGGCGATCACCCTGGTGACGGACGCCCCACCCACGACACTGCGGGACGCGGCGCTCGACTGGCTGCGGAACGGGGGCTGCTGATCCTCGGCGGACGATCGAAACCCTTGTTTTCCGAGTGTTTTCCGAGTCGTCAGTTGTTCCGACTGACTTGAAAACCCTCTAGAGCGGATCGACATTTATTGTAGCCAGATCATGGCGGCGGCGAGGTGTATGAAGCCGGTGAAGTGGATGGTTCGGCGTTCATATCGGGTGGCGAAGCGGCGGTAGTGCTTGAGCCTGTTGAAGCATCGCTCGATCTGGTTGCGATGCTTGTAGATGGCGACATCGTGGGGGATTACGGCCTTGCGGCAGCGGTTCGACGGGATCACCGCGATGGCGTCCATATCGGCGATCAGTGCGCGTAAGGCATTGCTGTCGTAGGCTTTATCGGCAAGCACGGCCTCGGCCTGCAGGCCGTTGAGCAAGGCCGGTGCAGTGGTAATGTCGCCGACCTGGCCGGCGGTGACGATAAAGCGCAGCGGCCGGCCGAACGTGTCGGCGAGCATGTGGATCTTGGTGGTCAGCCCGCCTCGGGAACGCCCCAGCGCCTGGTCGCAGGCCCCCCTTTCCCGCTCGCCGCCTGCTGGTGGGCACGAACGATGGTGCTATCGAGCATCAGATACTGATTGTCGCGGTCGGCCACCAGCGAGGCAAACACTCGCTCCCATACCCCGGCATGGCACCAGCGGCTGAACCGCCTGTGCACCGTCTTCCACTTGCCATAGCGTTCCGGAAGATCGCACCAGTGGGCGCCCGACCGTAGCACCCACAAACAACCGTTCACGAACAATCGGTTATCCGATCCCGTCCGGCCACGATCCCCCGCCTTGCCAGGCAGCAACGGCTCGATCCGCTGCCACTGCCCATCGCTCAACTCGTATCGCTTGATGCCCATCACCCGCTCCGTGCCATAACACGGAACCCCATGAATCAGACAGCCTCTCGCTTGGGAATCCTAAATGTCGATCCGCCCTAGGGCATCAGCCGCCGGCGTCCTTCCCACAGGTGCCAGCGCATCGCGAGCGCGGCGCCTTCGGGATCCTGGGCGCGGATCGCATCGACGATCACCTCATGCTCGCGCAGCATGGTCGCGATGACCTCGGGCGGCCGCGAGCGCGAGATGTCGACGCCCGCCCGCATGATCTTCTCGACATCGGGCCAGAGCGAGTCGAATGCCAGCATGAAGGCCGGGTTACCGGTCGCCCCGGCGATGCGGCGATGAAGTTCCTTGTCCTCCACATGCGCCGGCTCGCTCGACAGCAACGCCTCGCGCAGCGCCGCCAGGCCCTCCTCGATATGGGTCATCTCCTGAGGCGAGCGCCGCGTCGCCGCAAGCCGTGCGGCTTCCGCCTCCAGCACGAAGCGCACCTCATAGCTGCCCAGCGTCGTGGGCAGTTCGGCAAGCGGCATGAAGGCGGCCAGCCGCTCCGACGGCCGGCTCTTGACGAAGGAGCCCGCGCCGCGCCGCGCTTCGGTGATGCCGTCCGACGCCAGGCGGACGAGCGCCTCCCGCACGATCGCGCGCGACACGCCGAACATCTCCGCCAGACGCGCCTCGGACGGCAGCCGCGCGCCGATCTGAAGCTCCTCGGACTTGATGATCTCCACTATGCCCGAATAGGCATGGTCGGAAAGCCGTAGCTGGGTCATCAGAACACCCGCCTGCCGGTCGGTCTCACCCCCCGTTCCATGTCAGAGAATGCTGCTCGCCGCCAGCACGAGCAGCAGGCCGACCACCGCCACCACCGTTTCCATGATCGACCAGGTCTTGAAGGTGCCGGGCATGTCCGTGCCCAGATAGCTCTTCACGAGCCAGAAGCCGGGATCGTTGACGTGCGAGAAGAACAGCGATCCCGCGCCGATCGCCAGCACCACCCATTCGGGATCCACCCCCGATGTCGCCACCAGCCCCTGCATGACGCCGGCCGTGGTGATCGTCGCCACCGTCGCCGATCCGGTCGCAAGGCGGATGCAGACCGATACGCCCCAGGCGAGCAGCAGCGGCGAGATGGCGCCATCGCCCGCGACGCGCACGAGCAGGTCGGACAGGCCAGCCGTCACCAGTACCTGCTTGAGCGCGCCGCCCGCGCCGATCGCCAGCAATATGCCGCCCGCCGGGGTCATCGCCTCGGTCCAGATGGCGCCCTGAATCGTGCGATCGGTGATGCGGCGGCCGAACAGCAGCGGCAGCGCGACCAGCACCGCGACCAGCAGCGCCACCACGGGATGGCTGACCCAGCCGAGCCATTGGAAATGCGGCGCGACGGCCGGCGGCAGCAGCGCCGCCACCTGCCCTGCGGTGATCAGGGCCACAGGCAGCAACACGGCGGTCAGCGCGCGACCGACCGAAGGGGTGGGCACGTCGATCTTGATCGGCTCCAGCAGCGGCTCGCTCAGCTTCACGCCGGGTGCGGTGAAGCGTGCAAGCAGCGGGCCGGCGATGATCGCCGTGGGAATGCCCACGATGAGGCCGTAGAGGAGGGTGCGTCCGAGGCTGGCATCGAGCACGTCCACTGCGAGCAGCGGCCCGGGATGCGGTGGCACCAGCGCATGGACCACCGACAGGCCCGCCAGCGCGGGCAGCATCAGGCGCAGCTTGGCTGCGTCGCCATTCTGACCGCTGGGCAGCGCCGCCGCGGCGGACGCCACGATCGGCAGCAGCAGCACCAGTCCCGTTTCAAAGAAGAGCGGCAGGCCGATCACCAGCGCCGTGCCCAGGCTGGCCCATGGCGCGCCCCGTACGCCCGATATCCGCAGCGCCGCGCGGGCGAGCCCGCCCGCGCCGTCCGACAGCTGCAGCATCGCGCCGAGGCCCAGGCCGAGCGCGACCACCAGGCCCGTGCCGCCCAATATGGCGCCCGCGCCCTTTTCCACCGCCTCCGCCGTTTCCTTCATCGGCAGGCCGGCCAGCAGCCCTACCGTGAAGGCGCCGCACAGCAACCCGACAAAGGGGTGCAGCCGACCGCGGATGATAAGCGCGATGGAAAGGGCAATGCCGATGATGGCGGAAAGGACGAGCCGATAGTCCGCCGGGGTCATCGGGCGCACCGCCCGCCCGGCCATTGCCGTGCCGTCCGATGAAGCGGAACCGCCATCCTCATCCTCCCCCAATATGTTCACGACCCGATAACCAACGCAGCGGATTCGAGAAATCTGTTAGACAGCTTATAAGCAGATTCGACCAAAAACCACAAAATTGCGCTGCAATCGCGATTTTTCTGTTGAACCTGTCTGACTACTTCCCCTATCGTTAGCGCTAACGCGAATCCCGGAAGACGTTGTCGCCGGGTGGATCGAAACAGGGAGAGGAAGATGCACATCGCCAAGGATATGCACGACATTCTCGATCGCCGAGGTAAGCGGAGCGCCGAGGAACCGGCCCCCGCGCCCCATCTGACGCCGACGCAGATGAAGGTGCTGCGCTGCGTCCATTCCGGCCTGCTCAACAAGCAGATCGCCTATGAGTTGGGCATGGCGGAAGCTACTGTCAAAGTTCATATGACAGCGCTGATGCGCAAGCTGAACGTGCGCAACCGTACCCAGGTTGCGGTTGCGGCTGGAAGTCTGGGCTGGCAACTGTCGGCCGGTGGTGCGGCGGACTGACCAGGCTGCCCGGCTGCAATCGGCCAGACTTGGATAGGGATTTACCGTCACCCCGGACTTGATCCGGGGTTTCGCTTTCCCTCCTTTAGGCGCGATGGAAAGGAAAGCGGGATCCCAGGTCAGGCCGAGATGACGATGGAGCAAGGGCAGTCCCGCCGCCAGCCGCGCTCAACCCGCCTAGCGACAATAGCCTTCCTGCCCCGCCACCACGATCAGGCAGTCCTGCCGGTCAGCGAGATATTTGAAACCGGTTTCCGCCCCCGTTCCGGGCCGGATGGACAGATCCTTGCCGTCGCGCACGAAGCGGATCGTCGCCCCTTCTGCGATGCCTGAATAGTCGGCCTCGCGATCCAGCGTGTCGCGATTGGCGATCGCATAATGGCCCGCCTTGCCGTCCGGCGCGGGCTGAATGTCCAGAAACAGGCCCTCCGGCCCGGTCCAGCGGCCCACCCAGTCGTCGGTGGGCAGGCGCGCCGCATCCTCGGCGGCACCCTGACCCATGGCATCCGTGTCCTCGATCATCTCCGCATTGGCGGGCATGGCGGCATTGTTGCCCGCCTGTGCCTCGTTATCCACGCCCTTGGCGCAGCCGGCAAGCAGGCACATTGCCATGGCCGTCATCATGATTGCTGTGGAGTTACGCCGGATCATTCGTCTATCTCCTTGTAATTCCGGTAGCTGGAACGGTCGGTCCCGATGTTCGATCCCTGATGAGGAGACGACGGCCGGATCGGCCAGCCGTCGGACATGCGACCGAAAAGGGGGCGGGAGCGATATGGCACGAAAGTCGGGGGAGCGTGCAAGGGCGCGCTTCGTCAGGGAAAGCGCCGACGTCAGGCGGCAGGCGCTGATCGACGCAACCGCGGCCAGCCTGGCCGAGCGGGGCGTGGGCGGGACCTCCGTCCGGACGATCTGCGCCCGGGCGGGTGTGTCGTCAGGCCTTCTGACGCATTATTTCAGCGGCGTCGACTCGCTGATCCTCGCCACCTACCGGGCCGTCGCAGAGCGCGTGTCCTGCGCCATGGAACAGGCCGTCGAGGCCGCAGGATCCGATCCCCGCGCCCGGTTGCGTGCTTTCCTGCACGCCAATTTCCAGCCGCCGGTGCTCGATCCGGACCTGCTGGCGACGTGGATCGCCTTCTGGAGCCTGATCAAGGCCAGCGGTCCGCTCGCCGAGGCCCATGCCGAAATCTACGGCGCCCAGCGGATGCGGCTGGAGGCCCTGCTGCGCGAGGCGGAGCCCGACATGCCTCCCGCGACGGCGCGGACCGCCGCCATCGCCCTGTCCGCGCTGGTCGACGGGCTGTGGCTGGAATTGTGCCTCGATCCCACGACCTTCTCGGCGGAAGAGGCACTGTCGATGCTGGAGAATGCACTCGCCCACAGCCTGCACCCAGAACGGTGATTGGGTCGATCAATAGGGTCAGCTGTTATCGATTTTCTCTATCAACCTTACTGATAAAAGCAATTTCCCCCGACTCGGCGGCTTTCCTACATAGGCGGCGCAACAGCAACCGCAGAAGGAACCGGAAAGCCCATGGCGCTGATCAACACCACCATCAAGCCGTTCAAAGCCACCGCCTACAAGGAAGGCAAGTTCGTCGACGTGACCGACGAGGACGTGAAGGGCAAGTGGGCGATCTTCTTCTTCTACCCCGCCGACTTCACCTTCGTCTGCCCGACGGAGCTCGAGGACCTGGCCGGCATCTATCCGACGCTGCAGGGTCTGAACGTCGAGGTCTATTCGGTCTCCACCGACACGCATTTCAGCCACAAGGCCTGGCACGACACCTCGCCGGCGATCGGCAAGATCAACTATTACATGCTGGGCGACCAGTCGGGCACCATCACCAACAATTTCGACGTGATGCGCCCGGGCGTCGGCCTCGCTGACCGCGCGACCTTCTTGGTCGATCCCGAAGGCGTGATCCAGTTCATGGAGATCACCTCGGAAGGCGTCGGCCGCAACGCGACCGAACTGCTGCGCAAGGTCAAGGCCGCGCAATATGTCGCCGCTCACCCCGGCGAAGTCTGCCCGGCCAAGTGGGAAGAGGGCGAAGAGACCCTGGCTCCCTCGCTCGACCTCGTCGGCAAGATCTAAGCCGACCCTGTGTCCCTGCCGGGCCGGGTCGAGCAACTCCCCGGCCCGGCGGGACTTACAATCAAAAGCTATCCTTATCGTCCCGCCGGGCCTTCGGGTCGCACCAACCCGGCGGACAGGATGGCCGCGCGCCCCGGAACGGCGCGCCATTATGCAAGGAGCTACGACGATGTTGGACGCAAATCTCAAGGGACAGCTGAAGTCCTACATGGCGAACATCACGCAGCCGATCGAGCTGGTGGCGTCGCTGGACGATGGCGCGAAGTCGCGCGAGCTGGAAACGCTGCTGAACGAGATCGCCGAGCTGTCGGACAAGGTGTCCGTGGTCCGCGCCGATGACGACAAGCGCAAGCCCAGCTTCATGATCCGCCGCACGGGCACCGACATCGGCGTCCGCTTTGCCGGCATCCCGATGGGCCACGAATTCACCAGCCTGGTGCTGGCGCTGCTGCAGGTCGGCGGGCATCCGTCCAAGGCCGCGCAGGAGCTGATCCAGCAGGTGAAGGATCTGGACGGCGACTATGCATTCGAAACCTATTTCTCGCTGTCCTGCCAGAACTGCCCCGACGTGGTGCAGGCGCTGAACCTGATGAGCGTGCTCAATCCCCGGATCAGCCATGTCGCCATCGACGGCGCGCTGTTCCAGGACGAGGTCGATGCGCGCAAGGTGATGGCGGTGCCGACCGTGTTCCTGAACGGCGAGCCCTTCGGCCAGGGCCGGATGGAGCTGGAGCAGATCGTCGCCAAGATCGACAGCGGCGCAGAGGCCCGCGCGGCCGAGAAGATCCGCAAGCAGGAGCCGTTCGAGGTGCTGGTGGTCGGCGGCGGCCCCGCCGGCGCGGCGGCGGCGATCTATGCGGCACGCAAGGGCATCCGCACCGGCGTCGCGGCGGAGCGTTTCGGCGGCCAGGTGCTCGACACCATGGACATCGAAAACTTCATCTCGGTCCAGCGCACCGAAGGCCCCAAATTCGCCACCGCGCTGGAACAACACGTCAAGGATTATGATGTCGAGATCATGAACCTGCAGAAGGCGGCGAAGCTGATCCCGGCAAGGCAAGAGGGCGGCTATCATGAGGTGGTGCTGGAAAATGGCGCGAGCCTGAAGGGCCGCACCGTGATCCTGTCCACCGGCGCCCGCTGGCGGCAGATGGGCGTGCCCGGCGAGGACGAATATCGCAACAAGGGCGTCGCCTATTGCCCCCACTGCGATGGTCCGCTGTTCAAGGGCAAGCGCGTCGCGGTGATCGGCGGCGGCAATTCGGGCGTCGAGGCGGCGATCGACCTGGCCGGCATCGTGGCGCATGTCACGCTGATCGAGTTCGACAGCCAGCTGCGCGCCGATGCGGTGCTTCAGCGCAAGCTCGCCAGCCTGCCCAACGTCAAGATCATCACCTCGGCGCTCACCACCCAGGTGCACGGCAATGGCGAGAAGGTGACGGGCCTTTCCTACAAGGACCGCAACCACGGCACCGAGCATGACATCGAGCTGGAGGGTATCTTCGTCCAGATCGGCCTGGTGCCGAACACAGAGTGGCTGAAGGACGCGGTGGCGCTGTCCCCGCGCGGCGAGGTCGAGATCGACGCGCGCGGCGAGACCAGCCAGCCGGGCGTGTTCGCGGCCGGCGACTGCACGACCGTGCCCTACAAGCAGATCGTGATCGCCTGCGGCGCCGGCGCGACGGCCGCCCTTTCGGCCTTCGACTATCTCATCCGCCTGCCCGCGAGCGAAGAGGCTGCGCAGGCAGCGTAAACAGGACGATGTTCCAACAAAAAGGGGGCGATCCGGCGAGGTCGTCCCCCTTTTCCGTTTGCGGCAAAGGCGCGGGCCAACTCTCAGGCAGCCGCCTTGCCCATCGCCCGCTGCTCCTTCTCCATCGCCTCGGCAAAGCTCGGCCTTGCCCGCACGGCGTCGAGCCATGCCAGCACACGGGGCCAGCGCCCGGACTTCAATCCGTCCGAGCAATAGCAGATGTTGATCAGGGGGCAGGCCACCGCGATGTCCGCCAGGGTGAAGCGGTCCTCCACCAGATAGCCGCTCTGCGGCATCACGCTTTCCAAATAGTCATAAAGGTCCGGCATCTTCTCCGCCTCCGCCCGATCCGCGGCGGCGGGATCGCAGGGCAGGCCCATCAGCTTGCCTGCCACCCGGTTGAAGAAGATCTTCTGCCCGGTCGCCTGCACGATGGTGTCGGCGAACTCCTCGTACCAGATGGTCCGCGCCCGGGCCCGGGCCTCCAGCGGGATGAGGTTCGGTTCGGGATGGAGCGTGTCCATATAGGTGATGATCGCGCTGCTGTCGCTGATCGTGAAGTCGCCGTCCTGCAGCGCCGGCATCTTGGCGAAGGGCGACGCCCTGGCGAATTCCTCGCCGCCGCGGCCGAAGCCGCCCGGCCGCATCTCGACCGCAATGCCCTTTTCCGCGGCGAACACCAGAACCTTGCGCACGAAGGGCGAAGGGCGTGCACCATAGACGATCATGGAGTCATCTCCTCTTTTCCGGTGCCGCACCTTCGCATCTCCGTATCATATTGCAACTGTTATCCAGCCGCGTCCATTGCTAGACTGCCTGACAGCATCATCCGGGAACCGCTCCATGACCGACAAAGCCGACCCCCTTTCACGCGACGTTCCCGGCGTAGAACCCTATGACGGCCCGGCCGGGGGCTGGGGCGCGTTGCGCGCCGTGGCCGTGGCGATCCGCGAGCAGATGGGCGCCTCCGCCGACACCCGCGCGCTGTTGCAGATGAACCAGCCCGACGGCTTCGACTGCCCGGGCTGCGCCTGGCCCGATCCGCGCCACACATCCTCCTTCGAATTCTGCGAGAACGGCGCGAAGGCGGTCACCTGGGAAGCCACGGTCAAGCGGGTCGATCCCGACTTCTTCGCCCGCCACAGCGCGACCGAGCTGCTGGGCTGGACCGACCATCAGCTGGAGGATGCCGGCCGCCTGACCCACCCGCTGCGCTACGATCCCGCGACCGACCATTTCGTCCCGATCCCCTGGGACGAGGCCTTCGCCCGCGTCGGTGCCGGCCTCCAGGCGCTGGAAGATCCCAACCAGGCCGAATTCTACTGCTCGGGCCGCGCCTCCAACGAGGCGGCCTTCCTCTACCAGCTGTTCGCCCGCGCCTTCGGCACCAACAATTTCCCCGACTGCTCGAACATGTGCCACGAGGCGACCAGCGTCGGCCTGCCCCAGTCGATCGGCGTCGGCAAGGGCACGGTCACGCTCGACGATTTCGAGCAGGCGGACGCGATCTTCTGCATCGGGCACAATCCCGGCACCAACCATCCGCGCATGCTGACGACGCTCAGCAACGCCGCGCGCCGGGGCGTGCCCATCATCGTCGCCAACCCGATGAAGGAACGCGGCCTGGAGCGCTTCAAGTCGCCCCAGCACCCGACCGAGATGCTGACCCCTTATTCCACGCAGCTCGCCTCGGCCTATCATCAGGTGCGCGTCGGCGGCGACATGGCGATGCTGAAGGGCATGATGAAGGCGCTGCTGGAGGCCGACGCCGCCGACCTTGCGGCGGGCGGCTCCGGCCTGCTCGACCGCCCCTTCATCGCCGAGCACACGACGGGCATCGAAGCCCTGCGCGCCGATATCGAGGGCACGTCCTGGGAGGAGATCGTGCGCCGTTCCGGGCTCACGCGCGACGCGATCGAGTCCATGGCCCGCGTCTATGGGCAGGCGGATCGCGTGATCCTGTGCTACGGCATGGGCATCACCCAGCATGAACATGGCACCGCGACCGTCCAGATGCTCGCGAACCTCCTCCTGCTGCGCGGCAATATCGGCAAGCCAGGCGCCGGCATCTGCCCCCTGCGCGGCCACAGCAACGTGCAGGGCGACCGCACCGTCGGCATCACCGAGGTTCCGGGCGAAGCCATGCTGGCGCGGCTCGACGCCCGCTTCGGCATCACCGCGCCCCGCGCCCATGGCCATGCCGCGGTGGAGGCATTGCAGGCGATGCGCGACGGCCGCGCCCGCGCGTTCATCGGGCTGGGCGGCAACCTGGCGGTCGCCATGCCCGACCCGGAGGCCAGCTTCGCCGCCTTCCGCAATCTCGACCTGTCGGTGAGCATCCTGACCAAGTTCAACCGTACCTGCCTGCTGCTGGCGAAGGAGACCATCGTCCTCCCCTGCCTCGGCCGCACCGAACTGGACGAACAGGCCGGCGGCCCGCAATGGGTGAGCGTGGAGGACAGCATGTCCATGGTCCACGCTTCGCGCGGCAAGCTGAAGCCCGCAGCGCCGGACCTGAAATCGGAACCGGCCATCGTCGCAGGGATGGCGAAGGCGGCCCTGCCCCATGTCGCGATCGACTGGGACTGGCTGGTGGCCGACTATGACCGCATCCGCGATGCGATCGAGGCGGTCTTCCCCGACTTCCGCGACTTCAACGTCCGCGTGCGGCAGAAGGGCGGCTTCCGCCTGACGGTCGGCGCCTCCGACCGCGTCTGGAACACGCCCGACGGCAAGGCGCATTTCCTCGTCCATCCGATCAGCGGCGCCAGCGGCGCGGAGAGCGAGCTGCTGCTCACCACCGTCCGCAGCCACGACCAGTACAACACGACGATCTACGGCCTCAACGACCGCTATCGCGGCGTGACCGGCCGCCGCGACGTGATCTTCGCCCATGCCGAGGATCTCGCCGCGCGTGGCCTCGCCCATGGTGACCGGGTGGACGTGGTCGCCGCCTCCGGCCGGAGGCTTGCCGGCTATACCGTCGTCGCCCATGCGATCGCCCGCGGCTCGCTCGCGGCCTATTATCCCGAAGCGAACTGCCTCGTCCCACTGGACGACTATGATCGGGAAAGCGGCACCCCGGCCTACAAGTCGATCCCGGTCACGCTCCGCCCGACCGCCTGAGGTTTCGCCCACTGAGTTGTCGTTTCGGGATGGAAGAGGGACACCGTTCGTCCTGAACCGTTCGTCCTGAGTAGCCATTGAGCTTGTCGAAATGGCGTATCGAAGGATCCTTCGATACGGAGCCTTCGACAAGCTCAGTCTCCTGCTCAGGACGAACGGCAGCCCGTCAATGGCGGGCAGATATCCTACAAAAGCCTTCAGTTCCCCGCGCCGGCGTCGTCGCCCGCGCCCGCCGGCGTTCGCGTATAATCGATGCGGATGCGAACCCAGCTGCCTACCATCACCTTGCCGTTGACGCGGGGCGGCAGCACCAGGAACTGCCAGGCCGCCAGCCGCACCGCCCGCGCGAAGCCGGAACCCAGCGGCGATTCCCCCAGCGTCTGGCAATTTTCGACATGATAGCGATCGACCGTCTTGCACGCGACCAGGCCCCAGCCCCGGGCCGGCGCGTCGGCGGGCAGATAGGGCGCCAGCTCCGCATGACTCGGCCGCCGGTACCATTCGGCCTCGAACAGCTGCACCCCGCCCGGCCCCTCGCCCGGTCCGACGACCGCCGCACTGTCGCCCTGCCCGGACGATCCCTCGCCCGGCCCCTTCTTCGGCATCCGCCCGATGTCGGCCGAGGCCATCTGCTCGCGGTTGAGCGACAGGAAGGGGAAGGGCGAAGGCTGCTCGACTGGCTTTTCGACCGGCTGGGGCGGCCGTATCACCGGCTCTGCCTCCCGCCGTTCCGGCGCTGGACGCTCCTGGCGCCGCTCCTCGCTCTTTTCGGCCTTCGCCTCCTCCTGCGCCGCCTTGGGCGCTGGGGCCATTTCGAAGGTAACGGGATTGCGGGGGTCCTGCGGCGGTTCGAGCACCTTGGGCGCCATCGTCAGCAGCGCCAGCAGCAGCAGCAGGTTGAACACCAGCGCAAAGGCGGCGCCGCCCAAGCGTTCGCGCAGCCGGGGCCAGGATATGGAAGGAAAGCTCACAAATGGGTCTGCCGCGCAGGACTTTCACCGGTCATGCCGAGACGCCGCTCGCCCGTCAACGCCGTGCTTCCGCTTTGCCTTCGAAGGACAACATTCCGTCCCGTCCAAAAGACGCTGGCGGCTCCGCGCGATCTCGGCTAGGGCCGCGCCCGATGCTCACAAAGCTCTACCAATGGACGCTGGCGAAGGCCGCCCATGCCCATGCCGAGCGCTGGCTCTTCGCCTTTTCCTTCATGGAATCGAGCTTCTTCCCCATTCCGCCGCATCCGCTGCTGGGCCTGATGTGCCTCGCCCGGCCGGAACGCGCGCTCCGCTTCGGGCTGATCTGCACCATCGCCTCGGTGCTGGGCGGCCTGTTCGGCTATGCCATCGGCCATTTCCTCTACGAGACCGTCGGCCAGCAGATCCTTTCCGCGCTGGGCTTGTCCGCCAAATTCCCGGTCGCCGCCTGCTATCTGCGCCAGTACGGCGCGGAGATCATCCTGATCAAGGGCGCGACGCCGATCCCGTTCAAGCTCATCACCATCACGGCGGGCTTCATCGGGCTGTCGCTGTTCACCTTCATCTGGGCCAGCATTTTGAGCCGCGCCTTCCAGTTCATGCTGGTCGGCATCCTGTTCTGGAAATTCGGCCGCCCGATCAAGGCCTTCATCGAGAAATATCTCGCCCTGCTCTCGGGTCTGTTCCTGGTACTGGTGGTGGGCGGTTTCATCGCCGCCTCGATGCTCTCGGGCGGCGGGCACAAGGACGATAGCTGTTCAGGCGCGACCATGGCGACCATCGGCTGACCCGATGCGGACGATGATCGCCCGCCACCCCAAGCTCGCTGCCCTGATTGCAGGCATCCTGTCCGCCACCGGCTTCGAGCCGCTGAAGCTTTGGCCCGTCGCCCTCGCCTGCCTCGCGCTGCTGATCCTGCTGATCGAAAGCGCCCCCGACCGCCGCGCCGCCTTCCTGCGCGGCTGGCTCTTCGGCCTGGGCCATTTCAGCCTGGGCCTCAACTGGATCGCCCACGCCTTCACCTTCCAGGACGCCATGCCGCACTGGTTCGGCTATGCCGCGGTGCTGCTGCTCTCGCTCTACCTCGCGATCTATCCGGGGCTGGCGACGCTCGGGGCGTGGTGGTTAAGGTCCGTCATCCCCGCGAAGGCGGGGATCCATCTCCCGACGTCGCAACGGGGGATGGGGCCGGAGATGGCTTCCCGCCTTCGCGGGAATGACGGGAATGAAGGGGGAATATTATCCCTCCGCCTCCTCCTCGCGGCGACATGGCTCGTCACCGAATATCTGCGCGCAACGCTGTTCACCGGCTTCGCGTGGAATCCGCTTGGCGCGATTCTTCTCCCAACCGGGGCTGCAATCGCGGCGACCGTGGTGGGCACCTATGGACTGTCGGCTATCGTCATCGTTCTTGCCGGCGCGCTGCTGTTCGACGCGCAGCGATGGATCAACGAAGGCGCAGGATGGAGTGGTTGGAAGGCGGGTCTGAAGTCTGCATGGAGAGATGGCACTTGGCCCTCCTATGCCATCCTGTCGCCGCTGGGCTTGTTGCTGCCGCTCGTGCCGTTTTTTCTTCTCCTGTCCTTGTCTACTTCCCCCGCCCCACCGCCGCCACCCGGCGCCCCGCGCATCCGCGTCGTCCAGCCCAATATCGGCCAGGACCAGAAATATTCGGTCGAGAACGAGTTCGCCAACTTCCGCAAGCTGGCCGCCCTGTCCGGCGAAACCCGCCCGGCTCCGCGCCTCATCTTCTGGCCGGAAGCCGCGATCCCCGCCTATCTGGACCTGGAACCCGAATGGCGGGGCCGCCTTGCCGCCCTGCTCGGCCCCGGCGACCTGCTGCTGACCGGCGCGGACAAGGTCTATTTTGAGCCGGTCGAGCAGAACGGCACGCTCGTCAACAAGATGGTGGCCGCGAACAACAGCGTCTGGATCGTGACGCCGCAGGGCACGCTTCCCGGCCGCTACGACAAGGCGCACCTCGTCCCCTATGGCGAATATCTGCCGATGCGCCCGATCCTGTCTGCCATCGGCCTTTCCCGCCTGGTGCCCGGCGACATCGACTTCAAGCCCGGCCCCGGCCCGCAGAGCCTTGTCCTTCCCGCCAGCCTCGGCCGCCCGGAACTGAAGATGGGCGTCCAGATCTGCTACGAGATCATCTTTTCGGGCCATGTCATCGACGCGGCGAACCGCCCGGCCTTCCTGTTCAACCCCTCCAATGACGCCTGGTTCGGCAGCTGGGGGCCGGTCCAGCACCTGGCCCAGGCCCGCCTGCGCGCGCTGGAGGAAGGCATTCCGATCATCCGCTCCACGCCTACCGGCGTCTCGGCGGTGATCGACGCGCGCGGCCATGTGGTCGGGTCGCTCGGCCGCAACCGCGCCGGCTATCTCGATTCCGGGCTGCCGCCGGCTCTTCCGCCGACCCTCTTTGCGCGGTTCGGCAACATCCTCCCCTTCCTCTTCGCAGCGTTGCTGCTGGGCGCTGCCATTGCAACCCGGTCCCGCAGCCGCTAAGGCGTCCGCTGCACATAAAGTTTTCTTTATACGCAGACACAGCATCAGACTGGAGCAACCATGCGTTCGAACTACCTCTTCACTTCCGAATCCGTGTCCGAAGGCCATCCCGACAAGGTCGCCGACCAGATTTCCGACGCCATCGTCGACCTGTTCCTGTCCAAGGATCCCGAGGCGCGCATCGCCTGCGAGACGCTGACCACCACCCAGTTGGTCGTGCTGGCGGGCGAGATTCGCTGCAAGGGCGTCTATGAGGACGACCAGTGGGCGCCCGGCGCGAAGGAAGAGATCGAGAAGGCGGTGCGCGAGACGGTAAAGCGCATCGGCTATGAGCAGGACGGCTTCCACTGGGAAACCTTCCGCTTTGAAAACAACCTTCACGCCCAGTCCGCGCACATCGCGCAGGGCGTGGATGCCAGCGGCAACAAGGATGAAGGCGCCGGCGACCAGGGCATCATGTTCGGCTTCGCCTGCGACGAGACGCCGGACCTCATGCCCGCGACGCTGGACTACAGCCACAAGATCCTGGCGAAGATGGCCGCCGACCGCCACTCGGGCGCCGCGCCCTTCCTGGAGCCCGACGCCAAGAGCCAGGTGACCCTGCGCTTCGAGAATGGCAAGCCCGTCGCCGCCACCGCGATCGTCGTCTCGACCCAGCATGCCAAGGGCTATGACGAGGGCGAGAAGGAAGCCGAGCTCAAGAACTACGTGAAGGGCGTCGTCGCGGAGATTCTGCCGGCCGAACTGCTTTCGGACGAGACCGTCTATCACATCAACCCGACCGGCAGCTTCGAGATCGGCGGGCCGGACGGCGACGCTGGCCTCACTGGCCGCAAGATCATCGTCGATACCTATGGCGGCGCTTCGCCCCATGGCGGCGGCGCGTTCAGCGGCAAGGATCCGACCAAGGTCGACCGCTCGGCCGCCTACATCACCCGCTATCTCGCCAAGAACGTGGTCGCTGCCGGCCTTGCCAAGCGCTGCACCATCCAGATCGCCTATGCGATCGGCGTCAGCGAGCCGCTGTCGCTCTACGTCGATACGCACGGCACCGGCACGGTCGACGATGCGAAGATCGAGGACGCGATCAAGTCGATCGAGGAACTGGGCGGCCTGACCCCGCGCGGCATCCGCACCCATCTCGGCCTCAACAAGCCGATCTACCAGCCGACCGCCGCCTATGGCCATTTCGGCCGCAAGCCCGAGGGCGACTTCTTCCCCTGGGAGAAGACCGACCTCGCCGACAAGCTCAAGGCCGCGCTCTAAGCCTTTCCCGCCCGCGGGAATGGGCAGCGAATCCGATCCTCTCCGGGCCATGCCCGGGGAGGATTTTCTGTTCCGGCGTCCGCCAGGGACGACCTTTCCAAAACATGACCAAGAGTTCATTGGCGTCCCGCCGCGATCCCCCGCATAGAGGGCGCGTCGGGCCCGCACCCCTGTCGGGCCCGGCACCCTCCTAGCCGGAGGGGGATGTCAACGCCCGGAATGATCGCCTCCGCCTGCCGGTCTGCGCCAGCTCCGCTCCTGCTGCCGCCGTTCCCAAGGGCCAGTTTCCCACAGCGATCATCTCCCCGGCTGGCTGGACGAAGCCTGCACCGCTTCCTCCCGTCGACCGGAGCCGGCTGGCTTTCCTCCGAAGGCGACCTCCTCCGCCGCGGCTTGTCACCGCGGCGATGCCCCTCTTGCCTCCTGCCGTCAGGTCTTCACTCCGCCTCCCGGCAGGAGGCAAGCCCGGGCACCGCCAAAGGGTTCCCGTCCCGCCGATTATGCTTTATCGATAGCCCATCATCTTTCTTGGACGGGGCCAAGCGATCGATGAAGACCCTTTTTCTGCATGCCGGCCATGGAAAGACGGGTAGCAGCTTTCTCCAGTCCTCCCTCGCCCTTTCTGCTGACACGCTGCTCCAGCACAATCTCTGCTATCCGGACCTGATCGGCAATTTCGCCGCGGCAAGGGCGGGCCGTATCACATCCGGCAATATCCACATTCTCAAAAAGACCCTGCCGACATGGCTCGATGATGCGCGAGCCCTCGCTCCCGCACACGGCTCGCTTGTCTTTTCCAACGAGCATCTGTTCGGCGCCATACGGGAAAGGGATTTCTTCGAAACGCTGGACGATGTCCGTTCGCGCGGCTTCACCCCCCGCATCCTGCTATTCGTCAGGAACCCGCTCGATCATGCGGTGTCCTATTATCAGCAGAGGATCAAGCGGTCGGGCAGCACCGCTGATTTTGGCACCTTCCTCGAAAGCTACGACGTTCCCGCAGAAATGCTGGAAGCGATCGATCTCCTGCAGGAATATGAAATCGAGCATCGGCTGTTCAACTACTCGAACCACCGAGCCGACCTTCTCGCCATCGCCAATGCCTGGCTGGGCCTACCGGATTCCACGCTGGCCCTGCCGGAAAGGACGACGGTGAATCGCTCACTCACCGCGGCCGAAATGGCGTTGCAGATGGCGTTCAACCGGTATCTGGGTAGCCGGTCTTCCGTGTTCGTCAGCGACCCGCTCTGCGATCAGCTTCCAGGGTTGAAGTCTGAATACCCTGCCGTCTCATATGATGCCTTGGCTGGGTTCCTGACGCGGATGCGCCATTCGGTCGCTTTGACCAATCCGCATATGCCGCCCGCCGAACGATATGTCGTGCCGGACCCGGACGAGGCGATCAGGCTTTTTCCCGGCTGCGATGACGAAAGCCCGCTGATGTTTACCCGGGGCCAGGTCGAAATTCTGGCTCGCCGCATCGCACGCCATATCAAGGATCTGGAATCCCGGACTCCGGCCTCCTGAACCACACCCTTGGAAATCCCGCACGATTGGCGTAACCGCCGCGCTCATGACCGCGCACAAATCCGGCGATCCGACCACGCTCAACCGGCTCTACGGCCGCCAGTCCGGGCACAAGCTCCGCGCCGGGCAGCAGGATCTGGTCGACCGTCTTCTGCCCGCCATTGCCGTGCCGGAGGAAGGAGAGGTCTCGGCCGCCTCGCTTTTCGGCGCCGACCGTCCGCTCCATTTCGAAATCGGCTTCGGCGCCGGCGAGCATCTCGCCACCCGCGCCGACATGCTCCCCGACCACGGCTTCATCGGCTGCGAACCTTTCCTGAACGGCGTCGTCGGGGCGCTGGGGCATGTGCGCGACCTGGGCCTCGCCAATGTCCGCCTCCACATGGGCGACGCGCTTTCGGTCCTGTCCCGCATCCCCGACGGCGCGCTCAGCTTCGTCTACCTGCTCCATCCCGACCCCTGGCCCAAGGCACGCCACGCAAAGCGGCGCATGATGAACAAGGGACCGGTCGATCTCATCGCGCGCAAGCTCAAGCCCGGCGGCGAATTCCGCTTCGGCACCGACCATCCGGTCTATCTCCGCTGGGCGCTGATGGTGATGAACGGCCATCCGGCCTTCGACTGGCTGGCGCACGAGCCCCGGGATTTCCTCACCCGGCCCGGCGGCTGGCCCGAGACCCGCTACGAGGCCAAGGCGCGCCGCCTGGGTCATGAAGTCTGGTACTTTAGATACCGGCGGAATTAGGGCGGCTTAGATGATCGGTATCGGCTGACCAGCAAGCTCAAGTCCTGCAAGATCAAGGGGTCGGGTTTGCAAACAGAGGCGGGCAGGTGTCGAATGCCTCATCGAACGGAGTCCCGGCTTTGGTCACGATGGTGGATGTTCCCTCCAGCACAGGCTGGATCGGACATTTGGCCGCGACATCGAGGAGGCATGTTCGCTGGTCTCCTTGCGAGCAAGTGGCGGCGTGCGCTGCCTTTTCGGGGTTGAAGCCGTCAAAGCTCTTGAGGACGTCCATGAAGCCGGGCACGGTGGCTTCCCGGGTCCAATCGCGCTGGAGCTCGCAATACATCTGCACGCGGCTGATCAGCTTCGCGCCCGCATGCTCCTCGCTTCGACCGATCCCGCGGCGCTGCTCGACATGATCGGAAGCTATCAGGTTCCGAGCGAAATGAAGTGGATCAGCTCTGACGAGCGCTGAAGGCCCGGTGCCTGACGCACGGTCTAGAAGCGAACTTCCCTTCAAGCAGCGGAATGGGGGACGTTGCCCATTTCAACCGCAGCATTCGGCAGGCTTGTCCGCCCCCTTCCGCATGAGAACTTGCAGAGCGAATAAGAAGGCGGAGAGAGACTTGTGCCATTCGATGGGCGCCCGCTCCGATAGGCTCTGGCGGCCGCGGAGGAATAGACCAGCCGTGGATCGGCTGCGCGGCGTCACTTCTCGGATTCACTCGAAAAGAGCCTGGCTTTTCCGGAAAATGTCGCGGATCTCGGCGGTCACGATCTCGATGGCGCGGTGGCCCCGGTCCCGCCGGCGCGTCAGGATATGGATCTCGCGCGGCGGCGGAACGGCGCCGAGATCGACCAGCCTCAGCAGCGGCTCGATACGACCGATATAATGCGGCAGCAGCGCGATCCCGACGCCCGTCCTCGCCGCCACCGCCTGCGCGAACTGATCGCCTGCGCGAAAGGCCAGTCGCGCGCGCGGAAATCGCCGGGAAAGCCACATCGCCTCGGGCAGATAGGCGTCGGCCTCGTCGAATCCCACGAAGACGGGCTCGGCCCCCTGCTCGATCGAGCGGCATAGCGCATCGACGCCATAGAAGCCGAAGCCCATCCTTCCAAGCAGCCGGGCGATCACATCGCCATCTTCCGGGCGGCCCACGCGGATCGCGATATCCGCTTCGTGCCGTTCCAGGCTGACGGAACGCAACCGGGTGGCGAGATCGATGTCGAGCCCGGCATGCCGCGCCGCCATCGCAGCAAGCCGTTCGGTCAGGAAGCCGGCCGCGAGGCCCGGCGGCGCATTGATCCGCACGAGGCCGGCGGGCGCGCCGTCTCCGACCGCCCGCCCCAGCTTCTGAGCTTCTGCATCCATGCCGCTCGCAGCTTCGAGCGTGCGCATTCCTGCGGCAGTCAGGACATACCCCGTCGGCCTGCGTTCCACGAGCGCCTCGCCGAGGCTCGCTTCCAGCGCGTGCAGGCGTCGCGCAATCGTCGCATGATTGACCCCCAGGCTGCGCGCCGCTGCGGACAGGCTGCCATCGCGCGCCAGTGCCAGGAAGACCCGGACATCCTCCCAATCGACAGCTGTGCGTTTTCTATCAGTCACTGCGCAAAGATAGGGAATTTTGCACGGATGGCCAGCGGCCTACATCGGGGGCCTTCCACAACGGAAAGGTCAATCCAATGTCCGACATTCAGAAAGTCGCCGTGGTCACCGGCGCATCGCAGGGCCTGGGCGAAGGCATCGTCCAGGCCTATCGCAAGCGGGGGTATCGGGTGGTCGCGACCTCGCGTTCGATCAAGCCCTCCGAAGATCCCGGCATCCTCGCCGTCGCCGGCGACATCGGCGATCCCGCGACCGGCAAGCGCGTGATCGAAGAAGCCGTCGCGGCCTTCGGCCGGGTCGACACGCTGGTCAACAATGCGGGGATATTCATCCCCAGCGCCTTCACCGACTATACGGCGGAGCAATATCGGCGGAAGCTGCACACCAATCTCGACGGCTTCTTCTTCATCACCCAGGCCGCCATTCCGCAGATGCTGAAGCAGGGCGGCGGGCATATCGTGCAGATCACGACCACGCTGGTCGATCATGCCGACGGCCGCGTCCCGTCGGTGCTCGCCTCGCTGACGAAGGGCGGCCTGGCCGCTGCGACGCGCAGCCTCGCCATCGAATATGCCACGCGCGGCATTCGCGTGAACGCGGTGTCGCCGGGCATCATCAAGACGCCGATGAACCCGCCCGCGACGCACCAAACGCTCGCCGCGCTCCATCCGGTAAACCGCATGGGCGAGGTGGAGGATATCGCGCAGGCCGTCCTCTACCTGGAGGATGCGCCTTTCGTCACCGGCGAGATCCTTCATGTCGACGGCGGCATGATCGCCGGCCACTGAAGCAGAAAAGGAGGAAGGCCATGCCCATCGTCACGATCCAGGTGACCCGCGAAGGCACCGTAGCGGGCGCCGACCGCACCACGTCGGAGCAGAAGGCGGCGATCCACAAGGGGATCGCCGACCTCCTCCAGGATGTGCTCGGCAAGGATCCCGAGGACACCTTCGTCATTTTCCAGGAAGTCGAGCTGGAGGATTGGGGCAGGGGCGGTCTTGCCGTCCCCGCCTGGCGTGCAGCCCGAAACACCCCGGGCTAGCCAGCAACACGGACCACCAAGCACGCGAGGCGATGCCACGCCTTCGCCTCACACCCTCCCGCGGACCGGTCCGTCCCGAATGGCTGAACCATCCTCTGTCCCATGTGTTGGCGGCAGGAAGGAGAAGCGCCATGACCCCATCCGACAATTATGAAGAGATGATCCGCGAGGACTCGCTCCCCGGCCATGAATCCCGACTGGAGCCCAAGCCGGAATGGGAGCCGCGCTATCCGGGTTCCGGCCGCCTCGCTGGCAAGATCGCGCTCGTCACCGGCGCCGACAGCGGCATCGGTCGCGCCGTCGCCGCCCTTTTCGCCCGCGAAGGGGCTGACGTCGCCATCCTCTACTTGTGCGAACATGACGACGCGGAGAAGACGGCGCAGATCGTGAAAGCGGAAGGGCGACAGGCCCTGACCATCGCCGGCGATATCGGCGACAAGGCCTTCTGCGACGACGCGGTGCGCCAGGTGATCGATCGCTTCGGCCGCCTCGACATCCTGGTCAACAATGCCGGCGAGCAGCACCCGGACCAGGACATCACCGCCATTACGGAGGAGCAGCTCCGCCGCACCTTCCAGACCAACATCTTCGGCATGTTCTTCCTGACGCAGGCCGCCCGCCCGCACCTCCGGCGGGGCGCGGCGATCGTCAACTGCACCAGCGTGACCATGTATCAGGGATCGTCGGAACTGCTGGACTATTCCAGCACAAAGGGCGCGATCACGGCCTTTACCCGCAGCCTGTCGGAAAATCTGGTGAAGGACGGCATTCGCGTCAACGCGGTGGCGCCGGGTCCGATCTGGACCCCGCTCAATCCCAGCGGCGGCGCCAGCGAGGAAAAGCTTGCGCATTTCGGCGAGTCCACCCCAATGGGCCGACCCGGCCAGCCCAATGAGGTCGCCCCCGCCTTCCTCTTCCTCGCCTGCGAGGATGCCAGCTACATGTCAGGCCAGGTGCTGCACCCCAATGGCGGGATGATCGTCAACGGCTGATCCCGCCCACACGGCCCTGACGGCGAGCGCCGCCGTCAGGATCGCCGGCAGGGTGACCGCCGGGAAATCCCGTACCAAAGACGAGGGGCCGCAGATGCCGACCGCCACTTCCCAGAAATGGAACAGCGCATGGCCCGACAGCCATAGTGCGGCCGCGCTCCACAGCCACGGCCGCGCTGCCCGCCGGGCGGCACCGACGATCATCGCTGCGCCCACGCCCAGGAAGATGAGCCCGATGTCCCGCAGGAAATGCGCGTTATAGGGGCCGGTGCCGGTCACGCCCGGCACGGCGAAATACCAGTTCACCGGGTCCACCAGCATCGCAATGGCGTTGCCGATCGCCAGCAGGCCGATCAACGCGCCCGCACTTGTCACGAGCCGTTCCATCGCCTGCCCTCTCACGCTACACCTGTGGGGGCCTGAGCTGCCAGCCAGTCGTCAAGCCGCGTCGGCATCAGCCGCGCGCCCGCGCCGGGCACCAGCGATCCGGCATCGAGCCGCGTCCCGAAATAGGGCGCTTCCGCGCTTTCGATCACCGCTCGCCGATCCCCGACGGCATGCATCCAGCGGCCAACGAAGCCCGCCAGCGTGCCGCGATCCGGCCCGCCAATCTCCACGATGCCGTTCACCGGACCCTGCTCCGCACCATCCGCCAGGGCCAGGGCCACGTCATCTGCCGCCATCGGCTGCATGCCGCCCGTTGACAGGTGCAGCCCGTCTTCCGCCGCGCTGCTCCCGGCCACAGCGCCCAGAAACTCGAAAAACTGGGTCGCCCTGACGATGCTATATCCTGTTCCCGCCTCGGCGATCATCCGCTCCTGGGCCAGCTTCGCCCGGAAATAGCCGGACTCGGGCAACCGGTCCGCGCCGACCACCGACAGCGCCACATGATGCGCCACTCCTGCCGCCTTTGCGGCCGCGAGCAGATTGCGGGTTGAAACGCTGAAGAAGGACATCACGGCCTCATCGGCGAAGGAGGGCGAATTGGTCACGTCGACCACCGCGTCCGCACCGTTCAGCGCCGCCGCCAACCCGGCGCCCGTCAGCGTGTCCACGCCTGTCGATGGAGAGGCGGCCACCACGTCATGCCCCCGTCCTTCCAGAATGGCGGCTAGCTTCCGGCCGATCAGGCCCGATCCGCCGGCGATCACGATCTTCATCTCTCGTCTCCTGCTGCGTCAGGGCCGCTGATCGACCCGTTCGCAGCCCTGACGAGGCAGGCCCCCTGCCTGTGACATGGGCGGTGGAAAATCTGGGAAGGAGCCCGGACAAATCGCGGCGCCCTAAATTAGGACCGATCGACATTCAGAAGATGGCGTGCCGAGCCATAGGCCAGCGAAGCTGAATGACTGACCGGCTGACGCCGGTAGGATCATGGGGAGGGGCTGAAGCCGTTCTTGTGGCCATGTTTGTCGAGGTAACGCAGGATGATGTCATCGGTGATGTTGCCGGACGTGGTGGAGAAGTAACCGCGCTGCCAGAAGCGTGGCCCCAATAGCGCTTGCGGATGTGCTCGAACTCCTGCTGGATTTTGCGCGACGATCGCCCCTTGGCACGGCGAACGAAGTCGCTGACCGAGACATGCGGAGGGATTTCCACGAACATGTGGACATGATCGCGCGACAGTACGCCATGAACGATCGTCACGCCCATTTCGGCACAAACCTGTCGAATGATCTCCCGGACCCGCAAGCGCACCTCGCCATGCAGCACTTTGAACCGATATTTCGGCGCCCAGACCAGATGGTAGCGATGATGAAATGTCGTGTGACAACCGCTGCTGTAGCCCATAGCCTGTACCCTCGGAGAAAAATGAACCCTCGCCCTTTGGGCTGTTCATTTTTCTCCGAGGGTACAGGCTACTGGCCGAGGCTGTGGCTGAAGCCAGCATCCGACTGAAGTCGCAGGGGTTCCTCCCTCAAGGGGACTCTAAAATGGTGGTTTTGCGTGACCCGGAGCGCAGCGTACTAAAAGTACGTGAGCACCGGAAGCATGCAGAACCGCCATTTGCAGGCCGTCAGGGCTGAATGTCGATCGGTCCTAGGAAGCGGCGGTTGGAGAATAATCATCCTCCCCTGGCAGGGAAGGTGGCAGGCGCTTAGCGCCTGCCGGAGGGCTGTCCCGCTCTCGAAGGCGGGATTCCCTTATCGCTTCATTCCCGCTATGAATGGGATGAATATCGGCGCTAACGGATCCCGCCTGGCCATCGGTCAACGCAACCCTCAGTTCGCCTTGCTCATATCCACCTTCTCGACCCATTCTGGGTAGAAGGTCGGCTCGCGGTTCGACCAGCCGGCCGCCGTCGCTGCCGCCTCGCTGATCGACTGGAGCAGCGCGCGGCGCTTTTCGGGATGCAGATGCGGCAGGCTCGCCGCGGCGCAGAAGGCGCCGGGCAGCCAGGGGCGCGCGCCCGCGCCGAGCAGCCGCTCGTACAGGAAGCGATAGGCGGAAAAGCTACCGAGCCGGTCCTGGCCCAGATCGAAGGCGGAGATCGTCACAAGCGGGGCCATGAAAGGCTCCATCTGGTCGAGCCCACTGTCGTCGGGCACGCGCGCCTTGATTTCTTCCAGTCGGCCATAGACGCGCGCCTGCGCGCGGATGCTGGCTTCCTCGACCAGATCGCGGGACCACAGGCTCATCGCGTCGCGGCGATGGAGGCCGATGTCGAGCGATCGGCGGATATACCGCTGGGTCGCACCCGGAAAGCTTGCGAACTCACGCAGCTCCGCCAGGGTGATGGCGCCGTCCGCTGGTCTTGCACTCGTACCCATGCTCATGCCCTCCCGACTGAAAGTCGATAGTGGGAACATGCGCCCTTTATGGTTACTGAACGCTTAAACGCTTGTTCCACCCGCGTTCATAAGGGAACAGATTTTGTTGTGCGGCGCAACATGAAAAATTTGTGAAAGCGTTGAAGCGTTTACAAGGCACTCCACCGCTCTGCGGAAACGGACCGGTCGGCGCGAAACCACCGGCCGGCGCGTGGATAAAAAGGCTGCGCTCGATCGTGCCAACCCGCACTCCCTGCCCCATGGCCTCCGCCCACGCTTCGCGATCGCCCCACCCCACCGGCTTCTGAAGCACCTCATCCACTTCCGGCCCGCTCCCCGGCCCAATCCCTCGGCGCAGGGGTTTGCAGAAAGAAGGTGCTCAAAGAGAAAGGGGCCGGTCTTGCGACCAGCCCCTTCCCTTTTTCGTTCTGCGAAGCGCGTGTCTTACTGACCAGCGCCCGGACCGTAGGTGATTTCCACGCGACGGTTCTGCAGTTCGCGGACGCCGTCGGCGGTCTCGACGCGGGGGTTCGTTTCACCGAACGCCTGGGTCGTCATGACGCCGTCGGGGATGCCCTTCGAAGCCATGTAGGCCTTGACTGCGTCAGCGCGACGCTGCGACAGGCCGACGTTGTACGAGGCCGAACCCGAACGGTCCGCATAACCCGCCAGCATGACCTGGGCGCTGCCGCAGTTGCTGTAGGCCGAAACCGCGTTGTCCAGGATGGTGGCGGCATCAGGCGTGATGTCCGACTTATCCCATTCGAAGAACACGATGTACGGCCCGGGGCTGCACTCCGGAGCCGCAGGCGGCGGCGGAGGCGGCGGGG
>NZ_AUWY01000046.1 GCF_000447205.1 Sphingobium ummariense RL-3 | reverse complement strand
CGGGGGCGGCGGGGGCGGCGGCGGAGCCGGTTCCGCCGGCGAACCGAAGTTGTACGTCAGGCCCAGCAGGATGCTGTGCGTGCGCAGCTTGGTCTCGGCATTCGAACCCGCCTGGCCATAGACGCTCTGATAGGCCGGGATGAGCTTGATGTCGTCCTGGTTGAAGAAGCGATACTTCAGCGAGACGTCGACATTGCTCGAAACGGGGTAACGAACGCCCGCGATCGCCTGCCAGGCGAAGCCGGTGTCGGTGTCGTTGACGATGTCGCTGGCGAGCTTGCCGCGCGACACGCCGACGCCGCCGCCGACGAAGCCCTGCAGGCCATCATCGGGACCGAAGTCGAGCAGGCCGTTCAGCATGAACGACAGGGCCGAAGCCGCACCGCCAAAGCCACCACCGGTGCGGTCGAAATCGATCTTGGCGCGCTTGTAGGCCGCTTCGGCCTCCAGGCGGAAGCCACCGAAATCGTAACCGATGTTGCCGTCGAAATCATATCCCTTGTGGTAATCGATCGACGGGACGGCACGTCCGCCCGGGGGCACGGCGTCGAAGGTCAGATCCTGATCTTCGACGAGCAGGACGCCGGCATCCGCGCCGACATACCAGCTATTGTCACGCGCCAGAGCCGGTGTGGCCAGGGCGCTAGTCGCAAGCGCAGCCGCGAGGGCAAGCTTCCGCATATGGATTCCCCTTTCAAAAGTGTCACGAAGGACTGCTGAAACCCTGTATCCGCAAGAAAGTTTCATGGCAAGTCCACAATTGGAGAAAGCGTTGCAAAAATAGCGCAGTAGCGGCCCTTTGAGGGGATAATAAGGCTATTATTCCACGCATTTCACGAAAAAGACAAGGATATGACAGAATTCATTCAGCGATAAGGCCATGTTCGCGGAGCACCTCAAGAAGCGCGACAATCGCTGCTCGCGCCTCATCATCTACCGTGGTCCCACCCGCAGGATCAGCAATTGCTGCGCTCCTTTCACCGACAATCCTCTGCCCAGCAATATAAAGACCGTCTGAACGAAGCGCCTCGTCAATCCACTCCGCACCATCGAAGTTCATGCGATGCCCTCGGTCGACGACCATGATCGACAGTCCTTTTTTCGGCTCTACGAAGCGCCACCCGCCCTCGGTCCAGCATGCCAGCGCTCCTCCCCGGTCCGTCCACGCGCCACCCGGCGCCGCGGCAACGATCCAGCATTGGCCGAGCCCCGGCGTTCCCGGCGGCACGTTGAGATCCGCGCTCTCTGCGGTCCCATGGACCAGCAGGTCCAGCCGCATCAGCGCCTCGTTGTGGAACAGCTCCTTCTGCGCCTGCCCGGCATAGAGCAGCGGCAGCATCCATCGCGGCGTCGCATCCATGTTCGTCTCCCGATAGCCCCTAATTCTCGATCATGATTCGTCCGGCGCGTCCCGGTGCGAAGGTTCCCACCTGTCGCACCTCCAGGTTCAGCGACCCCACATGGCCCGCCGCGGCGTCCGCGCCGCGCATCCCGGCGTCGTAGATCCAGACCGGCTCCGCTGCTTCCGCGCGCCGCACCAGCACCGCCCCGTCCCACAGCTGCAGGTCGTAGCGTTCGCGCTCCTCGGCCAGCGGCATGTCCCCGCCGCTGCTCCAGCGCCCGCCGTCACGGCTGCGCCGTACCCAGCGGACCACCCATCCACCTGCCTCGGCCCGCGCGGTCAGATGGACCGGCGCTGGCGGAACCAGCGCTTCTCCACTCACCGTCAGCGCCGCCTCGGCCGCCGCGGCGTCGCCGATCCCTACCGCCATCAGGGTGAAGGATGCGCCCGGTTCCGCCGTTCCCCCCGCCAGGGCGAAGGGCTCGACCAGCCGATCCTCCTCGATCAACAGAAAGGGCTCGCCCGCCTCGTGCGCCGCCATCGCCCAGTCGGTGCCGAACAGCCCGCGGCGCAGCCCCGTCAGTCGAAAACTGCCCGGCCCCGTCTGCCCGGCGTCGGAAAACTGGATCAGCTCGCGTCCGACCAGGCACAGATTGCGCCCCTGGGCCAGCGCACCCTCGTCCGCGCCCGCCAACATCATGTCCTCCGCCAGCAGCGACACCAGCAGGGCATGACTTTCGTCGACCAGCGTCACGGAACCGGGCGGCAGCGCCTCGACAGCTTGTCCCATCGTCGCACGCGGCGCCGTCCGCCCGATCGGCGCAGCCTCGCTTCCCGCCCCGCTCAGGAACAGCGCGGCGCCGCGCCAGCCCGGGCCGCCGCTCGCCGCGGCGACGACAAGGGGCGTCCGTGCCGTTCCTTCCTTGATCTGCGGCACATCGGCCAGCATCAGCGCCGTGGCTCCGTGCGGCGCATCCTCCTGCCGCACCGGATGGCCCGATGATGCGCCAGGCGGCACGACGCCGCCAGCACCCGGCACGCGGCGCAGCGCCAGCCGGACCGCCATCGCTTCCCATTCGCGCTCCTCGATCCGCCACAGCCCGACTACCCCCTCGACCGTCACGGTCTGCCCTGGCCGCCAGGCCAGCGCTTCCCAGCCGCAGCGCAGCGTCATCGCATTCCGCCCGGCCCAGCGTGCGTCCAGACGCTCTCCCGCCATCTGCCGCGCCCGGTCGGCGGACAGCACGACCGGCAGTTCGACCCCGTCCTCCTCGCGCGCCGGACCTGGCCGCACTGCGCGCTGCACCCCGGCCTGATAATCGCGCGACGGATCATAGTGCCGCACGGAAAGCGCCGCCGGCACACCGTCCGCCGCCCCGGTCGATCGCTCCAGCGGCTCGACCCGCCGCCCGTTGGCCCGCGCGCACAGCGCACTCGCCGGCACCGCCGCCTCCGCCGCAGCGCCCGCGGGCCGCAGCCGCAATCCTTCCGCCTCGGCCGCCAGCGCCAGCCCATAAGCGTCCGCCAGCGGCGCGATCGCCTCGCCGATGCTGCGCCCGCCCGCCGCGAAACCGCTCAGCGTCGGCAGGTCCGCGCCGCCGATCCGTCCACCGCTCAGCGCCGAAGCGACATCGCCTATCGACACCTCTCCCTCGTCCGCCTCGACCTCGAAGGTCAGGGAGGGAATGCGGTTGCCATAATCGGCCAGCGCCAGATCCTCGAACAGGACATAGGCGATCCCCCGATGCGCGGTCGCGCCCTCTATTCCCTCCGCCGCCGCGATCAGCGGATCGACCGCCTGGTCCTCGTCTCCCGGATACAGCCGGAATGCGCCGACCTCGGTCTTGAAGTCGCCCGCCGCGCCGCGCAGCAGATTGCCGTCCGCCCAGATGCGGCCTACCGATCGCACCGCCCGGGCCGACAGGGCGACGGCAAAGCTCGCCGAATAGCTGTAGCTCGTCACGCTCGGCCGCCCCTTGCCGCCGCCGCTCCTGGTCTTCGTTTCTTTCAGATCGGTCGCCCAGATCACCGTCCCCGCCACCCGCATGGTGCCGAATATCTTCGGCACCTGCGTGCCATAGCTCGATGTCTGCAATTGCAGGTCGGTCAGGCGGCGCCCCTCCCGGCCCTCGGGCCTGAACAGCACCGCATGGTCGAAGGCGTTGCCGATCAGCCCGCCGACCGCCGCCCCCAGCGGCCCGCCCACCAGGGTTCCCACCGCGCTCAAAACCAATGTCGCCACGCCAGCCCTCCTTATCTTTCCGTCAGTTCCCGGCGGCTCACGCCGGTCCCTCGCCGGGACGCCACCATCCCAGCACGGGCCAGGGCGAACCCCCCGGCATCTCCACGACCCGCCCCAGTCCGGCATGGGCGTGGACGAAGCCGCCCGGCACGACGATCATCAGGTGCAGCTGCATCGGCCCCGGCCGCACCAGCGCCAGGTCGCCCGGCCCGGCGTCCTCCACCGGCCACAGCCCCGCCTCGCGCAGCCATTGCTCGACCGGCGCCGTCCGGCTCAACCGCAATCCGTAGCGTGTCGGCACGGCCCCGCCATGTCCCGCCCGCTCCAGCGCCACCGCCGCCAGTCCCACGCAGTCCAGCCCCGTCGCCGCGCTTCGCCCATGCAGCCGGAACCGCACGCCGACCAGCGCCCGCGCCGCCGCGACGACCGTCGCCGCCCGCTCCGCGCTGCTCATGCGCCGGGATAGCGGGTCAGCAGGTCCATCCCGGGCAGATAGGGCTCGCCGCGAAAGTTCGGCACATTGCCGAAGCGCCCGGCGCAGGTCTCCAGCTGGCCGTCGCATCCCTCGGTCAGCAGCGCCAGCGTTCCCGCCTCCACCGCGAAGGGCGGCGGATCGGCCAGGGTCAGGCCGTCGCCATCATTGTCCCGCACCGCCTGCACGATCCCGCCATTGGCCCCGCCCAGCCAGCGCAATGTGCCGAAGGCATAGGCCCCTGCCGCCAGCCCGGGCACCGTCACGACGCCATCCTCCACCGCTTCCACGGTCACGATCCGCCGCCGCGCCGCCATGTCCACCCGGCATTGCCGGTCCCCCAGCCTTGCCCGGCAGTCGGGCGAGGTGGACGGCGCCGCCGCCTCGCGCAGCAGCGCCGCCGCGCCGACCAGCTCGGCCGTGAAGGACGCCCCCCGGCGCGCCACCGCCCCGATCTCTCCCTGCGCCAGCAGCAGCCACAGCGCGCCCGGCGCTTCCCATTCGGTCAGCCGCACCTCCAGCGCCGCGCCGTCCCAGCGCCCCGCCATCAGGTCCGCCTCGCTGATCGCGTCCTCCACCAGCGCGCCCTCGACGTCCATGTCCTCGCCGTCGAAGCCGATCCCGCTACGCACGGCGGACGGCGTCATGCCCGGCGCCGCGCGATAGCGCAGCCCCTCCACCGCCAGGTCGCGGTCATGGCTGGTCAGCCCGATCGTCACCCCGTCCCGTCGCTCGATCCGCCAGCAGAAGGCGAGCGTGCAGAGAGGCTTGCCCAACATCTCCGCCGCGCTCATTCGCGGATCTCCACCAGCGGCACCGAAGGCGCCTCGCCCGCCGCAAAGGTCGCGCGGTTGATGTCCAGCCGGTCCTCGGCAAAGCGCACCGGCACGTCGAAGCGGAATCCGGCGGTCAGCACCGCGCCCTCCGTCGGCGCCTCGTCGAACGCGACGACGCCCAGCCCGGCATGATGCCATCCCCCGGTAAGTTCCACGCCGTCCACCGCCACCCGGATCGTCCCCGCCACCGGCCGCGTGATCCGCCGCGCCTGCGCCTCCTCGCCCGCGCCATAATGGCGCATCAGCTGGAACTCGGTGCTCACCCCGTCGCCCGTCCCCAACCGCTGGTCCAGCGGCCCCACCGGGTCGCCGCTGCGATCGTCATAGGGATCGGCGAAGCGGAACCCGCGCGCCATGCCGCGCCGCGCGCGGAAGAAGGCGATCAGCGCCGCAATGTCCGCCTCGGACCGCACCCCCGGCCCCGCGTCGAAGTTCAGACGCGCATCGGCCCAGTCGCTCGACCGCTGCTCATGGCCCGAAGGACTCTCGACCACCCGGGTCGAAAAGGCGGGCGCCACGCTCGCCTCCCGCCCGATCGCGATCGGAAACAGCACATCGTCAAAGGCCTGCATATCGTCCTCCCCGTCCAGCCGGAAGCAGGTGAAGCCGTCCCGGCACACCTGCGGCAGCGCCCAGATGAAGGTCGCCGCCGTTCCCCGCGCCACCGCCGCCTGCGCCGCCGCCGCGATCCGGCTCCATTGCCCCGCCGCCTGCTCGGGCAGCAGCACGAACCCGGAAAAATAATGCTGCTCCCCGGCCGGATAGCCCAGCCGCGCGGTCGCCAGCTCGACGCCCCGCGCCGTGCGGCTCGGCCGCCCCTCGGTCACCCAGTCATAATCCTCCAGCTGCAGCACATCGAAGGCCGGGGCCGCCCAGCCGACCGGCATGTTCGCCCGCTTCGCCTCCGGCGCCAGCGGATCGAGCACGGTCGGCAGATAGGCCAGCAGATGCGTCACCGCTCCGGGCGCGGCCGCCTTGACGGCCGCGCACAGGGCGGCCGTCGATGCCGCCAGCACCGCCCCCGCCTGATCCAGCAGCGCGCATTGCCCCGCGTCCAGCGCGCCCCGCACGTTGGGAATGGACACCGGATCGCCGCCGAAGGCCGCCCGTGCCGCCTCGTCATACAGGCAGATGCGCCCGTCTCCCGGCATCACCCACCACCATGGCTCGCCGACCTGGAACGACACCGGCATGTCCGCCGCCAGTGCCAGGCCGACAAAGGCCAGCGCCACCGCGCGCAGATAGGCCATCGCTCCAGCATGGGCCGGCGACAGCAGGGTGGAGGGCGGCGACCATCCCGTCAGCGCCGGGTCGCCATTGCCCGCCCGCTGCTTCCAGTCGTTCCAGCAATGCGCATCGAACAGCTCGTAGGACAGCGACCAGATGACGCCCATGCCCAGCGCCTTGGCCCGCCGCGCGAAATCCGCGTGCCACACCGCGCAGGGCGCGTTCAGCACCCCGCCCGCCAGGCTGACGTACAGCCCCTCGCCCGCCCGCTCGAGCCGAAAATAATGGCTCATGCCGACATAATGGTTGATCGCTCCGCGATAGCCGAGCGCATGGATCGCCTGCACGATCCGCTCGGGCGTCTGGTTGAAGCAATCGTCATAGCCCGTCGCCATCGACAGCCCATGTTCGGGCAGCAGCACGTCGCCGACCGCCAGCACCGATCCCGCCCCGTCGCAGCGAATCGCGCTCAGTTCCGCCCAGCCCTCGACGCCGGCGGCAAAGGGCGTGTCCCCCGCATCATAATCCGGCGCGACGAGCGACACGAACATCCGATCGACATCGCCCGCCCACACCGGATCGGCCTCGTCAGGCAGCAGATAGCCGCCCTGCACGTCGCCGAAATCGATGCGGACCTCGGCATCCTCCGGCGATCCCTCCGCATAGTTCCACAGCCGCACATACCAGGCGCGCGGAGTCCCCGCCGCGTCCCGCCCCTCGATCGTCAGCGTCGGTCCATGCGTCTCGTCCAGCCGCCGCAGGCCCCCGCTCCGCCAGCGAAAGGACAGCACGCACCGGCGAAAGTCCCGCGCCGTCTCATAGGCGAGCAGCGGATGGCTCCACTGGTCCTCCGCCTCCCAGATCAGCCCGGCGAGGTCGCCCGACCCATAGAAGACCGCATCCACCCGCAACGTGTCGGGCGCTGTGGTGACCACGCTCGCCATCATCGGCCGGGGGAAGTTGACGGTCCAGTGCGTCGGCGCAAAGCGCTTTATAAAGCGCGTCTCCTGCCCCCGTCTCCGGTCGGCGAGCCAATAGTCGATCCCGCTCATCCGTTCAGCGCTCCCCTCACCGCCCGCGCCACCTGTCGCGCGCTGCGCGCCAGCAGCCGGGCGTCGCCATTCTCGCCCCTGCCCTGCACCGCGATGCTCACCCGCACGTCCCGCGCCCCGCCAGGGTTCGCGACCACCTGCCCGCTCGCGGTGGGCACGAACAGC
>NZ_AUWY01000045.1 GCF_000447205.1 Sphingobium ummariense RL-3 | reverse complement strand
CCCGCCGCCCGCGCTCCCGCCCGCAGCGGACCGCAGCGCGCTCGCGGCGATCTCGTCCATCACCGACAGCGCGATCCGCCGCAGATCCTCGAATCCGAACTTCCCCGTCCGCGCCGCACGCAGCAGCCCGCTTTCGATCCGCCGCCCGGCCCGCTCGGCGCCCAGCGCCAGCGGCCCTTCCAGGTCGGCCCGCATCGCCTCGACCTCGCGCGCGAACCCCGTCCGGTCCGTCCGCACCTGCAGGACCAGCGTCTCGATCTCCTCGTCCATCCCCAAGACCTCCCACCTGCATCCGTTCGGGCTGAGCGAAGTCGAAGCCCTCCGCTGAGCGCAGCGAAGTGCTTTCCCCCCAACTCAGGCCCTAGCGTCTGGTCAATCCGGCATCGCGTCCATCAGCCGCACCAGCTCGCCCGCATCGACGCCGGTCTCCGGGGCTTCCTCCCCCCGCGCTGCCGCCAGTACCGCCGCCAGCTCGGCCGGGGTCGCGCGCCAGAACTCGTCCGGCCGCCAACCCAGCAGCCAGCCGGCGATGCCCGCCAGCCGCGCTGCCCGCTCCGAAAAGCTCATCGCCCCGCCAGGATCTGCTGCAGCACCGCCCGCAACAGCGGCGCCAGCTTCGCCAGCCCGATCGCCAGCATCGCCTCGCCCAGCGCCTCGCGCGTCAGCGCGCGCCGATCGACCAGGCAGTGCCAGAACAGCCCGGCCATCTCGCCGAGCGTCAGCTTCCCGTCGGCCGCCCGGTCTACCAGCGCGAACAGTGGCCCCAGCTCCTCCTCGGCCGCCACCAGAGCGGCAAAGCTCGGCCGCACCACCAGCCGTTCGCCGCCGATCTCCAGCGCGGCCTCGCCCCTCGCCGCATTGGGCGCCTCGCCGGCCCCGCTCATTCGCTTACCACCGGGCCGGAGCTTTCCAGGCTCAGCGCATAGTTGCGCTCGCCATTATAATCGCCCGCATAGTCGAGCCGGGTGACCAGGAACCGGCCCCGCATCCGCTCCCCGCTCTCGAAGCTCAGCTCATAGTCGTCGATCGTGCCGGCCAGCGCATGGTTGCGGATGCGTATCTCGGCCGCCGATCCGGTGAACAGCCCGGCCGCCGACACACTCACCGACCGCACGCCCGCGCCCGACAGCAGTTCGCGCCAGCCGCCCGAATCCTTGCTCGTGACGTTCACCGCCTCGCCGTTTACGGACAACTGCGTAGTGCGCATTCCGGCGACCGTCGCATATGTTGCCAGCACGTTTCCGTCGCCCACCTTCAGCAAAAATGCACTTCCTTTTTCGACGCCCATGGCGCATTCTCCCACCAGATAAAACGTGCCGGAAATCGGCCGAGGAGAGGTTCCGATGATCGCTATCGTCCCGCTCATGTTGATGCTTGCCACTGCCGCTCCGGCCGATGCCGTCGGCGCCGGGCGCAAGGCTTTTTCGCAATGTCTTTCGAGCCAGATTCAGCCTGCGCTGGAGGCGAAGACCTCGCTCGGCGACTTCCAGGCGCTGCTGAAATCCAAATGCGCCGCGCAGGAAACCGCCTTCCGCAACGCCATCCTCGCCGACGACAAGGCGAGCGGCATGACCGCCGCCGCCGCCCAGACGGACGCCGACGATCAGGTGTCGGAATATGTCGACAAGATCATCGCCGACTTCGAGGAATATGCGAAGACGCCCTGAGCCGACGTCCTGCCGGGAAGGGATGAACGGACCGCTGATCCAGGGTCGTCATCCCAGCGAAAGCTGGGATCTCTCTTGTCTTTCTGTATGGTGAGCCAGAAGAAGGGCGATCCCAGCTTTCGCTGGATGACGGAGAATGGCCGAACCCCGCCCTACCCCTCCCGCACCGCCCGCAGGCGATAATCCATCACCGCCTGCCAGCCGCTTTGCTCGCGACCGCCGGCCCTCGCCACGCGCGATCGCACCAGCCGCGCCGTCACCACGCGCCACCCCTCGCCCGCGTCCGCCACGCTCCGCACCGCCGGGTCGATCCGCGCCATCGCCGGCGCCAGCCGCCCCGGCGTTTCGCCCGCATCGTGCAGGCTGATCGTCAGCCGCAGCTCGCGCCCCTCGACATCCTTCGCGCCCCAGTCGGACCCCAGGCACTCGCCCAGCACCGCATAGGGCGGGCTCGCCCGCGCCGGCGCGAACTCGAACAGGCCGTTCAGCCGGTCCATCAGCGCCGCATCGCCTTTCAGCGCCGCCAGCACCGCGCCGCGCACCGCCAGTTCCGCGCTCATGCCCGTCTCCCTTCCGCCACTGCTGCGATAGCCGCTCCGGGCGGCACACTCATGACAGCCGCATCCGCCGCCACGGCCGCCACAGCGCGCTGACCGCTGCCGGTGGAACCGCCGCCTCGCCCATGCGCGCCGCATGATGCTCGGCGGCCAGCCGCACGATCCCCTGCCGGATCGCCTCCGGCACTCCGTTCAGGTCGGCCGCCATTCCCGCGCGATACCGCACCGTCACCGGCGCGTCCGTCGCCGCCTTCACCCAGCCGTCGCCCCGCGCGTCGATGTCGATCGCATAGCGCTCGACCGGCAGCGTGCCGCCGCCCGCCTCCGTCACCTCCAGGATCGCCGTCACCGGTCCCGCCGCCAGCTTCCGCCACGTCCCGTCCGCGATGACCGTCTGGCGCGCCTCTCGGGCGATCAGCCACTGGCCGATGAACTGCTCGCACAGCCCCGCCGCGCCGCGCAGCAGCCCGGCGAGCAGTGCGTCCTCCGCGCCGCCCTCCATCCGCAGATAGGCCTTCAGCTCGTCCAGCGCCGCCGCTGGCGCGCCCTCTTCCGCTTCCACCGGCATCAGCGCTCCTCCACCCTGACGGTCAGCGACCGCTCGTCCACCTGCCCGTCCGACAGCGTCACCTGGTTGGTGACGCGATAGACCCGCCCCACGATCCCGCCGGCCAGCCGCGCGCTGGTCCGGCTCGGCTCCCGCGCCTCGGCCTCGATGGTGATCCCGCCCGCCTCGTCCGGCGCCACGCTCCAGCCGCTCGCCACCACCATCTGCCCCGCCAGATAGGCGGACCAGTCCACCTCCTGGTCGATCACCGCCTGGGGATCCTTGCACAGCATGCTCATCGGATTCGTCTCCCCTCTTCCCTCTCCGGCCGCAGGGCCTCCGGACGCCCGCCG
>NZ_AUWY01000044.1 GCF_000447205.1 Sphingobium ummariense RL-3 | reverse complement strand
CCCCCGCGCGCCACGGCCCGGCCCAGCCGCCGGCATCCCGCCGCACATCGCCCAGCACTTCGATGCCCAGCGCCTCACCCTGCATCGCCGCCGCCTTCCAGCGCCGCCAGCCGCGCCTCGATCCGGTCCATCCGCCGCCGCTGCCAGGCCGCCTCGACCGCCAGGCACTCTTCGTAGCGCAACCCCCAGCGTTCGCCCGCCGGCCGCGCCTCCTGCACCAGCGCACCCGCTTCGTCCCGCACCTCGACCGTTGCCGGCCAATCGTCATGGCACAGCAGGCCCCAGCCCACCGCGGCGCCCTCGCCCAGCCGCGCGTCGATCGCATCGCGCACCTGCTGCGCGACCAGCCCGGCATGGCGCCGCGCCGCCTCGCCCTTCGCCGCCCATGCCTCCTCGAACCGGAAACTCCGCCAGGCCACGTCGTCCCAGGCGTCCAGCAGCGGATCGGGCACGGCCGCGATCTCCCGCTTCATCCTGGCGTCGGAGGTATTGATCGCGCCGCTCGCCGCGAAGATCTCCTTCCACCGCTGCGCCGCCGTGCCCAGGCCGATGGCGTTGTCCACGCCCGGCCGCACATTGTCCGCCGCGATCCGCGCCGCCAGGGTCTGCGATGTCGATCCGCCGGCCACCGCGAACATCAATATCTCGGATCCCCGCCCCGAACCGCTCCAGCCCTCGGACGCAAAGCCGGTGATGCGCGGCCCCAGGGCCAGGATCGTTCCATCGTCGCCGCCGAAGGTGATGTTGCCCAGCGAATCATTCGCCGCGACGGATGCCGATCCCCCCATGGCGCCGCTGCGCGATTTGACGAGCTGGAGCACGGGGCCGTTCGCGTCCGCCGTCCATCGAATGATCGTGTTCGAAGCGCCGGAATTGCTGGTCCCGTTGATCTGGCACGCGGACACCGCACCGTTGACCTGATAAGCGGCGGAACTCCCCACCGTGACGCCTTGAAAGCTGTTTCTCTGGGTCCAGCTGTTCGCGACGGCCAGCTGCCCCGCTCCCGCGATCCGCCCGTCGTCGCCTGCCGCCACGGTCCCGGCCGCCGTGCCCACGTTCAGTGTGGCGCAGCCCCCCAGGCCCAGCGCGGTGCGCGCCGCCGCCGCGCTGGTCGCCCCGGTGCCGCCATGGGCGATCCCCAATGTCCCGCCCAGCGTCAGCGTGCCCGCGCCCGTCACCGGCCCGCCCGATACGGAAAGTCCCGTCGTCCCGCCGCTCATCGCGACGCTCGTCACCGTGCCCGCGCTGCTGCTGGTCCCCGCGCCGATATAGGCGCGGAACGCCGCCGCATCACCCGCCCCCAGCGCGCCCCGCCCGAAGGCGGTGGTCGTCACACCCGACAGCGCGCTCAGGGTCGCGCTTGCCGCCTGCTTGCCGCCCAGTGCCTCGCCCAGCCCCTCGACCGCGCCGATCCCATGCCCATGGCCCTCGACCGCATCCGCCCAGCCGGCATGCAGCGCCAGCCCGACGCGCTTCTCCCCCGCCGCGAAGTCGACCGCCGCGCCACCGGCCGAGGATGCCAGCGCCTCGCGCACCAGCCGCCCCTCGCCGTCCAGCGTGCCGATCCCCGTCTCCCATTGATCGGGGTCGGTCACGCCGACGATCGCATAGGGAAAGCGCGCGCCCGCGCTCACCGCTCCCGCAAATTCCCGATAGCCCGCCTGTGCCCCGCCCAGCACCAGCGGCCCCGTCCCCATGTCGTGGCAGACCTCGCGTACCAGGTCCGCCATCTCCCATCCCGTGATCGCCACCGCCGCCTCCCGAGGAACAAAAAGCCCCTCCCCCGGAAAGGGGAGGGGCAAGGTGTGGGGCCAGGCCCCACAGGGGAAACGCGCCTACGACGCCGCGAACTTCATCAGCTTGATCGCCTCCGAATTGGCGACGCCGCCGCCGATCCGCTTGACCGCATAGAAATGCACGAACGGCTTGTTGCTGAACGGATCGCGCAGGATGCTGGTCTCGCTCCGCTCGGCGATCACATAGCCGGCCTGAAAATTGCCGAAGGCGATCGACAGGCTGTCCGCCGCGATGTCGGGCATGTCCTCGGCCTCGACCACCGGATAGCCCAGCAGGCTCGCCGGCTGCCCCGCGCTCAGCGACGGCTGCCACAGGAACGCCCCGTCATCGGTGCGCAGCTTGCGGATCACCGCCAGCGTCGCGGAATTCATGACGAAGCTCGCCCCCTGGCGATAGGGCGCGCGCAGGCTCTGCACCAGGTCGATCAGCGCATCGGCCGGATCGGCATCGAACGCGCCGGCAGCGCCCGACGGCACATATTGCAGCGTCCCGAACGCCCGCGCCCCGTCCGCCGCGCTGCTGGTGGCATAGCTCAGGAAGCCCTTGGGCTTGTTCGTCCCGTTGCCGCCGACGAAGGCCGCGCCCTCCGCCGCGGCGAACTCGCGGGCGATCTCGCCCGCCAGCCAGCCCTCGACGTCGAACTGCGCGTCGTCCAGCATCGCCTGGCTCGCCGCCGGATTGGCGTAGAGCTCGCCCGAAGGCGGCGCGATCTCGTTGAAGACCGGCGTCGCCGTCTCGCCCCGCGCGCCGGTCTCGCTCGCCCAGCCCGACACCACGCCGCCCGACGTCACCAGCTTGCGGTATCCCGCCGTGCCGGTGCGCACGACATTGGCGATCGCCCGGATCGGCGAGATGCTCTTCAGCGTCCCGTCGATCAGCTGGTCGATCTCGCGCGGCACCGCATAGCCGCCCGCGCCGCCCGAAGCGCCCGAAAAGCTCTTCAGCTCCACGCCGGCCTCATGCCCCTGCCGCAGGTATCGTTCCACGAACGCCGCCCGCGCCGGATCGACGTCGCCGCCCTTCACCCCGTCGAGCGCCGGCCGCCGCGCGGCCAGCAAGGCACCGTCCACCCGCCCTTTCAGCGCCGCCATCTCCTGCTCCAGCCCCGCGATCCTCTCGCCCTGCACCACCGCATCGAAACTGGCCTCCAGGCCATCCACCACCCCGTCCGTCATTCACCTGTCTCCTTGCCACGAACGAAAAAAGGCGGCCCCGATGGGACCGCCCGAAAAAAGAAAACCCTCGCCCCGTCAGGGGAGAGAAAATGCAACTCCCTCACCGGAAACTTCAATTTTTAGACAAGCACCGGGAACATGCCCAGAACATTAACCTTATCAAGCTTTGCGCATCGACCTGCCTCCCTCAAAAGTCTCCTAAAATGCCCTAGGACGATGCCTCAGTGATAAGTGGCTTACCATTGGAGGAGGGGATGCCTAGCTCGACGCCTGGCCTGTGGGGCGCTCTGGCGGCAATTTAACGGCATGCGCCATTGCGCTCAATTCCGACTTCGGCTAGAATGCAAAAAGACCGCCAAGGGGCTGAATCCTTGACGGTCCTTTTGGAAGTGCCAACTGCCTGAAAGACCGTTGGCGGTCGTGATCACGGAACAATTTTTTATAGGATATGTACGCGACCGTCAACGAAAATTCAGGCCTAATGTAAGGACTGATTTTCGTTATGAGTAAACATTCCATCCTGTGCGGCTCTTGCAAGAGCCAAGCAAAATGTGTCGCGAATCCCGGACCCGGCGACAAGGTGACCTGCTCCGGGTGCGGTCGCGAAGATCGTTTCGATGATGTTATGAAAAGCGTGAAAGACTATGTCATTCACAGCATGGCGCAATCGTTCGACCGCAGCTTCCAGCGAATTGCCCGCGGTAGCAAGTTCCTAAAGGTAACGAGCAAGTCTCCTAGCCATCGCTCGTTCCGGTGGACCACCTCCAACCTAGGGATTTAAAGCCATGATGCAGTTTGCCCTTATCCGCGAGCAAGGTGTCAATTTTGGCATAATTGTGGTCAAAGATCACGTCATCGCAAACACAACTGAAGCGAATAGCGCTGTGGCTTACTGGTCCCAGCAGTTCGGTTGTCCCACTATTTTGTTTGGGGCCCGGGACCATCGGCTTTATGGACGCAGAGATCTTGTTCGCTTCGTAAGCGGTCTTCATTACAGTCAAATTCCGTGGCGCAAGAAAGCGGCGTAGCTGAACCGAGCATAGCTAAGACACCTTGGAGCGCTTCCGCTATGCGGTAGCGCTCCATTTCGTTAGTAGGCATAAGCACATTCCCGCCGGGAAACTCACGGTATATTGGCTGCCCGTTACAAAAGACGGTTACGAGATTTGTCATAGGATCATGAATCAATCGATCAGATAATTGTCAATGCCGGGGCACTTATCCGCCCTCACACAGGCCATCGCCGCGTCCTTCAGCTCGACTACAGCGCGGACGACCTGCCCGGCCGCCTACAATGGCTAGGCGTCTGATTCCACCGCATGCACCCGCGCCAGCGGCTGCATCGGATGCGTGACCAGGCTCACCTCCACCAGCTCCAGCGCCACCAGCTCGCGCGGCGTCGCGCCTCGCGCCTCCCGCACCCGGTATCCGAAGCTGAGCCCGTCCACCGCCTTCTCGCGCAGCGCCCGCGCGGCCTCACGCCCCGCCGCCGTCCGCGCCGACACCCGCCCGATCACGCGCAGTCCGCGCGCATCCTCCTCCAGCCGCTCGACCGTGCCGATCACCGCGTCCGGCAGGTGCTGCCACAGCAGCGGCACGCCCGCCGCCCGCACCGCCCCGAACGCCCCAGCCCGCACCAGGTCGCCGCCCCGATCGACCCGGCCGAACACCGCCGCATAGCCGGCAAAGCGCACATCGCCTTCCCCTTCCGTTCGGGCTGAGCCTGTCGAAGCCCCCTGCTGAGCGAAGCGAAGCATGGGCCGCGCTACGCTCGGCCGCCCTCCTTGACTCCGCTCAGGGCGAACGGCGCTGGTTTCCGGTTCCTCCCTCATCCCTTCACCATCCCGATCACGCCCACCTTGACCGCGATCCCCAGCAACAGCAGCGCCAGCCCGATCCGCGCGATCCATCCGATCACCGCCCCGCGCGCCGCCTTCTTCGCGTCGCGCCAGGCGGACAGCAGCTCGCGCAGTTCCCGCATGTCGCCCTCGGCCCGCCGGTCGGAGAGCCCCAGCCGCTCCAGCGCCCGCCCCGCGCCCAGCTCGCTCGCCTCCTCGATCAGCGCGCGGATCATCACCATATCGCCCAGACCCGAAGCGCCGCCCGGCACCCCCTCCGCCTGCGCGACCAATCGCGCCAGCATCTCGCCATCCTGTCTCATCACACCCCCAGCATCGCCCGCTTCTCCTCGGCGCTCAGGAAGTCCGCCGCCGCGACCCGTTCCCACAGCGCGGCGCGCTCCTCGGCCAGCGCCGGCACCGCATCCAGGTCGGCGGCGATCGTCACGCCCGGCCACCAGCCCGAAAGCCCCTGCGCCAGCCCGCCGCAGATCTTCGCCACCAGCGGCAGGATGGTCTGCCGCCACAGCGCGCGGTTCGCCTCGCGATAATTGGCGTAGCTGTTGTCGCCCGGCAGGCCCATCAGCATCGGCGGCACCCCGAAAGCCAGCGCGATCTCCCGCGCCGCCGCCGCCTTCAGCCCCACGAAATCCATCTCGGCGGGCGTCAGGCTCATCGCCTTCCAGTCGAGCCCGCCTTCCAGCAGCATCGGCCGCCCGGCATTGGCCGCGCCGGCGAAGGCCGCCTCCATCTCGCGCTTCACCCGCTCGAACTGCTCGGGGCTCATCACCGACCCGTCGCCCGGGTCATAGACCATCGCCCCAGAAGGCCGCGCCGCATTGTCGAGCAGCGCCTTGTTCCACACGCTCGCCGCATTGTGGATCGCGACCGCGCCCGCCGCCGCCCCCGCGCAGCCCAGCCCATAATGATCGTCCAGCGGATGCAGCGCCTTCACATGCAGCACCCCCGTCCGCCCCGCCCCGTCCTCGGGGCTGAGCCGCGTCACGCTTTCCCCGACGCGATAGAGATAGGCCGCCGGCCACCCCCGCGCGTCCGCCTCCACGCTCACCCGCTCGGGCCGCAGCGCATAGAGTTCGCCCGGCATCCCGTCCGCCCCCGCCAGCACCTGCACATAGGCATTGCCGTGCAGCAGCAGGTGGCAGGCCAGCGTCTCCACCAGCCCCTGCCCGGCAGAGCTCTTCCCGACCAGCGTCGCCACCCGCGCCCGCGCCTCCTGGTCCGCGCCGCCGACGGACAGCGCCGTCGCCCCCTCGGACACCAGCCGCATCGCCCGCTGCGCCACCGGGTTGGTCATCACCCCGGCGCGCAGCTGCGCCTCATAGCTCGCCGGCCATTCCCCCAGCGCGACCGCCCCCGAACCCCAGGCGCGCGCCAGCACCGGCCGCGCCGCAACCGGCGCCGCCTTCGTCCCGAACCATTTCATGAAGACCCCCGAAAACAAAAAATCCTCTCCCCGTCAGGGGAGAGGATAGTGAAGGTCAGCGGCAGGGCCGCTCACCGAAAGTCGGCGAGAGAATGAGGCCATCCTTTACAAAGACCGCGCAGCGATCAAATCTGCGCGCATGTCGTCCATCGCGCCCATCCTGCTCGCCCTCGCCCAGACAAGCGGAACGCCCGTCACGCCGCTCGTTCTGCCCACTGCTCAGGACTATGCGCTCGTCAGTCTCCCACCGGCATCGACCGGCGCGGCAACCGTCAAAGTCACCCGACGCGAAGGCAACGATCAACTCGATTGCGTGCCCTCCGATATTGTCGGAGGGACCGGCATCGCCCTCGCCAGTTGCAGGCTCATCATGATGAAGATGGGATGGATGTCGGCGATACGCGGCCGGGACGGCCATGACTTGACCGTGCCGATTGTTCGCATCCTCTGGGAACCCGCGCCGGCGTCGTTTCAGGGCGACTTCGGCGGCGCGACCCCGATCGCGACCGACGGCAGGCCTCCGATGGAAGACACAGCCGATCCCGCTGCTGCCGACCTGCAAAGCGACTATACAGTGCGACTGGATGCCTCCGGTCTCCCACGATCCTGCCGCATTACTAGGTCGTCGGGCAGCCGCAAACATGACGATACCGCCTGTCTTGTCGCCATGGGCCAGCGCTATCTCCCCGCGCTGGATGGAAAGGGCCAGCCCAGGGAAACGCAGGTCAAATCATGGGTCAGGTTCACGGACCGGCGATAGCGCTCGCCAGCCCGTGGACATCACGGATTGCGCGCCAGCACCGCGTCGCAGGTGGCGTCGGTGCCCTCGCTCTTGCCGATCAGCCGCCCGGCGACGGCACCCGCAGCGCCCGCCAGCAGCGATTCGCCCAGGCTCCCGCCGGCCAGCGCGCCCACGCCCACGCCGCCCGCAGCGCCGATCACCGTACCCTTGTCGCGGCCCTTCTTGCCCTGCATCAGGCAATAGCGCACATCCTCGCGATCCGCCGGCCGCGCCCGATCGATCCGCGCGCGATCACCGCCGTTCAACGACTGGGCCGCCACTGGACCTGCGACCATTGCGGCACCGGCCAGGGCGACGATCCATTTCGCCATAGTCATAACAGTTGCTCCATATTTTTCATTCCCGGAAAACGGAGATCGGCGGACGGAGGTTCCCCTATGGCTCGCGCCCGTCCGTCACGGGCCAGCTCTCAGGAAATCAAGAAAGATGTCGGATTTCGATCGAAATCGGCCGTTGCGAGACCCACACAGCGATGCCAGCATGAGACATGGCTAACGAGCAGCATCAGATCATCGCCACCGACATTCTCTTTTATCACGATAGCGATGAAAGGGCATTCTTCGAATGGATTGATCGGATGTCGTTTGTTCAAGAGAGCTGCGGCATTGGGAGCGACATCTTCATACGCTTCAACCGTTTCCCCACGGACGACGACCTTTGGGAGCTCATCGGCTTTTGTCGGCGCTATCAGGTGGAAATGACGCAGTTGAAGAAGTTTCTCACCGATGCCAACCGGGAATGGTTCTTAAATCCTGAGATGTTCTGGTTTACTCAGATATTCGGCTCGAGCGAAGCCGCTAACGGCAGCTAGCTCGCTCCATTCGCTCATCCCCACCTCCGCCGTACCGCATAGCACCGTCGCACCACTTCCTACATCCCCCGCACCCGCGCCTCGCCCCTCCTGCCCAGCATCAGCTCGCTCAGCGCCCACACCAGCGCATCCGCCCGGTCGGGCGATCGCCCCGGCCCCTCATAGCCGCCGCCCGCCACCAGCCCGCACAATTCGTCCTCCAGCGCCGGGAAGGCGCCGCGATGCGCCACGCGCCCCGCCTCGTACAGCGCCGCGACAGGC
>NZ_AUWY01000043.1 GCF_000447205.1 Sphingobium ummariense RL-3 | reverse complement strand
CCGGTCGGCATCGTGCACCAGCGCCGCCGCCGCGACTGCGCGCGCCCATCCCTCGGGCCGCTGCCCCGACACGCTCGCATCGGCGATCACATAGGCGCGCCCGTCCCGGCCCAGCCCCACGACCACGATGCCGCAGGCGTCGCCATGCGCGGAAGCGGGCGGATCGACGCCGATCACCACCCGCGACAGCAGCGCGCCGTCTCCCGCGCCCCCCGGCACATGCCGCACCCGGCACCGCTCGATCAGGTCGCGGGTCCACAGCGCACCCTCGATCTCGCCGATCAGCTCGCCGTCCAGCTCCTGCCGTCCCAGCCGCGTGCCGCCATAGTCGCGCTCCATCGCCTCCACGAAGCCTTCGGCCAGGTGCGCCGCATTCTCCGCCGTGCGCCCCCGCTTCACGACGACGCCGGCGCCCTCCTGCGCCGCCAGCCGCCGCACCAGCGACACCGGGCGCGGCGTCGTCGTCGCCACCACGCGCGGCGCCCGCCCCAGCCGCATCCCCATCATCAGATTGTCCCACGCCGCCTCGCCCCCGGGCCATTTCGCGATCTCGTCGGCCCAGCCATGGCTGAACTGCGGCCCGCGCAGGCTTTCGGGATCGGCCGCGCCGAACAGCATCGCGCTCGCGCCATTGGGCCAGACCAGCCGCCGCAGCGCCGGAGCGAAGGCCGGCCGGCACCACCAGGGCGCGACCGACAGCAGCCCCGAAGGCCCCTCCACCATCACGCTGCGCGCCTCGCCCAAGGTCGCGCCGACCAGCGCGATCCGCGCGCTGCCGTCGCCCTCCGCAATGGCGCGCACCCATTCCGCCCCCGCCCGCGTCTTGCCGAAACCGCGCCCGGCCATCAACAGCCATATCCGCCAGTCTCCCTCCGGCGCCATCTGCGCCGCGCGCCCGGTCCATTCCCAATGATAGGCCAGCGCCTGCGCCGACGCCGCGTCCAGCCCCTTGAGCAGCCGCAACCGCTCCCGCGCGGGCCGCCCGGCCATCCACTCCATGTCGGAAACCCGCATCGCGCCTCGCCCTATTCCAAAAACCCGAACCGCCGCCGCTGGGGGCCTTATTCCCGGCCTTCAAAGCAATGAAAGACAGCGACAGGGATCGGCCATAAATCCACCACCGTCATCCCAGCGAAAGCTGGGATCTCTCTTCCTTCTTCTGGCCCTGCGCGAGGAACAGAAAAGTGAGATCCCAGCTTTCGCTGGGATGACGGAGGATCGCCCAACCCGCCGCCGAACGAAGGGTGCGATCACCGTGTCACGGCAATCTGCTCCACGGCCCCATCATGGAGAAGCGACCACCATCACCCGCTCCCCGCCAGCCCCCTCTTCCGCCGCACCTCCGCCATCACCGCATGGATCCGCGCCACCGCATCCTCGCCGTCGGGCCGCTCGCCCGTCCGCGCGGCGCGGCTTTCCAGCACCTCCTTGCGATGCGCCAGCAGCAGCCGCAGCCCCACGGCCAGCGGCACCGCGCGCTTGACCTTCCGGCCCTTCACCGCGCCCTCGCCGTCCAGCACGATCTCCTCCTGCTCGGTGCCGAACAGCGCCTGCCGCAGCAGCAGCGTCTCCAGCTCGTCATAGGCCATGTCCAGCGCCTGCTCCCACGCCTGGGCGAAGCCGGGGTCGCGCCGCTTCTGCTCATAGGCGCTGGTCAGGCTCTTGCCCGCCTGCCGCGCCGCCTCGCTGACATTGCAGGTGTGCGCCAGCGTCTCCATGAAAGTCCTGATCCGCGCCTGCGTCCATCCGTCATGGCGCGTCCGCTTCTTCTGCGCGCCGATCCCGCCACCGCTGCGCGGCCCGCGCGTCACGCGCAATGCGTCCCTCGTCTGCGTCACCCCCATTCATCCTTCCGCCGCCCGCGCAAACGAAAGGGGCCGGCCCTTGTCGGACCAGCCCCTCCGCCCCCCGGCGACTCACAATTCCCAATATCCGGATATGTGCCAGATCAGCGTTGCGATGTCAAGTTAAATGTTCCAAATAGGATAATTTCATCGCCCCAGCCGCATCCCGAACACCGCCGGATCGATCTCCAGCATCGGTTCGCCGTCTTCCTCGCCGGCGGGCGGCGGCAGCGCCTCGCTGCTTGCATAGGCGCGCTTTCCGGGGGTGAAGGTCACGATCGCCGCGCCCGGATCGTTCGCTACCAGCGGATCGAGCCGCAGCGCCGCGGTCAGCCGCGCCGCCGTCACCTCGACCAGCGTGCCGACCCGCGTCATCGCGAACAGCTGCCGCGCAAAGGCATAGGGCAGGCGGATGCAGCCATGGCTCGCCGGATAGCCGGGATTATGCCCGGCATGCAGCGCGATCCCGTCCCAGGTCAGCCGCTGCATGAAGGGCATGGGCGCGTTGCTGTAGAGGTTGGAGCGGTGCCACTGCCGCTTCTGCAGCACCGGATAGGCGCCGACCGGCGTGCGGTGCCCCTTCATCCCGGTCGACACGCTCGCCATGCCCACCAGCCGGTCGCCGTCATAGACATGCACCATCTGCTTCTCGATGCTGATGATCATGTAGAGCGGCCCGTCCCACGGCCCCTGCTCCAGCCACTGATAGCCGCCGGGCTTCAGCGTGCCCGCCGAGGCCGTCGCCGCCGGCGCGGGCGACGCAAGGGAAGACAGGGCAATCAACAGCGGGGCGACGAAAGCGGAACGCATTCACACTTTCTTAACCATAACCCCCGCCCGCACCAGTCCCATGCGGCAAAGCGCCACGAACCGCCGGTGCCATCCTGGGACAGGCGGCGTTCCCGCCGTCGCCGACACGCGCTGCCAAACCGACCGACAAGATCCGTCGGAAATGTCGGCAATCAGCGGTAGCGGTAGAGCCGCACGCGATAGACCTTTGCTTCCGCGGCGTCGGACGAGGACAGGCGCAGCGATTGGCCCTGACCGTTCTCGTCCCCGTTCAACCGGCGTCCGGCGACCATCGCGCCATCCTTCAAAATCTGCTCGTCGATGCTTTCGATGCCGACGATCGGCGGCCCGGGGCGATCCGTGGTGAAGGCGATCTGCATGTCGCCCGCGCCCACGACGATGAATTCGTCCGGCCCGGTCTGGAGGAACATCGCCGCGACCCGGCTCGCGGGATCGACATTGCCGTCCGGTCCGCTGGCGCGGACCATGTTGACCATATAGTCGCCGATGCGACCCCGGCCGGATCGCTGCGCCGACCCTTCCATGATGACGGTGGCGATCTTTCCTTCCGCCTGCTTCTGCAACACCAGCGGCGCAATCTGTTCCAGCTGGCCGTAGAGCGCGCCGATCACCGGGTCACCATCCCCGCCGGTGCCCAGACCGACGCTGGGGTCGCCCGCCAGCTGCACGCCGCGCTCGTCGATCCCGAAGGGGGAGAAGCCAAAGCCCTTGAGCGCGCCGAACGTATAAAGCGCGTTCGCCGCTCCCGTCGCGCCACCGCGCGCTTCGGGCACGAACAGCACATTGTCCGGCCGCCGATATTCGGACGCCCAATGGGCATAATCGTCGAAATAGATGTCGGGGGCGAGGAAATCGAGCGCGGGCGCGCCCGCCTTCCACAGGTCGATGGCAAAGGGCAGCGGGCCGCCCGAATTATACTGGCCCGGCTCGTAATTGGGGCGGATCAGCGCCGCGTTGGTGAACATGGGCAGCGCATATTCGGCTTTGCCGGCGGCCGCGACATGATCGATATAGCGGGCATAGGACCAGGACATGAACAGCGAATCCGTCATGCTGCCCTCCCCGAACACCTCGGTCCAGCTGCCGGTGGACCGTCCCCCTGCCGCCTCCCATGCGGCCCGCAGCTGCGGGTTCAGCGTCGCGCGATGCGCCGCCAGATAGGCCATCAGTTCCGCCGGCACCGGCTGGGCAAAGGCGGCTTCGGCGTCGGGCGCGTGGTCGCGCGATTCGGGGATGACACCCACCTCGTTCTCGACCTGCACCATCAGCACCGTCTGGCGCGCGCCGTCCACGGCCTTCAAATGGCGCATCAGCTGCGCGAAAGCGCGCGCGTCGGCATCACGGGCGGCGGCAGAGAGGGTGGAAATCCGTTCCGTGCCGCGGCCATCGGCGGTCTGCATGCGCGGGAAGCGCTGCTGGTCGCGCTTCACCCAGGCCGGGACATAGCTGGAAAAGGTGTTCTTCCAGGTGCCGAACCAGAGGAAGACCAGCCGCAGGTCATGGTCGCGCGCGCCCTTGATCAGACCGTCGACATTGCTGAAGTCGAACCGGCCCTCGACCGGCTCGATCGTTTCCCAGGCGACGGGGACCAGCACGGTGTTGAGATTGTCCCGGACCAGCAGCGGCCATTTCCGGCTGAAATGGTCGAGGTTGCTGGTGCTGCTGTTCTTGACCTCGCCGCCCAGGATCAGGAACGGCTTGCCATCGACGATCAACTGGGTCGCTTCGCCGCGCCGCTCGAAATGAGGGAGGCCGGGCGCGGAGGCGCTTGCGGCATTGCCGGGCTGGGACAGGACACACAGACCCGTGAACAGTAACAAGGCGAGCATCTGCCGCATGGAAATCCCCTCCGCTTCGCTACGGTGTGACCGTTACCATTAGGCACGACTTCGCTGAATGCCAAGGCGCAATCCTCGCTGGATGCGTCACCGGCAATCGGCTCATCCGCGATCGCAATTCTCGCCAGAGGACGAGCCATGGTGCCGCTTTTGGCAATTGCCGACCGCTGCAATCACCGGGAGTGCGGGGGCTCGTCCCGCCTTCCGCTCCCGCCCCGCCCTACAACAGCACCAGCTGCGCCACCGGCGCGAAGCTCCTGCGGTGCAGCGGGGTCGGGCCATGCTCGCGCAGCGCCTTCAGGTGATGCGGGCTGCCATAGCCCTTGTTGCTTTCCCAGCCATAATGCGGGTGGTCGGCGGCGGCGGCGACCATCATCCGGTCGCGCGCCTCCTTGGCGAGGATCGAGGCCGCGGCGATCGACAGGCACTTGGCGTCGCCCTCCACGATCGGCGTCGATGCCCAGCGCCATTGCGGGCAGCGATTCCCGTCGACCAGCACATGGGCGCAGTCTTTCGACAGCGCCTCGACCGCGCGCGTCATCGCCAGCATCGTCGCCCACAATATGTTGATCTCGTCGATCTCCTCGACGCTGGCGACGCCGATCCCCCAGCACAGCGCCCGCGCCTTGATCTCGCGCTCCAGCACGGCGCGCCGCGCGGCCGTCAGCTGCTTGGAATCGTTCAGGCCCTCGGGGCAATCCTCCTGCCGCAGGATGACGGCGGCGGCGACCACCGGCCCGGCCAGCGGCCCCCTGCCCGCCTCGTCCACCCCGGCGACCAGGCCCGGATGATGGCGCAGCTCGTGGCTGAAATCAGGCCCAGACTCAGGCATGTTCGTAAAATCCCAGCGGCACGCCCATCGGCCCGTGGCCCTGCCCCAGCCCCGGCGCCAGCGACAGCGCCTCGCGCACATATTTGCGCCCCCGCTCGACCGCCCCGACCAGATCCATCCCCTGCCCCAGCCCGGCGGCGATCGCGCTGGCGAGCGTGCAGCCGGTGCCGTGCGTATGCGGCGTGTCGATCCGCGCATTGCTCCAAGCCTTCATGACGCCGCGCGGCCCGATCAGCCGGTCGGTCAGCATCGGCCCCGCGCCATGCCCGCCCTTGGCCAGGACATGGGTGGCAAAGCGGATCGCGATCTCCTCCCCGCCCAGCGCTTCCAGTTCCGGGATGTTGGGCGTCACCAGCGTCGCCAGCGCCATCAGCCGCTCGAACGCCGCGATCGTCGCTTCGTCCGCCAATGCCGAACCGCTGGTGGACACCATGACCGGATCGAAGACGATCGGCACGCCCTCCAGCATCGCCAGCCGCTCCGCCACCGCCGCCGCTGTCTCCGCGCTGCCGATCATGCCGATCTTCACCGCATCGACGCCGATGTCGGACACGACGCTGTCGATCTGCGCCAGCACCATCTCCGTCGGCACGGGATGCACCGCCTGCACGCCCAGCGTGTTCTGCGCCGTGATCGCGGTGATCGCGGTCATGGCATGGCCGCCCAGCATCGTGACGGTCTTGATGTCCGCCTGAATGCCTGCGCCGCCGCCGCTGTCCGACCCGGCGATGATGAGGATGCGCGCCGGCTTCATCCCCGGAATTTGCGCTCCGTGGAGGCGGGATTGTTCGCCAGCGCCTTGCCCGTGCGGGTCGGCCGGTCCATCAGCTCGCCGCCGCAATTGGGGCAGCGGTCGTCCAGCGCCTCGGCGCAGGGCGCGCAGAAGGTGCACTCGAACGAGCAGATGAACGCGCCCGGCGCATCGGCCGGCAGATCGACGCCGCAGCGCTCGCAGTCGGGCCGCATCTCAAGCATGACCATCACCCGTCATGCCAGCGAAGGCTGGCATCTCGCTTTTCTTCTTCACCTTCGAAGAAGTGGGATCCCAGCCTTCGCTGGGATGACGGAGCAGGAAACCGCTCACGCCGCCACCCGCTCCACCGCCGCGCAGATGCGGTCGACCACGTCGCGCACCTGGTCGGCGCTGTCGCCTTCCGCCATCACCCGGATCACCGGCTCCGTGCCGGACGGACGGATGACCAGCCGCCCGGCGCCTTCCAGCTCCGCCTCGGCCTGCGCGATCACGCGCTTCACCTCGTCATGCTCCAGCGGCCTGCCGCCGGCGAAGCGGACGTTCTTCAGCAGCTGCGGCACCGGGTCGAACTGGTGCAGCGTCTCGCTCGCGGGCTTGCCGGATCGCACCAGCGCGGCCAGCACCTGCAGCGCGGCGACCGTGCCGTCGCCGGTCGTCGCATAGTCCGACAGGATCATGTGGCCCGACTGCTCGCCGCCCAGGTTGAAGCCGCCCTCGCGCATCCGCTCCAGCACATAGCGGTCGCCGACCTTGGTGCGCTCGAGGCCGATGCCGCGCCCCGCCAGGAAGCGTTCCAGGCCCAGGTTCGACATCACCGTCGCCACCAGCCCGCCGCCGCGCAGCGTGCCTTCGCGCGCGAAATTCGCGGCGATCAGCGCCATGATCTGGTCGCCGTCGACGATCTCGCCCTGCTCGTCCACCACGATCAGCCGGTCGGCGTCGCCGTCGAGCGCGATGCCGATGTCCGCGCCGGACGACACCACCGTCTCCTGGCACAGCAGCGGCGCGGTCGATCCGCAACCCTCATTGATGTTGGTGCCGTTGGGCGAGACCCCGACCGCGACGACGTCCGCGCCCAGCTCCCACAGCGCGGAGGGCGCGACCTGATAGGCCGCCCCGTTCGCGCAATCGACCACGATGCGCAGCCCGTCGAGCCGCAGGTCGGCGGGAAAGCTGGACTTCACCGCATGGATGTAGCGCCCCCGCGCATCCTCGACCCGGCGGGCGCGGCCGATGTCCTTGGGGGGCGCGAGCGGGATGTCCTGCCCCAGCAGCGCCTCGATCTTCAGCTCGTCCGCGTCCGACAGCTTGTACCCGTCCGGCCCGAACAGCTTGATCCCGTTGTCGGCATAGGGGTTGTGGCTGGCGGAGATCATCACGCCCAGGTCCGCGCGCATCGAATGGGCCAGCATCGCCACGGCGGGGGTCGGGATCGGGCCGAACTGGACCACGTCCATGCCCACCGCCGTGAAGCCCGCGACCAGCGCATTCTCCACCATATAGCCGGAAAGGCGCGTGTCCTTGCCGATCACGACTCGGTGCCGGTGGCTGCCGCGCAGGAAATGGGTGCCGGCGGCCATGCCCACCTTCATCGCCAGCTCGGCCGTCATCGGCCACTGGTTGGTGCGGCCGCGAATGCCGTCGGTGCCGAAATACTGCCTGCTCATACCGTTAAGGCCAACCCCGTAACCGTTCGTCCTGACCAGCCACCGAGCCTGTCGAAGTGGCGTATCGAAGGACAGATTGCGCGAGACCCTTCGATGCGGGTCTTCGACAAGCTCGGACCCTACTCAGCGCGAACGGGGCGGGAAAGGGGAAAGGGCAAGTTTTTCTCGATCGACTTTGCCGCGGCGCCATTGCATCCCGCACCGATGGAAAATTTCAACGCGTTCATCGACGCCCTTTCGGGCGCCGTGTTCTTCAAGCTGCCGGTGCTTGGCACCCCGATCGAGCTGATCGTCCTCTACCTCGCGCTGCCCATGCTGTTCTTCACGATCTGGCTGGGCTTCCCCAACGTCACCCAGGTCGGGCGGGCGATGCGCATCCTCCGCACCCAGCCCGGCCATGGCGAGGCGAAGGGCGACGTCAGCCAGTGGGCGGCGCTCTCCACCGCTTTGTCCGGCACCATCGGCCTCGGCAATATCGCCGGGGTCGCGGTGGCGCTCACCATGGGCGGGCCGGGCGCGATCCTGTGGATGTTCGTGATCGGCTGGTTCGCCATGACGGTGAAGATGGCGGAGGTGACGCTGGGCCTCAAATATCGCGTCTTCGACGATCGCGGCCACGTCCATGGCGGGCCGATGTATGTGCTGAAGGCGGTCGGCGCGGCGCGCGGCTGGCCGAAGGTCGGGCTGGTGCTCGGCGGTTTCTACGCCTTCTTCGCGCTGTTCGGGGCGATCCCGATGGTGCAGGTCAACCAGAGCTTCGCCCAGGTCAAGGTCGTGACCGGCCTCACCAATGGCTGGGCCTATGGCGTGTTCCTGGCGGGCGCGGTCGCGCTGGTGACGCTGGGCGGCGCGGCCTGGCTGGGGGAGGTCGCCAAGCGGCTGACCCCGCTCAAGGTCGCGGTCTATCTGGTCGGCGTCGCGGCGATCCTCCTCCTCCACGCCGGCGCCATCCCCGCCGCGCTGGCGCAGATCTGGCACGGCGCCTGGAGTGGCAGCGCGGCGACCGGCGGCGCGGTCGGCGCCTTCGTCGCGGG
>NZ_AUWY01000042.1 GCF_000447205.1 Sphingobium ummariense RL-3 | reverse complement strand
GGGCATGCGCCGCGCGGTGTTCGCCAGCGAGGCGGGGGTCGGATCGGCCGTGATGGCGCACAGCCTCGCGCGCGTGCGCCATCCCGTCTCGGAAGGGCTGGTCGCGCTGCTGGAGCCGCTGCTCGGCACGATGATCGTCTGCGCGCTCGGCGGGCTGGCGCTGGTGGTCGCGGGCACCTGGAATACGGGGCTGGAGGGGATCGCGATCACCTCGGCCGCCTTCGCCAAGGTCTCGCCCTCCTTCCCCTGGCTGCTCGCGGTGGTGGTGTTCCTCTTCGCTTATTCGACGCTGGTCGCCTGGGGCTTCTACGGCCTCCAGGCCTGGGGCTATCTGTTCGGCAACGGGCCGCGCGCGCAGTGGACCTACAAGATCCTCTACGTCGTCGCCCTGCCGCCCGCAGCGGCCATCGACCTCGGGCGGGTGGTCGACATCGTCGACAGCAGCTTCTTCCTGATGGCGATCCCCAATGTCATCGCGCTCTATCTCTGCGCCGGAGAACTGCGCCGGGATGTCCGGTCCTACCTGGCGAACGAGGATGACCAGACCGCCGCCCCCGCGCAGGCGGGAAGCCCTCTCCCCTGATCCGTCCCAAAGGAAACGGGCGGGAAACAACTTCCCACCCGCATCGGAAGGACTTTCCTTCCAAACCTGTCTCACCCGATTTTGAACCTCGCCGTTCCCCGGCAAGAGCCGGGGCACGATCCCATCCAGGGGAAACAGGCTCTAAACGGGCGCCCGCACCCTCGTCAGATCTTGTCGCCCAGGGCGCCCTTGATCGAGCCCTTGACGTCCTGCACGGTACCCTTGCCCTTCTGGGCCTGGCCCTCGGCCTCCAGCGCCGGATCGCGATTCTCGCGACCCACCGCTTCCTTGATCGATCCGGCGGCCTTGTTGCCTGCGGCCTTCAGCTTGTCGGTCATCTCACCCATGGACTTTCTCCTGTTGGTTGGTGTTGCAGGTTCAACGGATGGGTGCAGCGGAAGGTTGCCGTTGGAACGCGGGCGGAATGATAACCTATTAAAAACACAAGCACCCGGCGAGCGAGATGGTTGGCTTACGCCGAAGCCGGACGCGCGGTAACAAATTGCAAACCCATCCTACCGATCGAGGCCAACGCAAAAACACTTGGTGACCCTCACAATCTCGTTGGAAGTATTGTGATGACAGAAGACTCTATATCTTCATCCTTTGCGTCATTTAGGTCTTTTATCCAGTTGTCTGGCTTATCCCAAATATGATTGAATCTGTAACTAATATTTTGTCGCATCGCTCTAAAAATTGGCTCATCCCAAAGCGTTTTTCTCGGAAGAACCCGTGGATTGCTTCTATTTATCTCTTTGCGAGAGAAGAACGCGAGCATATCTGCAACCTGAATGGCCTTGCAGCTCTGCTTATCAATCATGGTGAGTGAACTGTTTGGCGGAACCAGAGAGGAGTCTTTTACAAATACTTCAAATAATCGTGCAAGATTTCCATTGTTGCGATGGCCCGATTCCACAAAAAAGCGAATACCGTCCTTCAGTGGTTCTGGCACTGGTATTGGAGCTTTGAATGCAATTGCGCCAATAGTGGAAGACAGTGCTAGCCCGAGCGGAGATAGATTTCTAAATTCCGGACGTCTCTCTCGCTCTCGCTTGAACCACTTTTTTTCCACACACGAAGCAACACCTTCAATTACATGCTTTGAGAGCACTGAAAAAACAGCGTCGGTAAACTCAACTTTGCGGCTTAACCGCCAGTTTTTAAAGCTTCCTCTCCCGTCAACGATGTCCTTGCCGCGCAAAATATCGACATCATACGCCTTGAATATCGGCGCAACTTCATTCTCGAAACGAAGCCATCCCTCGACGTACGCATAGAAACCAGCGAGAGCCATGTTACGGCCCAGTTCAGTGTCGCTGTCATCTAGGTAGCAGACCAACACTATGCACTTCCCTCACCGATCCCGAAGTCACGCAACGTTCAGAGACGCTTCCTCAGCGATGATCATAACGCCTCCCAGTCGCGTGTATATAATCCCCAAAGAAAAGGGGCCGGAAAACCGGCCCCTCTCCATATCCGTTTGAGCGGGTAAGGCTCAGCGCTTCGCTAAACTGGGCCTACAGATTCTAACGTATTTTCAAAAGGTTAAGACGATCTATCATTTTACGTGTAAGAAACGTGTAAAGACACAAGCCCTACGATACAAATTGGCTCAACGCAGGCAAAAATGGGCCTAACACAGTCGCATATTCTGCCGCATAGCCAACCAATTTTTGAAACCACGGCTTATACTCTGCCGTGCCTTGAGTAGCTTGCATCTGTTTGATGATGTCAACCAGATCACGACGATGCTCGTCATCGCGCACATTGTCAGCAATTGCCTGTTCCAACTGCTCAAAAACCGTGCTCTGCTCAAGCGAATTTACTGAATTATCAGTGGACCCTATCACTGTGCGGTTTTGATGTCCTGTAATATTTCCGCTATGCAGATGCCCCGTGAAGTTCTCTATATTTATATTTTGAGCATTCTCTGCTGCCTTGCGCTTTTCTTCAACTGTAAAACTTATTCCCTCCCCAAGTATCCCTGCTTTCTCTAAGCCTATCGCCCAGTCTAGAACCAAGTTACGAACTTGCTGGCAGATGTTGTAAAAAACCGTGCTTGAAATATGGACATAATAGTCCATATGAGGACCACCGTTATATTTGTTTATATTGAAAATAAGCTCTTCGTGAAGCTTACCAATAACCTCGCCAGTCCCATCCCCAGCAAGCTTCTCAACCTGAGAAATTGGCTCAGTTATGATCTGTGTCGCAATCTTTCGCAACATTTCTGGATCGCCGCCAACATCCATTGGCCCACGAATAGGGTTATGTGCTTTGACTTGTCCCAGCGTGCGCCTGTAATCAGGAACAGCATCCTGAGACTGATAGCCCTTCAATTCCGCATCAACCCATTCAACCGCATCGCTAAGTTGCAATTTTACAGCAGCGAGCTTTACCTTCCGCAGAAGATCAGTCGTGCTGACGCCGTTATCCAATGATTGCGCTTGAATATCTTCTACCAGTCCAGCCATTCGCTGCCCCCAGTTGATCTAGGCAATATGGTCGTCTGGTCAGATGAAACAAGCAGTTCACTAAATACCATATGCGATTTTACGAATTCCACACGAACAAGCCGCGCAAGCCCAAGAAGCCGCGCAAGCCGCTAACACCTGAACAATCGCTCGTCGCTGCCAAAAAGCGCCAAGTAGATGCTGCCAAGCAAGCTCTGCAAAGCGTCAAGGATCACCAGAAGCAACGCAAAAAGCAAGAGCGAACGCGCAAAGCCACCTACACCGCCGCCCTTCAAATTCCACGGGCCAGCTAACCCAATCTGCCTGCCACAGCCCCACGTGCCGTCGCGATCTCACGCCCCACCACGCGCCTTGCTCGAAAATTATCTACATAGTAAATTTCGTTACCAGCAGCGCCCCACCGCCCGCTCTCCGCTAATACAAGCGAAGCTAATGCTCTAATGAGTTCCAGGTGGCGAGCAAATTAACGAGCGAAGTTTTAAGCGAAGCTCGTTAATGCGAGTAATTTAACATCATCAAGAGGTGATGATAAATTTAATTCAGATAGGTAATTAATCCACACATTGTGACGTGAGCCCCTGATTGTTACCATTCAGAGGTAGAGTCTCGCTCCTTCATGATGGTTGGTTGAGGTGATGGCAACCTGTCTGGGGGCATGCCCCCAGACAGGTTGGCCGGCGATCTCAGCAGGGGTCTTCCCGCCCAGTTTCGAGTGCGGCCTGACGTGGTTGTAGTCGTGCTGCCAAGCGTCGAGCACAAAGCGGGCATGCGCCAGTGAGGTGAACAGCGTCTCATTGAGGCACTCGTCGCGCAGCCGGCCGTTGAAGCTCTCGACGAAGCCGTTCTGCATCGGCTTGCCCGGCGCGATGTAATGCCACTCGACCCGACGCTCTTGCGACCAGCGCAGGATGGCCGACGAGGTCAGTTCGGTGCCGTTGTCGCTGACCACCGTATGCGGCTTGCCGCGCAGTCCGATCAGCCGCGTCAGCTCCCGCGCGACCCGCACGCCCGACAGCGACGTGTCGGCCACCAGCGCGAGGCATTCCCGCGTGTAATCATCGACCACGCACAGGATGCGAAAGCGACGGCTGCACGTCAGCGTGTCGGAGACGAAGTCCAGCGACCAGCGCTGGTTCGGCCCGTCCGGCAACAGCATCGGCGCTCGCGTGCCCAAGGCCCGCTTACGGCCACCACGACGGCGCACGCGCAGGTTCTCCTCGCGGTAGATGCGCCGCAGCTTCTTGTGGTTGGGCGTCATACCCTCTCGCGCCAGAAGATAGCCCAGGCGACGGTAGCCGAACCGGCGGCGTTCCGCCGCCAGCTCACGCAACCGCGCCCGCAAGGGCGCATCATCAACCCTTGTCGGTTGATACCGGATCACCCTGCGGCTCACGCCAACCAGACTGCACGCCCGACGCTCGCTCAGCCCGTGATGTTCACGAGCATGGGCGACCGCTTCCCGCTTCGCGCCGGGCGTCACCATTTTTTTGACGCCAGATCCTTCAATACGACATTGTCGAGCATCGCCTCGGCCAGTAGCTTCTTCAGCCGGGAGTTCTCCTCCTCCAGCGTCCGCAGGCGCCGGGCCTCCGACACCTCTAGCCCGCCATATTTCGACTTCCATTTGTAGAACGTCGCAGAGCTGATCCCGTGACGCCGGCACACATCTGCCGTCGCCATGCCAGCCTCCTGCTCCTTCAAGATCGCGATGATCTGCTCTTCGCTGAACCTGCTGCGCTTCATTCCGTCCGACTCCTTTCGTCGGACTCTACCTAAAATCGGTCACATTTCAGGGGCTCACGTCAATTGCCGCAATTCGCGCAAGCGCAGCTTGCTAATTAAAAATCAAATAGGAACAAATGGAGCGCTATCGCGCGAATATTATTATCTATTTTATCCTATATTATCCTATATTATAGGCTTCGAAAACCACGCATTTCCGACGCTTCTAGCGCAATTCTACGTGTGACTGACTGGTTCGCTGCTGGTAAAAAACGGGTTCCTTGCGGGTAAAAACCGGGTTTTCTGCTGGTTTTCTGCTTGTTTGTTAACCCGTTGTGGATGCCTCACGTGCAAGCTTCGCGATCATAGCATCCAAAGGTCAAGCTGGCACGCACCACAAAGAATTCAAATCGATGGCGACTAAATAAATCGTGACGGGGTTTTGTTCAACCCATCGTTGCTGACCACGGTTTCTATGTTGCCCCGTCACATTGATCCCCAGCAACGCAATTGAGCAAGCGCGCTGACAGCAACCAGCGGAAAACGATAAAAAGAACAAAAAACAGGATACATCATATGGCAAAAGCAACACCGTGGCTTTCACTTGCAAGCAAGGTCATTCAGCAACAGAATCAGCAGACAAAGCGCGGTAAGATGACCGCAAACGTTATGCAGCAATTCTTCGACATTCTCGTTTCAAAACGCTCGCTGACGCCTAAGCAGCAAATCCACTTTATCACCAACATCAATATGCATCTGCAAATGACGTTGCCCGTCCACCAGCCTCCAATCGTGCTAACACGCAATGCTTTGGAATATTGGCGCAGCAAGATCAAACCAAGTGCTGTAGATGCAAACTGGGTCGCGCTGGTTTCGCACTATGGCACGCTTGAAGCCGTCGCCATTGAAGCTGCAAACCGCGCTGGCCTTGCAATCGCAACTACTGCGCCAGCGCCAGCGCCAGCAGTTCAACCTGGCCACGTTCAATCGCCAGTCGTGCAGACCATCGTGCCCCAAGCATTATCTCGTCGAGGCACTATCACGCTCAGTCTTTGGAAAAAAGGATCAGCGCTTAGCGGAAATTTGGATTATGGCGATAGCAGCGAAAAAGAGCGCGTCGTGTTTGAAAGTGACTGGTTCGCCGCGAAAGCAAAATTGGACAGAGCAACAGACCAAACCAACAGTGCCGCTCTCCTCGCAAACGTGGAAAGCATCAGGAAACAGCTCAAGCCGCAAGGTATGTCGCTACGCTATGGCCTGCTGCACCACGAAAGCGATCCCAAGGGATTAAAAGCGCCAACTCTTGGTGGTGTAATCGTGCTCACCGTGCATCAGAAGCCTGACGATAGCCTGTATCTCGCTATGCTCGTTTCCGCTGATCTTGATCCACGCCCATTTGACCATCAAGAGCAAAAGCCCAAAGGCAACCAGCCAAACATCAAGGCAACGCTTGGTTCTGCGTTTAACGAGCTGCTTGCCGTTAGCAGTGCGATGATACCTTCAAACGATATACAGTCTGACGGTGGCAACCAAGCTGTCGCGCAATCTCACTGATGCCCATACCGTTCGCCAGCAGCTCTTGCACGCGCTCCACGCTCACTGTCGCCTTGCGTCCCTTATAAACGCCATTGGACTTTGCTCTCGCAATGCCTTCGCGCTGTCGCTCGCGCCGCAAATCGTTTTCAAACTCTGCTACAGCACCCAAGATCGCCAGCGTCAGCTTTCCCGTGCTGCTGCTCGTGTCAATGTTCTGATGCACGCATTGAAACGCAACACCTTTGTTCGCTAGCTGGTCTAGTAACTGGAATAGATCGCTCAGCGACCGTGCAAAACGATCAAGCCTGCTAACGATAATGGTATCACCTTCACGCACGAAGCCCATCATCTCAATCAGTCCAGCGCGTTCGCAATTCGTGCCCGTCGCCTTGTCCTCAAAGATGCGTTCGCAGCCGTGCGCTGCAAGCTCGCCTAGCTGCACATCCAAGCTCTGCCCAGTTGTGCTAACACGTGCATACCCTACAAGCATATTTCCTCGTCACATTAGCCTCTAAGACCCAAACTGTCTGCTGTCGCAAAAGTTGGAAATCGACCTAAATGTGACATTCGCTGCGCGGTTTTTCGCCGTCACATTAGCGTTTACCCAGTTACGACTGTTGCGCCCTAGCTTAGCCGTGCGTCCATCATCCGTTGCCATCACGCACCATCACGATTTCAGGCTGTCTTAGCACCACGCTTCGCACGTGGTTTCGTCATATATGGTTTGAGATCAGAAAACTTGATGCCGTGTGCCTTGCACGTTTCCACGATCTGCAAAATCACGCCTTCGCGTTCCACATTGCGCGCCGCTTCAATCTTCTTTTCAAGTTCGTCCTTCTGCTTCAGCAGTTCTGCCAGTGTAGCCACTACGATTTCCTTTCCTGTTTGCGCCCGTAAGTCCGTCAGTCAATTTCAAGCTTTGGCAGCGAACGCACGATCTTCATCGTTTCCAAGCTTACCGTGATGACCCGCTGGAACAATTCCAATGGATAAGCTGGATTGTGCATCGTCTCGTTCGCATAATCGTTCGCGTCGTTCACAATGCCGCTCGCCTTGTCCGTTTTCACGCACTGCCGTTCCATCACCCAATCCAGCGCGCTCTTGCCGTTCACCACGTATTCGTAAGCTTCCAACGGAATGTTCGTCATCGTGATGTTGGGATTGTAGATGACTGTCGTTTTGTCCAGATTTGGCCGCTTGCCCGCAAACTTCATCTGCTCAACCCGATAAAAAGCTATTGGGTCAGCAACATTAGCAAGCCGCAGATCACCTTCCTTGTATGTCACTGCATAAGGTTCAACGGTTTCGTAGTTCACGTGCAGATCGCCCAGCTTGCGTCCCGCCTCTACAAACGTCCAGAAATCCGCTTCCTGCTTGACCGTAGGAATGCGTGGTAGCTGCTTGCTCAGATTGTCCGCAAAGCGCTCACGATATTCCTCGCTGTGCAACAAGCCATAGACATAATAGAAGATGTCTTCCTTCGATATTTTTGCGTTGGGATAAGCAGTTTGAAAGTGCTGCAAGCCTGCATCCGTTATTCCGTCTCGCGCAACGGTCGCATTTGCAGATGCACCAGCGGAAAATAGCTCGTCCTGATCCTCGTCGTCTTCTCGTGCATCGTAAATCCGCAGCGGAAAACATTGCGTGCTGCTGGGGCCTTCGCGTGATGGGACGTGCCCGCTGATGTAGCAAGCAAACGGAACCGTTGCCCCAACGCCTGTGACCCATATCGCGAGATTTTTGGTCTCACCGCCTGGGAACATCCTTGGCAACTGGCCGCGTTCGTGGTTCAGATGCTTATCAAAATACAGCCATTGCATCGTAAACGGTTTCGCCACGCACTGCACCACGTGTTCACGATGCAAGCTTACGTCTTTGGATTTAAGCAAGTCATTTATCAAGCTGCGCGTCCAGCTAATTTGCGTTTCGTCATTTAGAAGATGCGGCCGCGCTGATCTGTGATCAAACTTCCCTTGATTAAATATTTCCTGCAGACGCCTTTTTTCGTCGTTATACACCGCAATTGTCGAATAACAATTTTCGACAACTTTTTGCTTGGATGAGTTTATCACCCAAGCATCGCGACCAGTTTCTATGCCACGCGAATATGTCTCAAAGACGGTTATCGCCGTTTTGTCGTCCTTGTTTCCAAGCTGAACATAACGATCAAAGTTTGCATCGCGTTGTGTGATCCAATCGTTGTGCTCGTCAGGCACGATCTCTGCCCACTTGCCTGCATCACGCAATCCAACCACGGAACCAAACGCAGCCACTTTTTCCAGCTTCTGCTCTCGCGTCAGATAGTCGCCAATGTCGTGATAAAAAATCTGCCCTGTATCTGCTGCGTTTGGATTTTTGACAAGGAACGAGATCGCAACTGGTGCCCTGCTGCCTTGTCCAAAAATCTTTCCGCCTTCGCGTTTGGAAAGCTCGCCACTCGTGCGCTGATTACCACGCAGATTGAACACGTAGATGCTGCTAACCCGCACTATTCATGAGGCCTCCGCTCCGGGTTCGTGCGAGCATGGTTTGTCGGTCGTCGGGTGATCAGAGCAAGCTCCTCCGGCGGTTTTTTTCACCGCGTCAGGATCGATGGGCTTTTCGAGGTTGAAGGACGAGGGCTCGGGCTTTGGGCGGCACTGCCGCGCTGGTTATGTGGGTGCCGGCCGGAGGCCGGTGGCAATGGTTCTGAACAGGCTGGCATCGGGACAGGCTGACGCGAAGGCGACGCGGATGCGCGTAGCGGTTTCGATGACGCGGGCGGCGACCTTGAGCAACCGCAGGCGCAGCGTTGCGAACTCGGCGGTGGCGAGCGCGGCAGCCTTCGGGATTTCCTGCTGGATGCGCCACACGAGCCAGTAGGCGGCGGTGTGCAGGATGAGGCGCATCTGGTTGGCATTGGCTGAGCGGCACGAGGTACGATCGCTGGCAAGCTGGGTCTTGTGGCGCTTGATCAGGTTCTCGGCGTTGCCGCGCGCGCAGTAGAGGGTGTCGTAGATATGCTCAGCCGAACCTTCGGCCAGCGAGGTGACGACATAGCGGATGTCCATGCCCAGCGTGCTGGCCTCGATCCGGGCGACGACGCGGCGCTGGCACTTCCAGCTCTTCGCGCCGTAGCGGGTCTCGGCATAGTTGCGCAGGACCGGATATTGGCGCTGAGCCCGCTTAACCGCGCAGGCATCGGCGGCAGCGACGATTTCGGGATCAGCACGCAGCGCGGCGTTGGTCGGCAGGCCGAACACGTAGTCGACGCCGGCCGCCTCGCAGAAGGCCATGACCTCGGGCCGGCCATAGTGCCCGTCGCCGCGGATGGTGATGTGCGTTTCGGGCCAGTGCCGGCGCAGATGGCGCACCAGGCGCCGGATGTGGCCGGCAGCTTCGGCGCCCGACGGTGTCTTGCCGGTGCGCAGCAGCATCGCCACCGGTCGGCCGGTGGCAGTGTCGTAGACATGGATCGGCAGGAAGCAGCGCTCGCCATGATGCCCGTTCCAGAAGGAGAGCTGCTGATAGCCATGAACAACGTCACAGGTGTCATCGATATCCAGCGTCACCGCCGCCGGCGCGGCGGGGTAGCTGGTGCAGTAGATGTCGATCATCGCGGCCATCATCCTGGCCAGTTCGCGTGTGGTCGGCGCATTTTCCCACCGGCTCATCGTCGGTTGGCTGGCCAGCCCCGCGCCCGATCCCGGCAGCTTGCCCAGCGCCAGACGGAAGCCCGGATCGTCGCGCAGAGCGTCGAGATCATCGGCGTCTTCATAGCCGCAGGCGATCGCGAACACCCGGGCACGCAGGATGTCATCAAGGCGATGGATCACCCGCACAGGGTCCCGCGGATCGGCAATGCAAGCCGCAAGCCGCCGGCAAAGCCCCATCGCGCGCTCGGCCTGTGCCAGCAGCAGAACACCGCCATCCGAGGTGAGCCGACCTCCGTCGAACGCGGCTGTGATCTTCTTGCGCCCGATCGCTGGAAACGAAAATCCCGGCGCGCTATCATCGCTCCCGGCGGGTGTGGCCCGTGGCATAAATTGCCTCGCTGCAGGACTGGTCTAGACACCCATTTTCCTACATCAAAGCAATCGCTTACACCACTCCCGCCAACCCTGCTGACTGAGCCCGATGAATAAGCCGGGCTAAACTCGTCACGCAGACATTTACGCAGCCCGTTCATCGCATTGCCGTCCAGCCAACCGCCGTTCGTCACAAAGCCAATGACGCCGCTATCGCCAATCCTGTCGCTCGCCCAGCGCATAGCCTGAACATAGCTGTCGTATAGCGAGTTCTTGTTCGTCGCTGTCGTATGCCTTGCATATGTATCCGCAATGCGCTTGTTCAAATGCGGATAGTCAGCGCCCGTGTCGCTCACATTATACGGTGGATTGCCAAGCACCACGCGAATGTCCAACGCCTTCTGCCGCGTGCGTCGTGCGCTGTTGTCCTGCATCAGCGCCGCGACCATATCCTCGCTCTCATACATCTTGAACGTGTCCGTCAGGCAGATGCCTTCAAACGGTTCGTATGGATTACCAGAAAGCGTGTGATAGACCGCTTCAATGTTGATCGCCGCAATGTAGTAGGCCAGCAGCACGATTTCGTTAGCGTGTATCTCCTGCCTGTATTTTCGCTCAAGCTCGTCCGCTGAAATCAGGCCGCTTTGCAGCAAGCGCGTGATGAACGTGCCTGTCCCCGTAAATGGATCGAGAATATGGACGTCTTCGCTGCCCAGCGTCTGCCCAAACTCCTGTTGCAGAATGTCGTTCACGGAATGAATGATGAAATCCACGACCTCAACAGGTGTGTAAACGATGCCCAACTTTTCCGTGAGTTTGGGGAAAGCGGTTTTGAAGAATTTATCGTAGAGTTCCACGATAATCTTCTGCTTGCCTTCTGCGTTATCAATGCCGCTCGCTCGCCGCTTCACGCTATCGTAGAAGCTTTCAAGCGAAGCTGCTTCTTTTTGGATATTTTGGGGTTCCAGTACAGCAAGCACGTTCTGCATTGCCTGTGAAACTGGATTATGCGCTGCGAAATCGTAGCCTTCAAACAGCGCATCAAAAACAGGTTTCGTGACAAGATGCTGCGCCAGCATCTCAATCGCCTCATCCCTCGTAACGCTGCCGTTTAGATCGTCACGGATTTCAGCCAGGAATTCCTCAAAGACAGCGCGTTCCTTGTCACCTGTTTCCAACGCTGCCTTGATGCGCGCAATGTGCGCCTTCGCAATGTCGCCAATGTCCTTGGCCCACGTTTCCCAATACGTGCGCGACCCGCACTTCTGCACGATCTTTGCGCGTATAGCCGCTGGAAACTCATCAAGGATAAAGTTTAGCTGTTCCTCTGGCCGCGTCTGTGCATCACGCTTGCGTTCATCGCCTTCGCCACCGTGGCCAATGCCAATGCCGTTGCTCTCGCCAGTGCGTTGCGCTGGCAGATTTTCCGCAACCGCTATGACCTCAATCCTGCCGCCCGCGTCGTTGCTCAACTCAAGCTTGTTGATCGTCGCATCAAAACGGTCATCGTGCGCCCTTAGTGCGTTCAGGATTTGCCATACAACCTTGTAGCGTTCGTTCTCGTTCAGCGCTTCTTCTGGCGCTTTGCCTGCTGGAATGACCACAGGAAGAATGACGTAGCCAAGCTTCTTGCCCGCTGCCCGTCGCATCACGCGCCCAACGCTCTGCACCACGTCAATCTGCGACTTTCGTGGATGCAGAAACATAATGGCATCAAGTGCAGGGACATCAACGCCTTCACTCAAGCAACGTGCGTTGCTCAGGATTTTGCAGTGGTGATCGTCAACATCATCGCTTAGCCAGTTCAGCAGTTCGCCGCGCGTTTTCGCGTTGAACGTGCCGTCCACGTGCTGCACATCGCAGCGCACTGCATTGTCCCTGTCTGCCTCGTTCGCGCTTGCCTCGTTGAATTCGTCCACCACCGCGCCAAACTCGCGCGCGATCAGCTTGCTGGAACGAATGTCCTTACAAAACGCGATTGCACGCCGCATCGCCTGTGCGTCTGCACCAAAGCCGTCTGCATCGCCCTGCTTCAACAGCGCCTTGTAGCAGCCCACGATCTTCGTCGCGTCGTCAAGCTGTAGTTCGTTACCAGCATCTGCAAGCCTGCTCTGCACACTCTTACTGACGATCGCCTCGTCCATTGCCAGAACGATGACCTTGTAATCCGTCAGCAGTCCGTTCTCCACTGCCCAGCTAAAGCCGCGCGTAAAGAACGTGGGACCGTAAATCGCTTCGTCGTCCATATCGCAAAGCGACACGGCCGCATCTGCCGCTTTTGCCCTGGCACCCTCGCCAAAAATGCGCGGCGTAGCAGTCATATACAGACGCTTCGCGCCCTGAACATATTGATTATCGTGGATTTTGACGAAGTTGCTCGCCTCTTCGCCGTCTATCGTCGCGCCTGTCGTCCTGTGCGCCTCGTCGCAGATGATGAGATCGAACTGTGGCAAGCCGTGCTGATGCGCCGCCGTAAGCACTGGGATGCTCTGATATGTGCTGAACACGACTGTCAGCCGCTCAGCATCTACGCTGCCCGCCTTCTGTGCCAGCTTCGCTGGTTGCGTTGTCGCTGGAAATTCCAGCTCGTGCACCTCAATCTCTGCTACGTCATCAGCGTCCTTGCGCCGCTTGCCCACCTGTGCGTCGCTGCACACCGCAAACGACCGCAATTCTGTGCCCGTGTCCTTCGTCCACTCCCTTACCGTCTGTGCAATCAAAGCCAATGAAGGAACGACAAAGAGCACGCGCTTGCCCTTGCCAGCGTAATGCTCTGCAATCTTAAGCGCCGTGAACGTTTTGCCCGTGCCGCAAGCCATCAGCAGCTTGCCGCGATCATATTCCGCAAATCCGCGCTCTACCGCTTCCAGCGCTTGCTTTTGATGCTCCAGCAGCGCCTTCTTGGCCTGCAATTTGACCTGTGCCGTTGCCTCAAACGCGCTCCAGTCAATCGCGCTTTCGCGTAGTGCGTCCAAACCCACGCGCACCACTGGAATGTGCTGATCGCGTATCGTGTCCTCTGCGTTGCCGCTCCAATTGACCTCTGTTGTGTCAATGAACACCCGCCGCAAAAATGGCGGCTTCGCAGACGCAGACAAAAAGCTGTCTATGTCCTTCTTCTGTATTGTGTGTTTGGGCGAATAGAATTTGCACTGGATAGCAGCAAAGCCGTCCTCGTCGCGCAGCTTCGCCACCAGATCAATGCCAGTGTCGCGCCCGTCTGCGCCGTGCGCCTTCGCCCAATCAGCATAATGCCAGACTTCGCTAAACTGCTGGGTTTGAACAGGGTCATTGCGTAGATACGCTACTGCCAGTCGTTCAAAATACGTACCCTTTTCTCGTTCTGTGACTGCCGCATCGCGATACGAAGCCAACAGACGATCAAGCGCTGACATTATGCAATTTCCCCATTCGTTCGCCTAGTGACGTAGCTCGAAAAATTGCCGTCTGCCAGTTCGTTTTGCCTTCAGCGCGCGCCTCTGCCTTTTCTAATCGACAGACTGAACGACGAATTTAGGTCGCCGTGCAGTGCTAAGAAATCGAAAGGAAAATGCCGTGGCCTTAAATTGGAAGACCGCTATCAAGCCTGCTGCTCAGAGTGTGGAATTCAAGTCCGCCGCTGTGCAGATGAAGCCCGCTGAACGCATCGCAAATGGAATGGACGTTGCGCTTGCCGCTTTCAAGAATGGCGAGAACGCCAAGAAGCGCCCTGCCATCGTTCAGAAAGGAAGCGAAGTTCGCTTCTGCGTTCGCTATGGCAATCGCGCCCTCACGCTCGTTGACAGCGACACGCAGTTTGTCGTCGCTGCTGACAAGTTTGACGGCGTGTATGCAGCGATCAAGGAAGCCGTGTTGAATGGAGAGTTCGACACGCAGATTGCTGAACTCGTCGCGAACGCAAAAAGGCGTGGTCAAGCTATGGCCGCTTCGCGCAAAGCAAAAGCTGCTGCCAAGCAGTGACAGTGCAAGCCGCATTGCACGAAAAATGCCTGCCTGAATGGCAGGTATTTTTTTTGAGCGTCAGACAGCGCCAGAAACGTTGCTGTGCTGCCTGACTACCCCAAAGCGTGCTACCAGCGCTCAGAACGCAAGACAGCGCATTTCAGGCAGCATCCCGCCTCTTTTGTGCATCCGCTTTCGCAATTAGCGCTTTGTATGCCTTTAAATCCTCGTCGCTCAGCAGCTTTTCCAACTGACCAAGCCAATGTGCCGTTGTAATTTCCTCATCTGCGCTCAATCCGCGATGCTTCGTCAGTTCTACGATGCGTTCCTCTGGAATAACGTGATCGTAGTGCCGTTGAATTTGTATGATCGACGTTCCGCAGTTCCGTGCAATATCCGCGTGCGAAACACCGTTCACCAAACGATCTGTGATGTGTGTATGTCGCAAGCTATATGCCGTGCGATTATTTCCATCAGGCCCTTTCAACAAACCGCATTCTTTAAGCAGATTTCGTATTGTATGTGATGCATCCCAGCCGCGCTTAAACAGCCATTGCCTGCCTTCGTCCGTATCGCTTTCTACAGCCCTTAACGATTTCAGTTCCTCCAAAATCGTTGCCAATCCTCGCAAGCTTATGCAAATTCGCTCGCCAGTCTTAGTTTCTTTTTGGACTTGAATTTTTGCCAGACCTTCCTCTGTCCAGCTAATGTGTTCCCACTTGCACTGCGCCACTTCATTAGGCCGCATACCCGTCAGCCTGTAAAACCAGATCAGGCATCTTACGATTTGACGTTGCCGCTTGTGCAGATTGTGCTTCCCTTCGCGACACCAGCCCTCCATATGCTGCGTTAGCTTCTGCCATTCATCTGCCGTGAAGCCATAACGCCGCTCTCTGTTTGGGTCTGTCGCAAGCGCGTGCATTTTGATTTTTGGGATTGGTTTTATCAAGCTCCAGCGCGCCGCACGATCAAGTGCCTGTCTGATTAAGCCCAGTTCAATCGTAAGCGTCTTTTTGGAAGGTCGCGTTTTGCCTCTATCGCGCCGCCAATCTACGTAGCTTTCCGCTTTGTTGACCGTGATTGCATCCAGCGGACAGTTTGCAAAGTAGGGCTTTATGTAGCGTTCGCCCGTGCCAAAATGCAGCTTGTAGCGATGCGATGATATGTTTTTTTCAACATACGGCAGCCATTGTTTGTCCCAAAAATCGTTGAACGAAATGGAATTGATGGGAAGATCAGCAACTACGCGCCCTTTAAGCTTCGTATAGAGTTCCATTGCAGCGCGTTCTGCAACAGCCTGATTGTCCGTTTTTAGGCTTTGTCGCGTGCGTTGGCCGTCGCCAAGTTCCAAGCGACATTGCCACGATGATTTGCGTTTGAGATCGCCGCGCTTGTAAAGCACGATAGCGCCGCCAAGCAGCTTGATTGTGTCCAGTTGATGCTGTGATTTTTGCGCTTGCGTCATTGGGCCATCCTCACGTGTAAAGATGACTAATCCGTAAGCTGCTTGCTCATTTCTGCGATCAAAACCAGAACACGTGTAATTACACGTGCAAAGAACGTGTTATGCGCTAACCCGTGGCAAAGCTGTCCTGCGGGCCACGTGTAAGAACGTGTAAACGAAAAAAGGGGCCGTTCCCGACCCCTTTTTCCTTAATTTCCAAGCGTTTAAGCGTAGATTCCAGCTTAGCGCTTCGAGAACTGGAAGCTGCGGCGGGCCTTGGCGCGGCCGTACTTCTTGCGCTCGACGACGCGGGGGTCGCGGGTCAGGAAGCCTTCGGCCTTGACCGCGCTGCGCAGCGCCGGCTCGTACTTCGACAGCGCCTGGGCGATGCCGTGCTTGACCGCGCCGGCTTGGCCGGACAGGCCGCCGCCCTTGACGGTGGCGATCACGTCATACTGGCCTTCGCGCTCGGTGACGCCGAAGGGCTGGTTGATCACCAGGCGCAGCGTCGGACGGGCGAAATAGACTTCCTGGTCGCGGCCGTTGACCGTGATCTTGCCGGTGCCGGGCTTCACCCACACGCGGGCGACGGCGTCCTTGCGGCGGCCGGTGGCATAGGCGCGGCCCAGGCTGTCGATCTCCTGCGCGCGCAGCGGCGCGGAGGGCTGGACCGGGGCAGCGGCGACGGGAGCGTCGGCGGTCGCTTCGACCGGCGCAGCAGCGGCCGGGGCCGGCGCGTTGGCGGTCAGCGACGCGAGGTCGGACAGGGACTGGCGGTTATCGGACATTAGGCACCCACCTTGTTCTTGCGGTTGCGCGACGCGAAGTCGAGCACTTCGGGGTTCTGCGCTTCGTGCGGATGCTCGGCGCCGGCGAAGATGCGCAGGTTGCGCATCTGCTGGCGGCCCAGCGGGCCACGGGGGATCATGCGCTCGACGGCCTTTTCCAGCACGCGCTCGGGGAAGCGGCCTTCCAGAACCTTCTGGGCGGTCACTTCCTTGATGCCGCCGGCATAGCCGGTGTGCTTGTAATAGACCTTGTCGCCCAGCTTCTTGCCGGTGAACTTGACCTTCGCGGCGTTGATGATGATGACATTGTCACCGCAATCGACGTGCGGGGTGAAGCTCGTCTTGTGCTTGCCGCGCAGGATATTCGCCACGGTCGATGCGAGGCGGCCGACGACCAGCCCTTCCGCGTCGATCAGCAGCCATTTCTTCTCGACCGTCGCCGGGGTGGCCGGCTTGGTCGTCTTCATCAGCGCCTTCATGGTGCCTGTGCTCCGTTCAAAAACCGAACCGGCGCCCACGCGGGACGCCGGAAAGATGCGCGCTCATGACGGGTAGGGGCCGGGAAGTCAAGAGATTCGGCGCTTTTGCTGACGGGTAAAATAATACCTTCAGCCTTGGGAGGGCTTCAGGCTGCGCGTCTCGGTCAGGGTATCGGGCCCGACCGTCAGGCGGCGCTCCTGCCGCTCGACCAGCCCCGACCGCGCCGACAGGCCGTAGCGGACGGTCACGTCCACTCCCTCCCCATGCAGCGTCTCGTCGAGCGTCAGCCGGTCGCCCTCGCGGGCCGCGACCGCCAGCGTCCCCTCGACCGGCACCGGCCGGCCAAGCGGCGATCCGGCCATGGTCCGCAGCCCCCGCCCGCCCGCGCCGTCCTCGACCCCGCTCGCCGCGAACAGGAACAGCGGCTGGATCTCCCCCGCCAGCATCGCCAGCCGGCCCTCGGGCGGCAGCCCCTCGAACAGCCTGAGCACATTGCCGGCCGTCCGGTTTCGCGGGCTCCCGGCGGGGAAGCGCGCCAGCATCTGCCGCAATTCCTTTATGACCGCCTCGCTCACCGCCTCGCTATTGTCGAGCGCGACGATCTTGCCCTTCGCGTCGAGGTGAAAGCGGTGCTCCACCCCGATCAGCGGGGTCAGCGCCGCGCGGTATGCCTCGCCCCCGTCCCCCGGCGCATCGCTGTCCACCCGGCGCAGGGTGACATGAAGGATATAGCCGTCCCCCGCCCGCTCGAACCGCAGCTCCCGGTCGGCGGTGAAGCGGCTGAGCTTCCCCGCCACCGGCCGATGCTGCTCGATATGATAGGCAAGCACGCGGTCGGTCGGCGGCGCGAAGGCGACCGCGACCGTCTCCGCCAGCGCGGGCGATGCCAGCACGGCCAGGACGGGAAGAAACCGAAGCGCGTATCTCATCGCGCCCGGTTCGTGCCGCCGACCGCATGCGCGCCCCACACGGCGCAGGCGACGACCAGCGCGCCCACCGCCTGGTGCAGCACGGCGAGCGGCAGCGCGATGCCGCTCACGACCGTGGCGATGCCCAGCGCGATCTGGGTGCCGACCGCCGCATTGATCGCGACCGAAGGCCCGCGCCGTCCCGCCCGCTTCGCCCGGCGCGCGAGCAGGATCAGCGCCAGCGCCGCGATCCACGCCCACCAGCGATGGAAGAAGTGGACCAGATAGGGATCGCTGCTCATCGTCGCCCACAGGCCCGCCGCCCAGTCGATGCCCTCCGGCACGAAATGGTCGTTCATCAGCGGCCAGGTGCTCGACACATAGCCGGCGTCGAGCCCCGCGGTGAAGGCGCCGTAGAGAAGCTGGACGAACAGGATCAGCAGCGCCAGCAACGCGAAGGGCGTCAGCGCCGCCGGCCTCGCGCGCGGGTCGCGGGCCAGCGCGCGCAGGTCGAGCGCGGTCCAGATCAGCCCGCCCATGATGAACAGCGCGGTGAGCAGGTGGACCGCCAGCCGATAGTGGCTGACATCGGTGCGCACCGACAGGCCCGATTCCACCATCCACCAGCCGATCGCGCCCTGCAGCCCGCCCAGCGCCAGCAGCGCGACCAGCCGCCAGCCATAGCCGCGCGGGATGGCGCGGCGGGCGGCGAACCACAGCAGCGGCAGCGCGAAGGCAAGGCCGATCAGCCGGCCGAGCAGGCGATGTACCCATTCCCAGAAGAAGATGAACTGGAAATCCGACAGGCTCATACCCTGCCGCAGCTGCCGATATTCGGGGATCTGCTGGTAGAGGCGAAAGGCCTCCATCCACTGGTCATGGGTCAGCGGCGGGATGGCGCCGGTGATCGGCTTCCACTGGGTGATCGACAGGCCCGATTCGGTGAGCCGCGTGATCCCGCCGACCACCACCATGCAGAAGACGAGCGCCGCCACGGCGAGCAGCCAGCGGGCCAGCGCGGCGGGGCGATCCGAAACGGAAGCGAAAGCGGTCATCGCGGCGTCATGCGCCGGGTGGCGGCGGGTTGCAAGGCCGGCGGGGCGGACGGAATGTCCAAGCCGGCGTCAGGCCAGCTCGACCGCCATCGCCGTTGCCTCCCCGCCGCCGATGCACAGCGCGGCGACCCCCCGCTTCCCGCCGCGCGCCTGCAGGGCGCCGAGCAGGGTCGCCAGGATGCGCGCGCCCGAAGCCCCGATCGGATGGCCCAGCGCGGTGGCGCCGCCATTGACGTTCAGCTTGTCGGCGGGGATGCCGAGTTCCCTGGCCGCGATCATCGCGACCACGGCGAACGCCTCGTTCACCTCGAACAGATCGACGTCGCCGACCGACCATCCCGCCTTGTCCAGCGCCTTGCGGATCGCGGGAACGGGCGCACTGGTGAACTTCGCGGGCTCATGCGCATGGGCGGCGGTGGCGACGACCTTCGCCACGACCGGCAGGCCCAGCCGCTCCGCCACGCTGGCGCGGGTCAGCACCAGTGCGGCCGCGCCGTCGGAAATGGAGGAGGAATTGGCGGCGGTGACGGTGCCGTCCTTGACGAAGGCGGGCTTCAGCGTCGGGATCTTGTCCGGCCTGGCCTTGCCCGGCTGTTCGTCGGTGTCGACCAGCGTCTCGCCGCCCCGGCCGGGGACAGCCACCGATGCGATCTCCCCTGCGAAGGCGCCGCCAGCGATCGCCGCATTGGCGCGCTCCAGCGAACGGACGGCATAGGCATCCTGCTCCTCGCGGGTGAACTGATAGTCGCGCACCGCATCCTCGGCGAAGACGCCCATCGCCTTGCCGGGCTCATAGGCGTCCTCCAGTCCGTCCATCATCATCGTGTCGATGATCCGGTCATGGCCGATCCGCGCGCCCGAACGGTGCTTTGGCAGGGCATAGGGGGCGTTGGTCATGCTTTCCATGCCGCCAGCGACGATCACGTCCGCAGTCCCGGCGGCAAGCGCCTCATGCGCCATGATCGCGGCCTGCATGCCCGATCCGCACATCTTGTTGACAGTGGTCGCCTCCACCGATTGCGGCAGCCCCGCGCCGAGCGCCGCCTGTCGCGCAGGCGCCTGGCCGAGACCGGCGGGAAGGACGCAGCCCATGTAGATGCGGTCGATGGCCTCCGGCGAAACCCCGGCACGCTCCACCGCTGCCTTCACCGCCGCCGCGCCGAGCTCCGTCGCCTTGAGCGGGGCCAGGGCACCCTGGAAACTGCCCATCGGCGTACGGGCATAGCCCGCGATGACGACCGGATCCTCACTCATATTCTTTTCCTTTCCCGCATGGCTGACGCCTACCTAGGAAACGCAAGGCGGATAGCAAGGCGGCCATATGATCCACAGCCCCTTGAAAATCTATTTGTATGAGTATATCGAACCTGCGAGCGCCTTGACGCGCGATGCCTTCAGATCAGGAAGCCCAATGAGCGATTCCAAGCCCGCCCCCAAGCTGCGCAGCCGCGCCTGGTTCGACAATCCGGACAATATCGACATGACCGCGCTCTATCTGGAGCGCTACCTGAATTTCGGCCTGAGCCTGGAGGAGCTGCGCAGCGGCAAGCCGATCATCGGCATCGCCCAGACCGGCAGCGACCTGTCGCCCTGCAACCGCCACCATCTGGTGCTGGCGGAACGCATGCGCGAGGGCATCCGGGAGATGGGCGGCATCGCCCTCGAATTTCCGTGCCATCCGATCCAGGAAACGGGCAAGCGCCCGACCGCGGGGCTCGACCGCAACCTCACCTATCTGGCGCTGGTGGAAGCGCTGTACGGCTATCCGCTCGACGGCGTGATCCTGACCACCGGCTGCGACAAGACGACGCCGGCGCTGCTGATGGCCGCCGCCACCGTCAACATCCCCGCCATCGCGCTGTCGGTCGGCCCGATGCTGAACGGCTGGTTCAAGGGCGAGCGCACCGGGTCGGGCACCATCGTCTGGCACGCGCGCCAGCTGCTGGCCGCCGGCCAGATCGACGATGAGGGCTTCATCAAGCTCGTCGCATCGTCGGCGCCGTCGACCGGCTTCTGCAACACCATGGGCACCGCGAGCACGATGAACGCGCTGGCCGAGGCGCTGGGCATGATGCTGCCCGGCTCCGCCGCCATTCCCGCCCCCTATCGCGACCGGCAGGAGGCCGCCTATCGCACCGGCCTGCGCATCGTCGAGATGGTGAGAGAGGACCTGAAGCCCTCCGACATCATGACGCTGGATGCCTTCCACAACGCGATCACCGTCAATTCGGCGATCGGCGGATCGACCAACGCCCCGATCCACCTGGCCGCGATCGCCCGCCACATGGGCGTCGAGCTGCCGCTGAAGGACTGGGAGACGGTCGGGCACAAGGTGCCGCTGCTGGTCAACCTGCAGCCCGCCGGCGAATATCTGGGCGAGGACTATTATCGCGCGGGCGGCCTGCCCGCCGTCGTCAACCAGCTGATGGAGCAGGGCCTGATCCGCGAGAATGCGATGACGGTCAACGGCCGGACGATGGGCGACAATTGCCGCGGCGTCGCGATCGAGGACGAGAAGGTCATCCGCCCCTTCTCCAACCCGCTGAAGGACGACGCCGGCTTCCTGGTGCTGTCGGGCAATCTGTTCGATGCCGCCGTCATGAAGACCAGCGTCATCAGCGAGGAGTTCCGCCAGCGCTACCTGTCGAACCCCGACGACCCCGAAGCGTTTGAAGGGCCGGCGATCGTGTTCGACGGACCGGAGGATTATCACCACCGCATCGACGATCCGGCGACCGGCATCACGCCCGACACGCTGCTGTTCATGCGCGGCGCAGGGCCGATCGGCTATCCCGGCGCCGCCGAGGTGGTGAACATGCGCCCGCCCGCCTATCTGATTACCGAAGGCGTGCACGCCCTGCCGTGCATCGGCGACGGCCGCCAGTCGGGTACGTCGGGCAGCCCCTCCATCCTCAACGCCTCGCCCGAAGCGGCGGCGATGGGCGGCCTCGCGCTGCTGAAGGATGGCGACCGGGTGCGGATGGATCTGAAGGCCGGGACGGTCAATGTGCTGATCTCCGACGAGGAACTGGAGGCGCGCCGGGCCAAGCTGGTGGCGGAAGGCGGCTACCGCTATCCCGCATCGCAGACCCCCTGGCAGGAGATCCAGCGGTCCATGGTCGGCCAGATGAACACCGGGGCGATCCTGGAAGGCGCGGAGAAATATCAGCGCATCGCCCAAACCCGTGGTCTGCCGCGCGACAATCACTGATCCGCGCGCGGACATCCATTGAAAGGAGGGGGGCGACTGTCCATCTGATGACCGCCCCCCTCCATCGTCATCGGGCCGGAAGCGGAACGCGACCGGCCCGTTCGTTCAGCAAGCCCCTCTGACCCCATCAGGAGACAGCCATGTTCAACGGAGCCATCCTCATCGGCGCAAGCGAGCGTCATAGCGGCACCCCCTTCCACGCCATCAACCCGGCCACCGGCGAGAAGGGCGACGTCGCCTTCTCCAGCGCCATGCCCGCCGAGGTCGACGAGGCCGCCGCGCTGGCCGAGGCGGCGTTCGAGACCTTCTCGACCCTGTCGCCCGACGCGCGCGCGACCTTCATGGAAACCGTCGCCGACAACATCATGGGCATCGGCGACCTGCTGATCGAGACCGCCATGGCGGAAACCGGCCTGCCCCGTGCGCGGTTGGAGGGCGAGCGCGGCCGCACCGTCGGCCAGCTGCGCCTGTTCGCCTCCTATGTCCGGCTGGGCGACTGGCTGGACGCCACCATCGACCGCGCGCTGCCGGATCGCACCCCGCTGCCGCGTTCGGACCTGCGCCGCGTCAACCATTCGGTGGGCCCGGTCGCTGTGTTCGGCGCGTCCAACTTCCCGCTCGCCTTCTCGGTCGCGGGCGGTGACACCGCCGCCGCCTTCGCCGCCGGCTCGCCCGTGATCGTCAAGGGTCACAGCGCACATCCGGGTACCGGCGAGCTGGTCGCCCGCGCCATCCAGGCGGCGGTCAAGGCCTGCGGCCTGCCCGAAGGCGTCTTTTCCTACCTGCCGGGCGCCGACCGCGCACTGGGCGGCGCGCTGGTCGCCGACCCCCGCGTCAAGGCGGTGGGCTTCACCGGCTCGCGCGGCGGCGGCACCGCGCTCATGAAGATCGCAGCCGAGCGCAAGGAGCCGATCCCGGTCTATGCCGAAATGTCCTCGATCAACCCGGTCGTGCTGCTCCCCGGCGCGCTGGCCGAACGGGCCGATGCGCTGGGCGCCAGCTTCGTCGGCTCGCTGACGCTGGGTTCGGGCCAGTTCTGCACCAATCCCGGCCTGGTCATCGCGCTCGACGGCCCCGACCTCGACGCGTTCGTCGCCTCGGCCGCGCAGGCGCTGTCGGGCGCCGCGCCGCAGGTCATGCTGACGCCGGGCATCCACCAGGCCTATGAGAAGGGCGTCGCCGCGCTGGTCGGCGCGGACGGCGTGGAGACCGTCGCCCGCGGCACCGAGCCCGAGGGCGTGAACCGCGGCCAGGCCGCCTTCTTCGCCACCGACAGCGCGACCTTCAAGTCGAACCCGGTGCTGGCGGAGGAAGTGTTCGGCTCCTCCTCGGTCCTCATCCGCTGCTCCAGCATCGAGGAAGTGATCGCGACCATCGCCGGCCTGGAAGGCCAGCTGACCGCGACGCTCCAGATCGGCGCGGGCGACGAGGAGAACGCCGCGAAGCTGCTGCCCACCCTGTCCCGCAAGGTCGGCCGCATCCTGACCAACGGCTGGCCCACCGGCGTCGAGGTGACGCATGCCATGGTCCACGGCGGCCCCTACCCTTCGACCGCCGACGGCCGCTCGACCTCGGTCGGCACGCTGGCGATGATGCGCTTCCTGCGCCCCGTCTGCTACCAGGACGTACCCGACGCGCTGCTGCCGCCGTCGCTGCAGGACGCGAACCCCTGGGGCCTGACGCGCCGCGTCGAAGGCAAGCTGGCTATCGCCGGGTAAACCTGACAGCGACGCCGGCGGCGGGGAGCATGGCTTTCCTCGCCGCCGGCTTGCGCCTAGGATGATGCAGAAGGACTGACGGCAGCGGGGAGACAAGAGTGGGTAACGCGCGCAAGGACGGACCGGAACGCAAGTTCGGATCGGAGGAGGGCGCGCTCCGCATCCACCAGGCCATCGCCCGCGACCTGGGCGTCGCCATCCTGATGGGCGTCCACAAGCCCGGCGAATTGTTCGAGGGCGAGATCGAGGCGGCCGACCGCCTCGGCGTGTCCCGCACCGCCTATCGCGAGGCGGTGCGCATCCTGATCGCGAAGGGGCTGCTGGAAAGCCGTCCCAAGGCCGGCACCCGCGTGCTGCCGCGCAACCGCTGGAACCTGCTGGACCCCGAAGTTCTGGGGTGGATGTTCGTGGGCGAACCCGATCCCGCCTTCATCCGCGACCTGTTCGAACTGCGCGGCGTCATCGAGCCGGCAGCGGCCGAGTTCGCCGCCCGGCGGCGCACCGAGGAACAGCTGGCGGTGATGGAACAGGCCCTCGCCGAAATGGGCCGGTACGGCCTGTCCACGCCCGAGGGCCGCGCGGCGGACCAGCGTTTCCACCACGCCATGCTGGCCGCCACCCACAATGAAGGGCTGGCGGCGCTGGCGAGCTCCGTCGGCGCGGCGGTAAGCTGGACCACGACCTTCAAGCATCGCAAGAAGCTGATGCCGCGCGACCCGCTGCCAGACCATTATGCCGTCCTGCGCGCCATCGCCGCGCGCGACACCGCCGCGGCCTGCAACGCCATGAAGGAGTTGCTGCGGCTGGCGCTGGGCGACCTGGACATGGCGCTGACGGAGCCCGGCGCGGGCTAGCCCTGCTTTTCGGCGCTGCTCCAGCGCTTCAGCGTCCTTCCACGGCCTCCGCCCGGGCGACGAGCGCCCGCGCCTGTTCGACATGCATGGTCTCGATCATCCGCCCCTCGAAGCGCTCGGCGCCGCCGGTCGCGGCCTCGATCAGGCGGCGGGCGTCCGCCACCGCCTGCGGGTCGGGGCCGAAGACCTGGTTGGCGACCGGCACCTGGCTCGGATGGATCAGCGTCTTGCCGTCGAAGCCCAGCGCATGGCCGGCGGCGCATTCGGCCTCCAGCCCCGCCTCGTCGTCCAGCCGGTTATAGACGCCGTCGAACACGGCGATGTTCGCGGCGCGGGCGGCCAGGATCACCGCCTGCATGGCGTAGGACAGCCCCTCCCGTCCGGCCGCAGACGGGATGGCGAGGTCGCGACGCAGGTCGTTATTGCCCATGAACAGCGCCGCCGTGCCCTCGCCCGCAGCGATGGCGGGCGCCGCGAGCACGCCCCTGGGGCTCTCGATCATGGCAATCACCGGTTTCTGGCTGACGCTGAACACGTCCTTCACCTGCCGCGCCGTCTCCACCTTGGGCAGCACGACATAGTCGGCGGCGCTGTGCTTCAGCGCCACCATCTCCGCCCCGTGCCAGGGCGTACCCTCCACATTGATGCGTACCCCGGTCAGCCGGCCGCCGAACCCTTCGGCCACCGCGTCGATCGCGGCAGCGCGCGCCTCCTCCTTGCGGTCGTCGGGGACCGAATCCTCCAGGTCCAGGATCACCATGTCGCAGGGCAGGTCGCGCGCCTTGGCGATGGCGCGCGGGTTGGAGGCGGGCAGGAACAGCAGCGAGCGGGCGTGGCGCAGCAGCATGGACGGGTCTCTCCTTCGTTCCGGTTTGCCTTTCCCCGTTACCGAATCCCGGGCATAGTGGAAGCCGCTTTCGGGGAGGGCCTCTCATGCTCACGACATTCGCGCTCACGGTCACGCTGCTGGTGCTGTTCTACCTGGCGGCCAGCGTCAAGGTCGTGCGGCAGGGCTATCAATATACGATCGAGCGCTTCGGACGGTTCACCGAGGTCGCGAAGCCGGGCCTGAACTTCTATCCCGCCTTCTTCTACGCGGTCGGCCGCCGCATCAACATGATGGAGCAGGTGGTCGACATTCCGGGGCAGGAGATCATCACCAAGGACAATGCCATGGTGTCGGTCGACGGCGTGGTCTTCTTCCAGGTGCTGGACGCGGCCAAGGCGGCCTATGAGGTGAGCGAGCTCTATGTCGCGATCATGCAGCTCGCGACCACCAACCTGCGCACGGTGATGGGCTCCATGGACCTGGACGAGACTCTGTCCAAGCGCGACGAGATCAACGCCCGGCTGCTGTCCGTCGTCGACCATGCGACCAACGCCTGGGGGATCAAGATCACCCGCGTCGAGCTGAAGGACATCCGCCCGCCCGCCGACATCGTCAACGCGATGGGCCGGCAGATGAAGGCGGAGCGCGAGAAGCGCGCCCTGATCCTCGAATCCGAAGGCCTGCGCGCATCGGAGATCCTGAAGGCCGAAGGGCAGAAGCAGAGCCAGATCCTGGAGGCCGAAGGGCGGCGCGAGGCGGCGTTCCGCGATGCCGAAGCGCGCGAGCGCGAGGCCGAGGCGGAGGCCAAGGCGACGCAGATGGTGTCGGACGCGATCGCGAACGGCAATGCGCAGGCGATCAACTATTTCATCGCGCAGAAATATGTCGAGGCGGTGAGCCAGTTCGCCACATCCCCCAATGCCAAGACGATCCTGTTCCCGGTCGAGGCGACACAGCTGATCGGGACGCTGGGCGGGATCGGCCAGCTGGCGAAGGAGGCGCTGGGCGGGGATGATCCGGCCACGCCCGCCTCGCCGCCCGCTCCGCCGCCCCGGCGCGGCCCGTTCGATCGAGGCCCGGCATGACCGATCTGCTCGCGATGATGGAGGACCATTGGTGGTGGCTGGTCTTCGCCGCGCTGCTCGGCATCGGCGAGGTCCTGTTGCCGGGCGTGTTCCTGATCTGGATCGCCATCGCCGCAGCGATCACCGGACTGGCGGCGCTGGCCCTGCCGATCGGCGTGCCGGTGCAGTTCCTGCTGTTCGCCGCTCTGTGCGTCGCGGCGGTGTGGGGCGGACGGCGCTGGTATGTCGCCCATCCCGTAGATTCGGCCGACCCTCTGCTCAACGACCGGGCGGCGCGGCTGGTGGGAGAGGTCGTCCCCGTGGTCGAGGCGATCGAGGACGGGCGCGGCCGGGTAAAGGTCGGCGACGGCGTATGGTCGTGCCGCGGCCCCGATACGCCGGTCGGCGGACGGGTGCGGGTCGTGGGGGCGCAGGCCTCGGTGCTGCTGGTGGAGGCGGCCTGAACCAGGGCCGCTTTTGACCGCAAGGCGCGGGATGACAGGCGCGCCCATCCCGCCCATGCTCGACGGCATGGACCTTTCCGATCTCGATCGCCACGGCGCGGCGCGCCTGCCCGCTTTGCTCACCCCCGCCCAGTGCGCCGCCATCGTCGCGCTGTGGGACGATCCCGCCGCCTTCCGCAAGGAAGTGGTGATGCAGCGGCACGGCTATGGCAGCGGATGCTACCGCTATTTCGCCTATCCGCTGCCGGAGCCGGTGGCGGCACTGCGGGACGCGCTTTATCCGGCGCTGGCGGAGGTCGCGAACCGCTGGGCGGCGATGCTGGGTTCAGGCGATATCTATCCGGCGCGCCATGCCGACTTCCTCGCCCGCTGCGCCTTGGCCGGGCAGGATAAGCCGACCCCGCTGCTGCTGCGCTACGAGGCTGGCGACTGGAACGCGCTGCATCAGGACGTCTACGGGCCGCAGATCTTCCCGATCCAGGCGGCGGTCCTGCTCTCGGAGCCGGATAGCGACTTCACCGGCGGCGCCTTCCTCCTCACCGAGCAACGGCCGCGCATGCAGTCCCGGCCGGAGGTCGTGCCGCTGCGCCATGGCGACGCCGTGATCTTCCCGGTACGCGAGCGGCCCGTGCCCGGCGCGCGCGGCGCGCACCGGGTGCAGATGCGGCACGGCGTCAGCCGGCTGCTGTCGGGCGTTCGCCACATGCTGGGCATCATCTTCCACGATGCCGCCTGACCTGCGGCGTCAATCGTCGGCCGGATCGTCATATTTGAACGGATCGGTCGGCGTGCCCTGGGTCGGCAGCGGCATGCGCGGCAGCGTCTTGGCGCTGTTCGCCGCCTGCAGCAACATGCCCGCCAGCACCACCGACCCCTGCCGCATGTCCTCTGCCTTCAGATGGTCGAAGGTGTCCATGCCGCTGTGGTGGATGCGGCTGCTATAATCGAGCGGGTCCTGCACGAACTGGTAGCCCGGCACGCCGACGGCCTGCATGAACACATGGTCGGTGCCCCCCGTCGGTGAAGAGACCACGCTGGTCGCACCCATGCCGGCGAAAGGACCGAGCCATTCACGCAGCAAAGGTACGGCCGCTACATTGCCCTCCGCATGGACGCCGCGCAGCTTGCCCGATCCGTTGTCGATGTTGAAATAGGCCTTGAGGTCGCCATAGCCGGGCTTCGGCGTGATCGGGAAACGGTACTTGTAGCGGAAATACATCGCCTCGCTCCCCTCCTCCTCCGCCGGGCCGGGCGCGCGGGTGGCGAGATACTGGTCGACATAGGCCATGGAGCCGAACAGGCCCTGCTCCTCCCCGGCCCACAGCGCGAAGCGGATGGTGCGCTTCGGCTTGACGCCCAGCTTCGCGAGGATGCGCGCGGCCTCCATGATCATCGCGCTACCCGCGCCATTGTCGGCCGCGCCGTCGCCCGCCACCCAGCTGTCGAGATGGGCGCCGGCCATGACATAGCCCGCCTTGGGATCGGAGCCGGGGATTTCCGCGATGATATTGTAGGCGTTGACGTCGCTGTCGTCGAAGCGGACGTCGCTGTTGATCTCCAATACCGGAGCCGGGCCGGTCTTGGCGAGCCGGGCGAGGCGGCGATAATCCTCCGCCGCTATCTCGATCCCTGGCAGGGCGGGCGTGCCGCCGACCTGGAAATCATAGCCTTCGCCATGCAGCAGCTTGCCGTCGCGATGGGAGATGCGCGCCCAGGCGACCGCGCCTTCCGCCTTCAGGAAGGCGTCGAGCTTGCGGGTAAAGGCGATCTCGCGCAGCAGCTTCTCCAGCCCGTCGGGATCGAATTTCGGCTGGCGGTAGGTGTCCAGCTTCTCGATATCCTCACCCTTCAGCCGCTTGAACGCAGGCTCGCCGGGCTCGCTGCCCTCGCCGGGCATCGACACGAGCACGATCTTGCCCGCCAGCTTGCCGCGCCAGGCAGCGAAGTCGCGTTCCTTCTTCATCGGCGCGACGACGATCGGCGCGCTGATCGTACCACTGGTCGGCGGCGTCCAGGCGACGGGGATGGAGGTCAGCATCAGCGGGCGCGGCGCCGTCATCCGCGCGTAGGCGGACGCGATCCACCAGCCACGGCCGAAGCGAAAGCCCTGCTTGTGGACATTGGACAGGCCCCAGGCGCGGAACTGCTCCGCCGTCCAGGCTTCCGCCTGGCGCATCTGGGGCGAGTTGGTCATGCGCCCGCCGATATCGTCGGTCAGATGCTGGGCGGTCTGCATCACCTGGCTGTGGTTCAGCCCTTCGTCGATGATGCGGTTGAGGTCGTCCGCCTGTTGCGCGGCGGCGGGCGCGGCTAGGACGAGCAAAGGCAGGAGCGCGATGGCGTGGCGCATGAAGAGGTCCCCCCTGGTGGCCGACGGGATGTCGATCCGTCCTGCTTAGGCGGCTTCGCGCGCGGGAACCAGAGAGGCGCGGCCGCCGATGTTACACTTTACGACAAAAGATCACTGGTCGTGCGAGACTGTTGCGACAATCCGCCTTTAGCAGGAGAGGCGTTACAGCAATTCAAGGGGGCCCTGTGCGCCGGTACGTTTCAATCCTGTCGATGTCCCTGATGGCGAGCGCGGCGCCCGGTGCCGTGATGGCGCAGGAAAGGGAGCCGGAAGCCCCCGGCCCGGCCGCGCAGATGGACGATGTCGAGGAGATCGTGGTCCAGGGCCAGCCGCCGCGCGGCGCCGTCATCGGCAATGTCGCGCCGGAACAGCAACTGTCCCCAGCCGATGTCCGCGCGCTGGGCGTCACCTCGATCGCGGAGATGGTGGCAGAACTTTCGCCCCAGACCAACGGCCAGCCGGTGATCCTGCTCAACGGCAAGCGCATCTCCAGCTTTTCCGAGATACAGGACATCCCGACCGAAGCGGTCGCGCGCGTCGACATCCTGCCGGAGGAGGTCGCGCTCACCTATGGCTATGCGCCGACGCAGAAGGTGATGAACATCGTGCTGCGCCAGCGCTTCCGCGCGGAGACGGTCGAGCTGCGCGGCGGCACCACGACGCAGGGCGGGCGCGAGAACGGATCGGCGGAAGGCGGCCTGCTGCGCATCCGCGGCGACAACCGCTTCACCCTGAACCTCAAATATAGCCGAGCCGCGCAATTGCTGGAATCGGAACGCGGGATCGTGTCCAATGCGCCCGGCCGGCCCTATGCGCTGGACGGGAATGTGACGGCGACGACGCCGGGCGGCGAGATCGATCCGGCGCTGTCGGCGCTGGCGGGTGGAACCGTGACCGTCGCCGCCGTTCCCGGCAGCGCGGCGAGCGGCGCCCCGACGCTGGGCGATTTCGTCGCGGGCGCCAATGCGCAGCAGGTGAGCGACGTCACCCGCTTTCGCACGCTCAGCCCCGCGACCGAGAATTTTTCCGCCAATGCGACGCTGGCCCGCGCGCTGGGCGGCGTGTCGGCGACGGTCAACGGACGGCTGGAGCTGTCCGACAATGATTCGCTGCAGGGCCTGTCGCAGGCGCTGATCGGGCTGCCGGCCGACGGCCCCTTCTCGCCCTTCTCCGACGATGTGCGGCTCTATCGCTATCTCGCGCAGGCGGGCGCGCTGGGACAGAGCATCCGCGGCACCACCGGCCATATCGGCGTGACGCTGAACGGCCAGATCGGCGGCGGCTGGCAATGGTCCTTCACCGGCAATGGCGACATTTCCGACACGCGCACCCGCACCGACCGGGGCGTGGACACGGGCGCGATCCAGGCGGCGATCGATGCGGGCGACCCCGGCGTCAATCCCTTCGGCAGCTTTTCGGGCGACCTGCTGTCCACCCACATCACCGACCGCGCTAGCGCCCGGTCGCAGGCGGTGCAGGGCGACCTGCTGATCAGCGGATCACTCTTCACGCTGCCGGCGGGCAAGGTGACGACCTCCATCCGCCTGGGCGCATCGGCCAACGGCTTCGAAGGCTGGTCGCTGCGCTCCGGTGTCGAAAGCAGCAACGACTACAGCCGCGAGATCGGCAGCGGCCAGGTCAGCGTGGACGTGCCCATCACCAGCCGGTCGAAAGGCGTGCTAGGCGCCGTCGGCGACATCAGCGCCAATGTGAACGCGGCCGCGCAGCATTATTCCGACTTCGGCACGCTTTCCACGCTGGGCTATGGCCTGCGCTGGAAGCCCGTGAGCGCCGTCCAGATCCTGATGTCCGCCAACCAGGATCGTGCGGCGCCGACCGGCACGCAGATCACCGATCCGCTGATTTCCACCCCCAACGTCTCGGTCTTCGACTATGCGACCGGGCAGACGGTGTTCGTGAACCAACTGTCGGGGGGCAACGCGTCGCTGCGCGAAAGCGTGCGCGACCAGTTCCGCCTGAGCGCGCGGGTGCAACCCTTCTCGAAGCCCAACCTGACGCTGACTGCCACCTATCTCAACAGCCGCACCAGCAACCCCATTGCCGCCTTCCCGACGCCCACGCCGGCGATCGAGGCGGCCTTCCCGCAGCGCTTCCTGCGCGATGCGGACGGCAACCTGCTGCAGATCGATGCGCGGCCGCTCAATTTCCTGCGGTCGCAGAGCGAGCGGCTGCGCTGGGGCTTCGACCTGTCATTCCAGATCAAATCGCATATCCAGAAGGTGATCGAGGCCTGGCGCGCCGCGGGCTCCAAGCCGGAGGACCGCCCCAAGGAACTGGACGAGATCCGCCAGGCGTTCCAGCGCAACCGGCCGCAAGGTGGGGGCCCCGGCCAAGGCGGCGGAGACCGCCCCGGCGGACCGGGCGGCGATCGGCCGCGCGGCCCGGGTGGTTTCGGTGGCGGCGGGGGAAGGCCGGGCGGCTTCGGCGGCGGAGGCGGCGGCAACAGCGGGCGCCTGACCTTCAGCCTCTACCACACATGGCATCTGGCGGAGACCATCCAGATCGCGCCTGGCGTGCCGGTGCTCAACCTGCTGGACGGGGACGCGACCGGCTCCTCGGGCGGCCAGCCGCGGCACGAGGTCGAGGCGCGGGTCGGCTATGTCAACAACGGCATCGGCGCACGGCTTAGCGTGGATTGGGAGAGCGGCACCCATGTCGATGGCGCGCTGGGCGGAGCCTCCCGGCTCGACTTCGGCAGCCTCGCCACGGCGAACCTGCGCCTCTTCGCCAATCTGGGGCAGATGCCGCGCCTGGTGAAGGACGTGCCCTTCCTGCGCGGCGCGCGGGTGTCGATCGGCATCGACAACATCTTCAACCAGCGGCGGGAGGTACGCGACGCGACCGGCATGACGCCGCTGCGCTACCAGCCGGGCTATCTCGATCCGCTGGGCCGGACCGTGTCGATCAGCTTCCGCAAGCTGTTCTTCCCCAACTTCGCTTCGGCACGCGGCCAGGGTGGTTAAGGAGGCATTAGCTACGCCCTAAAGCCGGTCGCTTCGCATCCGTTATGAGGTTTCGTAACGGTTGGGAGACTGGACGATGAAACCCGTCAGGATTGTGGTGGTCGACGATTCGCTGACCATCCGTGCGATGATCGAAACGCTGCTGGAGCGCGACCGCCGGGTCGAGGTGGTGGGAATCGCCCGTAACGGCGAGGAAGCGATCGCCATGATCCGGCTGGAGAAGCCGGACGTCGTGACGCTCGACATCGCGATGCCCGGCAAGGACGGCATGGCGATCCTGGACGAGATCATGGACATGGAGCCGTGCCCCGTCATCATGCTGTCCAGCCTGATGCGCGACGGCGCGCCGATCGTCGCCGAGGCGATGGACCGGGGCGCCGCCGCCTGCTTCAACAAGGCAATGATCGTGCGGGAAGCCAAGCGGTTCGTGACGCTGATCCGGGAGGTCGGGAAGGGCGTGGCCGCTGTGGAGAAGGTCGCGCTGGCGGCCTGATCGCTATGGGATCGGTGCGCAAAGGGGCGGCGTTTTGCGGCCCCTTTTTCTTGTGTCCTGAAAGCCAGCGGATCGGGCGTCGCCCGGGCAGGACCGGATTCTCGATCAGGACGCCAGCGCCTTGGGCGGCGGCGCGCGCAGCCGGGCGAGGTCGATGCCGCCGACGAACTCGATGCCCATGCGGTCCTCGCGGGACCAGCGGGCGGTGGCGTTCACGACATGGTTTTCGCCCAGTTCGACCGCGAACAGCGTGCCCTCCGGCACGTTCCACAGCCCCTCGACCAGAGCGCCGGTAGCCGAGATGTTGCGGATGCGGCCGGTATAGACATGGCCTTCATGATGGACCGCGACGGTGCGCAGCATCGTCTTGCGTTCGGGGCGGCTGGACTGGAACCCCTCCGGGCTGGCGGCGGAGCCGTTGGCGCGCTGGCGCGCGACGACGTCGTCGAAGGGCATCGGCCGGCCATAGACATAGCCCTGGATGTGGCTGCAGCCGAGCTGGCGGATCAGCTCCAGTTCGTCATGCGTCTCGGCGCCCTCCGCCGTCGTGTCCATGCCCAGCGCCTCGGCCAGGCTGACGATCGCCTTGATGATGGCGCTGTTGCGGCTGCCCTTGATTGCGGCACCGCGCACGAAGCTCTGGTCGATCTTGATCTTGTCGAACGGCGCCTTCTTCAGATAGCCGAGTGAGGAATAGCCCGTCCCGAAATCGTCGAGCGCGAGGCGGACACCCAGCGCCTTCAGCCGCGTAAACATCGAATCGGTATCCGCGTCGTCGGTCAGGAAGACGCTCTCGGTGATCTCCAGCTCCAGCCGCTCGGGCGCGAGCTGGGATGCGGCGAGCGCGCTCATCACGGTGGCGGGAAAAGCCGGGTTGGCGAACTGGGTCGGCGAGACGTTCACGGCGACCTGCACCCCCTCCGGCCACTGGGCGGCATCGCGGCACGCGGTGCGCAGCACCCACTCGCCGATCTGGGCGATGAGGCCGGTATCCTCCGCAATGGGAATGAACAAGGCCGGCGAGATCGGGCCGCGCACCGGATGGACCCAGCGCAGCAGCGCCTCATAGCCGGTAATCCGCTCGCTGGCGGTCGACACCACGGGCTGGTAGACGAGGTGCAGGCCGTCGGCGGCCAGCGCATGACGCAGGTCCTCTTCCAGCTTGCGGCGGTCCTCCGCGTCGGCATGCATGTCCGACGAATAGAAACGGTGGACCCCGCGTCCATTGCCCTTCGCCGCATAGAGGGCAAGGTCGGCATTGCGGATCATCGCGTCGGCGGTGACGCCGTCCTGCGGGCAGCAGGAAATGCCGATCGACACGCCGATGACGACGGCCGTGCCCTCGATCGTATAGGGCTGCGACACCGTGGTGATGATGGTCTGCGCCAGATGGCTCAGCGCGGCGCGATCATGGCGGCCGGGCAGCAAGATCTTGAACTCGTCACCGCCCTGTCGCCCGACCAATCCCTTGTCGCCGACCACCCGTTCCAGACGCTGGCTGACCTGGCGCAGCAGCTGGTCGCCCGCCGGGTGGCCCAGCGTGTCGTTCACCGTCTTGAATCGGTCGAGATCGAGCATCAGCAGCGTGCATTCGCCGGGCTTGCCGCGCGTACCCGCCACCGCCTGCTCCAGCGAACCCAGCATCTGGACACGATTGGCGAGGCCGGTCAGCGAATCATATTGGGCGAGGCGCGTGACTTCCGCCTGGCTGCGCCGCATCTCCGTCAAGTCCGCGCCGCTGCCGCGAAAGCCGTGGAACTGGCCATATTCGTTGAACACCGGCTGGCCGGAGATCGACCACCAGCGCTCCTCCTTCGCCATGGCCGCCTGGACGGGAATGTCGGAAAAGGCGGTGCGGGCCGACAGATGGAAGCCGAGCGTGCGCTCGCCGTCGCCCCGCTGCCGGTCGCCCGGACGAACGATTTCCGTGATCGGCCGGCCGATCAGCCCGCCCGCCGGCATGTCCAGCGTCTGCGCCAAGGTGTCGGACAGGTAGACGAGGCAACCCTGCCGGTCGGTTTCCCAGAACCAGCCCCTGCCCGAACGCTCATATTCCTGCAGCAGCCGGTCGGACCGCTCCGCGCGCTGCACCTGCTCGTGCCGGGCGATCGCCTGGTCGCAGTCCGCGCGCGCCTGACGCACGGTCGCCACCAGCATGACCGCGACACAGCTGCCGAGCAGGACGACCTGTGCCATCTGCGCCTGTTCCAGCACGGAGACGATCAGCGCGCCGAGAAAATAGCTGAGCCCCAGCAGCCGTCGGTCACCGAAGATGCAGACGGCGAGCAGCGCGACCGACAGTTCGGGCAGCGCCAGCCGCAGCATCGGATTGCCGCCGGCCGGTGATGCGAGCGCGAGCCAGAGGCTGAACGCGAGGCCGGAAAGAAAGACCATGGGCAGCAACAGCCACTTCTGCACATGCGGCGGCAGACGGCGGAACGCCCCATAGCGCGGAGCGAGCAAGACGGCGCCGTCAGCCAGCAGGTTGAGGGCGAGCAGGAACGCGAGCCCCCCATTGGGCACATGATGGAAGCCGGCGCCCGAGAGGCTGGCAACGACGATCTTGGCCAGCAGGATCAGCGGCCAGAGCGCAGCGGCAAGGGTGAAGGACCGCGCGACCCAGGCCGCCGGCACATCCGCTCCGCTTTCAGCGAGCCCCAGCGAGGCGAGAAGGCCCGGGGTGCGGGGCGTATGATCCAGGAAAGCAGCACGCGAAACAAGCATGCGGTTCGTCTAGCGGCAACTTCTTGAAAGAAGATTACTCCGGCCGAGACATCAACGGCGCCGTCGCGACAATGAAGCGGCGGGCGGCCGCCGTTTTCTTCTTCGCCTTTACACGCGCATCGGCATCAGAACATAAAGTGCAGGACTGCGATCGTCCTCGCGGATCAGCGTCGGCGCGGCCGCATCGGCCAGGTGCAGTTCCACCAGGTCGCTGTCGATCTGGCCCAATATGTCGAGCAGGTAGCGGGCGTTGAAGCCGATGTCGAACCCCTCGCCCTGGAAGGCGCCGGGCACCTCTTCGGCCGCCGTGCCGTTTTCCGGGCTCGTGACGGACAGGGTGATGCGGTCCTTGTCGAGACTCATCTTGACCGCGCGGGTCTTTTCCGTGGCAATGGTGGCAACGCGGTCCACGCCCTCCTCGAAACTGCGCGGGTCGATCTTCAGCAGCTTGTCGTTGGCCGTCGGGATCACGCGGCTATAGTCCGGGAAGGTGCCGTCGATGAGCTTGCTGGTCAGGATGGCATTGCCCAGGCCGAAGCGGATCTTGCTGGCCGACAGGGCAATTTCCACCGATCCTTCGACTTCGTCCAGCAGCTTGCGCAGTTCGCCGATGCATTTCCGTGGCACGATGATGCCGGGCATGCCCTCCGCGCCGTCGGGCCGGGGCACGGTGACGCGGGCGAGGCGGTGGCCGTCGGTGGCCGCGGCCTTGAGCACCGGGGCGCCGTCGTCCGTCACGTGGAAATAGATGCCGTTCAGATAATAGCGCGTCTCTTCCGTCGAAATGGCGAAGCGCGTCTTGTCGATGATCTGCTTCAGCGTTTCGGCCGGCAGTTCGAACCGCGTCGGCAGGTCTCCCTCGGCAATGACGGGGAAGTCGTCGCGCGGCAGCGTCGACAGGTTGAAGCGGGCACGGCCCGCCTGGATCAGCATCTTCCCCTCCGCCGCTTGCAGCAACACCTGGCTTCCCTCGGGCAGCTTGCGGGCGATGTCGAACAGGGTGTGGGCCGAAATGGTGGTGGCGCCGGGCTGATCGACCTGGGCGGAGATGCTATCCACGATCTGCAGGTCGAGGTCGGTCGCCATCAACTTGATGGAACCGTCCGCGGACGCCTCGATCAGGACGTTGGACAGGATCGGGATGGTGTTGCGCCGCTCGACCACCGACTGGACGTGGCTCAGGCTCTTGAGGAGCGTTGCGCGTTCGATGGTGGCCTTCATGTCCCTGTTCTATCCGTTTCTTTTTCTGCCGATGGCCCGGAAACTGTCGAATCCGGGCGACAATGATGGATGTTCCTTCATAGCCGCTGTGACGGCCGCGGCAAGCATCTGCTGAGCAGCGATTTCCGTGCGGGGTTGCAAAAGGGCACGGGGTGCGCTTTGCCCGGCACATGCGGTCCGCGCTTGTCCTGATCCTGTCCGCCCTCCTGCTCGCCTGCCCGGCGCAGGCGAAGGATTCGCTCGGCATCTTCGAAAGCTGGGGCGCGTTCCGCGATCCGGCCGAGCCGCGCTGCTACGCGATCGCGCAGCCGGCCGCGCGGCAGGGCGCCCGGTCCCGTGGCTTCGCGGCGGTCGGCACCTGGCCGCGAAAGCGCATCAGGGGCCAGGTGCATTTCCGCCTCAGCCGCATCCGCGCCGACCGCGCGCCAGTGATCCTGTCGGTCGGGGAACGGCGCTTTATTCTGGTGGCCGGGCAGGCCGACGCCTGGGCGCCAGACGCGCGCGCGGATGCCGCGATCGTGGCGGCGATCCGTTCCTCGACGGGCATGAGCGTGCAGGCCACCGCCGCCGACGGGCGCAGCTTTACCGACAGCTACGCGCTGCGCGGCGCGGCGACCGCGATCGACGCGGCAGCGCTGGGGTGCGCGCGGCTGCGCTGATCTTTAGCGCCCGCTTTAAAAGCGCGCGTAAATCGACTATGTCCGTGGGATGCAGACATCCGCCAGCCCCCTTATGCCGATCCCCGGCGCCATCGACCCTGTGCCCGTGCCGCGCGCGGTGACGCCGCGCGAGGATGGGCGCGTCGATCTGATGGGCCTGGCACGGCCGCAGATCAGGGATGTGTTCGAGAGCGCGGGGCTGGACGCAAAGCAGGCGAAGCTGCGCGCCAAGCAGATCTTCCACTGGCTCTACCATCGCGGCGAGACCGATTTCGAGAAGATGACAGACCTCGCCAAGCCGATGCGCGGCTGGATGGCGGAGCGCTTCATCGTCGGCCGGCCGCAGGTGGTGGAAGCGCAGGTCTCCAGCGACGGCACGCGCAAGTGGCTGCTGCGCTCCGACGACGGGCAGGATTATGAGATGGTGTTCATTCCCGACGCCGACCGGGGAACGCTGTGCGTGTCGAGCCAGGTCGGCTGCACGCTCAACTGCCGCTTCTGCCATACCGGCACGATGCGGCTGGTGCGCAACCTGACCCCGGGCGAGATCGTCGGACAGGTGATGCTCGCGCGCGACGCGCTGGGCGAATGGCCGCGCGGCACCATGGCGTCGGCGAACGACGATGAGTCCGACGACGCCCCGCAATACACCACCGACGGGCGGATGCTGACCAATATCGTGATGATGGGCATGGGCGAGCCGCTGTATAATTTCGATCATGTGCGTGACGCGCTGAAGGTCGTGATGGACGGCGATGGCCTGGCTTTGTCGAAGCGGCGCATCACCCTGTCCACCTCCGGCGTCATCCCGATGATGGCGCGCGCCGGCGAGGAGATCGGCGTCAACCTCGCCGTGTCGCTCCATGGCGTGACCAAGGAGGTGCGCGACGAGCTGGTGCCGCTCAACCGGAAATACGGCATCGAGGAGCTGCTGCAGGCCTGCGCCGACTATCCCGGCGCGAACAACGCCCGCCGCATCACCTTCGAATATGTGATGATCAGGGACAAGAACGACAGCGACGAGGATGCGCGCGAACTGGTCCGCCTGCTGCGCCGGTTCAAGCTGCCGGCGAAGGTCAACCTGATCCCGTTCAATCCGTGGCCGGGCACCGACTATGAATGCTCAACGCCCGAGCGGATCAGGCGCTTTTCCGACATCGTGTTCGAAGGCGGCATTTCCGCCCCCGTGCGCACACCGCGCGGGCGCGACATCATGGCCGCGTGCGGGCAGCTGAAGTCCGCCTCCGAAAAGAAGAGCCGTGCCGAGCTGGACCGGCTGGCGGCGGAGAAGCAGGCCGCGATCGGTTGACGCGCGCCGGCCGTTCCGGTAGCGCAACAGCCATGGCCTGCACGATCACCCTTACCCAACAGATTCCGCACGTGGCGGGGCCGTTGGCGTATGGACAAAGGGAAGCGGACTGACGCTCCCTCGACGATCCACGCAGACCATTCGGAAGACCCCGCCTCTGGCGGGGTTTTTCTTTGCCCTGCCACCGGCTTCGACAAGGACAGGACCCATGACGACCGAAGACGAGATAGAACGCGTGGCGCACGGCTTTTGCGAGCGCACGCTGCCGAAGGAAGAATGGACCCATGGGGCGCATTTCGCGACCGCGCTGTGGCTGATGCTGCGGCGTCCCGATCTGGTCGCCGAGCGCGACATGCCCGGCATGATCGCCCGCTACAATGAAAGCGTGGGCGGCGTGAACAACGATACGAGCGGCTATCACGAGACGATCACCCAGGCATCGCTGCGCGCGGCGCGGGGCGTGCTGGCCGGACTGCCGGCCGATGTGGGCGTCGCGCAGGCCTTTGCCGCACTGATGGCGACGCCGCTCGCGGGCAAGGACTGGCCGTTCGCCTATTGGTCGCGCGAAAGGCTGATGTCGGTCGAGGCGCGCCGCGGCTGGGTGGAGCCGGATCTCAGGCCCCTGGATTTCTAAGAGCAATCGCGGCCCTCATGCGAAAAGGGCGGCCCCGCGAGGAGCCGCCCTTCCCATTTTCCGATCGAGAGGGATCAGAAGCGGATGCCGAGGCCGCCAACCACCTGGTGGCGCTCCACGTCGCCTTCATAGTTGGAATAGCGATATTCGCCCTTGACGAACACCTGGCCGCCCAGCTTGTATTCCAGACCGGCGCCGACGCGCACGCCGTCGCCATTCTCGCCACCGAAACCTTCGGTCTCGATGCGGGCGTTGGTGTAGCCGGCCTTCACATAGGCAAGCGCCTGCGGGCTGACCACGAAGCCGGCGCGGGCGCCGATATACAGGTCGCGCGCGGCATCGATGTCGGTGCCGGAGATGGTGCGGCTGGCGGTCGAATCCGAGATTTCGCCCTCGATACCGAACACGGCGTTGCCGCTCTGGTAATCATAGCCGAGACCGATGCCGTAGAGGAAGCCGTCCGGGCTGCCCAGGCCGTTGCTGTTGGTGTCCAGCTTGTCATAGCCGGCGAGCACTTCGGCATGGGGGCCGGTGAAGGGCGCGGCGTCCTGCGCGAAAGCGGGAGCGGACACGGCAAAAGCGGCAGCAGCAACGGCTGCGAGAATCACAGTCTTCATATAGTCCTCAATTTTATTTCTGTATCCGGAAGAAGGATTGATCCGGACGTCAGGATAGATGCAAAGAAATCATGCCTCAGTTCACACAATACTCCCGAACCCACTCACTTCATTTAGTGAGGGATTAGGTGACCCGCATCACGATCACGCAGCGGGCATCTAGGATCCACCTTCCGGATTGAAAAGGGGCGGGGGAATGATTTTTCATGGATTTCCCCCTTGTGTTGCACATGAGTCACATTTCCGTCATATCGCCAGGCAACCCCAGGCAGCCCGGCAACGGCATCATCCTTGGGGATGATTTCGGCCGCGAACCGAAAGATCCTGGGCGAACGCCGGCGCGGAAATGAAGCAGAGCACGGCGCTGGCGAGGAAAAATATCGAAACGTTCTTCATTTTTTTGCCTTCCATAATGTTCATGCGTCGAGGCACTGAAATTATTGACAGGCGACCGTTTGCATTCTCCCGCTTGACGCACGGGACGATGAATTATTTTTAATATTCTGTACCGATATTTCAGATTCGACTATTGATAGTCCCTTGCGGGCGTGGCCGTTGCCCGAAGCGATCATGACAATTCCATGACGATTCGATCAACGACATGCCAGACGACACCAACGACAGAGACCCGTATGCAGCCCCCGCTCCTTTTTGCTAAAGGCAACCCATGGATGGCGGGGACAGCAGCATGAGCAGCGCGACGGTCAGGCGCCATCGGCTTTCGACGCGGCTGTGGCACTGGCTGAACGCCGTGCTGCTCTACGTGCTGTTCACCAGCGGCCTCGGCATCTTCAACGCGCATCCGCGGCTTTACTGGGGGCAATATGGCGCGAATTTCGACCGGCCCTGGCTGGCGCTGGAACGGTTCGGGAGCTGGGTGACCTTGCCCGCGCACTATAATCTTGCGCTCTCACGCCACTGGCACCTGACGGCGGCGCCAATCTTCGCCTTCGCGCTGCTCGGCTACATGCTCTGGAGCCTCGTCAACCGGCATGTCCAGCGTGACCTCGCTTTCCGTCGCGGCGAACTGGTCCCCGGGCATGTATGGCAGGATATCAAGGACCATGCCCGGCTGCGCTTCCCGACCGGCGAGGCGGCGCTGCGCTACAATGTGCTTCAGAAGGCGAGCTATGTCGGCGTGATCTTCGTCCTGCTGCCGCTGGTCATCCTGACCGGCCTGACCATGTCGCCCGGCATGAACGCCGCCTGGCCCTGGCTGGTCGACCTGTTCGGCGGGCGGCAGTCGGCGCGGTCGATCCACTTCATCGCCGCCTTCATGCTCGTTGCCTTCTTCCTGGTCCACATGACCATGGTGCTGCTGGCCGGGCCGGTGAACGAGATCCGGTCGATGATCACCGGACGCTATCGCCTGCCGGAGCCGCGGCGATGAGCCTGATCCTGTCCCGCCGCGCGCTGATCCTGGGCGCCGGGGCCACGCTTGCCGGATGCGACCGGCTGGCGCGGCAGGAGCCGGTGCGGGAACTGCTGTTTTCCGCCGACAATTTCCACAAATGGGCGCAGCGCGGGTTGATGGACCGCAACGCGCTGGCCCGGGAGTTCCGGCCGGACCAGATCTCCCCCACATTCCGCGCCAACGGCACGAGCAATCCGAACACGGAAGCGTACAAGGCCGTGTGGCGGAGCGGGTTCGCAGACTGGCGGCTGCGGGTCGGCGGCCTTGTCGGCCACCCCTTGTCGCTTTCCCTCGCGCAGCTGCATGCCATGCCCCATCGCGAGCAGATCACCCGCCACGACTGCGTCGAGGGCTGGAGCGCAATCGGCAAATGGCGTGGCGTGCCGCTGTCGCTGATCCTGGACGCGGCGAGGATGAGCAGCCGCGCGCGCTACATCGTGTTCCGCTGCGCCGACGACATGGGGGACGGGAACGGCTATTATGAAAGCATCGATCTGGTCGACGCCTTCCATCCCCAGACCATCCTGGCCTTCGCGCTCAACGACCGCCCGCTTCGCGTCGCCAACGGCGCTCCGCTGCGGCTGCGGGTCGAGCGGCAGCTCGGCTACAAGCACGCGAAATATCTGACCGCCATCGAGGCGGTGGAGAGCCTGTCCGGCATCGGCAAGGGCAAAGGGGGTTTCTGGGAGGATTTTAGCGGCTATGACTGGTACGCAGGCATCTGAAACAACAAGGGAAGCGGCCGTACATGAAGTGGATACTCGACAAGGTCCTCAGCCGGATGGTCCGCACCGGCCGATTGACCGTAGTCTATCATGACGGCACGACCCGCCAGTTCGGCCCTGGCAATCCCGACCGGCCGCATTTCACGCTGAAGTTCCGCGACCGCGGCGTGCCGATGGCGATCGTCCGCGACCCCCGCCTGGGCCTCGCCGAGGCCTTCATGGATGATCGCCTGGTCATCGAGGGCGGCGACATCATGGATTTCGTCGCCTTCATGCGGCACGACCATCCCTGGGAATGGACGGGAAAGCGCGAGCGCAAGGCGAGCGAAAAGAATCCGCTGGTCAAGCGCGCCGGCGTGATCGGCAAGGCGCTGATAAAGGCCAACGACCGCCGCCGGTCACGCGCCAATGTCGCGCATCATTACGACCTGTCGGGCGCCCTCTACGCGCTCTTCCTCGACAAGGACCGGCAATATAGCTGCGCCTACTGGCCCGACGCGAAGAATGAGGCCGGCATCGGCCTGGAGCAGGCGCAGGAGGACAAGAAGGCCCATATCGCGGCCAAGCTGATGCTTTCGCCCGGGCAGCGGGTGCTGGACATCGGTTGCGGCTGGGGCGGCATGGCGCTGTACCTGCATCGGACCTGCGGCGTCGACGTGCTGGGCATCACCCTGTCCGAGGAACAGCTGAAGGTCGCGCGGCAGCGGGCGATCGACGCCGGCGTGCAGGACCATGTGAAGTTCGAGCTGATCGACTATCGCGACGTCGAGGGTCCGTTCGACCGGATCGTATCGGTCGGCATGTTCGAGCATGTCGGGACGCCGCATTATTCGGAATTCTTCCGCCTGTGCCACAATCTGCTGACACCCGACGGCGTGATGCTGCTGCACACCATCGGCCGCGTCGGCGGGCCGGGCCGTACCGACGCCTTTACCGACAAATATATCTTCCCCGGCGGCTACATCCCCGCGCTGAGCGAGGTGGTGGCGGCCAGCGAGCAGAACAAGCTGATGGTGACCGACGTCGAGACACTGCGGCTCCATTATGCGCTGACGCTGCGCGAATGGTACAAGCGGACGGTCGCGCACAAGGCGGAGATCGTCGCCCTGTACGACGAGCGCTTCTTCCGCCTGTGGACCTTCTACCTGGCCGGGGCGACCGCCGCGTTCGAAAGCGGGGGCATGGTGAATTTCCAGATCCAGTACACCCGCAACCGACGCGCCCTGCCGATCACCCGCGACTATATGCATGAGGCCGAGGCGGCGCTGCGGGGGCGCTGAGCGAATGAACCATGGATGACCGGCCCGTTCCCGGCCGGTTCAGTCATGCCGTCGCATCTTCACCATCAGGCCGCGAGTCCCGGGGCGCGCGGCGAGGATGAGGAGAAGACGACATGACCTTGCTGTGGAAGGGCGCGGTGGCGCTCGGCCTGTCAGTGGCGGCGTTCGGCGCCGTCGCAGCCACGCCGGCCCAAGCGCAATATTATGGTTCGGGCTATCATCGCGGCGACCGCGACCATCGCTGGGACCGGCGGTGGGACCGTGAACGGCGCTGGGACAACCGCCGCCACTGGCGGAACGACCGCCGCTACTGGCGTGGCCATCGGGGCTATTACGGCTATCGCCAGCGCTGCTGGACCGAGCGCCGCTACGACCATTATCGCGGCCGGTCGGTTCGGGTGCGCATCTGCCGCTGACCGGACGGAGGCCGGCGCCCGCACCGTGGCGGCGGCCTCCGCATGGCGGGCGGTTGACGGCATGCGCCGTCAGGGGCTAGGCGGCGGCCAACGATTTCTTGGAAGCACCGACATGAGCGACACGCCCCCCGACCGCCTTTCCACCAACCCGCGCAGCCCCTTCTTCGACATGGACGTACTGCAGCGGGGCATCGGCATCCGCTTCAAGGACCGGGTACGCAACGATGTCGAGGAATATTGCATTTCCGAAGGCTGGATCCGCGTCGCCGCCGGCAAGACCCGCGACCGCCACGGCAATCCGCTGACGATCAAGCTCAACGGCCCGGTGGAAGCCTGGTTCGAGACGCCTGCGCCGGATGCGGAAGAGAAGGCGGCCGACGTCGAATAGGGGGGCGGCAGGATGATGTGAAACGGCTCAAAAGCGGACGCTCGAAAGCATTGCTGTTCGTCACAGCCCTCCGCATAATGGGCTCATGAAAAACATCCAGATCATTGACGGTGCGCTCAATGCGACCTTCAGCTTGTTTCAAGCCACTGACGATGAATTTGGTGCGATTTTCGTCGGGAATAGTGACATGGCAATCATTGAGGACGTGTTTGCGCGTCTTGGGAATGCCGAAGCGGGCCGCGTTATTTCGCCCCTATGGGATCGCCCCATTCTGAAGAGCGAAGCGCAAGGGATACATGGAACGCTATTCTACGGCTATGATGACCTGCGAGAAATCTTCCCGCGATCAATGCGTGAGGTTGATTGGGATGAGCTTTCTATCAATCAGGCGCAAAGAGAACTGTTTCGCGCAAAGCGGTAAGGCTGCTTCCAACTGAAACTACGAGCGAAGCGATTGTCCGCTTTCCACCCATAATGGCCATCTGGCCCTTTGAATTGGTCCACCGCGCCTAGTCCAGCGCCGCCTCGCGCCGTATGTCGGCGATGATGGCGCCCAGCGTGCGCTGCGAAGGGGCATTGTCTGCATAGCGGGTGACGGACAGATCGGCCTCCAGCCGGGGTACGCGCCGCGACGCAGCAATGGCCTGCATGGCGCGGCCCGGGGTGGCAGCCGCCGGCGCCTTTACGGCCGGTGCCTTTTCCTTCCTCCACTGGTCGGGATCGACGGCGGCGAGCCGCACGCTGCTCCCCAGCGTTGCATCGGGGACGAAGGGGCGCAGCTTCCCCCTGGCGGGATAGATGAAGCCGAAGGTCGGATTGGTGCGCACGCCCATCTGCCCGGTCGGGCCGTGCCAGACGCGGACCGCGCTCCAGTCGCCCTCTTCCGACACATCCACAACCGGAACGTCCTCCTCGATCGCGCCGGGGCTCGACCAGTTGGCATGGCGGACCAGGACATGGCGGCCGTCCAGCACCTTGCTGACCACCGCGACATGACCGAGCATCATCGGCCCGAAGGGACGAAAGGCCAGCACGGCACCCTTTTTCGGCTTATGCCCTCGCTTGTAGTGATCCTCCGCCCGGTCCCACCAGGTCAGCGCATCGCCCTGGATATCCACGCCCGAAACGATGCGGGCATAGGGCACGCATTGCAGCACCGTGGCGCCGAACGCCGGCCCCGTCGCCAGGCCGGACAGCAGCAAGGCGGCCGTCCAGCGAACCGATCGAAACATCAAAACGCGACCCCGAACCTGAGAATCGCCCCACCGCGAGCGAAACTAGATTATCGCCCTTTAGCAAATAGTTAACAGCTCAGAAAGCACCGCGCGCGCTGTCGATGCCCATGGTCGCGCGGTCGGCCGCGGCAATCTGCACCGGCTGGACCAGGGGCTGCGCCTGGTCGGGATAGATGAAACCGCGCGCCGGATTGGAACGCAGGCCCAGGTCACCGATCGGGCCGTACCAGACGCGCACGTCCGTCCAGTCGTTGTTGGGCGACACGTCGATGGCGCGGACGTTACGCTCCACGCCGCCCCGGTAGGACCAGTTGGCGTGGGTCAGCAGCACCTCGCGGTCGCTGACCACCTTGCTCACCATGGCGACGTGGCCGACAGGCATGCGGCGGCTGGAGGAAAACGCCAGCACGGCACCGACGCGCGGCTCGTGACCGCGATCATAGCGGCCCTCGGCCTGGTTCCACCAGGTGTTGGCATTGCCGAAAAGCTGGATGCCGGAAACCTGACGGGCGAAGGGTGCGCATTGCAGGACGCCGGCGGCGGCAGGGGTGACGGTGGCAAGAGAAGCGAGCGCAAACAGGGCGGCTGCGAACAGCGCGCGAAAACCACCGATCATGTATTGCGACCCCCGACTTAGGTGTAGCTGTTATCCCCGAGGCCCTGTTAGGGCAGAGCCAGGCGCGCTTGAAAACCGTCGAGCGGCGAAGCGTTGCTGCGACACGTCACGCTGCGGAACGAAAGATCGAACCGCCCGTTACCTTCCACCGCGTTGCAGCCCCCAATTCCTTGAAAAGCTGGTCTTCCGTGCCGGTCATCCAGACCTGGCCGCCGGTGGCCGCGAGTCGCTCGAACAGCGCGACCCGGCGCGATGGATCGAGATGCGCGGCGATTTCGTCGAGCAGCAGCACCGGCGGCTGGCCCCGCTCCACCGCCACCAGAGCGGCATGGGCCAGCAGGATCGACAGCAGCAGCGCCTTCTGCTCGCCGGTCGAGCAGAGCGCCGCCGCCTGCCTCTTGGCGGCGTGGAGGACGGCCAGATCCTGCCGATGCGGCCCTGACAGGGTGCGGCCTGCCGCCGCATCGCGCCGTCGCCCGCGGGCGAGCCGATGCGCGAGCGACCCCTCGGTCGGTTCCTCCTCCGCTATTGCCAGAATGGGCCGGGCGAAAGGGGCGTCGGGCTGGCCTTCCAGTTTCGCGTTGAGCCGGAGGACGAGGTCGCTGCGCGCGGCCGCAACCGCGGTGCCATGCTCCTCCATCTGCGTCTCCAGTGCCCCGAGCCAGGCAGGATCGGCGACACGCAGGTCGGAGAGCAGGCGATTGCGCGCCCGCATCGCGGCCTCATAGCGCGCGCTGTGCGCGGCATGGGCGGGATGCAGCGCCAAGGTCAGCCGGTCGAGGAAGCGGCGCCGTCCGCCGGGGCTGTCGAGGAACAGCCGGTCCATCGCCGGGGTCAGCCAGACGATGGCGAGATGGTCGGCCAGCGCATTGGCCGCGCTGGCGGTGCCGCCGATCCGCACCAGGCGCCGATCGGGCGCGCCCGGGGCGACGCCGGTGCCCAGCATCACGCCGTCGACCTCCGCCGCGATGCCGAAGCCACCCGGCCCGCCCTGCCGCGCCATGTCGCGTAGCGCGGCGCCGCGCAGGCCCCGTCCGGGCGCGAGCATCGACACCGCTTCAAGGATGTTGGTCTTGCCTGCGCCGTTGTCGCCTGTCAGCACCAGGAAGGGGTGATCGGGCACGATCAGCGCATCCGCGTGGTTGCGGAAATCGCTTAGGGTGAGGCGGCCGATCATCGCTCCGCTCTAGCGGCGCCGGATGGAATGGGGAAGCGAATGCCCTCTCCCGGACGCTGTCCGGGGAGCTATTTGCTTTCCTGAGCCGGCAGGCAATTCCACCTGCTTCGAAATCTTCTAGTTGCAGCGCTTTCGCGTGACGCTCGCACCGTCGTTGACGATGGTGAGGCGACGTCCGTCGGCGGACGGCTTCATTTCCAGAGTGCGGGTCCAGCTTTCGCCCTCCCCCGTGAAATCCGCGGTCACGCGCACGCGGCCGTCTTCCTGTCCCTTCACCGCGGTCACCCGCCCCTCGCTTTCGTGAAAGATCAGCCGGTCGGGGGTAACCGTCAGTTCCAGGGCGGCCGCCCGGTCACCGCAAGTTTCCGCGGCGCCGGTCCAGCGGCCCAGCAGCGGAGCCGGAATGCTGCTTTCGGCCGAATCCTCAGGCTGCGGGATATCGGGCAGCGGCTCTGCCGGCACGATCGCATTGTCCGGCGGTGGAGGCTGCTGCGCATTGGGCAGGGCGTCGTCGAGGATGTTGGTCACGATGCCGGGCTGGCTATCGTCCTTGCCGCCGTCGCAGCCGGCGAGAGCAAAAGCGGGTGCGAGCAGGGCCAAGGGTAGAAGAAAACGCATGCTGCAAAAACCGCCTTTCAATGGCCCGGTTCCCGGCATGACGGCGCCATTCCGCCATGCTATGGTCACGGGCGCGAGTCAGCGGGGAGGAATGCCATGCCGGTGCTGGGAATGGGAGGCCTGTTCTTTCGTGCGCGCGACCCCGACGCCCTTGCCGCTTGGTATGCCAGGCATCTGAACGTCGGCGCCGGCTGCGTGTCCGATCCGGGCGCAACGCCCGACGAATGGGCCTGGAAGCCGCAGGGTGGGCCGATGGTCTTCGCCCCCTTTCGGCAGGACAGCGACTATTTCGCGGCCGACAAGGCGTTCATGCTGAATTTTCGCGTCGCTGATCTGGACGCGCTGCTGGCGGATTTGCGTGCGGCGGACGTCGAGGTCATCACCAAAGCCGAATGGGATCATCCCGATGCCGGGCGTTTCGCCCGCATTCATGATCCCGAAGGCAATGCCATCGAACTCTGGGAGCCGCCGGCGCCCGCTGCCTGAAGGACTGCACATGACCCTGCGCAACAGCATCAAGACCACTGCGATTCTGGCGGCGGCGTCCGCTGCCCTGCTTGGCGCCGGCGCGGCGGGTGCTGCGCTGTCGGTGGGCGCCAAGGCGCCAGACTTTACCACGCGCGGCGCGCTGGCAGGGAAGACCTTCACCGTGACCCTCTCCCACCAGCTGAAGCGCGGACCGGTCGTGCTGTATTTCTTCCCCAAGGCATTCACGCCGGGCTGCTCGGCCGAGGCGCGCGAGTTCGCCGAGAATATCGACAAGTTCAAGGCGGCGGGCGCGACCGTCATCGGCATGTCGGCCGACACTGTCGACGATCTGGTCGCCTTCTCCACCAAGGAATGCGCCGGCAAGTTCGCGGTCGCGTCCGCCGGTCCCAACATCGTGTCCGGTTATGACGTCGCGCTCAAGATGCGGCCGGGCATGACCGATCGCACCTCCTATGTCATCGCGCCGTCGGGCCGTATCGCCTTCGTCCACAGCGAGATGAACTATGCCGGCCATGTGAAGAGCACGCTGGCCGCGGTCGAGGCGATGAAGCAGAAATAACCAGTAGGACAGTGGCCGTCCGGTCCGCGGGCGGCCCCTTCCGGAAAGGGGGCCGCTTCGCGCCGGTCAGCCTGCAGGCTTCTGCGCCGATATCTTCACATTGGTCATCATCGCCTGATTCGGCGGCAGCGCCAGCTCCCCCGCCGGGAAGCCGTTGGACTGGAAGATGAACGCCTCGATGTCCGACACGGTCTTGCCGCCCAGGCTGCCCGGCGCGTTCAGCGGCATGGTCGACTGAATGCGGCCAAACAGGTCGCCCGCCGAGGTGTTGTTCCAGTTGTTGAGGAAGGTTCCGCCGGTCAGCGCCGGCGCCACGTCGATTCCCGCCAATGTATCGCCATGGCAGGCGGCGCAGTTTTCGGCATAGGCGGTCTTGCCGCGCTCCGCCTGCTCGGCGGTATAGACACCGCTCCACACATTGCGCTCGGGTGCCTGCGCGCTGGCGACAACCCCGCCGCCAAGCGCCAGCACCGCCGCACCCACCAAAGCATAACCACGACCCGTCATAAACTTCTTCATCTCATGCTCCCGGAAGCCGGAATGCCACCAGCTCCGCACTATAATTGCCCCCCCCGATGGCGACGACGATATACTGCTTTCCCTTGAGCATATAGGTCATGGGAGAGCCGCTCTGCGGCGCGGGCATATAGACCGCACCCTTCTCTTCCCCCGTGGCCTTGTCATAGGCGCGCAGCATGGCGCCGCGCACCCCATATTCATTGGTGTAGAAACCCGCTTCGCCGCAAATCACCAGCGTCTTGGTACAGAGCGGGCCGAGATTGCCGGCACGCCCCGTGCGCGGGATCTTCAAGCCCTTCAGCTTGGGGTGATTGCGAACATTGTCGGGTGTCTCGCCATGGGCGATCTGCCATGCGAGGTCGCCTTTGGTCAAATCGATCGCGGTGATGCGCCCATAGGGCGGCTTGAGCAGCGGCAGGCCCTGCACCTGCAGGAAGCCCGGAT
>NZ_AUWY01000041.1 GCF_000447205.1 Sphingobium ummariense RL-3 | reverse complement strand
GCGGGACGCCCCGGCCGGGCTGGGGCGCGCGGCGCCCATCGCCACCTGCGGACGGGGATTGACGCCGGCAACGCCATGGACCTGGGGGAATTCGGAAACCGCCATGTCGGTATTGGGAATGATGCCCATCAACGAAGGCTGCGTCTTCGAATAGACGTAGACCATGTGCGTTTCGGGATCGTAGCAGCCACCCGGCCAGTTGGTGCCGCCCTGGACGCCCGGTACGGAAATCGTGCCCCAGCGGCCCGGCTTGCTGACCACCGGCGGGGTGAAGAGCGGTCCGATCTTATACTGCTTCACAAACTCCACCGCCTCTGCCCGCAGTTCCGGCGTGAAGTCGATCAGGTCGTCGATGGTCACGCCCTGCACGTCATAGGCGGGCGGCTTGGTCGGGAAAGGCTGGGTCTTGGCGTACCATTCGCCCGGCACGTCGCCGGCCTCCACCTTGCGCTCGACGATCGGCCAGATCGGCTTGCCATTCGTGCGGTCGAGCACATAGAGGAAGCATTGCTTGGTCGGCTGGGCGAGCGCCTTGACGATCTTGCCCTTGACAGGGATGTCGCAGAGGATCGGTGCGCAAGGAATGTCACGGTCCCACAGGCCGTGATGGACGAGCTGATAGTGCCAGCGCCGCTCACCCGTGTCGATGTCGAGCGCCACGAGCGTCTCGCCGAACAGCGCATCGCCGCGCCGGAACAGCCCCATCTCGTCGCCGGTCGGCAGCTCCACCGGCACATAGACCAGGCCGAGTTCCTCGTCGGCGGACATTTCGGCCCACACGCCACCGTTCCCGGCCTCGTCAGCGTCCCCGTTCAGCCAGGTGTCATAGCCGAACTCGCCCTTTTTCGGGATGGTGTGGAAGATCCACTTGCGCTTGCCGGTGCGCACGTCGAAGCCGCGCACATAGCCCTTCACATTCTTACGCACCGCCGGCACGTCGCCCGCCGTATGCGCCGCACCCACGACCACCACATCGCGCGCGATCAGCGGCGTCGCGTGCAGGCCGACATCGGACGTATCGGGATCGATCTCCTGATCGAAGTCCTTCTTGAGGTCGACGATGCCGTTGGTGCCGAATTCCGGATCGGGAATGCCTGTCGCGGCGTCGAGGGACACCAGCTGGTAGCCGATCGTCACGAACAGGATGCGTTCCTTCGTCCCGTCGGTCCAATAGGAACAGCCATGGCCCGAAAGCTGGCGCGGCGAGTTGAGCGCGCGCTGCCCTTCGTCCTTGCGGAACATCCACAGCAGCTCGCCGGTCTCCGCGTCGACCGCGATGCAGTCGCGCCGCGATCCGGCGGTCAGGAACAGCCGCCCCTTGACCAGCAGCGGCGTCGGTTCGAACTGATATTCCTTGCGCGCGCCGAGCACGTCGGTCTTGAAGCTCCAGGCGACCTGAAGATCCCCGAAATTGTCCGCGTTGATCTGCGCCAGGGGCGAATAGCGCGTGTTCGCCTGATCGGCTGCATAATGGCGCCATTCGGTGTCCGGGCCGCCGGCCGGCGTAGCTGCAACCGCCTTCTTCACCGGATCGAGGCCGATGGCGGCCACGGCCGCAGCCGTGCCGCCAAGCAGCTTGCGTCTGGTTATGTCATGTATCACGCCTTCAACCCCTCTCCAGTTTCTTGCGCCGGCGGCTCCTGCCTTACCAGCTGACGGCGATATACTTGGCCTCGCAATATTCGAGCAGGCCGTGATGCGACCCCTCGCGGCCAAGGCCGCTCTGCTTCACGCCGCCGAAAGGCGCCGCCGCGTCGGACACCAGCCCACGATTGACCGCGACCATGCCGCACTCGATCTTCTCCGCCAGTTGGAGCCCCTTCTTGAGGTCACCGGTGAAGACATAGGCAGCAAGACCATATTCGGTGGCGTTGGCCAGCGCGACAGCGTCGGCCGGATCGTCGAACGGGATCACCGCCGCCACCGGGCCGAATACCTCGGTCGACAGAATCTCCGAGCCCGGCTGGACGTTGGCGATCACCGAAGGGGGATAGAAATAGCCTGCGCCTTCCGGCTTGACGCCGCCCAGCTTGACCTCCGCGCCGCGGTTGAGCGCATCCGTCACCAGATGCTCGATCTTGTCGATCGCCTTGCGGTTGATCATCGCGCCACACTGGGTGGCGCTGTCGAGGCCGGGGCCCATCTTCATCGCGCCCATGCGCTCGACCAGCTGCGCGACGAACGCGTCGTGGATGCCGCGCTGGACATAGAAGCGGTTGGCGGCAGTGCAGGCCTCGCCCGCATTGCGCATCTTGGCGATCATCGCGCCCTCGATCGCCTCGTCCAGGTCGGCGTCATCCAGCACCAGGAAGGGCGCATTGCCGCCCAGTTCCATGGACGAGCTGATGACCTGGTCCGCGGCCTCGCGCAGCAGGATGCGGCCGACACCGGTCGACCCGGTGAAGGACAGTTTGCGCACGCGCGGGTCGTGCAGGATGCGGCTGCACACCGGACCCGGCTCGCTGGTGTTGACGACGTTGACCACGCCTGCGGGCACGCCCGCGCGGCGCATGATCTCTGCGACGGCCATCGCCGTCAGCGGCGTTTCGGCCGCCGGCTTCAGGATGCAGGTGCATCCTGCGGCCAGCGCCGGAGCGATCTTGCGCGTCGCCATCGCGGCGGGAAAGTTCCAGGGAGTGATCAGCAGCGCGATGCCGATCGGCTGATACTGCACCATGATCTTGTTGGCGCCGGAGGGCGACAGGCCCAGCTCACCGTTAATGCGCACCGCCTCTTCCGCATACCAACGGAAGAATTCGGCTGCGTACGCCACCTCGCCGCGGGCATCCGGCAGCGCCTTGCCGTTCTCGATCGAGATGAGCTGCGCCAGCCACTCCTGCTCCGCCATCATCGCGTGGAAGCAGGCGAGAAGGATGTCGGCACGCTTGCGGGGCGGAGTCGCGGCCCAGTCCGCAGCGGCGGCATCAGCGGCGTCCACCGCAGCAATGCCTTCCGCCTCGCTCGCATCCGCGACCGAGGTCAGCAGCTGCTCCGTCGCCGGATCGAGGACATCAATGCGCTTCCCGCTGGCGGAGGGCACCCAGGCGTCGCCGATCAGCAGATCGGTCGGAATGGAGAAAGGGCCGGCGTAGCCTTCGGTGGTGGTGCTGGTATAGCTGTTCGTCGTCATTGCGGAACCTTCTAGGGATCAGGCCGTGCGCAGCGCTTCCCGCTCGCCCGAGAAGGCCGCGCGGGTGATGCTCTGCATCGCCGACAGATCGAGGGGACGGGGATTGTTCTTCACCAGCCGCGCGGCGTTCAATGCGTTCTGCGCGACGAAGTCCTGCTGGTCGGCCTTGAGCCCCAGGGCTTCGAGCGACCGGGGAATGTTCACCTTGCCGAGCAGATCGGCGACGGCATCGATGAACGCCTGCGACATCTCCTCGACCGAACCTTCGGGCAGGCCGATCACCTTGGCGAGTTCCGCAAAGGCCTCGGCGCAATAGGGCCGGTTGTACTGCATGACATAGGGCAGCAGCGTCGCCACGCCGTCGCCATGGGCGGTATGAGTCAGATTGCCGACCGGATACTGGATTGCATGGGCCGCCGCCGTGCCCGCCGTGCCGAAGGCGCAACCGGCCGAAAGCGCGGCGACCATCAGGCCCTCGCGCGCCTCGACATCGCTGCCGTCGCGATAGCCGCGCTCCAGAAAACGGAAGACGTTGGCGACCGCGAGCCGGGCGAAATGGTCCGACAGCAGGTTCTTGCCGACGAACACATGTTCCTCGGTCAGCATCGGATCGGCAGCGCGCGCCAGCGTCGTATAGGCCTCGACCGCGTGGGTGAGCGCATCGGCGCCCGAACAGGCGGTCAGCCCCGGCGGGCAGGTGATGGTGAGATCCGGGTCGCAGATCGCGACGAGCGGGATCAGATAAGGGCTGGCGATCCCAACCTTAGCGCCACGCTGGTCGTCGGAGACGACCGCCACGGGGGTCACTTCCGATCCTGTGCCCGACGTCGTGGGCATCGCGATCAGCGGCATCACGGGACCGGGAACGGCGAACTCGCCATAATAAGAGCGGATGTCGCCGCCATGCGTCAGCATGACGGCGACAACCTTTGCCATGTCCATCGAACTGCCGCCGCCGATACCGATCACGAGATCGGCTTCGAAGCTCCGCACTTCCTCCACACATGCCTCGATCGATTCGATCGGAAGATCCGGAATCGTCTGGTCGAAGACATGAGTGTGGAGACCGTGCGCCTGGAGATCGGTCACCATCGCCGCAAATTCGGGCTGGGCGGCCTGCCGTGCATCGGTGCACAGCAGGGCTCGTTTGCCCAGCTTGCTGGCGACGGAACCGAGCGCATGGCGCTGGCCGCGTCCGAACAGGGTGGAGCGCGGAAGGCGCAGGGCGCCGAAGGCGGAAGCGGCTTCGATCACTTCTTGCTGCCGTCTGCTTTATATTGCTGGAGATAGGCGACGATGTCCGCGCGATCCTGCGCAGACTGGAGACCGGGGAAGATCATCTTCGTACCGGGCACCAGCTTCGACGGTCCCTGCAGCAGCTTGTCGAGGTTGGCGGCGTCCCATTTGATGCCCGACGCCTTCATCGCCGGCGAGTAACGATAGCCCGCCTCGCTGCCCGCGGTCCTGCCGACGACGCCGTTCAGCGCCGGACCGATAGAGCGCGCAGGGTTGGGACCCACCTTGTGGCAGGCCGCGCAGCGCGCGAACAATTGCTGGCCATGGGCGGCATCGCCCTTCGGCACAGCGGCCGCGATGGCCGTGCCCGCCAGGGCAACGGTACCGATCCCGGCAACCAACATCCAAATCTTCACGTGTCTTACCTCCTCCATGCGCGTGCAGCGCAAACTTCAAACCAAGGCGCCCGGGCGCTTCAGATACTTTTTGGTAATCGCCTCCGCGGTCCAATACGCCAGCGCACCGACCGGACCGGTCGGATTGCGTCCGGCATTTTGCGGAAAAACGCATGAACCCAGCACGAATACGTTGGGCACGTCCCATGACTGGCAATATTTATTGAGCGCGCTGGTGTTCGGATCATCGCCAAACACGACACCCCCTGTATTATGGGTCGTCTGATAGGGCGCGCTGTTGAAATGGCCGATGGCGCGCGGGCCACCGGGTCCGCCCGGCTTGCGGCCCATGATCTCGCCCGCGATCTCCTGGCAGACGGCACTGTGCGCGGTCATGATCTTCGTCTCATTGGGCTGCCAGTCGAAGGTGAGCCGCAGCAGCGGGCGGCCGAAGGCGTCGCGATAAGTCGGGTCCAGGTCGAAATAATTCTGGCGATAGCTCATCACCGCGCCTTGGTGGCCGATGCCGGCGACATGGTGATAGGCGTCCACCATCGCCTGCTTCCACCCCTTGCCCCAGCGCGGCGCGCCGGGCAGCGTCGGGTGATAGGTCAACGGGTCGCCGCTGTTGCTGCCGATGCTGATGCCGCCGCCGCCGATATAGCCTGCCTTGGCAAAATCATAATTGTCGCCGTTGAAATCGTCGATCCAGGTTCCCAGCGCCCCCGATCCCATGAACGGGTTGGTGAAGGTGTTCTTGTCGAGCAGCAGGAACGCGCCGCCGCCGCCCTGGAAGGCGTAGTTGCGGCCGATGACGCCTGTGTTCGTCTTCGGATCATAAGGCTTGCCGATGCCCGAATGGAGCATCAGGTGGACATTGCCCGTGACGAAGGCGCCCAGCACCACCAGGTCGGCGGGCTGCTCCAGTTCCCGCCCGCGCGCGTCGACATAGGTGACGCCCGTCGCGCGCTTGCCGTCGGAGGACAGGTTGACCTTCACCACGGTGGAATTGGTGCGCAGCTGGAAGTTCGGGTTCTTGCGTGCCAACGGCAGCATGAGGAAGTGCGGGCTGGCCTTCGCGTTCGCCTCGCAGCCGAAGGCGGTGCAATGCCCGCAATAATGGCACTGGCCGAGCGTGATCCCGTCGGGGTTGGTATAATCCTCCGAGCAGTTCGCCGTCGGCACCGGGAAGGGATGATAGCCCAGATTCTGCGTCGCCTTCTCGAACAGCATCATCGTGTGCGATGCCGTCATCGGCGGGGTGGGATATTCGTTCTGGCGCGGCGCCTCGAACGGGTTGCCGCCCGGGACATTCTTCCCCTTGATATTGCCGGCCTTGCCGGAAATGCCGCAGACCTTTTCGAACTTGTCGTAATAGGGCTCCAGCTCTGCATAGGAGAGCGGCCAGTCCTGGAGGTTCATGTCCTCCGGAATGATGCCCTTGCCATATTTTGCGACCGTGCCGGAGAGCATCTTGTGCTCCCATTCCAGCCAGCGCCAGGTGAGTCCGGACCAGTGCGCGCCCGACCCGCCGACATTGGTGCCGGGCCAGTAGAAGCCATGCTGGCGGATCGGCAGCGCGACCTGATCCATGCTGTTGCGGAAGGTGATGGTCTCCTGCGACAGGTCCTGCACCATGTGCAGGCGGCGCGAATATTTGAGCGAGTCATGCGCCTGCGGCCCGGAGAAGTCAGGCGTGGTGTCCTGCGGCCGGCCGCGTTCGAACATCACGACCTTGAGGCCGGTCGGTGCCAGTTCCTTCGCGACGATGCCCCCGGTCCAGCCGGAGCCGACGATTACCACATCGACGGGTGGCAGCTTCGTCGCCATCACATCAGATCCTGGATGGAGAGCGGCTCGTCGACGCGATAGGGCCGGTTGCGCCATTCCGCGATCTTGTCGGCGTACATTTCGCCGACGCCGGGATAGCCCAGCATCTTCCACGACGCCTTGCCCTTGTTGCCGCCATAGATCGGGTCGGCGAAGAAGCCGTCCATGACGAGCTGGAACAGGGTGTTGAAGAAATAGCGGGTCGGCACGGTCGGCAGATCGATCGACGCGCTTTCCAGCGCGGTCACGACCTTGATCCGGTCGGCTTCCTCCAGCGTGTCGAAACTGTTGCCGGCATAGGTCGCGCTCACATGGTCGTTCACGTCGGCGATGCCGGCGGTCACCAACTGGTTGGGAGTCAGCCGCAATTGATAGCCCTGCTCCGGCGTCCCTTCGAGAAAGGGGCCCTGCAGGTACATGCGATCGCCATTGCCCCAGCCGCCGTAAAGCTGCCGGTCGACGAAGATCGCGACGCCGAGGTCGGTGCCCTTGGCAGTGAGTTCGTCTTCCGGGATCAGCGTGTCGACGAAGGCTTCGACAAAGGCAGCCTCGTCGGGATTGAGGAAGACATAGCCGGGGCGCGGCTCCCCGCCGGCAACCGGCGCGGCATGGTTCATGCCGGCCATGTCGTGGCCGCCCGCAGCAGGCGGGGCAGCGGCGGGTTCGCCCTGCGCCGCCACGGCCGCGGCAGTCGGCACGGCAGCCACGCCCAGGCCGAGGCCTGCCAGCTTCAGCAGCGTGCGCCGATCCGTGGTTGCCTCATCCGTCACGTCTGCATTTCCCCTTCGACCAGCTTGCGCGACGCGTCGATGCGTAGGAACAGGACAGCCGCGATCAGGCAGAGCACCGACAGCACGGAGAAGGCTGCGAACCAGCCGCTCATGCTCACGATATAGCCCGTCACCGCCGCAGCGATCGCCGCGCCGCTGTTGCCGAGCGTGTTCATGACCGCGGAAACGGAGCCCGCATATTCGCCGCCGATGTCGAGCGTCACCGCCCAGGATACGCCGACCGTCAGTTCCAGCCCGAAGAGCGCGACGCAGAAGCACAAAATGCTGGGCACTGGATCGACAATCGCCGCGGCGAGCGGGATCATAGCCGCCGCCAGCAGGAAGCCGACGACCGCGACGATCCGGCGTCCCATCTTCAATCCCACGCCCCGCTTCACCAGCAGATCGGATGCCCATCCGCCCAACAGGTCGCCGATCACGCCCGCCATCAGCGGCATGCTGGCGAACAGCCCCATCAGCGCAATGTCAAAACCGCGCGCGTCGTGCAGATATTTCGGGAACCAGGTCAGGAAGATGTTGATGCTGTAGGCATAGCAGAAATACATCGCCGACAGCGTCCAGAGCCGCGGGTTGGACAACAGGCGGCGCCAGGGCACGGACACCCGCGCCTTGCCCGCGCCCAGTGCGCCCTCGATGATCGCCAGTTCGGAGGCGTTGACGGACTTATGCTCGCGCGGTGTGTCGCGATAATACCAGAACCAGAGCGCAGCCCAGGCCACGCCCACCAGCGCAAAGACAAGGAACGGCATCCGCCAGCCGAACTGGACGATCAGCAGCGCCACGAACACTGGTGTCAGCGCGCCGCCGAGGCGCGCGCCCGCATGGGTCACGCCCTGCGCCCAGCCGCGTTCCGACGGCAGCATCCAGCGCGACAGCGAGCGCGTCGCGATGGGGAAGGCGCCCGCCTCCCCCATGCCGAACAGGAAGCGGCAGACCATCATCGACCCGGCCGACCAGGTCAGCGCGGTGGCGGCGGTGAAAGTCGACCACCAGAGCACGACGCCGGTCAGCGCGCGGCGCGGCCCGAACCGGTCGCCCAGCCAGCCGCCGGGGATCTGGAACAGCGCGTAGGAGATCGAGAAGGCCGCGAAGATCCAGCCCATCGTCACCGGCGTGAAGCCATATTCCTGCTCGATCACCGGCGCCGCGGTCGCGATGACGACGCGGTCCATATAGGTGATGAGATAGGCGAGAACGGTCAGCCACAGCACCGCATGGCGGGCACGGGTGGGGCGCAACCCGCTGGCCCGCGCGGCTGCTACCGCTTCGGCTTCCCGTTGGTCCGCTGCCGTCGCGCCTCCGCTCACGGGCGAGCACCGCAGGCGCCGGCGTCACGGCCGACGCAGGTCTCCCAGATCGTCGGCACCTTGTTGCCGCCGATGAAGACCGTGTTGATCGCACGGGTGTTACGGATGTCGACGGTGGGATCGCGGTCCAGGACCAGCAGGTCGGCCCATTTGCCCGGGGCGACGGTGCCCACGTCCTTGGCGCCCATGATCTCTGCATTGGCGCTGGTGGCGGCGGTCAGCGCCTGGAGCGGCGAGACGCCGGCCTTGACCATCAGCTCCAGTTCCCAATGGGCGAAATAGCCGGGGAAGCGGGCGGTGGGACCGCTGTCGGTGCCCATGCCGTAGCGGATGCCCGCCTTTACCTCGCGCCCGAAATTGTCCATCGCATTCTTCAGCGTCGGCGCATATTTCGGGAAATTGGGGCCACTCGCCAGCTTGGCCGCGCGCTCCGGGCTCTCCAGCTCCTGGAGCACCGCAGGCGTCACTCCTCGGTTGAAGAAGGGATCCTTGAGGAAGGGCAGCGTCTTGTAGGTGAAGGATGCCTCGCGGCTGAGGGTCGCAGCCATCTGCCACACGCCCTTCGCCTTCATCTGGCTGAGCAGCGCGTCGTCCACCGGCCGGTCGCGGACGGAATGGGCGAAGGCGTCCACGCCCTCGCGCGTCAACTCAGCGGCGTTGTTATAGTAGAAGATGTGGGCAACGGCCTTCTTGCCGTCCTTGTGCGCCTCGTCGATCACCGCGCTGCTGATCTGCGGCGGCATCCGCTCGGACAGCTGTCCGAACTCATCATCGACCCACAGCTTGATCATGTCGGCGCCGTTGGCGGCCTGCTTGTCCACCATGGCGCGCGCCTCCTCGGGCGTGGCCACCGACTGCTCCAGGCCTGGCACGCCGCCATAGCTGCCCTTGAAGACAACGCCGCGGCCGACGGTGTAGACCCGCGACATGGTCGGACGACCGGCGCGAAGCCGCTGGATGGGATAGATCAGATCCTGCTCCGTACCCAGCGTCTGCACCGTGGTGATGCCGTAGGCCGCATAGATCTTCAGCTGATTCTCGATATTCTCGGCCGTCTGATATTTGATGTCCTGCTTGATGCCGTCGACCAGGCCCAGATGGACGTGGCTGTCGATCAGGCCGGGCATCAGATATTTGCCCTTCAGCTCCTCGACCTTCGCGCCATCCGGCACCTTGAGGTCGCCGACCGGGCCGACCCAGCTGATCTTGCCGTCCGTGATGACCAGCGCCTGGCCCGCCACCGGCTGCTTGCCCGTACCGTCGATCAGCGTGAAGTCGCGCAGCACGACCGTGTCGGTCTTGGTTTCCGCCGTCGGCGCGCAAGATGCGACGGTTGCCATGACGGCGCACGCCAGGAGCATTTTTTTGACCAGAGATGCAGACGGCATATCAATCCCCTCCAGATCCATTTCATATCCTATATGATCCGGTTGGGGATGTGGTAAGTCGTGCCTTCCGCCCCGTCAAGTAACTTTCCGTGCCGCTGGAAAACGGGGCAGACGGTCAGCTACGCAGGGTGCCCGAGGCGCGGTCCATGCGCTGCTGCGAGGAGGTCAGGTGCTGGCGGACCGATTCTTCAGCCGCCACGGGATCGTGGGCGAGCAGCGCCGCGATGATCAGCTGATGCTCGCGCGCGGCCGCTTCCGGCGCATTGGGCTGCGCACCGTTCTGGTAGAGTGAGCGGAAGATCTGGAGGTGGGAGTGCAGCCTTTCGATCGTTTCCTCGATCAGCCGGTTGCCGCTGCCCCGCGCGATCAGGCGGTGGAGTTGGGCGTCGGCTTCCGCGAATCGCGCATAGGCCTGCTCGTCGCGGTCAACGACCGCGTCCATCTCCGCCTGGATCGACTGCAGGATGGCGAGCGCTTCGTCATCCATATGCTCCGCCGCCCGCGCCGCGGCATAGGGTTCGATCAGGACGCGCAGGGTGTAGAGGTCGTGGACCTCCTCCGGCGTCATCTGAGGGCTGGCGCGGTAGCCGACATTGGTTGTCTTGTAGACCAGCTTTTCGGCTTCCAGCTGGCTCAGCGCTTCCCGGATGGGGGTTTGGGAAATGCCGAGCTGCCGCGCGACGGTATCGATGGGAATACGCTCGCCCGGCGCGATCTTCACCGTCATGAGCATCGAAAGCAGATGCTGGTAGGCTCGCTCCACGAGAGTCATACCGCCGGAAGGCCGCGGTGCGGAGGCGGCGGCATCGGCCGGCATGGGCATGATGGGAAGATCGGACATGGGCTGAAAAGCTACCCTATGAATGGCCCCGGAAGATATAGTATATTTTACGAGCTTCAATGGCGTTGTTGCATACTCATATAATAACGCCGCCGGAAATCAGTCCCCGTCCAGCGCCAGCAGCGCAAAGCTCGCCAGCCAGTGTTCGCCCATATAATCCCCCGCGACATGCGGCAAGCTGGCGGCGAGGTGCCGCTCCGTTGCGGCGAGGATCGGCGCGATGCGCTCGTCGTCCTGCGGCAATGCCGCCGCGATGCCCTGCCAGCACCAGGCGCGGCTGAGGTTGAGGCCGTCGAGATGCGCGATCTTTCCGTCGCTGCGATCGGACACGATAGCGGGGGTGAAGAGGCTTGCCGGTTCCCCATCACGCAGGCGCGGCAGGAATCCGTCGAACCAGACGAGGAAGTCTGAGCGCGGCAGCAGGCGGCTCATCAGCAGCGCTTCGCAGAGGGCGGAGGACAGGAACTCGTCCCCGCCCGGCTCCCACGCCTGGCAGTCGCGATCGTTGCCGAACCAGTGCAGCGCCCGCTCGCGGATCAGCACGCGAAGCGCCTCGTCCCGCCCCGCGGCCCAGCCATCTGCGAGGATCAGCGCAAAGGCGATATTGAAATGCGTGCCCACCCGCAGCGGATAGGTCAGCTTGGGCAGGAAGGCATGGAAGCGCCCGGCGAAGTCCCGCGCGAGCGGCGCCAGCGCTGCCGCCCAGGGCGCGGCGTGCCGTTCCAGTTCCGCATGCAGTGCCAGCAGCCAGGCCCAGCCATAGGGCCGCTCGAACCCAGAGCTCATCGGCCGGGCGAGATAGGCGCGTTCCCCCGCGGCCTTTTCCGGCACCAGCATGGCATCGGCACGGGCGCGGATCTCCGCCGCCTGCGGCAAATCGGGATACAGGCGCAGCAGCCGCATGACCTGCCACCAGCCATGGACGCAGCTGTGCCAGTCGAAGCTGCCATGGAAGATCGGATGATGCTCCGCCGGTTCGAGGACATCTTCCGGGCCGTTGTAGACGAGGTCCATCTTGAACGGATAGCGCCGCCCGAGATGCGAGAGGGTCAGGCCGGCGAAGCGGGCGGCGATGTGGGCGGTGAGGTGGGTCATGGGAAAGCTAGCCAGTATATGAGCATGATGTTGACCGTCAGCAGCGGCAGCGCAGTGCCGACCTGCCGCCGGATGACGCCATATTCGTCCTTCAGCTCCAGCAGCGCGGCGGGCACGAGGTTGAAATTGGCAGCCATGGGCGTGAGCAGCGTGCCGCAGAAACCCGCCAGCATGCCGATGGCGCAGACCACCGCAGGGTCGCCGCCATAGCGCCGGATAAGCAGCGGCACGCCGATCGCTGCGACCATCACCGGAAAGGCGGCGAAGGCATTGCCCATGACGATGGTGAACAGCGCCATGCCGAGGCCATAGGCAAGGACCGCGCCGAACAGGCTGTCGGGTATCGCCGCCTGGATCAGCGTGCCGACCGCGTCGCCGACGCCCGCCAGCGCGAACACCGCACCCAGGCTGGCGAGCATCTGCGGCAGGATCGCCGCCCAGCCGACCGAATCCATCAATCGCGCGCCCTGCCGCAGCGACACCGCCGGCGCGGCGCGCAGCCGGGCCAGCCCTATGCCGAGCGCAATCAGCACGCCCAGCGCCAGCGAGAGCAGGGTGGCCTGCTTGGCCTCGAACAGGGCGGGAAACTGCTTGAAGAGGAAGGTGCCTGCCAATGCCGTGACCGGTATGACCAGGGCAATGGCGAACAGGATATTGCCATGCCGCGCCGCGCGGGTCTGCCGCTCCGAACTCGGCACCTCCTCCCCCTGCCCGCGCCGCATCAGGCCAAGGCCGGCGAGCGCCACCAGCGCAAGTGCGAGCAGTCCGTTGCCAAGGTCGCCGATCCTGTCGCCCGCCCACATCGACAGCGCCAGCAGACCCCAGAAGGCGGCATTGCCGAAGCGCCGTCCCTGTAGCGCGATCAGCGCATAGGCGGCGAAGAAGGCACCCGCCAGCGCATAGACCCACGGCAGGCCGATCATCCGCGACCGCCTTTCCGCGCGAGCCGCCGGTCGAGCCGCCACAGCCGGAAGCCGTGGATCAGGAAGGCGGCGATCGCGGTCGGGATCGCCCAGACCGACAGCGCCAGCGGCTCCAGCAGGATGCCATATTGCTCCAGCAGACCCCGGATCAGCAGGATCGACCCGATGGCGAGGAAGATGTCCTCGCCGAAGAACAGGCCGACATTGTCGGTTGCCGCCGCCCAGGCCTTGATCTCCTCACGCTCCTTGTCGTCCAGTCCGCCTGCCTGCCGGTCCGCCGCCGCCTCCGCGATCGGCGCGACCAGTGGCCGCACGGTCTGCGGATGGCCCGCCACCGACGTCAGCCCGACCGCCGAGAGCGCCTGCCGCAGCAGCAGATAGCCCGCGAGGAACCGCCCCGCCGTCGCGCCGCGCATCCGGCCGATCAAGCCGCGCGCGCGCTCCTGCAGACCATAGGCCTCCAGCAGGCCGACGACCGGCAGCACGACCCAGATGATGCTCACATAGCGCGCCTCGTTGAACGCCTTACCGAAGGCTGAGAGAATCTCGACCGGTCCCAGCCCGGCCGCCAGCCCGGTCACCAACGCGGAAGCGAGGATCACCAGCAGCGGATTGAACCGCAGCAGGAATCCCGCCGCGATCACGGCGATGCCCAGCAGCACCCACATCAGCCCGTCCCTCGCCCGCGCGCCAGCCCCATGCCTTGAAGCGCTACAGCCATTGCGGGCGCTTGGCTACGGCCGATCCTGCCAGACCGTGTCCTCGCGCTTTTCGGGGCGGATGTAGATGGACGTGAGTTCCGGGATCGCCGCCTTCAGCTCCGCCTCGATCGCCTCGATCAACGTCTCGCCCTCGCCCATGCTGACGCTGTCGTCGAAATCCGCGCTGATCGCCACGAACACGGCATCCGGCGCGGTATGGATGGTGCGGACATGATTGACCGCGGTGATCTGCGGGCGCCGTTCGAGCGCCTGCCATACCCGCTCGATCAGCGCCGGATCGGCACTCTCGCCGATCAGCAGGCCCTTGGCCTCGCGCGCCAGCAGGACGGCGACCAGCGCCAGGATCAGGCCGATTGCGATGGAGGCGCCCCCGTCGATCCGCGGGTCGCCAAAATGGTGGCTGGCCCAGACGCCCGCGCCGGCGAAAAGCAGCCCGATCAGTGCCGCGCTGTCTTCGAACAATACGATGAAGCCCGCCGGGTCCTTGGACCGGCGGACCGAACGCCACCAGCTAGCACCGCCCCGCTTGGCGTTGAACGCGCGTACGGCGATGCTCCAGGAGGTACCCTCCAATGCGAAGGCGACGGCCAGCACGACATAGTTGACAGTGGGATCGCGCAACGGCTCCGGCGCGACGATATGGGCATAGCCTTCGTAGATCGACACGCCCGCGCCCACGGCGAAGATGAGGATCGCGACCACGAAGGCCCAGAAATAGAGTTCCCGCCCATAGCCGAAGGGATGCGAGCGGTCGGCTGCCCGGCGGGCGCGATGCTGGCCGTAGAGCAGGAGGAGCTGGTTGCCGCTGTCCACCAGCGAGTGCACGCCTTCCGTCAGCATGGAGGAGGAGCCGCTGATCGCCGCGGCGACAAACTTGGCGATGGCGATACCCAGATTGGCGGCCAGCGCCCCATAGAGGACGATATTGTCCTTGATCCGGACACCCACCCCGCCCGCCACGCTCAGAGCCAGCCTACCCGTTTGAACCGGATATAAAGCAAGGTGCAGATCAGCGCGATCACGCCCAGCACCACGAAATAGCCATCGTGTGTCTTGAGCTCGGGCATGTTCTCGAAATTCATGCCATAGATGCCGGCGATCGCGGTCGGCACCGCCAGGATGGCCGCCCAGCTCGCCAGTTGCCGCGTGATCGCGCCCTGCCGCTGCGATTCGAGCAGATGGCTGACCTCGAACACCGACGTCAGCACGTCGCGCAGGTTCTCGACCATGGATTCGACGCGGCGGACATGATCCAGCACGTCCTTGAAATAGGGCCGCACGTCCGGGTCCATGCAAGGCAGGTCGATATGCGCGAGCCGGCCCGCCATTTCCGACATCGGGCCCAGAATGCGACGGAAGCGGATGATTTCCCGCCGCAGCGTGAAAAGGCGCGTGGTCTCGTCCCGGTCGAGGAAATTGTCGATCGCGCGGCCTTCCATGTGCAGCACATTCTCCTCGATCGTCTCGACGATCGGGAAATAGCCATCGACGATGAAGTCAAGAATCGCGTGCAGCACATAATCGACGCCGTGGGCGAGGAGGGTCGGCGACGCCTCAAGCTGCGCGCGCAATTCGGTATGCGCCCGCGCCGATCCGTGCCGCACCGAGATGATATGGTTGTCGCCGACGAAGATCGCCGTCTCGCCATAGAGGATGCGGTCGCCCTCCAGATGGGCGGTGCGGGCGATGACGAAGAGCTGGTCGCCATAGATGTCGACCTTAGGCAGTTGATGCGCCTTCAGCGCGTCCTCCACTGCCAGCGGATGCAGCCCGTAATGGGCCTGGAGCAGCCGCAGTTCCTCTTCGGAGGGCTCGACCAGCCCGACCCAGACGAAATCCTCGGTCCCAGCCAGATCCGGCGCTTCGTCGAGCGAGACATTTCCGGCCGGGCGGCCATTGCGATAAAGGGTGGCTGCGACGACGCTCAAATGGCGGTTCCTTGGAAGCGGCTAGCCCCGGCAGGGCTGGAGGAGGCCATCGCCCCTTCAACGAAAATCAGCCGGCGAAGTTGCCCGCATGGGCGAAAGCCTCGATCTCCTTACGGCCGCTCAGCACCTCCCGCGCCTGGAGCTGCTCGGGCAGGATGGACTTGTCGGCCTGCCGACCGATGGCCACCGCCGCCTCCACCTGGAAGCGATCGGGAATGGCGAGTTCACGGGGAACGCGGTCATAGTCGATCCCGGCCATGCCGTGGGTATGGTAACCCAGCCGCGTCGCCTGCAAGGCCAGAAGCGCCCAGGCTGCGCCCGTGTCGAAACTGTGGGTCCGGAACGGCCGGAGCTCGTCGGAGCCTGAAACCGGCATCATCCGATCCGACAGAACGAACAGAAGCACCGACGCATTCTTCGCCCAGGTCTGGTTGGCCGGGACCAGCAGATCAAGGAAGCGACCCCAGTCCGCCGAATCGCGGTGCGCATAAAGGAATCGCCACGGCTGGTGGTTGCTGGCGGATGGTGCCCAGCGGGCAGCGTCGAACAAGGTGTCGAGATCCGCCTGCGGCATGGCAGACCCGTCGAAGGCGCGAGGCGACCAGCGGTCCAGGAAAAGGGGTTCTACTGGTCGGGTAACGGTGCGCGGTTCGGATGCCATGGAATCGTCCTTCGAGGGCGGAATTGCCCCCGATGTCGTGCCAAAGCCTCAGAAAAGCAAGTCAGCAGGGGTCAGCGCGGCCGGCTTTCCCACCGAGTGCCTGAGGAACCGGGCTCCGCTGTTCGATCCAGCAGAACGACATGCTGATCGCGCAACAGCGCCTGCTTGATACGGTCGCGCAGGCGCACGCGGAGGCGCGGTGTCGGCAATCCTTCCATTCGTCATCCCCTCGACTCGGACAGTGCATTTCTATGCCTAGGGTAGAGATTGGTCGCGCAATCAAAAGTACGCAAGCCCCTAGCGTGCCTTTGTCGACCGGCCGGCACGCGCTGCCGATCAATCATATGGAATTACTATGCACGACGCCCGGCCCGCGTCTCGCAATCAAACGGCGCGGGGGCCTAATGGGGCGCTCGCACACGACCCGCTCCGCCTCCCGCGGCGGGCGTCATGCGGGAGTAAATTCCATGCAGGATCTTCTCTGGATCGGCATCACCTTCGGCCTGCTGGCGGCGAGCCTCGCCTATGTCCGCCTCTGCGGCGGCGCTTGAGGAAAGGGTGCCATGACCATCGACCTTTGGCTGGCGGCGATCACCGCGCTCGGCCTTCTCGTCTATCTCATCGCCGTACTCGCACGGCCCGAGCGCTTCTGAAGGAGGCGTGTCCATGACCTTCCAGGGATGGCTGCTGATCGCAGCCTTCGTCGGCATATTGCTGGCCTTCACCAAGCCCGTCGGCCTGTGGCTGTTCGCGCTCTATGAAGGGCGGCGCACGCCGCTCCACGCCGTGCTCGACCCCATTGAGCGCGGCTTCTACCGCCTTTCGGGCATCGACCCCAACGAGGAGCAGAACTGGCGGCGCTATGCCGTTCACATGCTGATCTTCAACGCCGCGTTGCTGCTGCTGACCTATGCGGTGCTGCGGCTGCAGGCGCTGCTGCCGCTCAACCCGCAGGGCCTACCCGCCGTGGGAGAGCATCTGTCGTTCAACACGGCGGTCAGCTTCACCACCAACACCAACTGGCAGAGCTATTCGGGCGAATCGACCCTGTCGACCCTCAGCCAGATGCTGGGCCTCGCCATCCACAATTTCCTGTCGGCCGCCACCGGCATCGCGCTTGCCTTCGCCTTCTTCCGCGGGTTCGCGCGACGCAATGCGGGCACGATCGGCAATTTCTGGGCCGATATCACGCGCGTGACGCTCTACCTGCTGCTGCCCGCCTGCATCGTCTATGCGCTGTTCCTGATCGCGAGCGGCGTGCCGCAGACGTTGGCGGGATCGGTCGACCTGACGACGCTGGAAGGGGCGAAGCAGACGCTCGCGCTCGGCCCGGTGGCGAGCCAGGAAGCGATCAAGACGCTGGGCACCAATGGCGGCGGCTTCTTCAACGCCAACAGCGCCCATCCCTTCGAGAACCCGACGGCGATCACCAACCTGGTGCAGATGCTGTCGATCTTCGCGATCGGGTTCGGCCTCACCTGGACGTTCGGCAAGGCGGTGGGCAATCCCCGCCAGGGCTGGGCGATCCTGGCCGCGATGACGACGATCTTCCTCATCGGCGTCGGCATCACCTACTGGCAGGAAGCGGCCGGCAACCCCGTGCTGCACCAGCTCGGCGCGATGGGCGGCAATATGGAGGGCAAGGAGGTCCGCTTCGGCATTGCCGCCTCCGCGCTGTTCTCCGTCGTCACCACGGCGGCGAGCTGCGGCGCGGTCAACGCCATGCATGACAGCTTCACGGCGCTGGGCGGCCTGATCCCGCTGTTCAACATCCAGCTCGGCGAAGTGGTCGTCGGCGGCGTGGGCGCGGGCATCTACGGCTTTCTGCTGTTCGCCATCCTCGCGGTGTTCGTCGCCGGCCTGATGGTCGGGCGTACGCCGGAATATGTCGGCAAGAAGATCGAAGCCCGAGAGGTCAAGCTCGCCGTGCTCGCCATCGCCGTGCTGCCGCTCATCATCCTGGGCTTCACCGCCATCGCCAGCATTACCGATGCGGGCCTCGCCGGTCCGCTCAACAAGGGGCCGCACGGGTTCAGCGAGATCCTCTATGCCTTTACCAGCGGCGTCGGCAACAATGGCTCCGCCTTCGCCGGCCTGACCGCCAACACGCCCTTCTACAACGGGCTGCTGGGCGTCGCGATGTGGATCGGCCGCTTCTTCATCATCATTCCGATGCTGGCGATCGCCGGCAGCCTGGCGGCGAAGAAATACACGCCGGAAACGGCGGGCAGCTTCCCGACCACCGGGCCGCTGTGGACGGGCCTGCTGATCGGCATCGTGGCTGTAGTCGGCGGCCTCACCTTCCTGCCCAGCCTCGCCCTTGGCCCTATCGCCGATCATCTCGCGATGATCCACGGCCAGCTCTTCTAAGGATCCGCAAAATGGCACGGTCCGAAACCAAGTCGCTCTTCACCGCCGACCTGATCGTTCCCGCGATCGGCGAGGCATTCCGCAAGCTCGACGCGCGGCAGCTGATCCGCAACCCGGTGATGTTCACCACCGCCGTCGTCGCGGTGCTGCTGACCGTCCTGCTCGTCATCGGGCAGGACAGGCTGGCCACCGGCTTCAAGCTGCAGATCGTTATCTGGCTCTGGCTGACGGTGCTGTTCGGCACCTTCGCCGAGGCGCTGGCCGAAGGGCGGGGCAAGGCGCAGGCCGCGTCGCTGCGCGCGACCAAGGCGGAACTGACGGCCAAGCGCCTGAAGGGCATCGGCGACGCTTATGAGAGCGTGCCGGCGAGCGCCCTGCGCCTGGGCGACATCGTGCTGGTTGAGACCGGCGACCTGATCCCCGCCGACGGCGAAGTGGTGGCCGGCGTCGCCTCCGTCAACGAAGCGGCGATCACCGGCGAATCCGCGCCGGTGATCCGCGAGGCGGGCGGTGACCGATCGGCGGTGACGGCGGGCACCCGCGTCATTTCCGACCGGATCCGCGTCCGCGTGACGGTGAACCCCGGCCAGGGCTTCCTCGACCGCATGATCGCGCTGGTCGAGGGCGCCGAGCGGCAGAAGACGCCGAACGAGATCGCACTCACGCTGCTGCTGGTGGGCCTCACCATCATCTTCCTGATCGCGGTGGGTACCATCCCCGGCTTCGCCAGCTATGCGGGCGGCACGGTGCCGGTGGCGATCCTGGCCGCGCTGCTTATCACCCTGATCCCCACCACCATCGCGGCGCTGCTGTCGGCGATCGGCATTGCGGGCATGGACCGGCTGGTGCGCTTCAACGTGCTCGCCAAGTCGGGCCGCGCGGTCGAGGCAGCCGGCGACATCGACGTGCTGCTGCTCGACAAGACCGGCACGATTACGGTCGGCGACCGTCAGGCAACCGAGTTCCGGCCGGTCGGCGGCGCATCGCAGGCCGAGCTTGCCGAAGCCGCGCTGCTCGCCAGCCTGGCGGACGAAACGCCCGAGGGCCGCTCCATCGTCCTCCTCGCCTGCGAGAAGTTCGACCGCACCGCGACCGCCCTGCCCGAGGGCGCTGAGGTCATCCCCTTCACCGCCCAGACGCGCATCTCGGGCGTGAAGGCCGGCGGGTCCATCATCCAGAAGGGCGCCGTCGATTCCGTGCTGCGGGCCAATCCAGGCCTGGACGCCACGCCGGCTGCTGACGCGCTGCACCGCATCACCGACGAGATCGCGCGCGCCGGCGGCACCCCGCTCGCCGTGGCGAAGGACGGCAGGCTGCTCGGTGCGATCTTCCTGAAGGACATCGTCAAGGCCGGCATCCGCGAACGCTTCGGCGAGCTGCGTGCCATGGGCATCCGCACGGTGATGATCACCGGCGACAATCCACTGACCGCCGCGTCCATCGCGGCTGAAGCGGGCGTCGACGACTTCCTGGCGCAGGCCACACCGGAGGACAAGCTGGCGCTGATCCGCAAGGAGCAGGAGGGCGGGCGGCTGGTCGCGATGTGCGGCGACGGCACCAACGACGCGCCCGCGCTCGCCCAAGCCGATGTCGGCGTGGCGATGAACACCGGCACCCAGGCCGCGCGCGAGGCGGGCAACATGGTCGACCTGGACAGCGATCCTACCAAGCTGATCGAGGTGGTGGGCCTGGGCAAGCAGCTGCTGATGACCCGCGGCGCGCTCACGACCTTTTCGGTCGCGAACGACGTGGCGAAATATTTCGCCATCATCCCGGCAATGTTCGTGGCGCTCTATCCGGGCCTGGGCGTGCTCAACGTCATGGGTCTCGCGAGCCCGCAGAGCGCGATCCTCTCCGCGATCATCTTCAACGCGCTCGTCATCCCGGCGCTGGTGCCGCTGGCGCTGAAGGGCGTCACCTACCGCCCGCTCGGCGCGGGGCCGCTGCTGGCGCGCAACCTCGCCATCTATGGCCTGGGCGGCATCATCGCGCCGTTCGTCGGCATCAAGCTCATCGACCTCGCCGTCGGCGGGCTGGGGCTGGCCTGAGCCAGGCCCGGAAAGGACATGACAATGACCAAGCATCTTCTTTCCTCGCTCCGCCCCGCGCTGGTGATGACGCTGCTCTTCGCCCTGCTGCTCGGGATCGGCTATCCGCTGGCGCTGACCGGCATGGGACAGCTGCTGTTCCCGGCGCAGGCCAATGGCAGCCTGGTCGAGCGTGACGGCAAGCCGATCGGCTCGACCGTCATCGGCCAGGCCTTCACCAGCGAGCGTTATTTCAACAGCCGTCCGTCGGCAGCGGGCAAGGGCTATGACGGCCTTGCCTCCTCCGGCTCGAACCTCGGCCCGACCTCGCAGGCGCTGGCCGACCGCGTCGCCGCCGACATCGCGAAATTCAAGGCTGCTTCGCCCGATCGTCCCGTTCCGTCCGATCTGGTGACTGCCTCCGCCTCGGGGCTCGACCCTGACATCAGCCCCGAGGCGGCTTTTTATCAGGTCGACCGCGTTGCCAAGGCGCGCGGGATCGACCGGGCACGCGTGCAGGCGCTGGTGACGGACAGCGTGCGCCATCCCCTGCTGGGCTTCATCGGCGAGCCGCGCGTCAACCTGTTCGATCTCAATCGACGGCTGGACGGTCTTTCCGCTAAACCGGCGGCGTGAGCGACCAGCACCGTCCCGATCCCGAAGCCTTCCTGCGCCAGGCGGCGCGGGAAGGCCGCGGCCGTTTGAAGGTTTTCCTGGGCGCTGCGCCGGGAGTCGGCAAGACCTATGAGATGCTGGCCGAAGGGCGGCAGCGTCGCGAGGCCGGCATCGACGTCGTGATCGGCATCGTCGAGACCCATGGCCGGCGCGAGACCGAGGCCATGGTGCAGGGGCTGGAGGTCGTGCCGCGCCGCATCGTCGCGCACCAAAGCCACGCCCTGGCGGAGATGGACATCGACGCGATCCTCGCCCGCCATCCCGCGCTGGTGCTGGTCGACGAGCTCGCCCACAGCAATGCGCCGGGCAGTCGCCATCCCAAGCGCTATCAGGATGTGCAGGAGCTGCTGGCGGCGGGGATCGACGTCTATTCGACGGTCAACATCCAGCATATCGAGAGCCTGAACGACGTCGTCGCTTCCTTCACCCGGGTCCGCGTGCGCGAAACCGTGCCCGACAGCGTGCTGGAGGAGGCGGAGATCGAGGTCATCGACATCCCGCCCGACGAGTTGATCGAGCGGCTGAAGGAGGGCAAGGTCTATATCCCGGAGGAAGCGAGCCGGGCGCTGACGCACTTCTTCTCCAAATCCAACCTCACGGCCCTGCGCGAGCTGGCGCTGCGCAGGGCGGCGCAGGCGGTCGATGCGCAGATGCTGGACTATGTCCGCGCCCATGCGCTGGCCGGCAGCTTCGCGGCGGGCGAGCGGGTGGTCGTGGCGGTCAGCGAGCTGCCGCAATCCGCCGGGCTGGTGCGCGCGGCCAAGCGTCTCGCCGATGCGCTCCGGGCGCCGTGGACCGCCGTCCATATCGAAACGCCGCGCACACAGGGCTTCTCTGAGGAGGAGCGGCAGCGTCTGGCCGAGACGCTTGCCCTCGCCGCGCGCCTGGGGGCGGAGACGGCCAGCATCCCCGCCGCCGGCGTCGCGGAGGGGCTGCGATCCTTTACGGCCGACATGCGCGCGACCCAGCTGGTCATCGGCAAATCGACGCGCAGCTGGTGGTTCGAACTGCGCCATGGCTCGGTGGTCGACCGGCTGATCCGCGACATCGGCAACGTCGCCGTGCACGTCCTGCCCGGCGAGGAAAGGCCCGTTTCCGGTGGCGCGGGCCAGCGGTCGCGCGGCGCCTGGGGCCAGCCGCTCGACTATGTCTGGGCGATGCTGATGGTCGCCGCGACCACGCTGGCCGGGCGGCTGCTGCTGCAGCTCATCGATCTGTCCAATATCTCGCTGCTCTATCTGGTGCCCGTGATGGTCGCTGCCGCCAGCTACGGCCTGCGCGCGGGGCTTGCCACCGGGGTTGCGTCCAGCCTCGCCTACAACTTCTTCTTCCTGCCGCCGACCGGCACGCTGACCGTCAACAATCCGGAGAACGTCATCTCCATCCTCGTCTTCCTGGGCGTGGCGGTGGTGACCAGCCAGTTCGCCGCGCGGATGCACGCGCAGACTGCGCTGGCGCAGGCGAGCGCGCGGCAGAACGCAACGCTCGCCGGCTTCTCGCGCCAGCTGACTGCCTCGGCCAGTCCCGAGGAGATGCGCCATGCGATCTGCGCGGAGGTCGCCCGCCTGTTCGACGTGCGCGCGGTGCTGCTGGTCCCCTCCGCGCTCGGCCCTCAGCTGCGCGCCGCCTACCCGCCCGAGGACAGGCTGGACGAGATCGAGCGCGCGGCCGCCCGCTGGGCGATGGAACATGACGAGCCGGCCGGGCGCGGCTCCTCCACCCTCACCGCGTCCGACTGGCTGTTCCATCCGGTGCGCGGCAAGGCGGGGGTGATCGCCGTCATCGGCCTCGCCCGCGAGGATGCGGGCGAGCCGGTGCGATCGGACCAGGTGCCGCTGCTGATGAGCCTGCTCAACCAGGCGGCGATCGCGCTGGAGCGCGTGGCACTGGAGGAGGAGATGATGGAGGCAGGCCAGATCCGCGAGCGCGACCGGCTGCGGTCCGCCCTGCTCTCCTCGGTCAGCCACGACCTGCGCACGCCGCTCACCACCATCCTGTCGACGACGCGCGAGCTCAGGACCGGCTATTCCCCCGAGCTCGCCGAGACGCTGGACGCCGAGGCGCAGCGGCTCAATCGCTTCATCGCCAACCTGCTGGACATGGCGCGGGTGGAAGCAGGCGCGTTGCCGCTCAGGATGGAGGCGACGGACCTGTTCGACGCGGTGGCGAGCGCGGTGCACGATACCCGCCCCGCCCTTGCCGGACGCGCGGTGGAGGTGGAGATTCCGCCCGACATCCCGCTGGTCCGGGTCGATGCCACGCTATTGCACCATTGCCTCATCAACCTGCTCGACAATGCCGGGCGTTATGGCGACCCCGATACGCCGGTGACGGTGCGGGCGGTGCGGCGGCCGGACGCCATCGACCTGTCGGTCATCGACCAGGGGCCGGGCATTCCGCCGGGCGAGGAGAAGCGCGTGTTCGACACCTTCACCCGGCTGGAGGGATCCGACCGGGCGAAGACCGGTACCGGCCTTGGCCTCGCCATCGTCAAGGCCTTCGCCGAGGCGATGGGGCTTGCCGTAGAGGCCAGGGGCATGACCGACCCGCCCGGGGCGTGCTTCACCCTGTCCATCCCGCGCCCCCTGATCCTGACCGACCTCAGCGACGAGGACCTGCCATGAAGCTGCGGCACAAGCTGCTCATCATCGACGACGAACCCCAGATCCGTCGGCTGATCCACGCCGCGCTCGCCCGCGCCGATTATGAGTCGGTCGAGGCGTCGAACGCACGCGAGGCGATGGAAAGGCTGCGCGAGGAGCGGCCGGACATCACCCTGCTGGACCTGGGCCTGCCCGACCGCGACGGGCTGGAACTGGTGCCGCTCATCAAGAAGGAGAGCGACACCACGCTGATCGTCGTGTCCGCCCGCGACATGACGGACGAGAAGGTGGCGGCGCTGGACCTGGGCGCCGACGACTATCTGACCAAGCCTTTCGACACCGACGAACTGCTGGCGCGGGTGCGGGTCGCGCTGCGCAACCGCGTCTCGCGCGAGGGCGGGACGGCGCGCGTGCAGGCGGGCGATGTCAGCATCGACTTCATGGCCCATATCGTGACGAAGAACGGACGGGAGGTGCATCTGACCCCCAAGGAATATGGCGTGCTGGAGCAGCTCGCCAAATTCCCCGGCCGGATCATCACCCACAAGCAGATCATGGACCATGTCTGGCCGCACGAGCATGAGCATCATGTCGAATATCTGCGCGTCCTGATCCGCACGCTGCGCCAGAAGCTGGAGGACGACCCGCAGCGCCCGCGCCTGATCGGCAACGAACTGGGGATCGGCTATCGGCTGCGGCTGGAGCCGGAGGGGGAATAGCCCCCTCCATCGTTCAAATCTCCAGCTGCGATCCCAGCTCCACGACGCGGTTGGTGGGCAGCTTGAAGAAGGACATCGGGCTTTCCGCGTTGCGGATCATCCAGGCGAAGAGCTTCTCGCGCCAGATTGCCATGCCCGGCCGCTCCGACGGGATCAGCGTTTGGCGGCTGAGGAAATAGCTCGTGTCCTTGACGTTGATCGGGCCGCCGCAATCCTGCACGGCCTTCATCGCGGCGGGAATGTCGACATCCTCCATGAAGCCGTGGCGCAGCACCAGACGGTAGAAGCCCTGCCCATGGTCGGTCGCGCTGGTCCGGCCCTCCAGCGGCAAATGCGGCACGGCCTCCGTCCGGACGGTGAGGATGATGATCCGTTCGTGCAGCACGCGGTTGTGCTTCACATTGTGCAGCAGCGCTGGCGGAACGCCGTCGGTGGTGGAAGAGAGGAAGATCGCGGTGCCCGGCACGCGCTTGAGCGATGCTCCCGCCGACCGGATGAACAGGTCCAGCTCCATCGCCCCCTCGCGCAGATAGGCGCGCATGATCCTGCGTCCCTTCGCCCAGGTAGTGAGCAACAGGAAGGCGCAGGCCGCGACCAGCAGCGGGAACCAGCCGCCATCCGGGATCTTGGTCGCGTTGGACGCGAAATAGGCGCCGTCGATGACCAGGAACAACCCGGTGACCGACCCGGCCACAAGCGGCGGCCATCGCCAGACGCTGAAGGTCAGCACGCCCAGCATGCAGGCGGTGATGACCATGGTGCCGGTAACCGCGATGCCATAGGCCGCGGCCAGATCGCTGGAACTGCGGAAGCCCAGCACAAGCAGGATGACCAGCACCAGCAGCGTCCAGTTGACGAGCGGCACATAGACCTGCCCTTCGGCATGGGCGCTGGTGTGCAGGATTCGCAGACGCGGCAGGAAACCGAGCTGCACTGCCTGACGCGTGACGGAAAAGGCGCCGGAAATGACCGCCTGGCTGGCGATGATCGTGGCCAGCGTCGCCAGGATCACGAGCGGCAGCCGCGCCCATTCCGGTGCGAGATAGAAGAAGGGGTTTTCCACCGCCGCCGGGTTTTCCAGCAGCAGCGCTCCCTGCCCCAGATAGTTGAGCATCAGACAGGGCAGCGCGGCGTAGAGCCAGGCGATCGAGATGGCCTTGCGCCCGAAATGGCCCATGTCGGCATAGAGCGCCTCCGCCCCCGTCACCGCCAGCACGACCGACCCCAGCGCGAGGAAGGCAAGCTTCGGATCGACGGCAAAGAAGCGCCAGGCCCAGACGGGATTGACGATCCCCACAATCTCCGGATGACGCAGCAGGTTGATCAGGCCAAGCGCCGCCAGCACGATGAAATAGAGCGCCATCACCGGGCCGAATAATGCGCCCACCCGCGCCGTGCCGTGGCGCTGGATCAGGAACAGGCCGATCAGGATGGCGATGGAGATCGGCAGCACCATCGGCGTCAGGCTGCTCTGGACGACGGTGAGGCCTTCCACCGCCGACAGCACCGAGATGGCGGGGGTGATGATTGCGTCGCCATAGAACAGCGCCGTCGCGATCACCCCCAGAGAGGCGATCAGCGGCGTCCAGCGGGTCGTCCCCAGCCGCCGGCCGATCAGGGCGAGCAATGCCATGCTGCCCCCTTCCCCGTCATTGTCGGCGCGCATGACGATGAAGACATATTTGACCGTCACGATCAGCGTCATCGTCCAGAAGATCAGCGACAGCACGCCGTAGATGTGCAGCGGATCGACGGCCAGCGGATGATGGCCGATGAAGCTTTCCTTCAGGGCATAGAGCGGCGAGGTACCGATGTCCCCGAACACGACGCCGAGCGCACCCAGCGCGAGCGCGCCGAGGCGACCCTGCGGCGCGCCCTGAGGACCGGCGGGCGGTGATGTCATGGCCGTGCTGTCATTCCCTGTTCCGTTCCCGCCATGCCACGCCGCCCCATAGGATTGCCACAGGAATAAACCGGGTTCGCTATGGGATTTGCATAGCATCGCGCAGCCGCGGCGGGAATTGCCGTGCGATTCCTACGCAATCCCTATGGCGATGCGTGGTTCCCGCTCTCGAATGGCTATGTCGATCTGCGTAGATGAGGAGCCCTCCCGTTCCCGGAAGGCTGCCACGATGTCGACGAAACCCTGGTATCGGACATGGAAGGCGAGGATCGGTCTGCGCCTTGCCGGCCTCACATTGCTCATCGCCACGGCCGCGGACGGCCGACTGCTGCATCATCTGGTATCGCTTAACCCAACGAGTGGCACCACACCCCTTGAACTGCTGCTGGCCGCGCTTGCCTTTCTGGGTGCCAGTGCAGGGATGGCAATGCTGCTGATGGGCGGACGACTGTGGCAGCCCGTGCCGCTGTCCAACCGCTGGACAACATACGGGGTGCCCGGTCCCGTTGTCAGCCATGTCGAGGCCAAGGGCCGTTAGTTCGCCCTTGCTACCGCCCCACGGCGTGCTTGTCCTCGCGCCGCCGCCCGACCAGCATGCCGCGCTCCAGCCGGGCGCAAAGCGCCGCATAATAATCCGACAGGAAGCCGACATCGTCATAGTCGTCGGGGATGCCCGCCTTGCGCCGGATCGTCGCGGCGACGGTGGCGATCGATTCCTCCCGGCCCTTGCGCAGCACATCCTCCAGCGTCTGCAGCTCGTAGATGCCGTAGAGGTCGAGCGCCGCGTCGCTGAACGTGCGCCGGGGCTGCTGCGCGCGCGCCGCGACCAGGTCGTCGCCCAGCTTCGCGCGGACATTCTGCACCACCCACGTCCCCGCCAGCAGGTCGCCGATCCGAAGCCGGTCGCGGTTGAACAGCGGGAAGAAGAGGAAGATGCCGCTCCAGCAGAGCGCGAACAGGGTAAGGAAACCGTCGGCCGCGCCCTGCGATGCCTGCATGCCGAGGAAGGAGAGCGGCAGGAACAGCTCGATTTCGCGCATCGCGTTGCGGGCGATCACCGCCCCACCGGTCAGCCGCCCGCCGTCTCGTGCCACGACCCGCAACCCGGTGAGCCGCTTGCCCGGCGTCGCGCCGCGCCCGCCCATCTCGAACAGCATGAACCAGCCGTTGCGCAGCACGAAGGCGCCCACGAGCCACAGGATCATCACGATCTCGCCGCCCGCGCCCGCTATGCCCGCCGTCACCAGCAGGACGGTGATGGCGATCAGCGTGCCGAACAGGATCAGCGCGTCGATCAGGAAGGCGCCCGCCCGTGCGCCGGCGCTTGCCAGCTCCAGCCGCAGGTCGACGCCCTCGGGCGTGACGAAGCTGCGCCGCAGCGTCGCGGGCGGGCGCTGCCCTCGCCTAGTACGCCAGCGCATCGCTTCCCTCCCGGCGCCGCGGCAGGTAGAAATAGGCGAGCCAGCCTGCGAGCATGGCAAGGCCGATGCCATAGCGTGTCGCGTCGGACTGGATGGTCTGGCGGCCGATCCCCTCCAGGAGCCCCGCCACCAGCAGCATCAGCACGACGCCCGCCATCGCAACCGCTGCGCCGCGCCCGGCCCTGACCGCCGACTCTGTCCGGGCGTCACGCCCCGGAAAGGCGACCGCCGTGCCGATCCGCATTCCCGCCGCGCCGGCCAGGATGATCGCGAACATCTCGGTCGAGCCGTGGATCGTCAGCCAGCCGACGAACCCGAAGCCCAGCCCCTTCTGCGCGAACAGGCAGATCATCGCACCGAGGCTGAGGCCGTTATAGAGCAGCAGCAACACTGTCGGCACGGTGAAGGCGAATCCCAGGGCGAAGGCAAAGATCGCCACCTGGCTGTTATGGGTGAAGAGATAGGCGGCGAAGGTCGCCAGCATCCCACCCTTCTGCTCGCCATAGATGGTGCCGCGCAGCGTCTCCATGCTGGCGGAAGGATCGCGGCCGCCCGCCATCGCGTCGGGGATGATGCTGTAGTACCAGCTCGTGTCGGTAGCGACGAGCCAATAGCCCGCGACCGCGCCGGCGACGGTCAGCAGCAGGCACACGAGCGTTTCGCGCCAGAGCGCCTGCACCGCGAGCGGCCAGCCCGACCCGAAAAAGCGCCGCGCCTGCCGCACGGCTGACTCAGGGACGCCGTAGAGCTGGAAATAGGCTCGGGTGCACAGCTGCTCCAAATAGGTGACGAGGCTGCGGTCCAGCGAGGTCTCGCGCGCCACGGACAGCGACGAAAGCGCCGACCGGTAGAGCAGCGGCAGCGCCAATATGTCTTCCTCATCGAGGGCGCGGACGGATTTCTTCTCCATCCGGGTGAGGAGGGCGTCGAGCCGGTTCCACTCCGCCTCGTGCGCGGCGCGGAAACGGCTGGCGTTGACCAGCGGGACGGCGGCGGCGCGGACATCGACAAGGGCGCTCACAACAGGTTCCTCCGCTTCAGGTCGACATAGCCTTCGACAAGGCGGTCAGCGACCCGGTCATACTCCGCTTCGATCACATGGGCGCCCAGATGCCTCAGGCGGGTGAGCACCATCAGCCGGTCGCGCAGCAGCGCGGCGGCGGTGACGGCGCGGGTCACGTCGTCGGCATTCTCCGGCGCGCGATCGACGATCGATTCCAGTTCGTCGTCGCGCAGTACGACGACGAGCAGCAGATGGGTCTCGACCAGCCGGGCGGCGGCGCGGACCAGGAAGTCGGCGGAGGTGAGATCGGTGAACTCCGTGAACAGGATGATCATCGACCGTCGCGTCAGCCGCGCGGCGAGCGTGGTGAGCGCATGGGTGTAATTGGTTTCCTCGCCGCTATAGTCGATCCTGGCGGCAAGGCGCTGCAACTCGCCGAAGGCCGCCGCGCCGGAGATCAGGCCGCTGGCGATGCGCGGCCGCGAATCGAAGGCGTGCAGCGCGACCCGGTCGCCCAGCTTCAGCGCGACCCAGGCGGTCAGCAGCATCGCCGACACCACCCGGTCGAGCCGGGAAAGGCCGGCAACCGGATCGGACATCTGCCGCCCGGCATCGACCGCGAAGACGATCTGGTTGTTGCGTTCCGACCGGAATTCCTTGACATGCAGCTTCAGCAGCCGCGCCGAATGCTTCCAGTCGATCGCGCGCCGGTCCATGCCGGACCGGAACTCCACCAGCGCGTCGAAATCGGCGCCGTCGCCGCGATCGACCTGCGCCATGAGGCCCTGGATCGCATGGCGTTGGAAAATCTGCGCGCCGCGCTCATGCACCGGGCGGATGTCGGGCAGGATCGCGATGCGCGTGTCGAGCGGCAGCGCGCGCTGCTTCCACGTCAGCCCCAGGGGTCCGCGCCAGCGCAGCCAGACGCGATCGACCAGCGCGGTGCCCCGGCGCGCCGCGCGCATCGGTACGCGCGCCGTGCCCTTCCCGCCGGCCAGCGCGAGCCATGCCCCTTCACCGTCCGTCTCGACCAGACCGTTCGCTCGCACCGCGAATTGCACATCGCGTGGCGCCTGCCCGGCGATGGCGACATCCACTGTCGCCTCGAAATCCTCGCCGACGCTGACATGGCCCGGCGCCGTCAACCGCGCACTGGCCGCAGCAGGCCAGGCACCGCGCAGCCCGTCGGCCAGCACCAACGCCAGCACGGCAACCGGCCAGGCCAGTGCGGCATACCAGCGCCCCGGCACCAGCAGCGCGACGATCAGCGTGACCGGCACGCCGGCGGCCGCCGCAAGGATCGCGCTGCGCGTCGGATAGAGGATGGAGGCGGGTTTCAGCGGGGCGCCTCGATCGTTTCGATGATGCCGGTCACCACGTCCTCGATCCGGCGGCCGTCGATCTCGGCGGCGGGCGACAGGATCAGGCGGTGGCGCAGCAGGGCGGGTGCGAGCGCCTTGACGTCGTCGGGGATGACGAAGTCGCGCCCGTCGATCGCC
>NZ_AUWY01000040.1 GCF_000447205.1 Sphingobium ummariense RL-3 | reverse complement strand
GGGTGAGGCGCCGCTTTCCAGGTCCGCGACGTCGCGCGTGCCGCGGACCAGCGCCAGGATATAGTCGACCACCTCGTCCGCCAGCCGCACCGCGCCCACCGTCGCCAGCGCCGCGCCCAGCGTCGCGGCATCGGCGACCGGGTTCACGCCCCAGTCCTCCGGCATCATCGCGTTGGTGCGTGCGCCATGGGTGGCGATGATCCGCCGTTCCTCCGCCTCGCTCGGATAATCGACCGTCTGCTTGAAGAGGAAGCGGTCGAGCTGCGCCTCAGGCAGCGGATAGACGCCCTGCTGCTCGATCGGGTTCTGCGTCGCCACCACCATGAAGCGGTCCGACAGCGGCAGGCTTTCGCCGTCGATCGTGACGGTGCGCTCCTGCATCGCCTCCAGCAGCGCCGCCTGCGTCTTGGGCGGGGTGCGGTTGATCTCGTCCGCCAGCAGCAGCTCGGTAAAGATCGGGCCGCGCGTCAGCGTGAACTGGCTGGTCTGGAAGTTGAACAGATTGGCGCCGATGATGTCGCCGGGCATCAGGTCCGGGGTGAACTGGATGCGCCCGAAATCGAGGCCCAATGCGCGGGCGAAGCTGTGCGCGATCAGCGTTTTCGCGGTACCCGGCGGCCCTTCCAGCAGGATGTGCCCGCCGGAGAACAGGGCGACCAGCATCAGGTCGACCGTCGCCTCCTGCCCCACGACCGCGCGCGCGACCTCCTGCCTGATGGCCTGCGCCAGCGCCTGGACTTCTTCCACCGTCACGTCCGTTTCTCCCATTGCCAGGCATGGAGCGCCCGGGCCGTTTCCATCAGTTCGCGCCGGTCCTGCGCCTCCTCCGCCGCGCGGGCGAGATCGGTGAAGCGCTGCCGTCCGGTCAGATTGTCGAGATAGGCATCGACCGCGTCGCCCTTGAGGCGCGCGGGTACGCCGAAGATGCGCGCCGCCCGCTCGCGGATCACGGCGGCGTAGCGCCCGCCCAGCCGCGCCTCCCGCCCCGCCTTGCGGATCAGCGCGGCACTGTTGTCGACCAGCGCTGCCTTGCCGAAGGCAACAGCGCGTTCGCGCGGGCGCAGCGGGCCGAAGCGGCCGAAAGCATGGATACCAGCCAACAGCAGCGCGGCGAGGATCGCCAGCGTGGCAGCGAGGAAGGGCGGCTCGAACAGCAGCTTCAGGGGGCTCTGCGAATGGCCGAAGCCGTTCATCGCCACGTCGAAGGCGATGCCTTCAGCGCCGGTGCTGTTCATCCAGTCGAGCAGCGCCAGCGCGGAAGCCGCCTGGTCCTCCTCCTTCATGCCGCGATTGTTGAGCAGGTCGGGATCGGCAAGCACGTAGAGCGGCCCGCCGCCGAGCCGGGCGAGGACGATCCCGCCGTTCCGGTCGGTGATGAGCGGCGTCAGATCGCGCCAGCTGTCGGCCTGCTGATTGTTGTTGCGGTCGATGCCGGTGATGACCTGGATCGGGCGCGGCGCCCAGAAGCGAACGGCTGCCGGGAGGTCGTGGGTCACCAACCGTCCGCCCCCGCTCTTATATTGTCGCATCGTGAAGCGCACGCCGGGCGCCAGCACGCCGACCGGCTCGGAGAGCGGCATCAGCCCGGCGTAGCGCGACCAGCCCTGATGCTCCCGGTCGGGCACCATGAGCCATTTCGGCAGGACGAAAAGGGTCGGCTTCCCCTCCCGCCCGCGCAGCGCGGCGCTGATGTCGATCGACCCCCGTTCCGGCGTGACCACCAGCAGATCTTCGCTGTCATATTGATGCGGATGGCGGACGATGCGCGGATGGCGCCCGGTCGCCTCCGCCAGCCGCACCAGCCCGGCATAACCCGTGACTGCGGTGGAAAGGGCGTGTGAACCGCCGTTGCGGCCCGATCGCAGGTCGGGCGCATAGGCGCCCAGAACCAGCATGGCAGCGAAGGCGACGATGCCGATCGCCAGCATCAGCCCGACGGTGAAACCCCGGAACAGCGCCGGCTGATCGCCTTTCGTCAGGGCGATATCGCTCATGCCGACCATGTCCTTGTCTGCGCGAAATCGGCATAGGCGGCGCGGCAGCGATGCCATTCGTCCGCGTCGATCGCGCGGCCGCCGAACAGGCTGCGCTCCACCGCCGCCGCAATCTCCGCGAACAGGCGGCGCGGAGCTTGGGGAATGCCCTCGGCGCGGGAAAGGTCGCGGCTGGTGAGCGCGGGCCGCACGATCTGGGGCCTGCGACGCGACAGGTCTTCGACGCTGCGCAGCAACAGATGGTGCACCGCCTCGGCATAGCGGCCCTGGCCGGCCAGTGCATCCGCCTCCTGCAGCCAGGCGCGCGCGGGCGCCGCCTCCGGCGCCCAGCTGTCCTCGGCCTCAACGGCC
>NZ_AUWY01000039.1 GCF_000447205.1 Sphingobium ummariense RL-3 | reverse complement strand
GGGGAAGGCGCCAGACGCCGTTGCGGATGCGGTCCTGCACGATCCAGACCAGCAGCAGCGCCAGCGCCGCGATCATCGTCCACAGGAAGATGCGGGCATAGGGTGCGTCCGGCATGAAGCTCGACAGCCAGCGCAGGAAGCGGCCGACGGGCGCCAGCACCTTTTCTAGCCATTCGCCGAAGGCCTTGAGCCAGGCCGGCGGGGGTGGCTTGGGCGCGATGGGCATCATGTCGAACTGGATGTCGCCGCCTTCGCGCAATGCGCGATGCGCAGCGGCCAGCCGCTCGTCCGACACTCCATCCGCCTGGCTCATCGCCGTCCGCCCCCGATCGCTTCGAAACTAGGCGGCGACCGTGACGGGTGCAAGTCATTGGGCGGGAGGGGCTTGAGTCTGTTTGTATGGGGGAGATGGGTGGGGAGCGGACGTTAGTTTGTCTCCCCTCTCCCGCGTGCGGGAGAGGGCGGGGCCCGCCGCGAAGCGGTGGGAGGGTGAGGGCCTTTTCCTTGTGGTCTGAAGAAAAAAGCCCTCATCCAACTGCGCCTAGCCAGCAAGCTGGCAAGGCTCCGTATCCTTCTCCCGCCCGCGGGAGAAGGAAAAGCAACGGCCGCCTTTTGGACGATACCCGCCATCCAACGCCCGCCATCCACAAACGGATGACAAGCGTGCTTCTTTGCGGCAGCATGGCGGCGGGGACAGAGCAGGGGTAACCAGACATGGCGACAAGCGCACCGCGATTCGAACAACGCGGCTTTTCGATCGGAACCGTCATCAGCCGCACCTTCGCGGTGCTGGCCGACAATCCGCTGGCGACCTTCGGTTGCGCGCTGCTGTTCGGCGCCATCCCGCAAGTCCTCTACAGCTATTCCATCGGGTCGCAGCTCGCCAATGCGGAGCCGGGAAGCCAGCTCGCTATCGTGGTGATCTCGCTGGGATCGATGGTCGTCTTCCTGCTGCTCAGCATGCTGGTGCAGGGTGCGGTGGTGCGGGCCACCACCGCCTTTGCGGAAGGCGGCCGCGCCAGCTTCGCCGAGTGCCTGAGCGTCGGCCTGTCGGCCGCGGTGCCGCTGATCGGCCTCACCCTCCTGATGGCGCTGGGACTCATCGCGGGCTTCCTGCTGTTTTTCATTCCCGGCGTCATCCTGCTGCTGATGTGGGCGGTCGCGGTTCCGGCCCTGGTGACCGAGCGAATCGGCGTCTTCGCCGCCTTCAGCCGCAGCCGGGCGCTGACCAAGGGCGCGCGCTGGCGCATCTTCGGCCTGTACCTGCTGCTGTTCATCGTCATGTGGCTTTTCCTCATCCTCATCAGCCTCGTGCTGGGGATAGGCGGCCTGACCAGCGGGCTCGCGATTCAGGCGTCGCAGGGGACGGTGCCGGTCACATCGCTGATCGTTTCGGGCATCCTCAACACGATCACCATCGCCTTCTGGGGGGCGGCTCAGGCCAATCTCTACATCGCGCTGCGCGACTGGAAGGACGGCCCGCAGGGCGAGTCCCTGGCGGAGGTGTTCGCCTGACGCACGGACCACGGATTGCCGGGGTGGAGCTGGGCGGGACGAAGGCCATCGTCCTGCGCGCGGAGGGGAATGCCATCGCCGAGCAGGTGACGATCCCCACCACCAGCCCCACAGAGACGCTGGACGCGGCGGCGAACCTGCTGCGCCGCTGGCATGCGCAGGCGCCGTTCGACGCGCTGGGCATCGCGTCCTTCGGTCCGCTGCGGCTCGACCACGCCGCAGCGGATTTCGGCCGCATGCTGCCCACGCCCAAGCCGGGCTGGAGCGGCGCCGACATATTCGGGGCGCTTGCCGGCGCGATCGACTGTCCGGCCGCGATCGACACCGATGTCGACGGCGCAGCTCTGGCGGAGGCGCGCTGGGGCGTGGGCGCCGATGATCCCGCGCTGGCGGACGGCCTGTGCTACCTGACCATCGGCACGGGCGTGGGCGGGGGTTTCCTGTCGCGAGACCGACCGCTGCATGGGGCGATGCACCCGGAAGTCGGGCATATCGTCACCCGCCGCGCGCCCGGCGATCCCTTTCCCGGCATATGCCCCTTCCATGGCGACTGCATCGAGGGGCTGGTTTCCGGCCCGGCGCTCGCAGCCCGCTTCGGCATGCCCGGCGACCGGATCGCGCCGGACGATCCGCGCTGGGACCATGTCGCGCACGACATCGCGCAGCTGGTCGGGACGATCCTGCTGACCACGTCCGCCCGCTGCGTGCTGATCGGCGGCGGCGTCGGCATGGGTCGCGCCGCGCTGCTCGATCGGGTGCGGACGAAGGTCGTGGCGCAGCTTGCCGGCTATCTGCCGCATGTCGACGAGGCGAGCATCGGCCGGATCGTGCGCGCGCCGGCGCTGGGTGAACGGGCTGGCCCGCTGGGCGCCGTCGCGCTGGCGCTGGAGGCCCTGGATGCGGCAGGCCCGCTGCCGTCCGCGTGACAAAGAATTCATGATCGGATCATCCTCCCGGCGGGGATGAAGGCGTAGGGGGCCGGCATTTCCCCCCTTGCTGGGCCATGCGGACATGAGCACCCCCGTTTTCTTCGACCCCACCGGACAGCGCGGCGTCTGGGCGCGGCGCGCCGTGGCGGCGCTGCTCGTCCTGATCCTCGTCGCCGCGATCGCCTTTGCGACGACGCTGGTTTCGGTCCCGTCGGAGGGCGACCTCGCCCTGCCGCTCCGCCAGCCCCACGCCGCGCCCTTTTCGGGCGTGAGCCGCCTGCGCGACGATGTGCGGCGCTGGCTGCCGCACTGGAAGACCGGGCACCGGCAGGGCAAGCCGCTGACCGTGGGCTTCTACGTGCCCGACGACGAAAGCAGCCTCGCCTCCCTCCGCCGCCATGTCGACCAGCTCGACTGGGTGGTGCCGGCGCTGGTCACCGTCGCGGCCGACGGCACGCCCCAATTCCATGCCGACAGCCGGCTCGATCACATGATCGCCGCGATGAAGCGGCAGCCCAAGGTGCTGCCGATGGTCCAGAACCTGGCCGACGGAAGCTGGGACGGCGGGGGCATGGCGCGCCTGCTGCGCGATCCCGCCGCCAGCCGGCGCATGGCGGGCCGGCTCGGCACCTGGGCAACCCAGCATCGCTATGCCGGCCTCGTCATGGACCTGGAATCACTGCCGCCTAGCGCGATGGACGGCTATCTCCGCTTCCTCGGCCAGCTGCGCGCAGCGCTGCCCCAGCATGCGAAGCTGGCGGTCACGGTGCCGGCGGGCGACGAGAACTGGCCTCTGGCCCGTTTCGCCGCCATCGCCGACCGTGTCATCTTCATGGCCTATGACCAGCATTGGCAGGGCGGCCAGCCCGGCCCCATCGCCGCGCAGGACTGGTTCGCGCGGCAGGTGGCCATGGCGCAGCGCCGCATCGGGGCCGACCGCATCGTCGTCGCGCTCGGCAGCTACGCCTATGACTGGCATGGCGGCGGGGCGGACGCCTTGTCGCTCGACGAAGCCTGGCTTGCGGCACACGACAGCGATGCCGGCGTCAGCTATGACCCGGCGAGCGGCAATGCCGGCTTCGCCTATGACGAGGCGGGCCAGCGCCACCAGATCTGGATGCTGGACGCCGCCGCCAGCTGGAACCAGCTGCAGATCCTGCGGCGCCTCGGCATCCGCAGCGTCGCGCTGTGGCGGCTGGGCAGCGAGGATCCAGGCCTGTGGCCCGACCTCGCCGCCTGGCGCGGCAAGGGACGGCCCGACCTTGCCCGGCTCGACAGCACGCTGAACACCGACGTCGAGGGCAGCGGCGAGATATTGCGCATCACCGCCACGCCCACCCAGGGCCATCGCAGCGTGGCCTTCGACGGATCGGACATGATCCGGCGGGAGCGCTATACCCGCCTTCCCACCCCCTATCAGGTCGAGCGCACCGGCGCCCGCAACCGGATGCTGGCGCTGACCTTCGACGATGGCCCGGACGCCGAATGGACGCCGCAGATCCTGTCCGTGCTGGAGCGGATGCATGTCCCCGCCACCTTCTTCGTCATCGGCGAGAATGCGCTGGAGCACCCCGCCCTGCTGCGCCGGATCGTCGCCGACGGCGACGAGATCGGCAACCACAGCTACGACCATCCCAACCTGGCGGGCGCATCGGCGGAGGCCACGCGGCTGGAACTGAATGCCACGCAGCGGCTGGTGCAGGCCTATACGGGCCGTTCCATGCGGCTGTTCCGCGCGCCCTATTTCGGCGACGCGGAACCCACCACCGCGGACGAACTCGGCCCGGCGCTCGAGGCGCAGAAGGCGGGCTATACGGTCGTCGGCCTGCATGTCGATCCCAATGACTGGCAGCGGCCGGGCGAGGATGCGATCGTCCGGCAGGTGGTGGAGCAGGTCCATGCCGTGACCCCCGACCGGTCGGAAAACATCATCCTGCTGCACGACGGCGGCGGCAACCGGGCGGAGACGGTGGCCGCCCTGCCCCGCATCATCGCAACGCTGCGGGCGGAAGGCTATCGCTTCGTGCCGGTCTCGCGCCTCGCGGGGCTGTCGCCCGCCGCCGCCATGCCGCCGGTCGAGGCGGGCGACCTGACCGCGGTGCGCATCGACGTCGCCGCCTTCGTCACGCTGGCGGTGCTGGGCACGCTGCTGGGCTGGCTTTTCTACCTCGCCATCTCGCTCGGCCTTGCCCGTGCGGTGCTGATGGCGGGGCTTGCCTGGTTCCAGTCGAAGCGCAGCCGGCCCCGGCCGCCCGTCCACGCGCCCGCCGTCTCCGTCATCATCCCCGCCTATAACGAGGCGCGGGTGATCGAGGCGTCGGTGCGCCGCGTGCTGGCCAGCGATTATCCGGGCCTGCAGCTCATCGTCGCCGACGACGGATCGAAGGACGCCACCAGCGCGATCGTCGCCGCCGCCTTCGCCGACGATCCGCGCGTCACGCTGCTGACCCTTGCCAATGGGGGCAAGGCGTCGGCGCTCAACCGGGCGCTGCGGCATGCCGTGGGCGAGGTGGTGATCGCGCTCGACGCCGATACCCAGTTCGAGCCGCAGACCATCGCCCGCCTCGCCCGCTGGTTCGCCGATCCGGCGATCGGCGCGGTCGCGGGCGATGCACGGGTCGGCAACCGCGTCAACCTCGTCACCCGCTGGCAGGCGGTGGAATATATCACGGCGCAGAATCTGGAACGCAGGGCACTGGCCGGCTTCGACGCCATGACGGTCGTACCCGGCGCAGTCGGCGCCTGGCGCCGCGCGGCGCTGGACGCCGTAGGCGGCTATCCGGAGGATACGCTGGCCGAGGACCAGGATCTTACCATCGCGATCCAGCGCGCCGGCTGGCGCGTCACCTACGATCCCGAGGCGGTGGCGTGGACCGAGGCGCCCGAAAGCTTCAAGGCGTTGTCGAAACAGCGCTACCGCTGGGCCTTCGGCACGCTGCAATGCCTGTGGAAGCATGGCGGCGTGCTGCGCGAGCGGCGCCCCGCTGGCCTGGCCCTCATCGGCCTGCCGCAGGCCTGGCTGTTCCAGATCGCCTTCGCCGCGATCTCTCCGCTGATCGACCTTGCGCTCGTCCTGTCGATCGCCGGCACGGTGCTGCGGGTGCAACAGCATGGCTGGGCGCAGACCAATGGCGATGTGCTGCGCATGGCGCTCTACTGGCTGGTCTTCACCGCCGTCGACATCGCCTGTGGCTGGGTCGCCTATCGGCTCGACGGCCGCCGCCCGCGCTATCCCGCGCACCTGCTGGTCGCACAGCGCTTCGTCTATCGCCAGATCATGTATTGGGTGGTGGTGCGCGCCATCGCGTCCGCCATCGGCGGCTGGGTGGTCGGCTGGGGCAAGTTGGAGCGGTCGGGCCGGGTCAGCGTGGCAGCCCCGGCGGCGGCGGCATGAACAAAGCGTAACATGACTTTCCCGACGATTTCCCCGATCCTTATCCACGGCGGCGCGGATATCTCCTCCATTGCCCCTTCCGCGTCGCCACCGGCGGAGGGGATATCCCGCGAAACGAAGCTGACGGTGGACGGAAGGGAAGAAGGACCAGGATCGACCGGCGGCAGGCCGGTGCACAAGAACGCCACAGGCCTGCTGCTGGCGATGCTTGCCCTGTGTGCCCTGCTGCTGAGCGGCGCCTTCTTCCTCCATGCCCGCCATTTCGCCGGCAGCCATGCCAGCGCCTCAGGCCAGGCAGCCCGGCTGCTTCCCGGCCTGACCCTCGACGATGCCGATCCGCCCGGCTCCGGCGTCGTCGTCACCAGCATGGAATCGGGCGGCCAGGCGGCGCGGCTGGGCATTTCGGTCGGCGACGATGTGGTCCAGATCGACGGCACCCCCGTCGGTTCGCTGGATCAGGCCAGCGCTTATCTGCTACGCAAGGACGGTTCGCGCCTGATCCTGCGCCTGCGGCGGCAGGACCAGATGCGGGTGGTAACGCTGGACCGGAGCGCAGGGGCACGATGACCCAGAAGATCCTGGTGGTGGAGGACGATCCCGCCACCGCCGCCTATATCGCCAAGGGCATGGCCGAGGCGGGTTTCACCGTCGATCAGGCGGACAACGGCCGCGACGGCCTATTCCTGGCCAGCGACGGCAGCTACGGCGCGATCATCCTCGACCGGATGATGCCCGCCATGGACGGGATGGCGGTGCTGAAGGCGCTGCGCGCCGCGGATATCCAGACGCCGGTCATTTTCCTGTCCGCGCTCGGCACGGCCGAGGACCGGGTGGAGGGACTGACCAGCGGTTCGGACGACTATCTGACCAAGCCGTTCGCCTTCGCCGAGCTGCTAGCACGGGTACAGCTGCTGCTGCGCCGGAACGGATCGGGCAGCACGGTGGTGACAGTGCTGCGGCACGACGATCTGGAGATGGACCTGCTGGCCCGCCGGGTGAAGCGCGGCGGCCGCGGCGTCGACCTGCAGCCGCGCGAGTTCCGCCTGCTCGAATATTTCCTGCGCCATGCCGACCAGGTGGTGACGCGCACCATGCTGCTGGAAGGCGTCTGGGACTATCATTTCGATCCCGGGACCAACGTGATCGACGTCCATGTCAGCCGCCTGCGCCGCAAGCTGGACGACGGATCGGACCGGCCGCTGCTTCACACGGTTCGCGGCATGGGCTATCGCCTTGGCGCCGAGGCCTGACCCGGCGAAACGCTGGCGGGCACTGGCGCGGTCGACCATCGGGCGCTTCGTCGGCTTGGCCTTTCTCTGTCAGTTTCTGGTGACGGGCGGCATCCTGCTGTTCGTCCAGCAGGCGAGCCAGCGCACCGTGGTCGCGGCCGACCAGGCGACGGTGCTGGAATTGCGGGACGAACTGGTGGCGCTGGCGCGGCAGGGCGGCATCCCGGCCGTGCGCCATACCATCGAGCGCCGTCTACCCGCCATCAGCGGCGAGCGGATCGTGCTGCTGCTCGCGGATCGCGGCGGCCGGCCTGTCGCCGGCAATCTGGGCGCCTGGCCCGCCACGCTGGAGGCGGACAGCGATTGGCAGACCATCGATCTCTACCGCATCGACAGCCCCTCGCCCGAGCCGATGGGCGTCGCCACCGCGACCCTGCCGGGGGGTGGCCGGCTGCTCGCTGGACTGGTCATGGGCGACAGCATGGCGCTGACCCGCATCTATGAGGAGGCGCTGAGCGTCGCCTTCCTGCTGAGCCTCTGCCTCACCCTCGTCATCGCGCTGCTGCTCGGTCGCATGCTGGCGCGGCAGGTGTCGGCCATCGCGGAGACGGCCAACGCCGTCGCGGTAGGCGCCCTGCACCGGCGGGTCGACACCGACGGCAGCGGCGATGCCTTCGACCGCCTGGGCGAGTCGATCAACGCGATGCTGGAGCGGATCGACGCGCTGGTGACTCAGCTGCGGATGATGACCGACGGCCTGGCCCATGACCTGAAGTCGCCCGTGACGCGACTGATGTCAGTGGTCGAGCAGGCCAGCGCCCAGACCAGCGACGAGGCCGCGCTCGACGCGCTGGAGAAGGTCCATCGCGAGGCGCAGGCGCTGGAAGGCATGCTCTCGACCGCCCTGCTCATCAGCCGAACGGAAGCGGGCTTCGGCAGCGACCGGCTGTGCGACACCGGCATCGGCGAATTGCTGCGCGACGTGGCGGAAGTGTACGGGCCGCTGATCGAGGACAGCGGCTTCGCGCTGGAGGTGGCCGCGCCCGCCGGTCTCGCCTTCCCGCTACACCGCGAGCTCATCAGCCAGGCGCTCGCCAACCTGATCGAGAATGCGCTCAAATATGCCGAGAGCGGCGACCACATCCGGATCGAGGCAGGGGTTCAGGCGCAGGGCAGGCAGCTTATCCTTGCGGTGGCGGACAATGGCCCCGGCATTCCCGAAGCACAACGCGTAGAGGCGCTGAAGCGATTCGGCCGGCTCGATCCGGCGCGCGGCAAGCCAGGCTCCGGCCTGGGACTGTCGCTGGTGGAAGCAGTGGCGCGGCTGCATCACGGCGCCATCGCGCTGGAAGACGACGGCCCGGGATTGCGGGTGGTCATGACGCTCAATCGCGCCGGATAGGCAGAAAAAACACATCCCGGGCGGTTCAACAGCGCGTGCAGTTCGCCGCGACACCGCCCGGGATGGCAGACACTGCCATTGCCGAGAAGCAATGTCAGCGCTGTCATTTTGTTATTTAGGGGGTTCTCTTCGCCTGTTCAACTGAAATCGTCATGCTGGCGTGAAGTGCGGACCGTTCAGCGCTTCACCGACAGCCGATAGACCATCACATGATGATAGGGCTTGTCCGGATCGATGCGCGTGGAGACAAAGCCGGGCTGGTTCGGGGAGTCGGGAAATTTCTGCGGCTCCAGCGCGATGCCATCACCCTGGCGGTAGAGATGTCCGTGCTTGCCTGGAAAAGCGGAGGGGGAATTGCTGGTATAGAGTTGTAGGCCCGGTTCGGTCGTCAGCACCTCCAGCACCCGGCCCGATCCCGGGTCTTCCAGCCGCGCGGCCAATTCGGGGGTTTTGGTGAGGCCCTTGTCGAGCGCGAAATTATGATCATAGCCCCGGCCATACAGGATCTGCTGGTCGCGGCCGTCGCGCGCGCGGTCTCCCACCCGATGCGGCGTGCGGAAATCGAACGGTGTTCCCGCCACGGGCTTCAACTCCCCGGTCGGGATCAGCTTCGCATTGACCGGCGTGTAGGCCTTGGCAGGAATGGTCAGCACATGGCCGAGCGCGCCGACCGCCGTGCCTTCCCCGGCGAGGTTGAAAATAGCATGATTGGTCATGTTGACCACCGTCGGTTTGTCGGTCTTCGCGTCGAAGGCGATGGTCAGCGCGCCGCTCTCATCGAGCGAATAGGAGACCGTGGCGTCGAGCGTGCCTGGAAAGCCCTGGTCGCCATCCGGGCTGAGATGGGACAGAATGACGCGGGCGACCGAGCCGCTCGTCACCGACGCCACCTTCCAGGCGATCTTGTCGAACCCCTTCGGACCGCCGTGCAGCGTGTTGCCGCCGCTATTGATCGGCAGCTGGTAGTTCCTGCCGTCCAGGATGAAAGTGCCGCCGGCGATGCGATTGGCGTAACGGCCGGCCGTCACGCCGAAGAAGCTGGGATGCTCCACATAGCCGGCCAGATCATCATAGCCGAGCAGGACATCGGCCGCCTTGCCGTTTCTGTCCGGGGCGGAGAGCGACTGCAGCGTCGCGCCATAGCTCAGGATTCGTGCCGTCACGCCATGGCCGTTCGACAGTGTAACCGTCTCGATTGCCGTGCCATCGGCCAGCGTGCCTGCCGGCGCTCGGCTGGCTTCCGCGCCGAGAGCGGGAGAGGCGGCTGCGGCCAGGATGACCATGGCCGGCATCAGCCCCCTGCCCAGAAACGTCCTATTTGCCTTTCGCATGCATTCCTCCCGCACTCGATGCCTTGGCGCATCTGCAGGGACTATAGTGGGTGGAAATTTCAGGCTTGCGAAAAAACATTGCTCAAGCAACAGAATTCGCTATTATGTCTGAGTAATGGGGCGCAAACGCCGCAAAGTTCTCCATGGGACGTGTCCCTCTAAAGCGGCCCATGGCAAGGCGGCCGCACCGGTCGATACTCTCCAATAGTCCGGTGCGGCCGCCTTTTTCCCTTGGACGAGATCAGTCCAGCGAGAAGAGGGCGTAGGGGCGCCCCATGCGCTCCGTCACCACGAACTGCGCGCAATTGTACACCGGCACGCCGCCGGGCGTTTTGCCTTCGAAGGTGCCGCGATGGGCATGGCCATGCACGGCGAAACGCACATTATCGAAGCGGTCGATCGCCTCCGCCAGCCGGGAGGAACCCAGAAAGGGGAAGATCTCCGGCGGCTCGCCTGCCACCGTCGCGGCGATCGGCGCATAGTGCAGCACCGCGACGCAGCGGTCGGTCCGCAGCGAGCGCAGGGCGTTTTCGAGCTTGCGCGCCTCGTTGATCGATTCCTCGACGAAGCCCTTTATCGCCTGCTCGCCGAACGCGCCCAGTTCGCCGCGTCCGAAACCGCCGACGAAGCCCTTCACCCCGGCAAAGCCGACGCCCGCAATCTCCACCGCCTGCTCATCGAGTACGGTGACCCCGGCGCTGCGCAGGATACGCACGACCTCTTCAGGCTGGCCGCATTCATAGTCATGGTTGCCCAGCACCGCGACGACGGGAATGGTGCAGTGGCGCAGGTCCTCCGCCAGGATCTCCGCTTCCCGCGTCTTGCCGAAATTGGTGAGATCACCACACAGCGCCAATATGTCGGCCTGTTCGGATATCTGCTCGAAAAGTGCGCTGTATCGATGCTGGGACGTGTCGGTCACATGCAGGTCGCCAATCGCCGCCAGCGTCAATCCGTTGCGCTGCGATCCGTCACTGGTTTCGGTCATGGCTCTCCTCCAACCCCTTGCCGACCACATCGGCAAAGCCCCATTCGGTGATATCGACCAGATAGTCGCGCGGTGACAGCAGCCGCCCGCGGCAGACACGGACATTGGGAACCGGCAGTTCGCTGCGCGTCTGCAACCGACCCAGCAGCTCCTCGAACAGCCAGAGCGGGATGCAGTGCCGTTCCGTCGGGTAGATGAAGCGGAAATTGAGCAGGTGGATCAGCAACAATTCCCAGTGCAGCTCCATCGCATCGAGCAGCCTTTGCCAGCCGATCCGCTCATGCTGCTTCAGGATCATGTGCGCCACGTCCGCCCCGTCATAGCGGTAGCGGTCTTGGATGAAGAGCTTGGACAGGATGAACTCGGTCGGCGGGGTGATCCGGACGGTGGTGCCATATACCTCCGCATGATCGGCTTCGCGAAACCATTCCTCCGTCACGGGCAGGCTGGCCGACGAGATATTGTAGATGACGTCGAAGAAATTGTCGCCCTTCCAGACCTTCCCGATCCAGCGCTCGTCCTCGAATTCCACCTCATGACCGAGCTGGCGGAAGTAGGCCAGGATGCGCGGCGCATCCCCCGCCTTGCAGAACACGTCCAGATCCTTCGTCGGCCGGACGATGCCGGTGTGGCACCCCAGCGCATAGGTGCCCGAGAGCATGAAAGGGATGCCGGATTCGACCAGGTGGCGCAGGCTGTCGGTATAGAAGTCCGCCGCTTGCGGAGGCGGGTCGAACGTGGTGGCGCATTGCGTCATCGGAGCCTCGCGTCGGAGTGGAAAGCAAGGAACGGGCGAGAAAGCGCTCCGTTCCGCAAGCCTCCGGCACACCGGACTCGGGTTTTTCGCCTATGCCGCCGGGGAAACGCCGCTTAAACATGCTCGCCTCCCGCCACCGCAGGCACCGCCATCAGCGGCGAGAGCAGATGCTGGATGATGCATCGCCGGCCCGCGCGGAATGGACATCACGCCATGTCAGGATAGTCCTGAACGGTAAAAGGCCCGTCGCGCAAGACTACGCGACGGGCCTTTTCAGTGCGTGAGGCGGCAGGCGGGCGAGGCCGTGCCGGTCGTTCCGCCGGCTATACGGGCCGGCGGGGGTGACCTGCTTACTCGCCCTCGTCCTCCGCCTCGGGTCCGGCCATCATCCCTTCGGCGACCTCCTCGGTCTTGCCCCGGATCGCCTTTTCCAGGCGCGCCGCCATTTCGGGATTATTCTTGAGATAGGTCTTGGCGTTCTCCCTCCCCTGCCCGATGCGGACCGAGTCATAGGACAGCCAGGCACCGGATTTCTCCACCAGCCCGGCCTTGACGCCGATGTCGAGCAGTTCGCCGAGTTTCGACACGCCCTCGCCATACATGATGTCGAACTCGACCTGCTTGAAGGGCGGGGCGACCTTGTTCTTGACCACCTTCACCCGGGTCGCGTTGCCGACGATGTCGTCGCGGTCCTTGATCTGGCCCGTGCGGCGGATGTCGAGCCGTACCGAGGCGTAGAATTTCAGCGCGTTGCCGCCGGTCGTCGTTTCCGGATTGCCGTACATGACGCCGATCTTCATGCGCACCTGGTTGATGAAGATGACCAGGCAGCGCGAGCGGCTGATCGAGCCGGTCAGCTTTCGCAGCGCCTGGCTCATCAGTCGGGCCTGCAGGCCGACATGGCTGTCGCCCATCTCGCCCTCAATCTCTGCGCGCGGCACAAGCGCGGCGACCGAGTCGATCACCAGCACGTCGATCGCGTTCGACCGCACCAGCGTGTCGACGATTTCCAGCGCCTGCTCGCCAGTGTCGGGCTGCGATACGATCAGTTCGTCTATGTCAACGCCCAGCTTCTTGGCATAGCCGGGGTCGAGCGCATGCTCGGCGTCGACGAAAGCGGCGATGCCGCCCATCTTCTGCGCCTCGGCGATGGCGTGGAGGGCAAGGGTCGTCTTGCCCGAGCTTTCCGGCCCGTAGATCTCGACGATGCGCCCGCGCGGCAGGCCGCCGATGCCGAGCGCGATGTCGAGGCCGAGCGACCCGGTCGAGATCGCCTCGATCTCGATCTTCTCCCGGCTGCCCAGCTTCATGGCCGAACCCTTGCCGAACGCGCGGTCAATCTGGGAAAGCGCCGCTTCCAATGCCTTCTGTCTGTCCATTGTCCCTGTCTTCTTGGAATCGATGAGTGAGAGCATTGCGGTCATGGCCCGGTCTCCTGTCAAGCGGAGCACGCCGGGTCACCGGCGGCATGGCCATGATGTATCCTGTTTGTTCTATAAGAACAAGAGGGGAACGGAATTTTCCTATCCCGCCGCCAGAACCTTGCCCAGCGCCCGTTCCACCGCACCGATGGTGAAAGGCTTGGCCAGCGTCGGCCGGCTTGCATGCTGCTGAGGCAGGTCGTCCGCCATGCCCCCGGTCGCGAAGACGAACGGGACGCCGCGCTCGGCCAGGATATCAGCGACGGGCCAGCTCTTCTCGCCCTGCAGGTTGCAGTCGATCAGCGCCGCATCGAACCCGCCCTGCCGCGCCTGATCGCAGGCATCGTCCACCGACATGGCGATGCCGTGGAGCCGATAGCCCAGCGTCTCCAGATAGTCCTCCAGCATCATCCCGATCATCGCCTCGTCCTCGACGACCAGAATCGATTTGCCCTCCGCCATGCCTTCCCTTTCCCTGCCCTTGCTGTCCGCCATCACGCCGTCGGCGCCGCGCCCGTCATAATCGCATGACATGACGGGAAGTTCATTCTGCCGCCGGCCGCATCGCGAGCGCGTCGCGCGCCGCCTCCGCCAGCTGGCTGACGGAGAAGGGCTTGGGCAGGAAGGCGACATTGGCGATGTCGATCGACTTGCGCAGCTGCTCCTCGGCATAGCCGGACATGAACAGCACCGGCAGGTCGGGATGCGCCCGCCGCGCCTGCGCGACCATGGTCGGTCCATCCATATTGGGCATCACCACGTCGGAGATGAGCAGGTCGATCCGCTCCTCGCCGCCCAGCACCTCCAACCCCTGCTCGCCGTCATTCGCGGTCAGCACCTTATAGCCCTGCCGCGCCAGCGCCCGCTCCGCAACGGCGCGCACCATGTCCTCGTCCTCCACCAGCAGCACCGTGCCGGTACCCCAGGTGTCGCTGCGCCGCGCGGGGGCCTGCGCCTTGGTCTGCTCGATGTCCGCCCCCTGATAAACGGGCAGGTAGATGACGAAGCTCGCCCCGCGCCCCAGTTCGGATTCGGCAAAGATATAACCGCCCGACTGCTTGACGATGCCATAGACGGTGGACAGGCCAAGGCCCGTGCCCTTGCCCAGTTCCTTGGTGGTGAAGAAGGGCTCGAACACCTTGGACAGAATGTCGGGCGGAATACCGAGGCCGGTGTCGGACACGCGCAGCGCGGTATAATTGGCCGCGGGCAGGATTTCCTGCCGCATCTCGCGCACCTTGTGCGCCGGCACCGCATAGGTCTGGATGTTGAGCGTGCCGCCTTCGGGCATGGCGTCGCGCGCGTTGACCGCGAGATTGACGATCACCTGCTCCAGCTGGCCCGGATCGGCACGGACCGCGCCCAGGTTGCGTCCGTGGCTGACCTCCAGCCGCACGCTTTCACCCAGCAGGCGCTTCAGCAGGTTCGACACGTCGGCGACGATGTCGGGCAGCTGCAGCACCTGCGGCCGCAGCGTCTGTTGCCGCGAGAAGGCGAGCAGCTGGCGGGTCAGCCCCGCCGCGCGGTTGCTGTTGGACTTGATCTGCTGGATATCATCATAGTCGCTGTCGCCCGGCGTGTGGCGCATCAGCATCAGATCGCAATGGCCGATGATCGCAGTAAGGATGTTGTTGAAGTCGTGCGCAACACCTCCGGCGAGCTGGCCGATCGCCTGCATCTTGGTCGCCTGCGCCACCTGGCGCTTGAGCTTGCTTTCCTCGCTGTTGTCCTTGAGGCTGAGCAGCACCGCCGCTTCTCCCAGGCCGCGCACACCCGCCAGGCTGAGCGCCGTCGGCTCATCGGGCTGGATCCGAAGGCGGACGGCGATGTCGCCCGACATCTGCGGCCCTACGGCGAAGCGTCGGACGGCGTCGGCGACGGCGGCCTGGTCCTCGCGTATCACCAGATCGCCCGGATAACTCGGCTTGTCACCGATGCGTAGGCCAGCGGCCCGCGCAAAGGCGTTGTTGAGGAACAGGACCCGCCCGTCCCGATCCGCCATGGCAAGGCCGAAGGGCAGCAGCGACAGAAGCGTCTCGATATAGGAAAGCGCCGACGTGCCGCCGCCGCCCGCTGGCTCGTCGATCAGCAGCAGAAGCATCGGCCCGTCCTGGGCCCCGCCGGAAGCACTCGCCTGGCTGGCGCGCTTGAGCGGCACCTGGAGCAGCCGCAGCGGCAGCCCGCCAGTCTGCTCGCGTGCGAGGAACAGCCGGCCCTTGTCGTCGACCCGCATGTGCGAGGCAAAGTCCCGCCCGGTGATGTTGGCGTCGATCCGCCCCGCGGCACGCAGCAGGAAGGCGCCGTTGGCGGCGCGGATGCGCCCCTCCCCGCCGATCAGCACAGCCATCACCCCTGCCTCGCCCATCTGCCGGCCTGCCTCGCCGGTGAGCAAGCGGTTGACGTCATCCAGTGCGCTCGGCTGACGCATCGGGGTGAAGCGCCAGAGCAGATAATCTTCCGAGCGCCCGGTGCGGCCGATGTCGACATCCAGGCGCATCGCGCCGTGCGGCACGCTTTCCACCTTCGCCACGCCGTCGCGCCATGCCGCGCGCGCCGCGTGGGCGAGATTCTCGCTAAGCGCGCCATCGGCCGTTACGCCCGGGGGGGTGGGATAGCCAGGGAACCATTCACCGAACAGGTCGCTGGCGCAGACCAGCCGTCCCGCCCGGTCGGTGACCGCAATCGCCATGTTGGACGCATCCGCCGCCGCCCGGGCGACGGTCCAGTCGGGTAAGGCCTCGCCTTCGGCCCCCTGCGGCGGATAAAGGTTTCGATACCAGCGCATCAGCGCGGCAATGGCGAGCAGCATGGCCGCGAAACCCGCGACCAGCCTCCAGTCGCCGATGGCATAGAAGAGCAGCGCCGAGGAGAGCAGCGCAGCCAGGATCAGCAAGGGCAGCGCCGCGCGCGAAGGCGGCTGCGCCAGCCAGACCTCCTCATCCTTTTTCAGCCGCGCGGCCATGATCCGCACACCCCCTGCACCAACATTGGACGATCCGCCTGCGCTCAGGCGGAGGCAGGCTCCTCCAATGCGCCGCTTTCATGGGCCTTGCCAATCCTCAATTTGCGGGCATGCCATTTCCGGCCCATGCGATGACGCCAGACCCAGTCGGCCACGAAATATCCGACCGCGGCGGCAGCGAGCGAGATGAGCGCCAGGCCGAACAGCATCGCCGGCGCGGCCTCGGAAAACAGCCAGGCGCACCACTGGCCGATGGAGGCATGTTCCTCGACCAGAGCCATGAAGCCCGACGCGTCGGCGGACCGCCCCAGCATCCAGTTGCCGATATAGACCGATGCCCAGAGGATCAGCGGCGTCGTCGCGGGATTGGACAGGAACGTCATGGCCGCAGCCAGCGGGATATTGGCGCGAAACGGCAGCGCCAGCAGCGCCGCGCCCGCGATCTGCACACCCGGGATCAGCAGGAATATGCCGACGAGCAGGCCCAGCGCTACGCCACGGGGCACCGACCGCCGGGTAAACCGCCACAACGAAGGCTCCAGCACGCGATGCGCGACAGGGGCGATGAAGCGGTTGTTCTCCAGGGATTCACGCGTCGGCGCATTGGCATGCCACCAGCGGGACAGTCGGTTGTCCATCAGCGGTGCGCCTTCATGATGCGCTGCTGGTCCCGTTTCCAGTCCCGTTCCTTGATCGTGTCGCGTTTGTCGTGGGTCTTCTTGCCGCGGGCGAGCGCCAGTTCGACCTTCGCCCTGCCGCGGCCGTTGAAGTAGATGGACAGGGGCACGAGCGTCATGCCCTTGCGCTCCACCGCGCCGTGCATCCGCGCGATCTCGCGTTCGTGCAGAAGCAGCTTGCGGGGCCGCTTGGGCTCATGGTTGAAGCGGTTGCCGTGGCTGATTTCGGGGATGTTGCTGTTGACCAGCCACACTTGGTCGCCTTTCACCTCGGCATAGCTCTCGGCGATATTGCCCTCGCCGAAGCGCAGCGACTTCACTTCCGTGCCTTGCAGCGCAATGCCGGCCTCGAACACGTCCTCCAGAAAATATTCAAAGCGCGCGCGCCGGTTCTCGGCGACGATCTTCTTCTTGTCGAACAGTTCGGGACGGGGACGCGCCATGACGGATTATCAACTCACTTCACCATATAGGGCGTATGCCCTGTCAAACCAGTCCCGCGATCTCCAGCGCCCGGTCCACCGCTGTCCGGCTCGAGTCCGACGGCCAGGTGATCGGCAGGCGGAGCTCCCCGGGCATATCGGGCCGTACCCGCGTAAGAGCATATTTGACCGGGCCAGGTGAAGAATCGCTGAACAGGGCATCGTGCAACGGATAGAGACGATCCTGCAGCGCCAAGGCACCATTCCAGTCGCCTTCCATGCAGGCACGCTGGAAATCGGCGACCATGCGCGGCGCGACATTGGCGGTGACCGAGATACAGCCCCGCCCGCCCATGGCGTTGAATCCCAGCGCGGTTTCATCATTGCCCGACAGCTGGCAGAAGTCCGGGCCGCAGGCGAGTCGCTGCGCGGTGACCCGCCCCAGATTTCCGGTCGCATCCTTGATGCCGACGATCGTCTGATATTCCTGCGCCAGCCGGTGGATCACCGGTACGCCGATGTCAGTGATGGTCCGGCTGGGCACATTATAGAGAATGATCGGCAGGTCGCAGCGTTCGGCCAGATAGGCGAAATGGCGATAGACGCCTTCCTGATTGGGCTTGTTGTAATAGGGCGCGACGATCAGGGCAGCGTCGGCGCCAGCCGCCTGGGCGGCATACATATGCTCCAGCGCGATCTTCGTATCGTTGGAACCACAGCCGGCGATCACCGGTACCCGGCCAGCCGCCTGGTCGACGCAGACCGCGACGACCCGGTTATGCTCCTCGACCGTCATGGTCGCACTTTCGCCGGTCGTGCCACAGGGCACCAGCGCGCTTGATCCTTCGGCGATCTGCCAGTCGACGAAAGCGCGGAACGCGGCCTCGTCCACCGTTCCGTCGCGAAAAGGAGTCACCAGGGCTGGTATGGACCCGGAAAACATCAATTTACTCCTTCAACTCTCCGGGCTTCCGGGGCATGATCGGGTGAGCCGCGCGCTATAGCGTGTCATTCAGGGCCTGATAAGGATGCAATTGCGATAATGTCCAGCATGCCGCCGTCCCGCCTTATCGAAAATTATGTGATCCGCCTGCCACTGGTCGCGATATTGCTGACGGCGGCCGGGGCCGGGGCTCAGACCGAAACGCCGCCGACCCCGCCGGGTTATCCTTCCACGGCGGTCGTGCAGCCGATCCCGGGCCAGGGTCAGGTCGTGAATGGCCAGTGGCGCCCCGGGCCACCCGCGGAAGGACAGTGGCAGCAGGTGCAGTCGCGCATCGGCGCGCCGACCGATGCGTCGATCGCCGCCACCATCAGCCAGTGGCGCGCGCTGCAGCAGAGCGACGGGCTCGGCTTTTCTGCCTATGCGAGCTTCATCACGGCCAATCCCGGCTGGCCGGGCGAGGACCGGATGCGTCGCCTCGCGGAAACAGGGATCAACCCGGACAGCTTCGACCCCAGGCAGGTGACGGCCTTCTTCGCCCGATTCCCGGCCCGCACGCCCGTCGGCAACGCCCGCAACGCCGTGGCGCTGATGCAGCTCGGCCGCATGGACGAAGCGCGGATCGCCGCGCGCAACGCCTGGACCGGGGGATCGCTCAGTCCTACGGACGAGACGCGGCTGCTTTCCCTCTTCGGCTCCGGCTTCACCACCGCAGACCATGACGCGCGCGCCGACATGCTGCTGTGGGGCAACGACACCGCCGGCGCGAACCGGATGCTGGCCTATGTCTCCCCCGCGCGGCGCCCGGTCTTCGCCGCCCGCATCGCCTTCCGCCAGAAGGCTCCCGATGCCGCGGTCAAGATGCAGGCAGCCGAGGCGACCGGCGGCGCAACGGATGCGGGCTTCGTCGCGGACAAGGCAACCTGGCTACTCAACACGGGCAACTGGGTTGCGGGCCGGCAATATCTCGCCAACCGCCCGGTGCTCGCCTATCGACCCGGCAATGCGGAGAAATGGTACGAGGCGCTGCTGACCCAGGCGCGCGCCGCCGCCAATGACAGCCAGTGGACCTTCGCCTGGGGCATCGCCAGCAAGCTGGACGATGCCTATGCCGGGGGCATCGACGTCAGCGACCGGCCGATCGGCGAGCGTGACGACTATACCAGCCTCGCCTGGCTGGCGGGCAGTACCGCCTTCTACAATCTCAACCGCCCGGCCGATGCGGTCGGCATGTTCCGCCGCTACGCCACCGCCGCCAAGTCGCCGCAGACCCGGTCCAAGGGCTTCTACTGGGCCGGTCGCGCCGCGCTATCGGCCGGCGATGCCGCCAGCGCCAGCGGCTATTTCACCCAGGCGGCCGCCTATCCCGACCAGTTCTACGGCCAGCTGGCCCTCGAGCGGCTTGGCCGGCCGGTGCCGCCGCCCGCCACAGTGGAACGCCCGGTGGAAATTTCCGCAGCGGAGCGCGCCGCATTCAATGCCCGGTCCGTCGTACGCGCCGTCCGGGCGCTCGGGCAGATGGGCTATTGGGAGGACCAGAGCAAGTTCGTGCGCGCCATCGCCAACACCGCCGACAGCGACAGCGATCATTACCTCGCCGCCGAGCTCGCGACCAGCCTCGGCCGGCCCGACATGGGCGTGATGGTCGGTCGCCGTGCCGTATCGAGCGGCCTGACCGGCTATGGCCAGAGCGCCTTTCCCCGCGTGCCCGTGCCGTCCATCGCGCAATCCAACTGGACGATGGTGCATGCCATCGTCCGCCAGGAAAGCCAGTTCGACAAGCAGATCGTCAGCCACGCCGGCGCGCGCGGATTGATGCAGCTGATGCCGGGGACAGCGCGCGAACAGGCCGCCAAGATGGGACTGGGCACAGGGTCGCTGAACGATCCCAGCTACAACATCATGCTGGGTTCGGGCTATTTCCAGCGGATGCTCGACTATTATGGCGGCAGCTATCCGCTCGCGGTCGCCGCCTATAATGCCGGGCCTGGCAATGTGAACAAATGGATTGCCGCCAATGGCGACCCCCGCTTGCCTGGCGCCGACATGCTCCGCTGGATCGAGCAGATCCCGATCTACGAGACGAAGAACTATGTGCAGCGGGTGCTGGAAAACGCCGTGGTCTATGAGGCAATGAACCCGGAACGCGCGCGGTTCCGTGGCACCACGGCGGTACTCAGCCGCTATCTGGGCAAGCAGACGCCGGGCTGAAATCGCGCTAGGGGATGGGGATGACCGTTACCCATCCCAATTACATCACGCCCGAGGGCTTTGCGAAGCTGCGCGCGGAATACGACCATCTGCTCGGCACCGAACGCCCGCGCATCGTCGAGATCGTGAGCTGGGCGGCCGGCAATGGCGACCGCAGCGAGAATGGCGACTATCTCTATGGCCGCAAGCGCATGCGGGAGATCGATGGCCAGCTGCGCCGCCTGTCCAAGAAGATGAAGGACGCCAAGGTGGTCGATCCGCGCCAGCAGCCCGACAAGGGCCGGGTCTATTTCGGCGCCACGGTCACCATCGCCGACGAAGATGACAATCATCGCACAGTGACCATCGTCGGCAATGACGAGGCGGACGCGAGCGCCGGGCGCATCGGCTGGGGCTCCCCCATTGCCCGGGCGCTGCGGGGCGCGGCGGTCGGCGACCTGCGGCGGGTAACGCTCCCGGCCGGCGAACGCGAATATGAGGTGATGGAGATCGCCTATCCGACTTGAGCAGTCGCCGCCAGCCAGCGCCGGAAGTTCGCCATCGCCGGACTGTCCGCCCGCGACATGAGCCGCGTCAGCCAGTAGCCGCCGGCGTCCACAACGGTTCCGAAAGGCTGGACCAGCCGTCCCGCGCGGAGATCGCCTGCAAACAGTGCCGGCGGCGCCAGCGCCACACCGCGGCCGGCAATCGCCGCAGCCACCATCAGCACCGAACTATCGAACACCGGCCCCCGCAATGGCGGGCACGCCGCGCCCGCGGCAGCGAACCAGCGCGGCCATTCCTCTGCGCGATAGGATCGCAGCAGCACCTCCCCCGCCAACGCTGCCGGATCGGTGAGCCGCGCCGCCACGCCCGGCGCGCACAACGGCGCCAGCGGCGCGCGCAGCACCGGCTCGGCATGGGTGCCGTGCCATGCGCCATCGCCGAAGCGGATCGCGAGGTCCAACCCTTCCCCTGCCAGGTCGGCACGGTTGTTGTTGGTGAGGATGCGCAGATCGACATGGGGGCAGGCCCGCTCGAAATCGGACAGCCGCTCCATCAGCCAGCCTCCCATGAAAGTGCCGACGACGCCCAGCGTCAACGCCTCGCGCGGGCGTCCGGACGCGATCCGGTCGAGCGCAGCCCCGATCCCGTCGAAAGCGCCACCCAGCACCGGCAGCAGCGCCGTCCCTTCGTCGGTCAGCGCCAGCCCGCGCGGCAGCCGCCGGAACAGCGACGCGCCCAGCCGCGCCTCCAGGCCCGCCACCTGCTGGCTGACCGCACCCTGGCTGACGCACAGTTCGATCGCCGCACGGGTGAAGTTCAGATGCCGCGCCGATGCCTCGAAGGCACGCAAGGCGTTCAGGGGAAGCTGTGCACGATCCATGGCTAGACATTAGCCAATCTCATGCCTCTGTCGAGAAATCATGCTTTGTGGCGGCAGACCTTCCCTCGCATCCTGCCCCTCACCGGAAAAGGGAGACGATCATGCGGGCGGCAACGTGGCTTTCCATTAGTGCATCTATGTTGTGGCTGGCGACGGCCAGCAACGCGGCCGGCCCGGCCAATGCGCAGCGCTGGCTTCAGCCCAGCGAGCCCCGGCGCCTGTTCGGCAACAGCTATGCGGTGGGTTTCGGCGACCTCAGCGTCGGCATGATCCGCACATCGGCAGGGCTGATCCTGATCGACGGCGGCGTACCCCAGGCCCCACGCGCCATCGAAGCGAACCTCGCCAAACTCGGCTTTTCCATCCGCGACGTGAAGCTGATCCTTTCCACCGAGCCGCATTCCGACCACGCCGGTGGCATCGCCGGTCTTGCACGGGACAGCGGCGCCACGGTGATGGCCAGCGCACCCGCCGCGCGCGTCCTGCGGACGGGCCGTGCGGACCCCGCCGACCCGCAGGCCGCATGGCTGGACGACTTCCCCGCCGTCGCGCGTCTGCGCATGGTGCGCGACCGACAGGCGATCCGGCTGGGCGACGTCACCGTGATCGCCGTGGCGACGCCGGGCCACACCATGGGCAGCATGAGCTGGCGCTGGCAAAGCTGCGAGGGCAGGCAGTGCCGGTCGATGGTCTTCGCGTCCAGCCTCAACGCCGTCGCGGCCGACGGCTATCGCTTCTCCAGCCCCGCTGGGAAACCTTTCGTCGCCGCCTTCCGCCGCAGCTTCGCCCGCATGCGGGCATTGCCCTGCGACATGCTGACGACATCGCACCCCGAACTCGACAGCGGCGGCGGCTGTCGCGGCTATGCTGACCGCGCCGAAGCCAGGCTGGACGCACGACTGCGGGAGGAAGCGGGGAAGTAGCCCCCTTTCTATCCCTCGCGAATCGCCGCCAGGAAGGCGCTGGCGCGCGCATCGAGCCGCCGCGCCTCGTCCGCCAGCCGGACGGCAGCGCTGCGAATGTCGCGCGTCCCTTCCGCGGCGGCGGCGCTGTTCTCGCTGATCTGGCTAGCGCTGGTGCGGATCTGGCTGCTTGAAGCGCCCGCCTCCGCCACGCTTTCGGCAATGGCGTTGCTGAACGCGCCATGCCGCGCGACCGCCTCGAACACGGAAGCGGACAGGCGCTCGGCCGTCGCCATGGCAGCGTCCATATGCGCATGGCCCTGCGCGACATGACCCACGGTCGCGCGGATATGGCCGATCCGTCCGGCGATATCGGCCGCCGCGTCGCGCGTCTGGCCGGCAAGCAGCTTCACCTCGCGCGCGACGACACCGAAACCCTGGCCCGCCGCACCCGCCCGCGCCGCCTCAATCCCGGCATTGAGCGCCAGCGTGGCCGTCGCCCGCGCGATCGCGTCGATCAGGGCCGTCACCTCGCCGATGCCGTCCGCCTGGCGGCTGAGCGCCTGGGTCTGCGCCGATCCCAGCCGCGTCTGCTCCGCGACCGTGCGAATGGCATCACCGGCCTTTCCGACCTCCGCCTCCATCGACTGGAACAGCATCGCCAGTTCACGCCCCGAGGCCGCGACGGCCGCCAGATTGTCGGCGGACTGCGACGCCGCGACCGCCATGCCGGCCGAATAGTCGCCATTGTCCGCTGCCCGCTCCGCCGCTTGCCCCGCCAGGCGGGACAGCATGTCCGCCATGCTCACCAGCTCGGCCGTCAGCGCCTCCACATCGGCGCGGAAGGTCGTGCTCTCCCGCGTCAGCCGCTCCAGCCGCTCGGCGCGGGCAAGCGCCGTCCGCGCGTCGCGCTCGGCGGTCAGCCGCAGCAGCAATGCGCCGCCGATCAATCCGGCATAGCGGCCCCGCTCGACCGCGATCAGTCCCTCGCATTGGGGCCCTTGCACAGTGAAGAGATCAATGAGCGCTTCGACCCCGGTGCCGCGCTCGACCACCGGACAGGAACGGACATGCTCGTCCAGCCGCCCGCCAAAACTGGGATTGCGCAACAGCGCATGGCCGAAGGGATTGAACAGGATGCGCCGCATGTCGCGCTCGTAGATTGCGCCGACGGGACGATCTTCCGCATCCAGCACGGGCAGGATGCGCAACCCTGAATCCTCCTGGAAGCGATCGACCGCGCGGCTGAGCGGCTCGCCCAGCCGGATCGTGGGACTGGTGGCCACCAGCGCCGGATCGGCATGCGGCGCGAGCGAATAAAAGGAGGATGGAGGGGTGGGCGGCGACAGCGCGAACATGGCGTCTGCTCTAGCCGGCAATGGTAAATGCCCGGTTAGGCTTTGATGACAGATTTATTACAAGCTATTGTTTTATATGATTTTTGCACAACAAGCAGAAAATAAGAACCCGTAACGATCTGCCTTCTTCGCAGACATGGCTTACGATACGCGATAACCGAACGCCTCCTGCGCCAGCTTCACCACCGCGGGATCGGCTTCGGGAAAGTCCATCGGCACGAGCTTCTCCAGCCGCTCGGCGACAGCGGTGAGCGCCGCGATCCGCCCTGCCTTGCGGTGGTTGTTGTCGATCACGTGCCAGGGCGCATGCTTCGTGTCGGTCCTGGCGAACATGGCGTGCATCGCGTCGAGATAGTCAGCGCGCCGCGCCCGGTTGCGATAGTCGTCGGTTCCGGTCTTCCATCGCTTCCACGGCGTGTCGAGCCGTTGCGACAGCTGCTCGTCCTGCGTTTCCTGGGTGATGTGGACGAACAGCTTGACGAGGTTGGCGCCTGCATCGATCTGTTGCTTCTCGAAGGCGTTGATCTCGTCATAGGCGCGCTTCCACTCCTTCCTCGAGCAGAAGCCCTCGACCCGCTCCACCAGTACGCGGCCATACCAGCTGCGGTCGAAGATCGCGATGTTGCGCCCGGCGGGCAGGCGCGTCCAGAAGCGCCAGAGGAAATGATGGTCGCGCTCCACCTCGCTGGGCGCTGCGATGGGGTGAACCTGATAGTAGCGCGGATCCCAGTCGGCGGTCATCCGCTTGATGATGCCGCCCTTGCCCGCCGCATCCCAGCCTTCCAGCAGGATGACGCTGCGCTGATCGTGAATGATATGCGCGACCTGGATCTTTGCCAGCCGTTCCTGCAGTGCCGCGAGCGTCGCTTCATAATCGCCCGCAAATTTCGCGCCCTTCTCATAGTCCGCAAGGTCGATGGTCATGCGCGGTCTCCGTCATGCAGGCAGGATCAGGTCACAACGATATATTCCTCGACCTTCACCGATTCCACATCGAGAGCGGTAGGCCCGTCCGCCGATTCTCGGCTTGTCACTGTGATCCAGAAATTATCGGCGTCGATCTTGTAGCAGCTCTTGCCGGCCGAGGCGGGGCAAAGCGCGACGCCGTTGAGCTTGCCGAGATCGTCCAGCATGGCCAGCGTTGCTTGGCAATCGAGCTTCTGCCCCGCCCGCCTATAGGTCTCGCAGGGCTGGACCAGCGCCGGCTTTGCCTGCACCGCTGCGGTCGCGACGCGGAATGCCAGCCATCCGCGAACCGCCGTTTCCGGGTCGGGAGCGGAGAACCATCCGCGATCGTCCTCATCGTCTTTCAAAGAACGACACTCGCCACGCCAAACGGATGTCGACGGAAGGCTGGCACTCATATTGAGGAGACTGGAAGTTGGCGCTTTCACGAAGCGGTATTGCCGGCTCGTTTCCACGCCAGAAGGTGCGACCGGCTCTCCTTCATAATCGTAATATTCGGTGTTCACCGGGGCGATGATCGGCGCATAATCGAGAATCAAGGTGTCGCGGGCGCAAAGACCCGGGATCGACGTGCCAACGCTCTTCGTAGTGAACCACATCGACCGGACCTGACGCATCATGCCCTTCGGAAAGCGACCCGAAGGCCGCAAGATCGACAGGAGTTCCTCCCGGGCGAGTCGATCAGCCGCACGGGGCGAAAGCGCACGCCGTTCGTTCGAGTTCAGTTTATCCGCTGCTTGAAGGGCGCTGCCGGTTGAAGCAATGGCAAGCAGCCATGCGATGAAGAATCGACAGCCCATGCGCCCTCCCGCTTCTTTCGACGGTAGAGCAGCCGCAGGCGGAAAAATCTACCCCTTCGCCTGCGGCTCCACCACGCGGATGTGGAGTTCGCGCAGCTGCTTGAACTCGGCGGGGCTGGGGGCGCCCATCAGCAGGTCTTCGGCGCGCTGGTTCATCGGGAACAGCGTGATCTCGCGCAGGTTCTGCGCGCCGCACAGCAGCATCACGATGCGATCGACGCCCGCGGCCATGCCGCCGTGGGGCGGCGCGCCGTACTGGAACGCGCGGTAGAGGCCGCCGAAGCGCTCCTCCACGTCCGCCTGGCTGAGGCCTACAAGCTCGAACGCCTTGACCATCGCTTCGGGCGACTGGTTGCGGATCGAGCCCGACGCGATCTCATAACCGTTGCAGACCATGTCATATTGATAGGCCTTGAGGGTCAGCGGGTCTTGGGTCTGCAACGCCTCCAGCCCGCCCTGCGGCATGGAGAAGGGGTTGTGCGCGAAGTCGATCTTCTTCTCGTCCTCGTCATATTCGTAGAAGGGGAAGTCGACGATCCAGCACAGTTCGAACCGATCCTTGTCGATCAGGTCCAGCTGCTCGCCGACCCGGATGCGCGCCAGGCCCGCCAGCTTCGCCGCCTGGCTTTCCTTGCCCGCCGCAAAGAACACGCCGTCATTGGGGCCGAGGCCGAGTGCCTCGATCAGCTTCGCGGTCGCCTCCTCGCCATGGTTCTTGGCGATCGGGCCACCCGGCACGCCATCCTTGATGTTGATATAGCCGAGGCCCGAATAGCCCTCGCCGCGCGCCCAATTATTCATGTCGTCGAAGAATTTGCGGCTGCCAGCCCCGGCACCCGGCGCGGGAATGGCGCGGATCACGCTGCCGCTCTCCACCAGCGACGCGAAGATGCCGAAGCCCGATCCGTGGAAATGCTCCGTCACGTCCTGGATGATGATCGGGTTGCGCAGGTCGGGCTTGTCGCTGCCATATTTCAGCATCGCTTCGGCATGGGGGATGCGCGGGAAGCTGCCGGCAGGGGTCACGGGCTTGCCGTCGGCAAACGCCTCGAACACCTGGGCGATCACCGGCTCCATCGTGTTCCAGACGTCTTCCTGGGTGACGAAGCTCATCTCCAGGTCGAGCTGGTAGAACTCGCCCGGCAGGCGGTCGGCGCGCGGGTCTTCGTCCCGGAAGCAGGGAGCGATCTGGAAATAGCGGTCGAAGCCGGCCACCATCAGCAGCTGCTTGTATTGCTGGGGCGCCTGCGGCAGGGCGTAGAACTTGCCGGCGTGGATGCGGCTGGGCACCAGGAAGTCGCGCGCGCCTTCCGGGCTGGACGCGGTCAGGATCGGCGTCGAATATTCGGTGAAGCCCGCATCCTCCATCCGGCGGCGCATGTCGCGGATGATCTGCGTGCGCTTGACGATATTGGCGTGCAGCGTCTCGCGCCGCAGGTCGAGGAAGCGGTAGCGCAGGCGGATGTCCTCCGGATACTCCTGCTCGCCGGCCACCGGCAGCGGCAGGTCCGCGGCGGCGGAGAGGACCACCGCGTCGAGCGCGCGGATCTCGATCTCGCCGGTCGGCAGGTTCGGATTTACCGCTTCCTTCGCGCGGGCGACGACCTTGCCCGTGACCGTCACCACGCTTTCGGCGCGCAGCGATTCGATCACCTTGAACACCGGTCCGTCGACCTCCGTGACGATCTGGACCATGCCATAATGGTCGCGCAGGTCGATGAAGACCAGGTCGCCATGGTCGCGCTTGCGGTGCACCCAGCCCGACACGCGCACCTCGTTGCCGACCTCGGCCGTCGTAAGGGCGCCGCAAGTGTGGGTGCGATAGGCGTGCATGGCGTTTTTGATCTTTCGGCTTCGTTTTACGGAAATGACAAACTGTTGCGGCCCCGCTATGGGCATGGGCGTCGAGGTTCGACGAGCCCGCCAGGGAGCGGGCCAGCCCATAATAAGATCGAAGACCATATGCAAATCCATCCGCTGATCACCGACAGCAAAACACTTGCCGATTTCTGCGCCCGCATCGCCCAATCCCCCTATGTCGCGGTCGATACCGAGTTCATGCGGGAGAACAGCTACTGGCCCGACCTCTGCCTGGTCCAGGTCGCCGACGAGCATGAAGCCGCCGCGATCGACCCGAAGGCACCGGGGCTCGACCTCTCCCCCCTGCTCGACCTTCTCGTCGACAATGAAGAGGTGCTGAAGGTCTTCCACGCCGGCGGGCAGGATATAGAGATCGTCTACAACCTGACCGGCAAGACCCCCCATCCGATGTTCGACACGCAGGTCGCGGCGATGGCGCTGGGGCTGGGCGAGCAGATCGGTTACGGCAACCTCGTCGACGCCTGGCTCGGCGTGCAGCTCGACAAGGGCGCGCGCTTCACCGACTGGGCGCGCCGGCCGCTCGACAAGCGCCAGATCGACTATGCGATCGGCGACGTCACCTATCTCATCAAAATCTTCCCCAAGATGCTGGAGGAGCTGAAGCGCACCGGCCGCGGCGACTGGCTGGACCAGGAGATGGAGCGCATCTGCGACCCTTCCAACTACGAGAACGACCCCGAGGAAGCCTGGCAACGCGTGCGCATCGCCAGCCGCAAGGCCGATGTGCTGGGGCGGCTGAAGGCGCTGGCCGCCTGGCGCGAGCGCGAGGCGCAGGACAAGGACCTGCCGCGCGGCCGCATCGTCAAGGACGAGACGCTGGCCGACATCGCCAGCCATCCGCCACGGTCGCAGGAGGATCTGGGCAAGGTCCGGGGTCTGTCCGCCACCTGGAAAACCAACGATATCGGCGCGCGGCTGATGGCGTCGCTTGCCGCGTCGCAACCGCTCGGCCGCGACGAGATGCCCGACCGCGAACCGCGCCGCCCCGGCTTGGGCAAGGATGGGGCGCTGGTCGCCGACCTGCTGAAGCTGCTGCTCAAGATCCGGTCGCGCGACATCAACGTCGCCGCCCGGCTGATCGCGCGCAGCGACGATATCGACGCGCTGGCCGCGGGCGTGCGCGAAGGCCTGTCCATTCTGGAGGGCTGGCGGTATGAACAGTTCGGCCGCGACGCCGTCGACCTGGTGGAAGGCCGCATGGCCTTTGCCGTCAAGGGCGGCCGGCTGAAAATGACGCGCACCGAATAGGATGGGGCCGACCTTATGATTTCCGCTGGCCATGGCACCGATAGGGAGCACCCCGCGCGACGGACCGCGCGAACCGCGATGCTATGGGCGACAGCGGCGCTCGCCCTTCCCCTCGCCGCCTGCGCGGGGGCCGGCACGCAGGGGCCCGCCTCCCCATCCGCTATGGTCGAAGGACCTTGCCGGAACGATGGTCTTGATCGCTTCGTGGGGCAGAAGGCGACGACGGCGCTGGGCGCGGAACTGCTCAAGGCCTCGGGCGCGCGGACGCTTCGCTGGGGGGCACCCGGCAGCGCGATGACCATGGACTTCCGCCCCGACCGGCTGACCGTCAGCTACGACGATCAGATGCTGGTCATCTCGGCGCGCTGCGGATAGGTCACCGCCGGCCGGCGGCTTCCAGGATCAGCCCCGCAATCGCACGAGGGTGGGAGATCAGCGACACATGGCTCGACTTGAGTTCGATCGTGCGCGCACCCATACGTTTCGCCATGAAGCGCTGAAGGTCGGGATTGATCGTCCGGTCCTCGGTCGAGACCGCATAATAGCTGGGCTTGGTCCGCCACGCCGCCTGGGTAGTGCGTCCGGCGAGCAGCGCCCGGCGGAAGGGCTGCTGCACGGCAAAAAGCGCCCGCGCCCGCGCCTCCGGCAGATCGCCGGCGAAATCGCGCAGGAAGGCCGCCTCGCTCAACCGCCCCTCGTCACCATCGAACAGGATGCCCGCGCTGGCGGGCGGGGCGGGGAATCGCGCGGCCAGCGCGGTATAGTCCTCCCCGGCGTCGGGCGCCCGCGCCGCGACATAGACCAGCGCGGACACATTGGGATGCACACTCGCTTCGGTCACGATCATGCCGGAGAAGCTGTGTCCCGCCAGGACCGTCGGCCCGTCCTGCCGATCGAGCACACGCCGGGCGGCATCGACCGCCTCCTCCAGCGTGGTGAGCGGGTTCTGTACCGAGGTGACGGTCAGGCCGCGTGCCTGCAGTAGCGGGATCACCTCGGACCAGGATGAGCCGTCGGCGAACAGGCCGTGGACCAGCACGACATTGCGTGCTTCACCGCCTGGCGGGGAAGCCGCCATGGTCCGCTCCGCCAGCACGGCCACGCCCGCAGCAAAGGCCGCCTTTCCGAACGTCCGCCGATCTACCGTCATGGCCTTTTCCCTTCCTGCCCAAGCGCCACAAGCGTCAAGGCGCCCGTGCTATCAGCCTCTACATGGAACGATACATAGTCCTGAACCACCGGATGGGGCGTTTCCAGTCTCCGCGGATGGGTCGCGCCGACGACAATGACTGTGGCTCCAGCCGCCTCCGCCGCAGCGATCCCTGCGGGTGCGTCCTCCCATATGAGGCAGTCGGAAATCGGCACGCCGAGCGCCCTCGCCGCCGCGAGAAAGCAGTCGGGAGCAGGCTTGCCGTTCTTCACATCCTCGGCGCAGACCAGCACGGCGGGGACCGGCAGCCCTGCCGCCCACAGCCGCCGGAGCGCCAGCCGCCGGGGCGCTGAGGTCACGACGGCCCAGCGCTCGGGCGGCAGCCCCTGCAGAAAGGGAGCCGCGCCGGGGATTGCAACCACGCCGGCGGTCTCGGCCACCTCCGCCTCGGTGATGGCAGCCGCCTCTTCCTCGACATTGATTCCCGCCGGCGCAAAGCGCCGCACGGTCTGCACCGCCTGCACGCCATGCATCACCCGCAGGATTTCGGCGGCATCCAGACCATGCCGCTCGGCCCATCGCGCCCATATGCGGTTGGCGACGGCGATGCTGTCCAGGATGGTGCCGTCCATGTCGAAAAGGAAGGCCGCAAAACCGCGCCGATGCAGAACTGCCGTCATCTTGCCTCCACGTCTTTCGGCTCCCGGATACTCTGTCGACATATGGCGCCTGCGTCAGCCCGAGAACAGCCCTGCGGTGGCGAAATGCGCGGCAAGAAGGTCAATCCAGGGGCGCACCAGCGGCGGCAGGCCGGTGTGCGTAGTGAAGATCAAATGGACGATGCCCTCCTGTCCTCGCCAGTCGGGAAGGACGCGCACCAGGGCGCCTGAGCGCAGATCCGCCACGCAGGCATGGTCGGGTAGCAGCGCCACGCCCAGCCCGGCGACCGCAGCGCACCGGATCACCTCGAAGTCGCCGCAGCTCAGCCGCGGATGGCTTGGTCACGCCCTTCCCTCTCCCATGAAAGGGAAGGGCATGATAATCTCCCGCCTTGCCTGGACTGTTCTTCAGGGGAAGCCGCCATGCGCCATCTGTTCAAGGCCGCCGCCGTCGCCGCCATCGGCCCTTCGCTTGCCAGCTTCGCACCCGCACCCAGCTTCTCGCCCGCCACGCTAACGGCGCTCGACCCCAGCCGCATTGCCGCATCGCTCTGCGGCGCGCGCCGTGCCGGATCGGCGTTTGCGCGGGAGATGCTTGTCGCCGCGGCGGTGGCGGCTCCGGCCAGCGCGGCGGCGCCGATCCCACTCTATGACGACCTCACCCGATCCCCCTTCCCCGTCACCACCGCCAACTCGCAGGCACGGCGCTATTTCAGCCAGGGCCTGCTCCTCACTTACGGCTTCAACCATGCGGGCGCCGTGCGCTCCTTCCGCGAGGCGCAGCGGCTCGATCCGGGCTGCGCGCTTTGCTGGTGGGGCGAGGCGGTTGCGCTCGGCCCCAATATCAACGCGCCGATGGACGACCGCGACCGCGCCGCCGCGCTCGACGCTATGGACCGCGCCATGGCGCTGCGCGACGGGGCCTCTCCGCTGGAGCGGGCGTTGATCGAGGCAGTGACGAAGCGCTATGCCCGCGACCCGCAGGCGGATCGCGCCGCGCTCGACGCCGCCTATGCCGATGCGATGCTGGACGTGGCGCGCCGCTTTCCGACCGACGACGACGTCGCGGTGCTCGCCGCCGAGGCGGCGATGGACACCACCCCCTGGAACTATTGGGAGGCCGACGGCAAGACCCCGGTCGGGCGCAGCGGGGAGGCGGTGCGTCTGGTTGAGGCCGTCCTGCGGCGCAACCCCGCCCATGTCCAGGCCGCCCATCTCCATATCCACCTGCTGGAGGCCAGCGACCCGCAGCGCGCCGAGGCGGCGGCTGACCGGCTCGGCAGCCCGATCGCACCCAGCGCCGGACATCTCGTCCACATGCCGGGGCACATTTACCATCTGCGCGGCCGCTATGCCGATTCGATCCGGGTCAATGTCGCCGCCGCCCGCGCCGACGAGGCCTATATCCGCGCCGCCGGGGACCACGGTCTGGTCCGCTACGGCTATTATCCGCACAATGTCCATTTCATCATGACCTCCGCACAGATGGCGGGTGACATGGACACGGCGATCCGGGAGGCGCGCCGCCTGCGCACCCTGCTCGATCCTGGGGTGTCGGCGCGGATCGCCTGGATCCAGGCGATCGACGCCGCGCCCTTCCTCGCCATGGCGCAGTTCGCCGCGCCCGAGGCCATCCTGGCCATGCCGGCGCCCGATGCACGCCTGCCTTATGCGGTCGCGATGCGTCATTATGCACGGGCGGTCGCCCATTCCCAGCGCCGCGACCGCGCCGGCTTCGACCGGGAGATCGCCGCCATTGCGGCGCTCCGCGCGTCCGACGCCTTCGCCGGCATGATCGGGCAGGGCGTGCCCGCCCCCGACCTCCTGTCGCTGGCGCAAGCCGTGGCGCAGGGCCGCTTCGCTGCGGCGCAGGGCAGGCAGGATGAGGCGATCGGCCATTATCGCAGGGCGATCGAGATCGAGCGGCGCATACCCTATCAAGAGCCGTCCTACTGGTATTATCCGGTGCAGCAGTCGCTGGGCGCCGCGCTGTTCCTCGCCGGCCGTCCCGACGAGGCGGCGCAGGCGTTCCGCGCCGCCCTGCGTCAGGCACCGCATAATGGCTGGGCGCTCTATGGCCTCGCCCGCGCCGAGGAAGCGCAGGCGCATCGTGCGGAGGCGGCGGCGGCGCGTCGGGCCTTCGCGAAGGCATGGCTGGGCAAGCCCGCCTGGCTGCGCATGGACCGACTCTGACCGCGCCCGGCGCGATCCCGAAGTAACAGGAGACGAAAAAGCGCGGCAAGCCGGTCTGCGACGTCGCCGAGCCGGCGTTGATCTCGGCCCGCCATGCTGTCAATTTTGTTGCGCTGCAACGACAGCGCGGCGGTCGGTCGCCGCCGGATGAAAAGGGCCGCACCCCGATGATCAGACAGTATCGCGCCGATATCGACGGGCTGCGCACGGTGGCCGTGCTGCCTGTGGTCGTGTTCCACCTGGGCACAGCCCTCTTTTCAGGCGGCTTCGTCGGCGTCGACATCTTCTTCGTCATCTCCGGCTTCCTCATCACCCAGACCCTGCTGGGCGAGCAGGGACGATGGGGCGAGGCACTGCTCGATTTCTACAAGCGTCGGGTGAAGCGCATCTTCCCGGCGCTGTTCGTGCTCTATCTCTGCGTGATGATCGCGGCCTGCGCGATGCTGATGTCCGACCAGGCGTCCACCGTCGCGCGCTCGATCCTCGCTTCGATCCTCTTCGTTTCGAACATCCTGTTCTACACCCAGAGCGGCTATTTCGACGGCGACCTGGACAGCAATCCCCTGCTCCACACCTGGTCGCTATCGGTCGAGGAGCAGTTCTACATCTTCTTCCCGCTGCTGATCTTCTTCACGCGCAGCTGGTCGGCGACGCATCGGCGCCAGCTCGTCTGGGCGCTGACGCTGGCGAGCTTCGTTGCGTCGCAATGGATGGTGGCCCGGGACGCGAGCGCCGCCTTCTACCTGATCCCCTTCCGCACATGGGAGCTGGCGCTGGGATCGCTGCTCGCCACGGGCGCGATCCCCGGCCCGCGCAAACAATGGCAGGCCGAAGCCGGCGCGGTCATCGGCCTCGCGCTCATCGGCTGGGCGGTGCTGTTCTACAACAAGGGCACGACCTTCCCCGGCGCCTCCGCTTTGCCGCCCTGCATCGGCGCGGCGCTGGTGATCCTGTGCGGCATGGGATGGCGCACGCTTGCCGGGAGGCTGCTCTCGCTGCCGCCGATGCGGTTCATCGGCCTCATCTCCTATTCGCTCTACCTCTGGCACTGGCCGATCATCGTCTTCTACCGCCAGATCGACAGCCGGCTGGACAATGTCGAGCGGGCGGGGTTGCTGGCCGCGTCGATCCTGGCCGCGACCCTGTCCTGGGCCTTCGTCGAAAAGCCGTTCCGCCGGTCGAGCCGGCTCGTGTCCCGCGCGGTGGTGACCCGCGGGGCAGCCGCGATGGCGAGCTGCGGCCTGGGCGTGGTGGCGCTCGCCGTGCTCAGCAACTTCCTCTACCCGATCTCCGCCCGCGCGCGCGGCGTCCTGTCCTATGGCGAGAAGACCGGCCGGACGGAGATGATGCGGACCGGCACCTGCTTCCTCACCTCGCGCAACCAGCTGTCGGACTATGATTTCGGCACCTGCATGGTCGCCGCGCACGACAAGCCGCGGGTGCTGGTGGTCGGCGACAGCCACGCCGCGCATCTCTGGTATGGCCTCGACCGGGCCCTGCCGGACATGCATGTGCTCCAGGCCACGGCGTCGGGCTGCAAGCCGCTGCTTCATAGCCGCGGCGACATGCGCTGCCTCACCCTGATGGACCGGCTTTTCACCCAATATCTGCAGAAGGTCCGGCCGGACGTCGTCATCCTGTCCGCCCGCTGGCTGGACAAGGACGTGCCTCAGGTTGCCGAAACGGTGCGGTCGATCCGCCGTACCGTGTCCCACGTCCTCGTGTCCGGGCCGATCGTGGAATATGACGAGGCGCTGCCGCGTATCCTGGCGCGCAACATCGACCAGGCCGAGCCGGTCGACGGGCACCGCCAGAAGCAGATCGCGCGGGTCGACGCGCAACTGGCCGATGCGATGAAGCGTGCCGAGATACCTTATTTCTCGATGTACCATGCGCTCTGCGCGCCCCAGTGCCGGCTGTGGGTGACGCCGGGCGTGCCGGTGCAGTTCGACTATGGCCACCTGACCCAGCAGGGGTCGGTTCTGGTCGCCCGGGCAATGGCCAGCGCCGTTCGTGCCGAGGCGGCCGGGCAGACGCCAGCGGCCCGGACCGCTGCGACGCGCTGACCGGATAGGTATTCGATCAACCCCGCAAGGGCAGACCTACAACTCCAGCCCGATCAGATTACCGCTGCCGATCCGGTCGACGTAGCGCTTGCCGTCGATTTCCAGCCAATCGGGTGTCACCTCCAGCCGGCGCCCCCTGATCGTGGTGCGCAGATGCTCGACGGCGATGCGCCCCCGGCCGACGATGCGCAGTACGCACAGGCCATCCCCGCGCGCCGCCATCATCGAATAGCGGTCACCGCGCAGCAGGAAATGCCAGCTGCCGTCGACCGGCTTCCATTCATTGCCGTCCACCACCTGCATCGGTGTCCCGTCCGGCGCTCCCAGCCGCACGCTGATCCGCGTCGCGCCGTTGCTGCGCCGCGGCGGCGCGAAGATCAGGATCGGCTCGCCGTCCAGCGTGATCGGGATCGGCGTGTCGCGCAGCAGCCGCGATCCCCCGACGATCAACTGCGGCAACTCGTTGGAAAATGGCAGGCGGTCGCGCGCGAAATGGCGCTGGCGCACCACAGGGTTGGCATGGAAGCTGTGCACCTGGGTCGGCGTCAGCCGTCCCTCCTCGACCAGCCCATGGCAGGTCGGGCACAGCAACGTCACGCCAGGGCCGTCAGGCAGCGCCAGATAGCGGTAGATGGTGACGCCGCAGCGCACGCAGGCAAAGCCGCAGGCCTGCCGAACCTCGGCGCGCTGTTCCGCCGTCAGATCCGGCAACGACGGCATCACTCGCAAACCCACCATGCAGACGTCCCCGACACGTGCCGTCCCGCATGGATCGCGGATCGGCCTTTTCCTCGCGGCGTCCTCCTGGCTATGCTGGGCGCTCTGCCGGCGCCTCTGTTGCTATCGTTGAAATAAATGCGCCCAAGTCAAGGGGCAGCATCGCCTGCAATCAGCGCTGGGGCAGCAGATCGACGTTGCGCGCCGCGGCGATCGCGCGGATCCGGTCCGGACGCGGCATGTTGCGGATCGCGATTTCCGCGATGTCGCCGGCGCTGAACAGTTCCACATTGCCGACGCCGAACAGCCGCTGGCCCAGCGTCTGGGTGATGCGAACGCTGCGGACGCTGCTGAGCGCGATCTCCGTGCGCTGCTTGGCGAGCAGGCCGCGCTCCAGCAGCACCTCGCGATCGGACAGCGCCAGCCGTTCGCCCTTGTTCAGCACCCACCAGATGCCGATGGCGAGGATGCCGATGACCGACACCAGAAGCAGCAGGAACAGCAAGGGGTGCGCCCGGAACATCGCCGGATGCTCGTCATAGAGCCAAGCCTCAGTCACAATGCGCCTCCCGCCTGTCGCCGCGCATCTTGACCATGGCCCCGGCGCAGCGTCAAGCCGCCCGCGCCGACACAGGGTTAACCGAATATTTCCCTGATCCGGGTTAAGGATAAACGAACGCATTTCGCAGGATCGGCATATGGCGCGCAGCCTCTATGATCTTGGCGACCGGACTCCCGACCGGGATAGCCAATGGCTCAACGAGCGGCAGGAAAGGCGTGCCCGGGTGGTGCCGATCGGCATGGTGCTGGTGGCGTTCGCCTGCGCGGCGCTGGCCGCGGCGGTGCTCAAGGATGTGGTGCCCGCGCCCGGCAGTGACGCGGCGAAGGACCTGCCGAGCACCATCTCCGACCACTTTACCTTGTGCGACGATCTCAAGGGCGACGCATGCGTACTTTCTGCCGACAGCTATGCCTGGCACGGCAGTCGCTATCACCTGTCGGACATCCGCGTACCCAGCAGCGCCGAGCCGCGCTGCCCGGCGGAGGCGCGACGCGCGCAGGCGGCCCGGATTGCCCTTGCCACAATGATGAACGGCGGCGCCTTCGAAGCACGGCCCGATCCCGCCGATACCGATCGGACCGCCCGGCTGCTGCTGCGCGACGGGGTATCGCTGGGCCAGCTCATGGTGCTGAAGGGCCACGCCCAACCCTGGTCCTCCGCGCCGATCGACTGGTGCGGAGCCTGAACCCCGCACCAGCTGCCCCCCTTTGACCGATCAGGCGGCTGGCTTCAGCCAGCCATGCATCCGCATCCAGCTTGCGAACGCCTCGAACCAGCCGGTGCTGGTCGTTTCCTTGGGGTACATGCCGAAGCCGTGGCCGCCCTGCTCGTACAAATGGAACTCGACAGGCCGTTTGGCCGCCCGCCAGCTGTCGATCAGGCCTGTGCCCGAATTGCCGAACAGCGGGTCGTCGGCGGCCAGCGCCACGAACATCGGCGGGGCATCGGCCGGCACCGTCATCGGGATCAGCGGGCCGTAGATATTGCCGATGAAGGCGGGCTTCGCGTCCTTCCCCTCAAGCGTGGTGGCCATCGTCAGCATGGCGCCGGCCGAGAATCCGACCATGCCCACCCGGTTCGGATCGACGTGCCATTCGGCCGCCCGCTTGCGGATGAGCGCAAAGGCAGCACGGGCATCGGCGATCTGCGGCGCCAGATTGGCCATCATCGCCGACGGATTGGCCCCGGGCCGCGGGGCCGCGGCGGCAAAGCGCTCCTTCTGCTGCTGCTCATAACCAGCCAGATCCTGCGGCGTCTGGTTGAGCCGATACTTCAGGACGAAGGCGGCCACGCCCTTGGCCGCCAGCGCCTTGGCCACGTCCCAGCCCTCATTTTCCATCGACAAGGTCGTGAAGCCGCCGCCGGGCGCCACCACGACGGCCGTGCCGTTCGCCTTCGCCGGGTCCGGCAGGAAGGGGGTGAGCGTCGCGACCGTGACGTTGCGGGTGAACCTGCTGCCATATTGGCTGTGCCATGATTCGGATGCCTTGGCGCCGGGGAGAGGCCCGGTGCCCAGTTCGATCGCATTGGGTTGGGCGGGCGTTGCGATGGGCGCCATCCTGTCGCTCTGCGCCTGCGCCGGTAAAGCGAGGATGCAGGCCGAGGCGATCCCCGCCAGCATGATATGGGCCTTCACCGAACGGGCATGGCGCCTGAACAGAGTCGTGTCGATTGATCCTTTCATCACTTCCCCTTTTCCGCGCCTGGCATGGACCGGCGCAACCTTATTTACTCAGACATAACTACAGAAATTGCGGAGCGCTGTCACGAGCGAAAGATCGGCGAAATCATCCCCCACGCGTCGCGGCGCGAGGACGATTAGGGGCTTCCCAAGCAACACGCCCTGTGTGACGGAGAAGGACGCGCTCGCGCTGGAACGACCGCCGACACCGGCAAACAAGGACGAGGAACTGCATGAAACTGCTGCGAGTGGGGCCTTCGGGCGCCGAGATCCCGGCCATCCTCGATTCGGAAGGACGCGCACGCGACCTGTCCGGTCATATTGGCGATTTCACCGCGGACGTGCTGTCGCCTGCGGGCTTGGAGAGACTGGCGGCGATTGCGGTGGATACGCTGCCCCTTCTCGACGAGGGTCTTCGCGTCGGCTCCTGCGTTCCCCGCCCCGTGAACTTCGTGTGCATCGGCCTCAATTACTCCGACCATGCCGAAGAATCCGGGCTGGAGGCACCGTCGGAGCCGGTCATCTTCCTCAAGTCACCCGGCGCCGTCTGCGGTCCCAACGATGAGATCGAAATCCCCAAGGGTTCGGAGAAGACCGACTGGGAAGTGGAACTGGGCGTCATCATAGGCACGCGCGCCAAGCGCATCACGCGGGACGCGGCGCTGGACCATGTCGCCGGCTATTGCGTGATCAACGACCTCAGCGAGCGTGCCTTCCAGTTCGAGCGCGGCGGCACCTGGGACAAGGGCAAGGGGTGCGATACTTTCGGCCCGATCGGCCCCTGGCTGGTCACCAAAGACGAGGTGCCCGACCCGCAGGCGCTGCGGCTCTGGTGCGATATCGACGGCAAGCGGATGCAGGACGGCAATTCGCGGAACATGATCTTCGATATCGCTACGCTTATCAGCTATGTCAGCACCTTCATCACGCTGCATCCCGGCGACGTGATCTCCACGGGTACGCCGGCGGGTGTCGGCTTGGGCATGAAGCCCACGCCGATTTTCCTGCGCACCGGCCAGCGCATGCGGCTGGGGATCGACGGCCTCGGCGTGCAGGAACAGCTTCTGATCGGGGGCTGAACCGGTACGGAAACGAAAGCGCTGAGGCCGGAAGGCCTCAGCTCTCATCCCCCATGCGGAGCGCGGCGATGAAGGCTTCCTGCGGGATCTGCACGGAACCATATTCGCGCATCCGCTTCTTGCCTTCCTTCTGCTTCTCCAGCAGCTTCTTCTTGCGGGTGATGTCGCCGCCATAGCATTTGGCGGTCACGTCCTTGCGCATCGCCGCGATCGTCTCGCGGGCGATCACCTTGCCGCCGATCGCCGCCTGGATCGGGATCTTGAACAGGTGGCGAGGGATCAAGTCCTTCAGCCGCTCGCACATGTGCCGGCCGCGCGCTTCGGCGGCAGAGCGGTGGACGATCATGGAGAGCGCATCGACCGGCTCGTTGTTGACGAGGATGCTCATCTTGACGAGATCGCCCTCTCGCGTGCCGATCTGATGATAGTCGAAGCTGGCATATCCGCGGGAAATCGACTTCAGCCGATCGTAGAAGTCGAACACCACCTCGTTGAGCGGCAGCTCATAGGTCACCTGCGCGCGTCCGCCGACATAGGTCAGGTTCTTCTGGATGCCGCGCCGATCCTGGCAGAGCTTCAGGATCGACCCCAGATATTCGTCGGGGCAGTAGATCACCGCCTCGATCCACGGCTCCTCGATCATCTCGATATGGTTGGGATCGGGCATGTCGGCGGGATTGTGCAGGTGGCGCACCGTCCCATCCTTCATGTGCATGTCGTAGACCACCGACGGCGCGGTGGTGATGAGGTCGAGATCGTACTCCCGGGTCAGCCGTTCCTGGATGATCTCCAGGTGAAGCAGTCCCAGGAACCCGCAGCGGAAGCCGAAGCCCAGCGCCGCCGACGTTTCCATCTCGAAGGAGAAGCTGGCGTCGTTGAGGCGCAGCTTCGAGATGCTGTCGCGCAGCTTCTCGAAGTCGTTGGCATCGACCGGGAACAGGCCGCAGAAGACCACCGGCTGCACTTCCTTGAAGCCGGGCAGCGGCGCCTTGGCCGGGTTCTTGACCGTGGTGATGGTGTCGCCGACCCGGGTCTGGCTGATGTCCTTGATCTGCGCGGTGATGAAGCCGATCTCGCCCGGCCCCAGTTCGGCGAGCTGCTCGATCTTCGGGCGGAAGCAGCCGACCCGGTCGATGAGGTGCTCGGTGCCGCCTATCATGAACTTGATCTGCTGGCCCTTCCGGATGACGCCGTTCACGACGCGCACCAGGATGACGACGCCCAGATAGGGGTCGTACCAGCTGTCGACCAGCATCGCCTCCAGCGAGGCGTCGCGGTCTCCCTTGGGCGCCGGGATCTTCGCGACGATCGCTTCCAATATGTCGTCGATGCCGATTCCCGCCTTGGCGCTGGCCAGCACCGCTTCGGATGCGTCGAGGCCGATCACTTCCTCGATCTCCGCCTTCACCTTCTCCGGCTCGGCGGCGGGCAGGTCGATCTTGTTGATGACCGGCACGATCTCATGGTCGTGCTCGATCGACTGGTAGACATTCGCGAGCGTCTGCGCCTCGACGCCCTGCGCAGCGTCGACCACCAGCAGCGCGCCCTCACAGGCGGCCAGCGACCTGGACACCTCATAAGCGAAGTCGACATGGCCCGGCGTGTCCATGAGGTTGAGCTCATAGGTCTCGCCATTTTTCGCGATATAGTCGAGGCGCACGGTCTGGGCCTTGATGGTGATGCCCCGCTCCTTCTCGATATCCATATTGTCGAGAACCTGGGCGCTCATCTCGCGGTCGGAAAGGCCGCCGGTGCGCTGGATCAGCCGGTCCGCCAGGGTCGACTTGCCATGGTCGATATGTGCGATGATCGAGAAATTGCGGATATGGCTCAGTTCAGTCATTGCCGCGCCCTAGCAGCAGTTTCCGGCACTGTCAGCAGGGGGAAAAGCGGCAAGGAGGGGCGGCGATACGGTTTGTGCTGCTTTGAAGCGTCCTGCCGATGTGATATGCGAATATCACGGTCGGGTTGCACAAGAACAAAAGACAATCTTCGGCAACTAACAGGGATGCACGTCACAATGCAGCTTTTTACGAAATTCGCGGCCGCGGCCGCGGGCATGGCCTTGACCCTCGCGCCGGCCACCGCCGCCGAGAAGGGCTCCTCCGCCCGGCAGCAGCAGGCGAAACGGACGGCGGAAATCCCGCATTGCACCCGTCGCCTGGGCACCGTCGCCATCGTCGAACCCGATAACCAGTGGTGGCGCGAGTTCAACCTGGGCAGCCCGGAAGCGATCCTTCGGGTTTTTGTCCAGCAGTCGGGATGCTTCGGCCTGGTCAATCGCGGCCGCGCCATGGCCAGCCGCAATATGGAACGCGCCATGGCCGATTCCGGTGAGCTTCAGGAAGGCTCGAACCTGGGCAAGGGGCAGGTGAAGGCGGCTGACTATTTCCTGCAACCTGACATCGTGTCGTCCAACCGCAACAGCGGCGGCAACAGCCTGGGCGGCGCGCTGGGCGGCTTCCTGGGCCGGTCGACCTTCGGCGCCATTGCCGGCGGCATCAGCATCAAGAAGAGCGAGGCCAATGTGACGCTGTCCGTGGTCAACGCTCGCACCACAGAGGAGGAGGCGCTGACCGAGGGCTATGCCCGCAAGTCCGACCTGTCCTTCGGCGGCGGCGGCGGCGCAGGCTGGTGGGGCGGCTTCGCCGCGGCCGGTGGCGGCGGATACCAGAATACGGAGATCGGCCAGGTGATCGTTCTCGCCTATCTCGACGCCTATACCAAGCTGGTGACCCAGTTGGGCGGCCTGCCCGAGGATGCAGCCGCGGCCGCACCCCAGGCCAAGTAGCGGATGGGAAAGGGGCGCCGGGACCGGTGCCCCCTCTTCCTCAGGCCTGCGCGGGCGCCACGAGCGTAGCCCGCTGCGCCTGCCGCCTTTTCCACCAGTTCAGGATCGCTCCTCCGGCCGGCTGCTCGACCAGCCGGTTGATCAGCGTGCCGAGCAGCAACGCCACGGCGAAGGCAGCGAAGAAGCCGAGCCAGGGGCTGTAGCCGGCCTTGGCGACGTTCAGCATGATGACGAAGCCCACATGCTGGTGGATCAGATAGAAGGAATAGCTGATCCCGCCCAGCCACACGAGCGGGCGGAGCGCGATAAACCGCAACCGCCCGGCGATGAGCGCGGCAAAGGTCGCCAGCAGCAGCCAGCCCACCACCGTCACGTCCCACGTCTCCATCGTCGCGATGGAAAGCAGCGCCAGAGCCGCATAGGGCGCCTGCTGCCGCCACGTCCGCTGCCCGCTCCAGACGCGATAGCTGAGCATGCCGATGACGAAGAAGGGCGTATAGCGCAGCACGAAGAGCATGATGATACGCTCCGGCATGTCGGGCCATGCCCAGTAGAGCCACCGCAGCGCCAGCCACGCGGCCAGAACGGGCTCCAGCCGCCGCAGTCCCGCGAATTTCCAAAGCGCGATCATGCAGAAATAGAAGGCTATCTCGACCGTCAGCGTCCAGTAGGCGCCGTCCACCTCCGGCAGGAAGGCGAAGCCCTGCAACATGGTGAGGTTCGCGAGGATCGCGGCAGGTCCCACCAGCAACTGCCAGGCATGGGCCACATATTCGATCGAGAGCGTCAGCAGCATCGCCACCAGATAGGCGGGATACAGCCGCGCGAAGCGGTTGACGACGAAATCCGCGACCGAACGGATCCGGTCGAGCGTGAAGAAGATCGCAAAGCCTGAAATGGTGAAGAACAGCAGCACGCGGTAATTGCCTCCAGGGAAGCTGAAGGGCACATGCGATGCCTGGGGGAACAGCTCGTGAAAGCGGGTCGAATAGTGGAACACCAGCACGCACAGGGCGCCGATGCCGCGCAGGGCGTCCAGCTCCGTCAACCGTGTTCGCGATGCACCCGACATCGTTGATGCATAGCAATGATGCAGAAACGAATCCGTTAATTTCGTGGTTAATCGCGCCCGCTTAACCCTCTTTTCTTTGCCCGCTCTTTTCCGCTGCCTGTTTCAATCGCGACAGCTGCTCGGAAAGGACCTGATCGACCAACGGCGCGAGCTTGTCCGGCGCCATGCGCATATAGCCGCCCACCACATAGGTCAGCGTGACATGCACACCCTTGTCCGCGGGCTTTATGGCAAGATCCAGCGTGCCGACGACGCCCTCGGTCTGGAGCGGCCCCAGCGCGCCGCCGATCCGCAGTGCCTGGCCAGGCACCGCATAGATCACGCGGCCATGCTCTATACTGCCGGCCGCCTTGCCGCCCACGGCAGGCAGGGTTTCGCAGAAACAGCCACCCGCCCGGGGATCGATCCGCAGATTGGCGGCCGACCCGCTATAGGTGTGGGCGCCGCTCCACCAGCGTGCCGGATCGGCTATCAGCGCATAGACGCTGGCCGCATCCGCTGGGATGTCCACACCGCTTTCGATCACGAAGCCATTGTCGCCGTTGGCCGTGACGGCAGCCCGCGAAGGCAGCGGCACTACTGCGCCGAGCGATGCCAGGAACAGGATTGCGCGCCTCATGTTTCACCCCCTTGTCCGGGGGCGAGAATAGCTCAGGCCGCGGCGCCGTCCAAGATGGCGGCGATGGCGGTCGTCACCTCATCCATGTCGGCCATGCCGTCAACGCGGGATACGATGCCGCGCGCTTCGTAGATCGGCAGGATCGGCGCGGTCTTGGCGCGATATTCGGCCATGCGGGTGCGCACTGTCTCCTCATTGTCGTCGGGCCGGCGCTTGAATTCGTGCCCGTGGCACTTGTCGCACTCGCCCTCGACCTTGGGCAGCTTGAACTTGTCATGATAGCCCGCGCCGCAGGTCGCGCAGGTGAAACGGCCGGTGATGCGCTCGACCAGCGCGTCCTCATCCACTTCCAGCTCGATCACATGATCGAGCGTGCGGCCACGGTCCGACAGGATGGCGTCGAGCGAATGGGCCTGCGCCTCGGTCCGCGGATAGCCGTCGAAGATCACGCCGGTCTCCGGCGCCAGGCCGTCCAGCGCCTCGCCGATGATGCCCGACACGATCTCGTCCGACACCAGCTCGCCCGCTTCCATCACCGCCTTGGCCTTGAGCCCGACGGGTGTTGCCGCCTTCACCGCGGCGCGCAGCATGTCGCCCGTGGAGAGCTGGACCATGCCCCGGCTTTCCACCAGCCGCGTCGCCTGCGTGCCCTTCCCCGCCCCCGGAGGGCCAAGCAGAATGATATTCATCGCGCGCATTCTCCCCTGTTGTTTGCGCTCGGCCGGCGCTTCGTCAGCGCAGTCGCCCCTTGAGCTTGGCCTTTTTAATGAGGTCGCCATATTGATGGGCGAGAAGGTGGCTCTGGATCTGCGTCACGGTGTCGACCGTAACATTGACGACGATCAGCAGGCTAGTCCCACCAAGGTAGAAGGGAATGCCGGCCCGGGCGATCGCGAATTCCGGCACCAGGCAGATGAACGCCAGATAGGCCGCGCCGATCACCGTAATGCGCGTCAGCACATAATCGAGATAATTCTCGGTGTTCTTGCCCGGACGGATGCCGGGAATGAAGCCACCATTGCGCTTGAGGTTATCGGCCGTCTCTTCCGGATTGAACACCACGGCGGTGTAGAAGAAGCAGAAGAACACGATGCCGAGGCCATAGAGCGCCATATAGACCGGGCTGCCGTGCGACAAATACTGGTTGAGCGTCAGCACGAAGTCGCCGAGCCGGCTCTCGCCAGCCACGGTCTGGCCGGCGAATTGCGAGATCGTGAGCGGCAGCAGCAGCAGCGAGCTGGCGAAGATCGGCGGGATCACGCCGGCGGTGTTGACCTTCAGCGGCAGGTGGCTGCGGTCGGCCTGCATGATGCCCTGGCGCGTCTGGCGCTTGGGATACTGGATCAGCACGCGGCGCTGCGCCCGCTCCATGAAGCAGATGAAGGCGATCAGGCCCAGCAGGCCGACGGCGACCACCGCGATCAGCAGGCCGGAAATGGCGCCGGTGCTGCCGGACTTCAGCAGATTGGCGAGCGTCACGGGCAACTGAGCGACAATGCCCGCCATGATGATGAGCGAGGTGCCGTTACCGATGCCGCGCGAGGTGATCTGCTCACCCAGCCACATCAGGAACATGGTGCCGCCGATCAGCGAGATAACGGCGGTCAGGCGGAACAGCAGGCCGGGCTCGATGACCGCCTGCATTCCCTGCTGCGCACCGAAGCCTTCAAGTCCGACGGCGATAAAATAGCCCTGCACCGCGGTGAGGCCGACCGTGCCGTAACGGGTATATTGATTGAGCTTCTTGCGCCCGCTCTCGCCTTCCTTCTTGATCGCCGCGAGCTGGGGCGAAAGGGAGGCGGCGAGCTGCACCACGATCGACGCGGTGATATAGGGCATCACGCCGAGCGCGATCAGGCTCATGCGCGACAGCGAGCCCCCCGAGAAGGTGTTGAAGATGTCGAGAATGCCGCCATTCGTCTGGCTGTATAGCTGCGACAGGGCGGTCGGATCGACACCCGGCAGCGGCACAAAGCTGAGGAAGCGGAAGACGATCAACGCGCCCAGCGTGAACCAGAGACGCTTCTTGAGATCGGTCGCCTGGCTGAACTTCGCGAGGCTGAGATTGGATGCGAGCTGGTCGGCTCTCGATGCCATGTGGCTGCCCTTCAAACACTCTTGCCCGGAAAGCGGGTCTTCCGGGGAATTGCTCACCCCTTAGCGGGGCCCCGGGGCGCTGTCGAACCGGGATTTGCCGCCATGCGACAAACAGCGTCCCCCGATAAGCATGGCCCCGTCCGCCCATATCGGGCAGCGGGGCCATGGTTGCAAGCCTTCGAAAGCGGCTCAGGCCTTCTTGGCGGCCTTGGCGCTGCCCTTCTTCGCGGCGGCCTTCTCGGCGGCCGGGACCACGGCGATCACGTCGACCTTGCCACCGGTCTTCTCGACCGCTTCGATCGCGCCCTTCGACGCGCCTGCGACCAGGAAGTTCAGCTTGGCGGTCAATTCGCCCTTGCCCAGCAGGCGAACGCCGTCCTTGCCGCCACGGGCGAGGCTGGCGGCCTTGAGCGCCGCATGGTCGATGGTGGCGTTGGCGTCCAGCTTGCCGCTGTCGACTGCCTTCTGCACCTCGCCCAGGTTCACGATCGCGAAATCCTTGGCAAAGATGTTGTTGAAGCCGCGCTTCGGCAGGCGCATGTGGAGCGGCATCTGGCCACCCTCGAAGCCGTTGATGCTGACGCCCGAACGCGCCTTCGCGCCCTTCTGGCCGCGACCGGCGGTCTTGCCCTTGCCCGAGCCGATACCACGGCCAACGCGCATCCGGCCCTTGCGGGCACCGGCATTGTCATTGAGTTCGTTAAGCTTCGTCATGTTCGTGCACTCGCTTTCGCTTTTGTCGCGCAAGGCCCGGTCCAATGGGCAGGGCCGCAGCCCCAGCGAGAGCTGGGGCCTCGTGAGGCCGGGCGCACCCTATCAAGGGCGAGCCCGGCGGTCTGAGATCCCAGCGTGAGCTGGGATGACGGATATTACTCGACCACTTCCACCATGTGCGGCAGCTTCTTGATCGCGCCGCGGACTTCCGCGGTGTCTTCCAGCTCCACCACGCGGTGCATCTTGCCGAGGCCGAGACCGATCAGAATCTTCTTCTGGTCGGCCGGGCGGCGGATCGGCGAACCGATCTGCTTGATCTTGATCTTCGCCATGATGTCTTACTCCACAATCGCTTCGGCGTCGGCCTGGGCGACTTCCGGAGCGGCACCGCCGCGACGGAGCAGGTCGGCAACCTTCTTGCCGCGACGCTGCGCCACCGACTTGGGGCTGGTCTGCTCGCCCAGCGCCTCGAAGGTCGCCCGGATCATGTTATAGGGGTTCGACGTGCCGTTGGACTTGGTGACGACGTCCGCCACGCCCAGGCTCTCGAACACGGCGCGCATCGGGCCGCCCGCGATGATGCCCGTACCGGCCGGAGCCGAGCGCACGGTCACCTTGCCGGCGCCGAAATGGCCAAGGCCATCGTGATGCAACGTGCGGCCTTCCTTCAGCGGAATGCGGACCATCGCCTTCTTGGCTGAAGCGGTCGCCTTGCTGATCGCCTCGGGCACTTCGCGGGCCTTGCCATGGCCGAAGCCCGCACGACCCTTGCCGTCGCCGACCACGACCAGCGCAGCGAAGCCGAAGCGCTTGCCGCCCTTGACGGTCTTCGAGACGCGGTTGATGTGGACCAGCTTCTCGATCAGTTCTTCGCCCTGCTCCTCGTCGCGGTTGCCGCGACGGTCGTCGCGACGGCCACGGCCGCCACGCTCGCCACGGTTGCGATCGCCACCGCCACGGTTGCCACGACCACGGCCGGGACCACGCCCTTCGGTCTGAGCCTCGCCGCCTTCGACGGCGGCGGGAGCGCCCGGCTGGGCCTGGATTTCGTTTTCGTCAGCCATGATCAGAACTCCAGCCCGCCTTCGCGGGCGGCATCGGCCAGCGCCTTGACGCGGCCATGGAACAGGAAGCCACCACGGTCGAAAACGACCTTGGTGACGCCGGCAGCGGTCGCCGCAGCAGCGACGCGCTTGCCGACTTCGGCGGCGGCTTCGGACGTGGCACCGGTCTTGCCACGCACGTCCTTGTCCAGGGTCGAGGCGGCGGCGACGGTCTTGCCCGCCGCGTCGTCGATGACCTGGGCATAGATGTGCCGGCCCGAGCGATGGACGCTGAGACGGGGCTTGTCACCCGAACGCGCCTTGAGCGCGGTGCGAACGCGGCGACGACGCCGCTCGAAGAGGGAAAGCTTCGCCATCTTACTTCTTCTTTCCTTCCTTGCGGAAGATGAACTCGCCGGCGTACTTGATGCCCTTGCCCTTATAGGGCTCAGGCTTGCGCCAGCGGCGGATTTCGGCGGCGACCTGGCCGACCTTCTGCTTGTCGATGCCGCTGATCTCGACCGTGGTGTTATCCGGGGTCTTGATCTCGATGCCTTCCGGCACCGCATAGTCGACGTCGTGGCTGTAGCCGAGCTGCAGCTTCAGGGTCTTGCCCTGGGCATTCGCACGATAGCCGACGCCGGTGATCAGCAGCTTCTTCGAGAAGCCCTCGGTCACGCCGGTGATCAGGTTCTGGATCAGCGTGCGCTGCATGCCCCAGAACGCACGGGCGCGCTTGCCGTCATTGGCAGGCTTCACGGCGATCGTGCCGTCCTCGATGCTGTACGTCACTTCGTCGGCCAGCGGAATGGCGAGGGTGCCCTTGGGCCCCTTCACCGACAGCTGACCGTCAGCGATGGACGCGGTCACGCCCGACGGGACGGTGACCGGCTTCTTTCCGGTGCGGCTCATCAGAACACCTCCGCCAGCACTTCGCCGCCGACATTCTGCTCCCGCGCTTCCGCGTCGGACAGAACACCCTTGGGCGTCGAGACAATGGTGATGCCCAGGCCATTGCGCACCACCGGCAGTTCCTTGGAACCCGAATAGACGCGGCGACCGGGCTTCGACACGCGAGCCAGATGCTTGATCGCGGGCTGGCCCTCGAAATATTTCAGCTCGATGCGAAGGCCCGCATGCTTGCCGAGGGCTTCCTCGGAATAGCCGCGGATATAGCCTTCGCGCTGGAGCACGTCGAGCACACGAGCCCGCAGCTTGGACGCGGGGGAAACCACGCTGTCCTTCTTCGCCTGCTGGCCGTTGCGGATGCGGGTGAGCATATCACCCAAGGGATCGGTCAATGCCATCGTGTGATATCCTTACCAGCTCGACTTCGTGACGCCGGGGATCAGGCCCTTGTTGGCCAGATCGCGCAGCTGCACGCGGCAGAGACGGAATTTGCGGTAGTAAGCCCGGGGGCGGCCCGTCAGCTCGCAGCGGTTGCGCACGCGGGTCGGGTTGCCGTTGCGGGGGACTTCCGCCATCTTCAGGCGCGCGATCAGGCGGTCGGTATCGTCCGCCGTCTTGTCGTTCGCGATCGCCTTGAGCTTCGCATAGCGGCCGGCATATTTCTTCACCAGCTTCTTGCGGCGCTCGTTCTTGTTGATCGAACTCAGTTTCGCCATGACTTAAGTTCTCTTCCTTAGCTAAAGCGTTGGGAGAGAAGCGGGGCCAGATTCCCTGAAGGGTCTCAGGCCGCCTGCTTCTCTTCGAGCGGGAAGGGGAAGCCGAAGAGGCGCAGCAGTTCGCGCGCTTCATCGTCCGTCTTCGCCGTGGTGGTCACGATGATGTCCATGCCGCGCACCTTGTCGATGCGGTCATAGTTGATCTCCGGGAAGATGATCTGCTCCTTGATGCCGAAGGCATAGTTGCCACGGCCGTCGAAGCTCTTCGGGTTGAGACCACGGAAGTCGCGCACGCGGGGCAGAGCGATGTTGATCAGGCGATCCAGGAACTCGTACATGCGCTCACGGCGCAGCGTGACCTTGGTACCGATCGGCATGCCCTCGCGCAGCTTGAACTGCGCGATCGACTTCTTCGCCTTGGTGATGACGGGCTTCTGGCCCGCGATCAGTTCCATTTCCTCGGCGGCCGACGTGACCTTCTTCTTGTCCTGGGTGGCTTCGCCCACGCCCATGTTGAGCGTGATCTTCTCGATCTTGGGCACTTCCATGACGTTCTTGTAACCGAACTTCTCGGTCATCGCCTTGGCGATGCTCTCGTCATAGAGCGCCTTCGAGCGCGGGATATACTTGTCGGCCATTACAGCACCTCACCGGACTTGACGGCGACACGGACCTTCTTGCCGTCGCGGTCCTCGAAACGGACGCGGGTCGGCTTGCCGTCCTTGTCGGCGACAGCGACGTTCGAAATGTGCAGCGGCGCCGGCTTGCGGTCGATGCCACCCTGCGGGTTCGACTGGTCGGGCTTGCGGTGACGCGCGTGGACGTTGATGCCCTCGACGAGCACCTTGTCCTCCTTCGGCATCACCTGAAGGACGGCGCCGGTACGGCCCTTGTCCTTGCCGGCCAGGACGACGACCTTGTCGCCCTTCTTGATCTTGGCAGCGCTCATTACAGCACCTCGGGAGCAAGGCTGATGATCTTCATGTGCTGCTTCGCACGCAGCTCACGGACGACCGGGCCAAAGATACGGGTGCCGATCGGCTCCTGGTTCTTGTTGATCAGCACGGCGGCGTTGCCGTCGAAGCGGATCACCGAACCGTCGGCGCGACGGATGTCCTTGGCGGTGCGCACGATAACGGCGCGATGCACGTCACCCTTCTTCACCTTGCCGCGCGGCTGCGCTTCCTTGATCGAGACGACGATGATGTCGCCCACGCCAGCGAAGCGGCGCTTCGATCCGCCCAGCACCTTGATGCACTGGACGCGCTTGGCGCCGCTGTTGTCGGCGACGTCAAGATTGGTTTGCATCTGGATCATGGATCCGGTTCCTTCTCATTTGGCCTACCGGGACGATCCCGGCGGTTCCGAATTTCGTGGTCGACCCGGAAAGATTCGAAACACGAAGCGCGGGCCTGTAGCCCCTTCTTCACGAAAAGGCCAGCCCCGCGTTCGAATTTCGACCCCGGGGGTCGGTGACTGGCTTCAGGCCGCCTGTTCGGGCGACTTGTGCGTGTCCACCCGCTCAATGACCTTCCAGGTCTTGAGCTTGGAAATCGGGGCGGTCTCCTCGATGCGGACCGTCTCGCCTTCCTTGTAGGCGTTGCCCTCGTCATGGGCATGATATTTCTTCGAACGGCGGATGATCTTGCCGTAGAGCGGGTGCTTCACCTTGCGCTCCACGCGAACGACCACCGTCTTGTCGGTCTTGTCGGAAACCACCGTTCCCGTCAGCACGCGCTTGGGCATCGTGTGTTTCCTTCTCTTACTTCGCCGCGCGGGCGCGTTCGCCCTGCAGCGTCTTGATCTGCGCGATCGACCGGCGGACTTCCCTCACCCGGCTGGGCTTTTCCAGCTGGTTGGTGGCGGCCTGGAAGCGCAGGTTGAACTGCTCACGCTTCAGGTTGTTGAGCTCGGTCGACAGCTCGTCGTCGGTCTTGGTCTTGAGGTCGGCTACATTCGCCACGGCTTAACCCTCCAGGTGGGAGGTGTCGCCGAGGCGAGCGACAACCTTGGTCTTGACGGGCAGCTTCATCGCGGCGCGCGAGAATGCCTCTGCTGCGAGCGGGCCGGGTACGCCGTCCAGCTCGAACAGGATGCGGCCAGGAGCGACGCGGGCCGCCCAATATTCGACCGAACCCTTGCCCTTGCCCTGACGGACTTCCGCCGGCTTCTTCGACACCGGAACGTCGGGGAATACGCGGATCCACAGACGGCCCTGACGGCGCAGGTGGCGCTGGATCGCGCGGCGGGCCGCCTCGATCTGGCGCGCGGTGATCCGCTCGGGCTCCAGAGCCTTGAGACCATAGGCGCCGAAGTTCAGCGCGGTGCCGCCCTTCGCATCGCCCTTGATCCGGCCCTTGAAGGCCTTGCGGAACTTCATCTTCTTCGGTTGCAGCATGACGCTATACCTACCTTATTCTCAGCGCGCCGGGCGCACGCCGGAGGTCTGAGCCTCCAGCATCAGCCGGTCGGTGGCCATCGGATCGTGGCCCAGGATCTCACCCTTGAAGATCCAGACCTTGATGCCGCAGACGCCATAGGCGGTGTGGGCCTCGGCCTCCGCATAATCGACGTTCGCGCGCAGCGTGTGCAGCGGAACGCGGCCTTCGCGATACCATTCGACACGCGCGATCTCTGCGCCGCCCAGACGGCCGCCGCAGGTGATCTTGATGCCCTCGGCACCCAGGCGCAGGGCCGACTGAACCGCGCGCTTCATCGCCCGGCGGAAAGCCACGCGGCGCTCCAGCTGGTCGGCGATGCCCTGCGCGACGAGCTTCGAATCGATTTCCGGCTTGCGGATCTCGACGATGTTCAGCGACACGTCGGACGAGGTGAACTGCCCAAGCTTCTTGCGCAGCTTCTCGATGTCCGCGCCCTTCTTGCCGATGATGACACCCGGACGGGCGGCATAGATCGACACGCGGCACAACTTGGCCGGACGCTCGATCACGACCTTGGAGATCGCGGCCTGCGGCAGGTTCTTCATGATGTACTGGCGGATCTTCAGATCCTCCAGCAGCAGCCGGCCATAGTCCTGGCCTTCCGCGAACCAGCGGCTGTCCCAGGTGCGGTTGATCTGCAGGCGCAGACCGATCGGATTGCTCTTGTGACCCATAGTCTTACGCCTCCGCCTCTTCGCCAGCCTCACGCACGACAATGCGCACGCGGCTGAAGGGCTTCAGGATCCGGGTCGACTTGCCGCGGCCACGGGCGTGGAAGCGCTTCATGGTGAAGCTCTTGCCCACCGATGCTTCCGCGACGACCAGAGCGTCGACGTCCAGATTGTGGTTGTTTTCCGCATTGGCGATGGCCGAAGCCAGCACCTTGCGCACGTCGACCGCCATCGCCTTCTTCGAGAAGGCGAGAATGTTCAGCGCGTCCTCGACCTTGCGGCCGCGGATCAGCGTCGCCACCAGGTTCAGCTTCTGGGCCGAACCGCGGATCTGCGTGCCGACGGCCAGAGCCTCATTGTCGGCGACGCGACGGGGAGCCTTGGGCTTCGACATCAGCGCTTACCCTTCTTGTCGGCGGCGTGGCCGGGGAAGTAGCGGGTCGGGGCGAACTCGCCGAGCTTGTGACCCACCATATCCTCGTTCACGGAGACCGGAACATGCTTGCGGCCATTATAGACGTTGAACGTCAGGCCGACGAACTGCGGCAGGATGGTGGAGCGGCGCGACCAGGTCTTGATCGGGCCGCTGCGGCCATTGGCATCCTGCGCGGCTTCCGCCTTCTTCAGAAGGCTGAGGTCCACGAACGGACCTTTCCAGACGGAACGAGCCATCTCGCTTACCTCTTCTTCTTCGCGTGGCGGCTACGGATGATGAACTTGTCCGTCGCCTTGTTGTGGCGGGTGCGCGCACCCTTGGTCGGCTTGCCCCACGGCGTGACCGGATGCCGGCCGCCCGAGGTCCGGCCTTCACCACCGCCATGCGGGTGATCGACCGGGTTCTTCGCCACGCCGCGCGTCAGCGGGCGCTTGCCCAGCCAGCGGTTACGGCCGGCCTTGGCGAGGTTGGTGTTGGCGTTGTCGGGGTTCGACACGGCGCCGATGGTGCCCATGCAGTCCGAACGGATGTAGCGCTGCTCACCCGAAGACAGGCGGACCATCACCATGCCGCGATCGCGACCGACGAGCTGGGCATAGGTGCCAGCCGAACGGCAGAGCTGACCACCCTTGCCCGGCTTCATCTCGATGTTGTGGATGATGGTGCCGACCGGCATCTGGCCCAGCTCCATCGCATTGCCCGGCTTCACGTCGGTCTTCCGGCCCGAAACGACCTTGTCGCCGGGGGCCAGGCGCTGCGGCGCCAGGATATAGGCCTGGGTGCCATCGGCATAGTTGACCAGCGCGATGAAGGCGGTGCGGTTGGGGTCATATTCCAGACGCTCGACCGTGCCTTCGACGTCCCACAGGCGACGCTTGAAGTCGATGATGCGATAGCGCTGCTTGTGGCCGCCGGCGATGCCGCGCGAGGTCACATGGCCCTTGTTGTTGCGACCACCGGTCTTGCGCTTGCCCTCGGTCAGCGCCTTGACAGGCTTGCCTTTGTGCAGGCTCGACTTGTCGACGAGGATCAGGCCGCGCTGGGCCGGGCTCGTCGGGTTATAGTGCTTGAGTGCCATTTATCCTGCCTCAAATACCGGTGGTGACGTCGATCGACTGACCATCGGCCAGGCGGACGATCGCCTTCTTGACGTCCGAGCGGGTGTAGGGCTTGCCCTTCCACTTCTTCGTCTTGCCCTTGGTGACCAGCGTGTTGACGCTCACCACGTTCACGTTGAACAGGGCCTCGACAGCGGCCTTGATCTCCGGCTTCGACGCTTCGTTCGCGACCTTGAAGACCACGGCGTTGTTCTCGGAGAGAAGGGTCGACTTCTCGGTGATGACCGGCGCGACAACGACGTCGTAATGACGGTTGTCCACGGTCGCGGCTTGCTTCTTAGCCATGGAAACGGGCCTCCAGCTTCTCGACCGCGGCGCGGGTGAGCACCAGCGAGTCGGCCTTCAGAATGTCGTACACATTGGCACCGACGGCGGGCAGCAGGTTGACACCCACGATGTTGGCCGAAGCCTTTGCGAAACTGACGTTCACCGCGTCGCCGTCGATGAACAGCGCCTTGCTGAGGTTCAGCTTGGCGAGGTTCGCGACCAGGTTCTTGGTCTTGCCATCCGCCACGTCGAAGCTGTCGAGCACGATCAGCGAGCCGTCCTTGGCCTTCGACGAAAGCGCCATCTTCAGGCCCAGCGCACGCACCTTCTTGTTGAGGTCGTGGCCGAAGTCGCGGGCGCGGGCGCCGTGCGCCTTACCACCGCCGATGAACACGGGCGCCTTGCGGTCGCCGTGACGGGCGGTGCCGCCGCCCTTCTGGCGACCGAACTTCTTGCCGGTACGGGCGACGTCGGAACGCTCGCGGGTCGCCCGCGCGGGTGCGCGGCGCTTCTCGAGCTGCCAGGTGACGACGCGGTGCAGGATGTCGGCGCGGGGCTCGACGCCGAACACGGCGTCGTTCAGCTCCAGCTCGCCGGCGCTCTGCGCGTCGAGGGTCTGTACGTTGACCTTCACTTCTTAGCCCTCCTGGCCTTCGGTCGCTTCGGGAGCGGCAGCCTCTTCGGCCGGCGTCTCTGCCGCAGCGGTGTTGCTGTTGGCGGCCTGCTTCAGGCTCGCCGGATAGGGCGCGTCAGCGGGACGCTTGACCTTGACGGCGTCGCAGACGGTCAGCCAGGTGCCCTTGGCGCCCGGGACGCTGCCCTTGACGAACAGCAGGCCGCGCTCGACGTCCGTGCGGACGATCTCGAGATTCTGCTGGGTCCGCTCGCGGTCACCCATGTGGCCAGCCATCTTCTTGTTCTTGAAGACGCGACCCGGATCCTGGCGGTTACCAGTCGAACCGTGGGCGCGGTGGCTGATCGACACGCCGTGGGTGGCGCGCATACCGCCGAAACCCCAGCGCTTCATGGCGCCGGCGAAACCCTTACCCTGGGTATGGCCCGCCACGTCGACCAGCTGGCCGGCGATGAAATGGTCGGCCGCGATCTCGGCGCCGACATCGAGAAGCGCATCCTCGGCGACGCGGAATTCGACCAGGCGCGCCTTCGGCTCCACTTCCGCCTTGGCGAAGTGGCCGCGCTGCGGCTTGGCGACATTCTTGACCTTCGCAACACCCGCGCCGAGCTGGACAGCGACATAGCCATCCGACGAGACGTCCTTGCGGGCGACGACCTGATTGCCCTCGAGGGCGAGAACCGTAACGGGAATATGACGTCCGTCCTCCTGGAACAGACGGGTCATCCCGACTTTCTTAGCGATCACGCCTGTGCGCATCACCGATTACTCCCATAGAGGCCCACCGTAGCAGCGGGCGTATCCAACGAAAAAACCGCGCAGGATTTCTCCTTCGCGGCCCAACCCGAATATAGCGATCACCCCGTCAGGGTTGGATGCCGACCCCTCTCGGGGAAGGCGACGGGGGACCAGGACCACGACCCGAACCGGTTCACCGGAGCGGCCGTGCGGTATCCCTTGTGTCGTTTGAGCCTCCACCATAGGCGGAATGCCCGATACCCCACCCTCCTTGCGGTTGGCAGGAACTTGCCGGCGATCAGGCCAGCTTGATTTCCACGTTCACGCCGGCAGCCAGATCCAGCTTCATCAGCGCGTCGACCGTCTGCGGCGTGGGCTGCACAATGTCAAGCATACGCTTGTAGGTGCGGACCTCGAACTGCTCGCGCGACTTCTTGTCGATGTGCGGGCCACGGTTGACCGTGAACTTCTCAATGCGCGTCGGAAGGGGAATGGGACCGCGGATGAGAGCGCCCGTGCGGCGGGCGGTGTCGGCGATGTCGCCGGTCGCCTGGTCGAGCACGCGATGATCGAACGCCTTGAGGCGAATGCGGATGTTGCTGTCCATATTCCTGTACCGATGCGAAAGAGCCAAAAACAAAACCGCCCCGCTACTGCCCTTCTAGCTCATTCGAGCCGGAGAAAGACGATCCGAGGCGGCAAAAATTCCGAGCGGCGCGAATCAGGCGATTCGCGCCGCTGCGGTCCTATATTACTTCGAGATCGTGCCGACAACCCCTGCACCGACGGTGCGGCCGCCTTCGCGGATGGCGAAGCGGAGACCCGCGTCCATCGCGATCGGAGCGATCAGCTTGACGCCGAGCTTCACGTTGTCGCCGGGCATGACCATCTCGGTACCCTCGGGGAGGATCACTTCGCCGGTCACGTCGGTCGTGCGGAAGTAGAACTGCGGACGATAGTTCGCGAAGAACGGGGTATGACGGCCGCCCTCTTCCTTCGACAGCACGTACACCTCGGCATCGAACTCGGTGTGCGGGGTGATCGTGCCGGGCTTGGCCAGAACCTGGCCGCGCTCAACGTCCTCACGGCCGACGCCACGGAGCAGCGCACCGATGTTGTCGCCCGCCTCGCCCTGGTCGAGCAGCTTGCGGAACATCTCGACGCCGGTGACGGTGGTCTTGCGGGTGTCCTTCAGACCGACGATCTCGACTTCCTCGCCAACCTTGACGATGCCGGTCTCGACGCGGCCGGTCACGACGGTGCCGCGGCCCGAGATCGAGAACACGTCTTCGATCGGCATCAGGAACGGACGGTCGACCGGACGATCGGGCTGCGGGATGAAGGAGTCGACGGCAGCCATCAGCTGCAGAACGGCATTCTTGCCGATCTCGTCGTTCGAACCGTCCAGCGCCTTCACGGCCGAACCGGGGATGATCGGAATGTTGTCGCCGTCGAAGTCGTAGGACGACAGCAGCTCGCGGATCTCGAGCTCGACGAGCTCCAGGATCTCCGGATCGTCGACCAGGTCGACCTTGTTCATGAACACGACGAGCTGCGGCACGCCGACCTGGCGGGCGAGCAGGATGTGCTCACGGGTCTGCGGCATCGGGCCGTCGGTGGCCGACACGACCAGGATCGCGCCGTCCATCTGCGCCGCGCCGGTGATCATGTTCTTCACATAGTCGGCGTGGCCGGGGCAGTCGACGTGCGCATAGTGGCGCGCTTCGGTCTCATACTCGACGTGGGCGGTCGAGATGGTGATGCCGCGCTCGCGCTCCTCGGGAGCCTTGTCGATATTGGCATAGTCGACGAAGGTCGCGCCGCCGGTTTCGGCGAGAACCTTGGTGATGGCGGCGGTCAGCGAGGTCTTGCCATGGTCGACGTGACCGATCGTGCCGATGTTGCAGTGCGGCTTGTTCCGCTCAAACTTAGCCTTAGCCATTTTATCCTACCTTCTAATCAAATCCGTGTGGTTTGACCGCTCGGCCGCGCCTTGCGAAGGCGCGTCCATAGCAGCAAATTTGCAGAATGCCAGCCCTAACCGACCCGGTTTCCCGGGCCGATCAGCGGATTCTTCAGGCCATCTTCGCCTTGACCTCGTCCGCCACATTCTGCGGCACTTCGTCATAGTGCGAGAAGATCATCGAATAGTTCGCACGCCCCTGGGTGAACGAACGCAGCGAATTCACATAGCCGAACATGTTGGCCAGCGGGACCATGGCCTCGACCACCTGCGCGTTGCCGCGGGTGTCGGTGCCCTGGATCTGGCCGCGACGGCTGTTCATGTCGCCGATGACGTCGCCCAGATATTCCTCCGGGGTGACGACCTCGACCTTCATGATCGGCTCCAGCAGCGTGATGCCGGCCTTCTGGGCCGCTTCGCGCATGGCGGCGCGACCCGTGATTTCGAATGCCAGCGCCGACGAGTCGACGTCGTGATAGGCGCCGTCATAGAGCAGGATCTCGAAGTCGATGATCGGGAAGCCGATCAGCGAACCCGTGGCCGCCGTCTCACGCATGCCCTTCTCGATCGCGGGGATATATTCCTTGGGAATATTGCCGCCCTTGATCTCGTCCTTGAAGATGATGCCCGCACCGCGCTCGCCCGGCGTCAGCTTCACCTTGATGCGGCCGAACTGGCCGGTGCCGCCCGACTGCTTCTTGTGGGTGTAGTCGATGTCGACGGGCTTCTTCAGATATTCGCGATAGGCCACCTGCGGCGCGCCGACATTCGCCTCGACCTTGAACTCGCGCTTCATGCGGTCGACCAGGATCTCGAGGTGAAGTTCGCCCATGCCCTTGATGATGGTCTGACCCGATTCGTGGTCGGTCGAGACGCGGAACGAGGGATCCTCGGCTGCCAGGCGGTTGAGGGCGACGCCCATCTTCTCCTGGTCCGCCTTGGTCTTGGGCTCGACCGACAGTTCGATGACCGGCTCGGGGAACTCCATGCGCTCCAGGATGATCGGCTGGCGCTCGGCGCACAGCGTGTCGCCCGTCGTGGTTTCCTTCATGCCGGCCAGCGCGACGATGTCGCCGGCATAGGCCGTGTCGATGTCCTCGCGGCTGTTCGCATGCATCAGCAGCATGCGGCCGACCTTTTCCTTCTTGTCCTTGACCGAGTTCAGATAGGTGCCCTTGGTCAGCGTGCCCGAGTAGACGCGCAGGAAGGTGAGCGAGCCGACGAACGGATCGTTCATGATCTTGAACGCGAGGCCGGCGAACGGCGCATCGTCGGCCGTGGCGCGGCTGTCGGGCTCCTCGGTGTCGGGGTTGATGCCCTGCACGTCGGGGATGTCCAGCGGCGAAGGCAGATAGTCGACGACGGCGTCGAGCAGGGGCTGCACACCCTTGTTCTTGAACGCCGAGCCGCACAGCACCGGCACGAACGCCTGCTCCAGCGTACCCTTGCGGATCAGCTTCTTGAGCGTCGCGGTGTCGGGCAGGTTGCCCTCCAGATAGGCCTCCATCGCCTCGTCATCCTGCTCGACGGCGAGTTCGATCAGCTTCTCGCGATATTCGGCGGCCTTGTCGGCGAGGTCGGCCGGGATCTCCTCATAGAAGAACTCGGCTCCCAGGCCCTCGTCCTTCCAGATGATCGCGCGGTTCTCGACCAGGTCGACCAGGCCCTTGAAGTCGCCCTCCGCGCCGATGGGCAGGTAGAGGACGGCCGGGGTCGCGCCCAGACGGTCGATGATCGTCTGCACGCAATAATAGAAGTCAGCGCCGGTGCGGTCGAGCTTGTTGATGAAGCACATCCGCGGCACCTTGTACTTGTCCGCCTGGCGCCACACGGTCTCCGACTGCGGCTCCACGCCGGCGACGCCGTCGAACGCGGCGACCGCGCCGTCGAGCACGCGCAGCGAGCGCTCCACCTCAATGGTGAAGTCGACGTGGCCGGGGGTGTCGATGATGTTCAGCCGGTGGTCGTTCCAGAAGCAGGTCGTCGCCGCCGACGTGATCGTGATCCCGCGCTCCTGCTCCTGCTCCATCCAGTCCATCGTCGCCGCGCCCTCATGGACCTCGCCGATCTTGTAGGACTTGCCGGTGTAATAGAGGATACGCTCGGTCGTCGTGGTCTTGCCGGCGTCGATATGCGCCATGATGCCGAAATTGCGGTAGCGTTCGAGCGGATGGCTGCGGGCCATGGTAGTTCTCCGTTGCCGGTGCGCCGGCGGTTGGGGATTCGGGTCTTGCGTGCGGCCCCTAAACCAAAGCGCCCGCCATGGGTAGGGACCCTTGGCGAACGGACCGGAATTCAGCGGGCTGTTGCAAGAAGGCGGGCACCGGTGCCGGCGCCCGCCTTCCTATATAGTGCTTACCAACGGTAATGCGAGAAGGCGCGGTTCGCTTCCGCCATGCGGTGCGTGTCTTCGCGCTTCTTGACCGCATTGCCGCGGTTGTTGGCCGCGTCCAGCAGTTCGCCCGACAGCCGCGCGGCCATCGTGGTCTCGCTGCGGTTGCGCGAAGCGGTGATCAGCCAGCGGATGGCCAGCGCCTGGGCGCGCTCCGGGCGCACCTCGACGGGGACCTGGTAGGTCGCACCGCCGACGCGGCGGCTGCGGACCTCGATGCCCGGCTTCACATTGTTCAGCGCATCGTGGAACATCTGGATCGGGTCCTTCTTGGACCGTGCCTCGACAGTGTCGAGAGCACCGTACACGATGGACTCGGCGACGGCCTTCTTGCCGTCCTGCATGATGCTGTTCATGAACTTCGACAGCACGACATCACCGAACTTGGGATCGGGCAGGATGACGCGCTTTTCGGGGCGACGACGACGTGACATGGTTCTGTGTCTCCCTTACTTCGGACGCTTCGCGCCGTACTTCGAACGGCTCTGCTTACGGTCCTTGACGCCCTGGGTATCCAGAACGCCGCGCAGCACGTGATAGCGCACACCGGGAAGGTCGCGCACGCGGCCGCCGCGGATCAGCACGACGCTGTGCTCCTGAAGGTTGTGGCCTTCACCGGGAATGTAGGTGATGACTTCGCGCTGGTTGACCAGACGCACCTTCGCCACCTTGCGGAGCGCCGAGTTCGGCTTCTTCGGGGTCGTCGTATAGACGCGGGTGCAAACGCCGCGCTTCTGCGGGTTCGCCTCCATCGCAGGGACCTTCGACTTGGTCTTCTGCAGTTCGCGGCCCTTGCGGACCAGCTGGTTGATCGTTGGCATGAAGCCCTTCACCTTTTCAGTTACTTTACCTTGGCATTCCCGCGTTCCGTGCCGCCCGGAGGCGTGTCGCCCCGAAACGGCAAAGGCCCCGAGGGCAATAGACCCCCTGGAGCCGCAAGAGCACCCGGCAATGTTCAGCTCTGTGTTCACCCGGCATGTCGTCGATGGAAAGACGAATCTCGCAACCGCAGGCCGCTGGGCAGCGCGGGCCTATAGCGACCGCAGGCTTCCGGGTCAAGCAATGGCCCCGCTCCCCTCCCGCGCGGGCGCCGTCAGCCCGCTCTTAGGAATTTGACAAGGTTAACCGGCTAATTCAGGCGCACCGGGCAAGGCGCCGGTTTGGACAGTCAGTGACCCCTCTATCACCCATCACGGGCGAATTTCGCGACCGCGCGAAGGAAGCGCGTTTCCAAGCGGACCGGCTGGGCGATTCGCGCCGTCAGGCGCGGCTGATCTTCATCCTGTCGGTCGTGCTCAACGCACTCTTCCTGTTCAGCGACTGGCGCTTTGCCGGGACCCCCCATTTCTGGGTCGCCGTGCCCGCGCGGGTCGCGGTCATCCTCTGGTCGCTCGCCTGCCTTCCCTTCTGCCGCCATATGACAAGCTTCAGGGCGGTCGAGCGGATCTGCTTCGCCTGGCAGGCGGTCACGGCCATAGGCGTCGCCTTCCTCGTCTCGTCCCGCAGCGACATTGCTATCTTCGTGCTGGTACTGCTGCCGACCGTCTTCTATCTGGTCGTGCCCACCAGCTTCCGCGGCAATGTCGGCGGTGGCCTGGGTTGCGGCGTCATCCTGCTGATCGGCTATCTGTGGCGAGCGCCGCTTGCGCCGACTCTGTCCGGCATGATCCTGGCCCTGCTGATCCTGCACTGCGGAATGTGGATCGCGGTCGCGCGGACCAATCGGCTCCAGCGCAAGGAGTGGACGTCGGGCAAGGAAGCCGAGGCGGCGCGCGACGCGCTAGAGCGCATGTTCATGGCGGTGCCGCTGCCACTGCTGGTAACGCGGCGGGACGGGTCGGTCATCCGGCTGAACCGGGCCGCGGCGGAAGCCTATGCCGCCGGGAGCAACAGCACGCTCACCAATGTCGCGCAGACATATGAGGATCTGTCCGCCCGGGATGCGCTGTTCGCGCAACTCGAACGGGGCAAGGCGCTCGATAATTTCGAATGCCGGCTGCGCCGGGGCGACGGGAGCATGCGCGACATATTGCTGTCTTCGCGCGAGATCGTGATCGACGGCGAAGCCTGTTTCATGACCAGCGCCGTCGATATCACCGACCGCAAGATCGCCGAGCAGCATCTGGAACGGCTGGCGATGTCGGACCCGCTGACGGGCCTGGGCAACAGATCGCATTTTCTGGAATCGCTGACCCGGCTCGCGAAAGCCGCTACCGGCCACTTCGCCATCCTTCTGATCGACCTCGACGATTTCAAACGGGTGAACGACACGGCCGGGCATGACGCCGGGGATGCGCTGCTCGCTGCCGTGGCCGAGCGCCTGCAGCATGCCCTGCGCCCGGGCGACCTGGCCGCACGGATGGGTGGGGACGAATTCGCCGTGTTGCTGCCCGCCCTGCGCAGTGCCGACGACCTGCCGCCGATCCTGTCGCGGCTGACGCACCTTCTGCACGCCCCGCTGTCCTATCGCGGACGGCCGCTCGACTGCCGCGTCAGCATCGGCGCAGCGTTGTTCCCGGCCCATGGCAGAGACGGGACAGCGCTCGTCAAGCATGCCGACATCGCCCTCTATCACGCCAAGAACAGCGGACGCGGGCGGGCTACGGTCTTCCACTCCGCGCTGCTGGACAGCTGGCAGCAGGAGAGCGCGATGCTGGACCGCGCGCGCCACATCCTGGCGGAGGAGGAGCCCTGTCCCTGGTACCAGCCCAAGGTGTCGTTGGAGAGCGGTGCGGTCGTGGGATTCGAGGCGCTCTTCCGTTGCCGCACTCGGGACGGCAGCCTCGTCATGCCCGGTGACATCAAGGCAGCCTTCGAGCATCCGGAACTGGGGCCGGCGATTACCCAGCGGATGATCGACTGCGTCATCCGCGACTGCCTGGCATGGCGCATGGAGGGCATCGACGTGGGTCAGATCGCGTTCAACGTGTCCGACGCCGACCTCAACGAGGAGGGGTTCGCCGAGCGACTGCTGGAGCGCCTGCGGGAGGCAGATCTACCGCCCTCGATGATCGAGGTCGAGGTGACCGAATCGGTCTTCATGGGCCGCAACAGCGAACGGGTGGCCCATGCGCTGCGGGTACTGAGCGACGAGGACATTTCGATCGCGCTCGACGATTTCGGCACCGGCTACGCGTCGCTCTCGCACCTCAAGCAATTCCCGATCGATATCATCAAGATCGACCGCGGCTTCGTGCGCGACCTGGAGACCGACCCGGAGGATGCCGCGATCGTCCGGGCCGTGCTGAACCTGGCCTATAGCCTGGGAATTCGGACCGTTGCGGAGGGCGTCGAAAATCAGCAGCAGATCGACTATCTGCGCACCGGGGGCTGCCACTACGGTCAGGGCTTTCATTTCGGGCCCGCGATCCCGTTCGAAGAGGTGCAGCCGCTGCTAGGGCGTGGCATCTCCGCAACAGGGCAGTAAAATTTTCTGCCGGCGGGAACCGATTTATCTGAAACTCGTTTCGTCGCGCCTTCACCTCGACTCGTCACGAGTGCGCAACGACAGATTCGCGCGAGAGACCGAGTTTTGCTACCGGCGCGACTCTCTTAAAGAGCTCCAAAGCGGGTGGGGTCGCAATTGAATCGGAAGTATGGGAAGGGGATCGTAACCCTTCGGCAGAGGCTTGCTGCCTTGTGCCCGGAGCGGGAGATATTCCTCCGCAGCGGCGGTCAGGTGAAATTTGTCCGCATTTCGCGGCGCGCGCAGATGGTGTCGATCGGCGTCCTGTCGACGGCGCTGCTCGGCTGGGCAGGCGTGACGCTGGCCATGGCTTGGGAAAGCGCCGCCGTGGCCCACGACCGGGCGGTCCTCACGGCGCAGGGCAAGGCGGTAGCCAGCACCGCCAGCAAAGTGGCCGACTACCGCAAGTCGGTGGACAGCCTGGCCCATGACCTGGAAGCCCGGCAGGATTTCATGGACGGGCTCTATCGCACCCATTTCGGCGACGGCCGCGCAGCGACCGGCAAGGATCTGGTCGGCGAGGAAGAGGGCAAGCCGGAAGGCAAGGACAAGATCAGCCTGGCGCCCGAGGCGGCTCCGCTTATTCGCCTGGCGGACCGGCAGCGGCGTTTCGCGATGATGATGACGGCCGCGGTCGATCGCCGCGCCGACAAGGCAGCAGCAGCGATCCGCAGCTTCGGCCTCAATCCCGATCAGCTTTTCCGCAACGCCGCCCGGGCGCAGGGCGGCCCCTTCGTGCCCTGGCAGGGCGAGAAGGACGCGTTGACGCCCGAACTCGAGGAGCTCGCCGACGCGCTCACCCGCATGGAGTTCCTGGAGCGCAGCCTGGTCGCCATCCCGTCCGGCCGGCCGACCGACGCGCCGATGGAAACCAGCTCCTACGGCTATCGCCGCGACCCGTTCAACGGCCGCCCCGCCTTCCATGCGGGCATCGACTTTCCCGGTCGCTATGGCCAGCCCATCCTGGCCGCTGCGCGCGGCCGTGTCACCTATGTCGGCCAGCGTCAGGGCTATGGCAATGTCGTCGAGGTCGTGCACGGCAACGGGATGATGACCCGCTACGCCCATCTTTCCGGCTTCGCGAGCCGCGTGGGGCAGGAGGTCGCGCGCGGCGATACTATCGGCCGCATGGGATCGACCGGCCGTTCGACCGGCACTCATCTGCATTTCGAAGTGCGGCTCAACGACCAGCCCATCAACCCCCGCCGCTTCCTGGAGGCCCGCCAAGATGTTCTCCAAGTCCAGCAACTCGCCAAGGCCCGCTTCGCCGACGTCGGCAACCGGGGCTAAGAACACGCCCTTCTCGCTGATCGGCGGGGATGTCACCATCACCGGCAATGTCGCCGCCAGCGTCGATCTGCACATCGACGGCTCGGTCGACGGGGACATCGCCTGCGCCGCGCTGGTACAGGGGCCGGACAGCCGGATCGCCGGCCATGTGACGGCCCGGACGGCGCGGCTCGCCGGCACGGTCGAAGGATCGATCACTGCCGAGGAACTGGTGGTCGAAAGCACCGCCCGGATCACAGGCGACGTGCATTACGAGCGCATTTCGATCGAGCCCGGCGGCCGGATCGACGGCCGCTTCGCCCACAAGGATACCCATGGGGCGGAGCTGAAGCTGATCGCCAACGACAGCGCCGCCTGAGCCCGGCGGCCGGCCTCAGTTCACCGGCGGCCTGCGCCGATAGCTGAGCGCTTCGGCCACATGGACGCGCCCGACCCTTTCCGCGCCCGCCAGATCGGCGATGGTCCGCGCCACGCGCAGGACACGCGTATAGCCGCGGGCGGAGAGCTTCATCGCCGCAGCCGCCTGCGCCAGGAGCTGGCGCCCGGCCTCGTCGAGGGCCGCCGCTACCTCCAGTTGCTCGCCATCCACTTCCGCATTGGTGCGCGTGACCGTGCCCGCATATCGCGCGGTCTGGACCGCGCGAGCGGCGGCGACGCGGGCGGCAACCTCGGCCGATCCCTCCGCCGGAGGGGGCAGAACAAGGTCGGCGGCGGTCACCGCCTGCACCTCGACATGCAGGTCGACGCGGTCGAGCAATGGACCCGAGAGCTTCGCCTGATAGTCCGCCGCGCAGCGCGGCGCGCGGGCGCAAGCGAGCCCAGGGTCGCCGAGATGGCCGCAGCGGCACGGGTTCATCGCCGCGATCAGCTGCACCCGGGCGGGGAAGGTCACATGGGCGTTGGCCCGCGCCACCGTGACCGTGCCGGTTTCCAGCGGCTGGCGCAGCGAATCGAGCACGGCCCGCTGGAATTCCGGCAGTTCGTCGAGGAACAGCACACCCAGATGCGCCATGCTGACCTCGCCCGGCCGTGCGCGTAGCCCGCCACCGACCAGCGCCGCCATGGACGCGCTGTGGTGCGGCGCCCGGAAGGGCCTGGCCCGGCTGATCCGGCCGCCTTCCAGCGTGCCGGCGACGCTCGCGACCATGGATGTCTCCAAGGCCTCCGGCATTATGTAGCAAACGCACCAAGGCGATTACGGGCGTATGCGCCCGCAATGTCAAAAATATCGCATATGGTTATGTTGCAAGTGCCGCTTCCGAATTGGGGGCGAGACACGCTATGAATTACGGATGCAGATCAAGCGAAAGCCTACGGCATGGGCCGCTGTCGTCGCCTACGTGGTGTGGACAGGAGTTGTTCAACCCGTTTGGAATCTCAACATCGAAAAGGCCGCCGAGAAGGGTAAGCTCGACACCGCCCTCATTGATGGGGGTAAGGTGATGGACTGGGTTCATTGGCTGGTGTCGTATGTACCAAGTTCATTCGGGCTTGGATTTATAACCGGCGCCCTGATCTTCGCGTACTGGGACAATATCGGAGCGCGAATTTCAAGTTTACGGACAGGAATAAAGCTCCCCAAGCCCCGCCCTGCATCAGTATGGGTTGGGCAAACCGATCTCGATGCTGCAAATATGTTAAACGATAACGGATTTAAGGTTAGGATTTGGCTTTATAATGGAGGTACGGAGGTACTATTTTTCAGAGGAGTTTCTGGCTGTCCCTTTCTGGTGTTGACCGGAGAAAACAATGACATGAACACATTTTCGATGCCAAACCCCATAGTGGAAAAGATGGAGTATTTAGATAAAATCATCCCAGGAAATGGATGCTGGGTCACCCTATTCCAGTCGGTTGGAGATAAGATGGACAGCATATCAAATCTAGCGTTTAAGTCGGGGGAAAGAGTCGTAATAGATTTCAGATATGTAAAACTCAATTTCTCTACGGTTATACCAAGTATTGGTCAACACGTTCAATTTGCCGACAAGGTCGTGTTGAGCCGCAGAGATAGTTTTATATTCCAACATCTATTGGATTGAAACGACATTCGCCCCGATAGCTTCTAGACATTGGACCAGAAACACCGCTGTAAATTTTCCCCGGCTCAGCTTGTTCCTGATATTCGGCTCAGAGTCCATAACGCCTATGTCGGCCAGCTTCCCCACCAGGTCGGCATAGGACAACCCACGGCGCTTTAGCTCCGCCTTGATCATCCCCTTTACCTGATCTTCCCAATCCTTCTGCGACTTTGGCACGCGCGTATCTCCAATGATGCTAGATGCATCATATTCGATACGTTTGCCATTGACAACAGTGCGCAGATGTCATTATATGCGATGCATAAGCAACGGATACGATGACATGCAGCACTTTCTTCTCTCTGCCCAGGCCCGCACGATCAGCCTCAAGGCTGTTTTCTCCATGGGTGAGGACAAGGCTTACCGGACCTTCTGCGAAATGCGCTGGCCGGAAACCGAGGGCGAGGCGGTTTGCCCGCGCTGCGGCTGCGTCGAAACCTACAACATCACCTCGCGCCGCAAGTTCAAGTGCGTTGCCTGCCATCACCAGTTTTCGGTGACGAGCGGTACGATCTTCGCCTCGCGCAAGATGAGCTTCACCGACCTGCTGGCCGCGATCGTCATCTTCGTGAACGGTGCCAAGGGCGTTTCCTCGCTCCAGCTCAGCCGCGATCTGGATTGCCAGTATAAGACTGCGTTCGTTCTCACCCACAAGCTGCGCGAGGCGATGGCCAAGGAAATGGCTGGTCGCCAGCTGGACGGCACGGTCGAAATCGACGGCGCTTATTTCGGCGGATACAGCAAGCCGGAAAACCGCAAGGAGGATCGCAAGGATCGCCGCCTCAAGATGAACCTCACCGGCAAGCGCCAGTGCGTCGTCATCATGCGCGAGCGCAACGGCAAGTCGCTCCCCTTCGTCGTCAAGAATGAGGGCGATGCCGTTCCCTACGTCCGCGATCATGTCGGCACCCTCGCCACGATCTGCGCCGACGAAGGCGCGGGCTGGGATGCGCTTCACGCTGGCTGGGAAACCAAGCGCGTCAATCACTCCGTCGCGTTCATGGACAAGGGCGTCTGCACCAATCAGGCCGAAAGCTACTTCTCTCGCCTGCGTCGCATGGAAGTCGGAACGCACCACCATATCGCTGGCCCCTACCTCTACGCCTATGCTGGTGAAGCTTCATGGCGCGAGGATAACCGTCGCGTGGCGAACGGTGGGCAGGCTGCGATGGTGACGGCGGCGGCGATGGCTTCGCGGGTCAGTCGCCAGTGGAAAGGCTATTGGCAAAAGACCAGATAAGGAATGGCGCGCTGCTCATCAAAGCGGTTGTTTTACCTGCGAGCCTAGCTCAGCGAGCGTTAAGTGCCTGCAACGCTTTGGTAAATTTCCCAGTCATCACCCAATAAGCAATCTTCCATTTGGGTGGATGTTTGACTGGATGCCTCTTTCGGTCCCACCGCTTTGCAAGTGATTCAAACTCACAAAAATATGCTTGATTGTCGAATACCTGCCTTGTTTCATTGATAAAAGGCGACAATTTTTCGTAATCCCTCATAACCTGAGAAAAAAACCACATTTTGTAGAATTTTTCATTGAATACTCCTTGGCGAATGCCAAGAGCTATCAACTCGTACCGATTTACCTGCCTGAGGATTATATCGTAAATCGGCTTCTCGTCTGGGTCTTCTTTGGCATAATCTGCAATGTTGTTGCCATTAGCTTCAATCAATTGCATGGTATTTTTAAAGTCTTGATACTTTGCACCCTCTTCGCCGAACTGGGCGTTTACCATCGCTATTGTGGCCTCTCGGCGACTAATAAGCCCTGCGTGGGCAATAACCAAGAATGCGGCAACGGTGCCCGCCAGTACGCAAACTGCCTGCACCGGATCGGCATTCGCTGCCATCCAAGCCCAAGCATGCGCGATCCACGCCCCCAACGTGTCCATAGCCCCTCCAAACAAAACGCCCCGCCAACTTAATGGCGGGGCGCTGTCCATTCTGGCAAAGTTGTTGGCTTAGTGTCCACCAAAACCTTCAAGTGTCATATGCATCTCCTTTTCTTCCCCCAGAAAGTAAGCTGCCTCTCATTAACAAACCGTTCGATATTCGTTCACGGCGCATTAATGATCAAATATCGCAAACAGTGATGTTTAGCGGCATCGCTGATTACGTTCATGAGCCTACTCGGTGGTTTGCATCTGGTCAACGCGATAACGTTGGCACGGTTCCTAAATTGGTATCGGCGGAGCCGATCGCAAGGAGGCGCTTAAAGCCATTGTCTCGGCTTTGGCAAGAGTTTCCCTAGAAGCTCTACTACCCGTCACCCGCTCCCATTCCGCCACCCAACTTGCTACATCATCCCCATGCTGAAACGTCTCTGGAACTGGCGCACGAACAGCCTTTGGGTATGGATACCCCTATGGGTGTTCGGCTTCCTGCTGTGGGGCGGCTTCCTTATCTGAACCTTGGCGAAGGAAGCGGCGCAGCGCCCTTCAAAAATTATGCAGGCTCGCATAAAGGGCGGTTGCAATTTCATCCGTTCGGGAGTCTAAGGGTGACGGCCCGCCGCAAGGTGGTCTGGCTATCCTAACCCGGGACTAGCGGGTCGGATAAGACCGGCAATGAGAGCACACATGCTCCCACTTGCCGAACCGAAAGCGCCAGTAATTGATTACTGACACAGCTTTCGGCCACGCGCACGATACACGCATCGACTTTCTCCTGTGGGTCCGGGGTAAAAGCCCCGGGCTCCGGGACGCCCCATGCGCCCCGCGCCCTATCAGGGCAGCTACAGGGCTTCTGGCAGAAGAAAGACGGCGGACCGTCGCAGGTAGCTAAGCGAGCGATAGGCCCCCTGTCGAGTCATGAATCTGAACAAATAGTAGAAACATACGAAGAACACGCCTCCCGCTGTTGCCAATATGGCGCAGTTAAAGGCTTTGTTATATAAGGATTTCTTTAAGTATCGCTGTTTCGCCGCAACATCACCGCACCACCTCCCACTCCATCCAAACCCCGGCCCGCGCATCCGGGTTACGCACAAGCCCTTGCTCGCGTCGATCGCGTAGGCAGGTAGAAACGCGCCTAGTCATCAGGTTCACCAGCTTAGGCGTTGCCGCCAACCCACGATCTACGATCATCCTAGAGGCGATCTCGCGAGCTGTGAGAGGCTTTGTGGAAGTGCGGAGGATGGACAGCACTTGGCGGCTCATTTCGCCCCTGCGCGACCAATCCTCGGGCGGCTTGGTGAACTTGGGCGCTATGGCCTCTATCTCCAAATCAGGAGCCACAAGCTTGATAGCCGCGTCCAACGTCTCAAGATCGCGCGCCATCTGAGACAGCGCCTCTTGTGCGCGTTTCATGTCACCAGCAAGCGCGGCGCGGCGCTTCACCAGCCCTGTTACCATATAGTCTGTCATATGATGACATTACACACCGCGTGCGGTGACATCCATCATCGCGCTGGTGCGTTTGCTACATAATGCCGAAGGCCTCCGCCGGTGTCAGTTCAGGGAGGATGCCGGGCAGGCAGCTCGCCATCAGCGACTTGCCCGCGCCGGGCGGGCCGACCATCAGCAGGTTGTGGCCGCCCGCCGCGGCGATCTCCAGTGCTCGCTTGGCGCTCTCCTGCCCCTTCACCTGGCGCAGGTCGGCAAAGCGCGGAGGTGCCTCGACCGTGCCCGGCTGCGGCGGCGAGAGCGCGGCGGTCCCCTTGAAGTGATTGAGCAGGGCTAGCAGGTCGGGCGCCGCCACGACCTCCACCTGCCCCGCCCAGGCGGCCTCCGCCCCCTGCGCGACGGGGCAGACCAGCCCCATCTCCCGCTCCCCGGCGTGGAGCGCGGCGAGCAGCACGCCCGGCGTCGGGGCGATCCGGCCGTCGAGTCCCAGTTCGCCGACAACGACATAGCCGGCCAGCGTTTCGGCATCGACCACCCCCATCGCGCCCAGCAACGCCAGCGCGATCGGCAGGTCGAAATGCGATCCTTCCTTGGGCAGGTCGGCGGGCGACAGGTTGACTGTGATGCGCTTGGGCGGCAGCGACAGGCCGATCGCGGCGATCGCGTTGCGTACCCGCTCGCGGCTTTCCGCCACCGCCTTGTCGGGCAGGCCGACGACGATGAAATTGGGCAGTCCCGGCACCAGCTGGCACTGCACCTCGACCCCGCGGGCCTCCAGCCCGAGATAGGCGACCGTCGCGACCGTCGAAACCAACGCTTCCCCCTGCTCCCGGCCCCGGACGCCTACTCCCCTTCGTCCGGCCGCCCCTTGAATCCCTGCGCAACCACATACCACTCGACGCTGCCCTTGCGGCTGGCCGGGGGCTTGGCGTGCTTGATCGTCGTGAAGTGCTGCTTCAGCACCGCCAGCAGGTCCGCATCGGTGCCGCCGGCGAAGACCTTGGCGACGAAGGTGCCGCCCTTGCGCAGATTTTCCACCGCGAACTGCGCGGCCGCCTCTACCAGCCCCATGGTACGCAGATGGTCGGTCTGCGCGTGGCCGACCGTGTTTGCCGCCATGTCGGAAATGACCAGGTCGGGCGTGTCACCCAATGCCTCGCGCAGCAGGTCGGGCGCCTTGTCGTCCATGAAGTCCATCTGAAACAGGGTAACGCCGGGGATCGGATCGGTGGGCAGCAGGTCGATGCCGACAACCTTCGCCTTCGGGCACTGCTTGCGCACCACCTGCGCCCAGCCGCCCGGCGCGACGCCGAGGTCGACCACGGCACGCACGCCGCGCAGGAAATGGAACTTCTCGTCCAGCTCGATCAGCTTGAAGGCGGCGCGGCTGCGCCAGCCCTCCGCCCTGGCGCGGCGGACATAGGGGTCGTTCAGCTGACGCTCCAGCCAACGGGCGGACTGGGCCGTACGCCCCTTCGCGGTCTTGACCCGGACCTTGCCGGGGCCGGCGCCCCTCACATCAATCCTCCGTCGCGATCCATCAGGCCGCGCAATATGCCTTCGCGGATGCCGCGGTCGGCGATGCCCAGCCGCTCCGCCGGCCAGATGTCGAGGATCGATTCGAGGATCGCGCAGCCCGCCACCACCAGGTCCGCGCGCTCCGTGCCGATGCAGGGAAGCTGCTGCCGTTCCGCCAATGCCATGGTGGAAAGGCGGGCGGAGATCGCACGCATGGAGGATGCGGGCACGATCAGGCCGTCGATCGCCTGCCGGTCGTAGCGCGGCAGGTCGAGATGGAGGCTGGCGAGCGTCGTCACCGTGCCGGAGGTGCCCAGCAGGCGGATGCCGCTCTCCTCGCGCGGCAGGCGGCGCGCGAGCGGGGCGAAGGCCTCGGCGACGCGTGCCCGCATTCGGCCATAGGCGGCCAGCCGCTCGGCCGGGTCGCCATGGTCGAAGGGCTCGCTCTCGGTCAGGGACACGACACCCCAGGGTGCACTGACCCAATCGACGATGCGCGGCGCATCCTCGCCGTTCGCATCGACCAGCACCAACTCGGTCGATCCGCCGCCGATGTCGAAGATGAGGGCCGGGCCCTCGCCCGGCTCCAGCAGCGCGTGGCAGCCGAGCACGGCGAGGCGCGCTTCTTCCTGGGCGCTGATGATGTCGAGCGCGATGCCGGTTTCGCGATAGACGCGCTGGATGAACTCGGCGCCGTTGGCGGCGCGGCGGCACGCCTCGGTCGCGACAGAACGCGCCAGCGTGACGTGGCGGCGGCGCAGCTTGTCGGCGCAGACCGACAGGGCGGATATGGCGCGCTCGATGGCGGCGTCGCTGATCCGTCCGGTCGCGGCCAGCCCCTCGCCCAGCCGGACGATGCGGGAGAAAGCATCGACGACGATGAAACCGTCCGCCGAGGGCTTGGCGATCAGCAGGCGGCAGTTGTTGGTGCCGAGATCAATGGCCGCATAGGCGCGGCGGCCGCGCAGGTGCTGGACGGAAAAGCCCCGTTCCTTTGACGGGGGAGGTATGGCCGCAGCCTTGCTCCCATCACCGGGACCGGATCGGGCCTGCTTGGCCCGGACGCGGCCGGCGGAACCGGAACTCTGCGGCGATGGGCGGCTGTGCTGCACCATGGCCGTGTCTCGCTCTTATCTCTCCGTTCCCGATCGCGGGCACGGAACTTGGTCCCATGCTTAGGCGGATCGACCGGGATGTGCAAGCGGAGGGGTCAGAGCGGCAGCAGGGCCGCAACGATCCAGCGTTCCTCGGCGCGCAGCACGCCCCAGGCGCGCGCGGCGGCGCGGCTGTCCATCGCCTCCACGCCGATGCCCATCGCCTCCAGCTCCCGCACCAGCGGGCGCGGCGGCTGCCGCAGGCCGGCGCCGGTGCCGAGCAGCAGGAATTCGGGCCGGGGATCGAGGTCGAACAGGTCGCCGAATGCCGCCAGGGTCAGCGCACCGACCTCCGGCGCGTCCTGCCATGCCAGCGCCCGCACGGGACTGAGCAGCAGCCCCGTGGGAAAGACGTCATCGCGGACGCGGAAGCCGCGCCCCTGGAAGCCGGTGACGATCGGCCCCTGCCCGCTGTCGTCGCGGCGCAGCTCGATCCCGGTGCGGGGATCGGTCAGGGCTGCGCTCCGTCGCGCGGCCCCATGCGCTCCGCCTGGGCAGCGAGGCCGCCCCCCTTGCTCGCCTTCTTCTCCGACGTCTGTGGAGTCAGCCCCAGCGTGATCAGCAGCGACGACGACACATAGACCGACGAATAGGTGCCGACGACGATGCCCAGCATCATCGCCGCCGTGAAGCCGCGCAGCACATGGCCGCCCAGCAGCAGCAGCGCGCCCAGCGCCAGCAGCACGGTGACCGATGTCATGACGGTGCGCGGCAGCGTTTCATTGACCGACAGGTCGATCAGCGACTTCATGTCCATCTTGCGGTATTTGCGCATATTTTCGCGGATGCGGTCGTCGATCACCATCTTGTCGTTGATCGAATAGCCCACGATCGTCAGCACCGCCGCCACGATGTTAAGGTCGAATTCCAGCTGGGTGATCGCGAAGAAGCCCAGCGTCATGAGCACGTCGTGCATGATCGCGACGAAGGTCGACACGCCGAACTGCCATTCGTACCGGAACCAGGAGAAGATCGCGATGCCGACGACGGCCAGCATGACCGCCAATATGCCGTTCTGGATCAGCTCGCCGGAAACCTTGCCCGACACCGTATCATAGCGGGAGAAGGCGACGCCGGGAAATTCCGCCGTCATCGCCCGACGCGCCTTTTCCACGATGGCATTCGCCGCACCCGCTCCGCCCTGTTCGGGCAGCGGCAGGCGGATCTGCACCGTCCTGGGATCGCCGAATTGCTGGAGCGAGCCGTCGCCCACGCCGAGCCGGTCGACCACGGTGCGGACCTTGTCCATTTGCGGCGGTTGCTGGAACTTCGCCTCGATCATCAGGCCGCCGACGAAATCGACGCCCAGATTGAGTCCCTTGTAGAAGGTCGCGCCGACGGCGAGCACGGTCAGCAGCGCCGTGAGCCCGAACGCCCAGTGGCGCAGCTTCACGAAGCCGATATTGGTGTTGTCGGGGACGAGTTTGAGCAGTTTCATGGATTGTCTCTCCCGCCCGCTCAGATGACGATCTCGGTTGGGCGCTTGGCGCGAACCCAGCGCGAGACGAGAAGCCGCGTGAAGGTGACGGCGGTGAACACGCTGGTCGCGATACCGATCAGCAGCACGATGGCGAAGCCCTTGACCGGCCCGGAACCGAGCGCGAGCATGATGCCGCCGGCGATGGCGTGGGTGACGTTCGCCTCGAAGATCGTGCGGCTCGCTTCCTTGTAGCCATGCTCGATCGCCTGGACGACGCCCCGGCCGCGCCGCCGCTCCTCGCGGATGCGCTCGTAGATGAGGACGTTGGCGTCGACCGCGGTGCCGATCGTCAGCACGAAGCCGGCGATGCCGGGCAGGGTCAGGGTCGCGCCCAATATGCCCATCACGCCCAGGATCACCAGCACGTTGATGGCGACGGCCAGGTTCGCATACATGCCGAAGCGGCCGTAGCTGGCGAACATGAAGACCGCGACCGCGACCACCGCGACCAGCGAGGCGACGAGGCCCGCGCGGATCGAGTCGGCGCCCAGCTGCGGCCCGACGGTGCGTTCCTCCACCACGGTCAGATCGACCGGAAGATTGCCCGACCGCAGCGCGATGGCGAGCTGGTTGGCGGTCTCCACGGTGAAGTTGCCGCTGATCTGCGCGCTGCCACCCAGGATCGGCTCGTTGATATTCGGGGCGGACAGCACCCGGCCATCGAGGATCATGGCGAAGGGGCGGTTGACGTTCTGCGACGTCACCTGGCCGAACTTGCGGCCGCCCGCGCCGTTGAAGCGGATGTTGACGACCGGCGCGTTGGTGCGCTGGTCATAGCCCTGCTGCGCGTCGGCCAGTTCCTCGCCGGACACCATGACCTGCCGCTTGACGGCGATCATCGGCACGCCCGACGGATTGTCGGGATAGGGCAGCACCTCGCTGCCGACCGGGGCGCGGCCCTGCGCCACTTCGGCCGGGTTTGCGGTCGTGTCGACCAGCTTGAATTCCAGCTTCGCGGTCTGGCGGAGCAGGTCCTTCAGCGCCTTGGGATTCTGCAGGCCCGGAACCTGCACGACGATGCGATTGTCGCCCTGCTGCTGGATGGTCGGCTCGCGCGTGCCCATCTCGTCGATGCGCTTGCGGATGACCTCGGTCGCGACCTGCATCGCGCTCTTGACCGCATTGTCGATGCCCGCGTTGGTCGGCGTGATGACGATGGTGGAGCTGTTCACCACCTCGACATTGAAGTCGCGCTGCCCGGTAAGGCCCGCGCCCTGCGTCAGCGGACGGATGCGCTCCACCGCCGCGTCGACCTGCGACGGCTCGCGCACCATGAAGCTGAGCTTCCCGTCACGGCTGGAGATGTCGCCGATCGCGATGCGGGGCTGGCCACGGCGCAGCTCGGTGCGGACCTGCTCCTCCATATTGGCGAGGCGCTGCTTCGCGACGTCCTGGGTCGAGGCTTCGAGCAGCAAATGGCTGCCGCCCGACAGGTCGAGGCCCAGGTTGACGCGGGTCTGCATCGAGCGCGGGAGCTGCGTCACCACGCTGTCGGGCAGGAAGCTGGGGACGGCGCAGAGGATGCCGACCACAAGCGGCAGCAGGATCCCGACGACGGCCCAGCGCGAAAAATTCAGCATCGGCGGATCAGTCGTTCGCAGGCTTGGCGGTGGCCGGGTCGATCACGTCGGTCAGGGTGGACTTCACCGCCTTCACCTTCATGCCCGGCGCCAGCTCGACATCGACATAGATGTCGTCGACGCGCACGACCTTGCCGACCAGCCCGCCGCCGGTGACGACCTGGTCGCCCTTCTTGACGGCGTCGATCTTGGTCTTGTGATCCTTCATCCGCTTCTGCTGGGGGCGGATGAGAAGGAAGTAGAAGACCACGAAGATGAGGACGAGGGGGAGCATCTGGACGATGATCCCGGCGCCGGAGGCTTGCCCGCCCGCGGTCTGGGCAAAGGCTGGGGTTATGAACATGGTGGGACTTTCGCCTTGTTCTCTTGTCGGTCACGGGCTGCGCTGGGCACCCATGGATCAAGGGCGCGCGGCTAACACAGATGGGGCTTGCGAGGCAACATGAATAGGGATCGCGGCGAGGCGCGAAAAGGGCCGTGTCGAATCCCTTGCATGTTTTCCGATTGGCTTCTATGTGCCGCCCTCCGGTCGGGACGTAGCGCAGCCTGGTAGCGCATCACACTGGGGGTGTGGGGGTCGGAGGTTCGAATCCTCTCGTCCCGACCAAAATTACCGGCATTAACGATCACTACCTCCTTCGCGAGGAAAGCCTTACCCGCTGCAGCTTTGGCCGTGTAAGAGATATCGGGTCCACCCCGAAAGGCCGGCGTCATAGCAGCGCCCCACCATTAGATGTGCTGAGGTCTCGGCCGCTATGTTGGGCTATCAGTCAGTGGTAGCCCGTTCTCCTTGATTAGCGATAACTTGCATGTTTCTTGGCGTACATGCGATTGAACAGGCGACAGGGTTGTGTGCTGGCTCTTGCCTTCCCAATCGCGATATTATTGTTGTGGGCTGGGCCAATCCGGTGGTGGATGCGCTACCAAAGCTGGTCGCATCTTTCGAAAGACAAGCTCCTCGAATCCGCAAAATGGTACATCGCGAACCGTGCGCCCGGCAACAACGCCTGCATCTTCGCAGTTGAGTGCAACGGGGGCCGAGCTTCTCTGAAGCTCGTCAAGTCGATCGAAGAATGGGACTTGGAGAAATCGAAAAGAATAGCCTGGGATCGCAAATTCAAGGGCGTCTGCCAGGGTCAAACGGCGAACTTCGCGTTGGAGGTGGCAACCGACAATCTGCAGAGCCGAAAGACTTTCGAAGGGAGCAGGCGAGCCGTTTGGTCGTTCTACAACGATCGTTTCATCCCCAGCAGAACCAGATTCGGCTTTGCTGCCTTTAGCGAGAGCGAGACTGAACCTTGTCTAACTGCATACGCGGTCACCGCGCGCTCGAGATTGAACGATAATCCTTAATTCCTTCAGCCGAACAGCGTCCGCAGTGTCATCGCGATCGGCGGGCGTTCGTGCGCGTAGCCTCCCACGCGACCTCAGAACAACCCCGGCACCTCACGCTGCGCGGGCGTGGGCCGTTTGGGCGTCAGCAGTTCGCGGCGATCCGTGGCCGGAGCGGAGGCAGCTTTCTTCGCAAAGGTGCTTGCCGTCGCCCCGGCGATGGGCGTGCAGCTGCGTCCCGCGATGAAGTCCAGCGCCTGCCGAATCGACGCCTCGCGCGGATCGCCCAGCGGGTAGCTGATGTCATCGGATGACTGGCAGCTCGCCTTCACGCTGGACGCGAGCCCGTCATAATAGTCGGCATTGCCGGCGCTGTTCTGGGTGGCGAAGGCCACCACCCGCAGGCGATCGTCGCATGCGGGGCGGTCGACGGCGATCTGCCCCACCGGCTTGCCATAGGTGTTGGCGCCGATCAGCGCGGCGCGCGTGTCGAGATAGGGAATGAAGGCGTTGATGACGAGTTCGCTCGCCGAAGCCGTCCCGCCGCTGCCGATGAAGGCGATGCGCATGGGCTTCACCGACTCCGGCTGCGGCGCGAAATAGGCGGGCTCGTTCTGCGCGCTCTTTTCCGGGCGATAGGTGACGCGCGCGAACAGATCGGTGCCGGCACGATCCCCGCCCAGCAGGTTGCCGAGCAGCTTCGCGGTCGAAAGCAGGCCGCCACCATTATAGCGCAGGTCCAGGATGACGTCGGTCACGCCCTGCGCCCGGAAGTTCGCGAACGCATCGCGCAGAGGCTTTTCGGCCGGCGTGATGAAGGTGCGCAGGTTCACATAGCCGATGCGCCGCCCACCATCCTCGATGACGCGGGCGCCATAGCGGTCGGAAACCGGCGTCAGATCGAAATCCCGCTTCGTCACCGACACGTTGCGAATGCCGCTGGCATCCGAGACGCGCAGCATCCGCGTGGTGCCCGACGTGTCCGGCCCCATCGCGTCCACCACCGCATCGATCCCGCCCGAGGCGGCCAGCGAAGACACCGAGCGAAGGTCGGACATGCCCGTGCCGATCGCCACGATCTCCGCGCCCCGGTCGACGCCGGCAGCAAGGCCGGGACCATTTTCGAACGATTCTATGACGAACAGTCGGGTCTGCGAGGAGTCCGTCGCGAACCGCAGGCCGAACCCGACGCTCGCGCCATCCTCATAATAGGCATCCTCCTCCTTGATGGAGGTGAGATAGGTGAAATAACGGTCCCGCCGCTGCGCCCTCGCCCCTTCGGTCAGCGCATCGACATAGGCATCCACGCTGGCATAGGGCGTGGGATCAAGCGACGCGGGCAAGGTTTCGGGAAAGAGATACCATTCCCGGAGCGTCGCAGCCGCCCAATCCTGCCGAGAGCGCAGCGAACAACTCGCGGGGGGTGTAGGAGTCGGTGTTGGCGTTGGCGTGGGCGTCGGACCCGCACTGCCGGAACTGTCACCGCCCCCGCCACAGGCCGAAATCATTGCCAGCGCCCCCGCCAGCAGCGCCATGCGTGCTACTCCCTGCTTCATCCCTGCCCCCGAGGCTCTTCCCGGGCGGGATAATGGGCGCGTCGAACCAAGGCAAGCGCATCTGCCTTCGGCCCGCACATAACCATATTGGATAGCGGCTTCCTCGATCTCCCCTTCTGCGGCAGGGCACCCACCGCTCCAGCGCCCGCCACAAAAGAAAGCCGCCACTTCCCGCCAGCGCAGGAAACGGCGGCCTGTTTATGTCACACACCGGGAGCCGTAACGCTCCCCGCCCGTACGATATCAGTCTACGAATATCGCCTGGAACACGATCTTGTCCTTGCGGACGATGAACACGTCCTTGCCCGACACCTGCTGCGGCTGGCCCTTGAACTGGACCCAGTGCAGGATCGCGCTGTCGGGGCCGGCGGGCTCGATCGTGGTTTCCATCGCCTTGATGCCGGCATGATGATCCTTGTCGGTCAGGGTGGCGAAGACGCGCTGCGCCTGGGCCTGGCCCGAATAGATGCCGGGGCCCTTGGCGGGCATCTGGCCGGCGACCAGCCCTTCGGGCGTCACGACGACGGTGTCAGCGGAATAATCGTCCATGATCGGCTGCAGCTTGCCGACCTTCATGCTCTCGACATGGCGGGCGACCACTTCCGCCGGGGTGGCGGCATAGGCGGTGCCGGCGAGGCCCAGGGTCATCACGGCAGCGGCGGTGGCAAGGCGGAATTTCATGCGTTTGTCCTCTCTTGAAAATTGGGTTCGGTGCGCGTCGCTCATGTCACCCTTCATAGGGGATTCCCGCTTCATGATCGCGTATGATCTGCTTGACGGCCTCGGGCTTCACGGGAAGGTTGTTCTGGTTGGCCTGCAGCCAGGTGAAGAAGTCCGCCTCGATCGCGTCGGTCCACCTGGTGTCGATCTGGCCGGCGGTATATTTGCCCTCGCGCAGGCGCATATGGCCGAACATGTCGCGCAGCCGGGTATTTTCCGACAGCTTCACCACCTTCTCGGCCAGCTGCGGCGGAATGAACAGCACGCCGCCGTCGCGGCCCAGCACCACGTCGCCGGGCATGGCGGTCGCCTTGCCGATGCGGATCGGGCCATTGATGCCGACCATCGTCGAATTGAGCCGGGCCCCGGTCGCCATCGCGCCGAAATGGTGCGACGGATCGTAGGAGCGGACGAAGGACACGAAGTTCGGCAGCTCCTTGAGGCCATTGATGTCGCGGACCGCGCCGTCATAGACGACGCCGTTGCCACTGCGGGCATAGATGGCGTTGCCGACATTGTCGCCGATTGACGGCCCATCCTGCTTCAGCCCGAAATGGTCGCTGACATAGACGTCGCCCTTCTGCAGCATGTCGACCGGCCAGGCATTCATCGCGCCCTGCCGCTTGTCGGCGACACCCTGCTTTTCCAGCACGGTCTGGATGTCGGGCCGACCCGGCAGCCATTGCGATGTCAGGGCCCGGCCGACCAGCACCTTGTCGGGGAAGATCGACAGCCAGCCATCCTCATATTGATGGTTGAAGCCGGCGGTGCGCAACGTCGCCCAGGCCTCTTCCAGCGTGACCTCCCGCATCCGCTCCAGGATGTCGTCCGACACCTTGGGCCTGCCGTCGGGGAAGCGCTCGCCGGTCCAGGCCGGCGTGTAGCGGATCACCTGCTCGCGCGAGAAGAAGCCGTCATTGGCCAGCGCTGGCTGCGGCAGAACAGCCGCTGCGAGGGCAAGGGCAGCGCCCCGGAGCCGCCAGTCAAGTCGCATGGTTCATTTACTCCCCGTCATTTGGTGCGTTTCGAAGCCGACGCGGGCCATCCCCCCGGAAGTCCCTGCTGTTCAGAATTCCGGCGGCATCTGGTCGTTGGCGCCGCGCGACGGCACATCCACCCCGGCCGCCCACAGGACACCGTTCACCAGGAAGCGGCGCTGTTGCGGATAGAGATGCATATTGTCGTGGAAGTCGTTGCCGCCCCAGACGACCGAGCGGCCGCCGTCGGGCCGCTGATAGGCCCAGGCGACCGGACCGCCCGTGCCGTTGACCTCTACCTTGGACGGCTTCGCCGTCAGCAACAGCGTGCGCCCCGGATTGTCGGTCAGGAGATAGCGCGAATACATCTCTTCGCGCGCGGTCCATGGCTTGACGCCACGCAGGATCGGGTGCTTGCCGGGGATCGGCTTGATCGCCCAGGTATCGACCGGATTGTGCGAGATATAGGGGATCCAGGCGCCGCCCAGCCAGTCGTTCAGGTAGATGCGCCCCGCCCGGTTATCGACGAACATGGTGTAATGATAGACGACCAGCCCGGTCTTCCTGCGCTTGAGCAGCGCATCGAAATCCTTAAGCGCCGCAGTCGTCTCCGCATTGTAGTTGAGGCCGTCGGTCTCCGCATATTGTTGGAAGAGGGCGCCGGTCTCGCGCTTCAGCCAGTCGCCGTTGCCGTCGATGACGATGGCGTCGGCGGTCTCCAGTGCCGCCATGTCGCGCGGCTTCTGCCCGACGAAGACTTCGGTCTTCACTTCGCGCGACGTGCCCGAATGCTCCAGCATCCAGGCCAATTCGCGCATGTCCTTCTCATATTCGTGACGGCCCGGCGCACCATGCTGCTTGGGTCCGGCAAAGAGCAGAATCTTCACGGGCGGCAACGGCGCGGTTCCGGCCTGCACCGGCACCAGGCAGGCCAGCATCACCGCCGAAAGCGCAGCGCGGCTGCCGAAGCGCCGCGTGCTAAGCCGCGAGCACGCCGACAAAATTGCATCCGTGACCCCGCGGGCCCCCGTCATGGCGATTGCTTTCACCCATCCCTCCTGGCGAGCCGCTGACCGCGACTCTTGCTCGATTAATATCATATATGATTTGGCACAATCTCGGTCGCATACCAATAGCCCCGCAAATTATGTCAGTTCACAAGGCGGGAGCATCAATTCCGCCTGTCCTACAAAGAACCATATGGGATAAATGATTCGCCTTCCTTGACCATGGAGGTGAAGAATGGACATTCATGAGCTGATCGGCGACGTCATCGCGCGCGAGGGCGGCTACAGTGATCACCCGGCCGATCGCGGCGGTCCCACGAACATGGGGATCACCCAGGCTGTGGCGCGCGAGAATGGCTATGGCGGCGGCATGCGGCAGATGCCGCGCGCCTTTGCAGAGAAGATCTACCGCAAGCTCTACTGGGAGCAGCCGGGCTACGCCTTCGTCGCAGAGCAGGCGCCGCGCGTCGCGGCCGAACTGTTCGACACCGGCGTCAACATGGGGACGTCCGTGGCCAGCGGCTTCCTGCAAAGGGCACTGAACGCGCTCAACCGCAACCAGAAGGACTATCCCGACCTCAAGATCGACCGGATGATCGGCGCTAGGACGCTGCAGGCGTTAGGCGCTTTTCTGGCGCTGCGCGGGTCAGCAGGGGAAACGGTTCTGCTGGCGGCGATCGAGGCGCTGCAGGGCGAGCGTTATATCGCGCTGGCGGAAAGCCGGCCGGCGAACGAGGCGTTTTTGTACGGCTGGCTCGCCAGCAGGATCGCGCAGAATGGCTGAGGGTGCAATGATCGAGGAGAGAAAAGAGAGCGATCCCTGGATCCGGCGGGCGCGCCCCGCCTTCCTCTATGTCATGTACGCCCTGCTGCTCTGGTCCATTCCCATGGGCCTGATCGCAGGCGCGGCACCAGAGAGGGCGGGCGCGGTCATCGCCGGCATGAAGGCCTATCTCGCCGCCCTGCCAGAGCCGCTCTATGCGCTGTTCGGCACCGGCTATCTGGGCTACACCGCGGCGCGGGCGTGGGGAAAGGCGAAGGGTGTGGAGCGGTAGGCGGGGCAGCGCCGGAGACGCATGACGCGCCACCGGCACCGCCTGTCGCGTCACAATTCGTTGCGGCGATAGTCCCAGTGCAGCCGCTTTTCCTGCACCAGACCCTGGATCATGCCTTCCAGAATGCCGGCAACACGGGTCCAGTCATGGGCGTTCAGCCATTCATGCATCGCCGCCTGCACGGTGCGCCGCTTTTCCGGACTGCGCAGCAGCGATCCGATAACCTCCGCCAGAACCTCCGGATCATTATTGTCCGCCCAAGCGGCGGCATCGCCCAGTTCCGCGAAAATCTTCACCCGCGTCGCGACGAGTGGCACCATGCTGGAGAGCGAGACGCGAACGGCACCGCTGGCAGAGTCGGAACTCTCGCTATAGGGCAACGCGATAATGTCACATCCCGCAAGCAGATCGTTGATCTGCTCTATCGGCATGAAATCCTGATACCATTCGATGCTTTCGAAGATGCCGAGCGATTTCGCCAGCGCCCTGCATTCCTGGACATAGACGTCATTTCCTTCACCGGGGAATCGGGCATTCACCAGGCGCAGTTTCAGATTTGGCCATTTTTTCTTCAGCTTGGCCGCCGCGCGTATCAGCCTGTCTATCCCCTTGTGCTGGAAGAAGAAGCCATGACATCCGATGATCGGTGCATCCTGTGAACCCAAGCGCTTCGGCCAGGGCGCCTGATCGCGGGCAAAGGCCCCGTGCGGCAGAAGCCCAACATTATGCTTCAGCCCCATCGACATCAGGAAGTTCATGTCGGCGATATTGTGGACCAGCACCCTGCTGAACCGGCCGAGCCCTTCGAGCAGGGTCGCCACTTCCTCCGAACTGGCCCGCACCATGTTCCCAGCATTGTGCAGGATGACGATGCTCGCCTTTCCAGCCAGACGATCGTCATGGGCCAGACGGCCAAGCTGGTCCCAGGAGAGCAATCCGTCCTGATGCTGGATGACGATAGCCTCCACATCGGCCGCGTTCGCCGCATCCAGGATCTGGTCGACCTTCGGAACATTGTGGACCGGCCAGGCGGGCACGAACTTCGCGACGGACTTGAAGCGCGGATCGGTGCGATGGTCGCAGATCACGGTCAGCTTGCGCTGGGCAGCCTCCGAGAAATGGTCGATCAGATAGTGGGAATATTGCGCGATGCCGCACTGGACGCCCCAGGTGCTGATCCAGGCCACTCGCGGCTTCTCATGATCGGCATCGCTGATCAGGCTTTCGACCATCGCCGCGTAGCGATGAAGCCATGCCGTCTTGTCGCTTTCCCGCGCCGCGGCGATCAGCGCGCGCTGGCGGCGTTCCTCTATGACCGCAGCCTTCGTGGGATCGACCTGCTCGCGCAATGCCGCGGCCAGATCGTCGACGTCGGGCTCCACCCACAGGGAATGATGACCGCTGACATGGCTCTCCGAGGATGCAAAATGATAGCGGATCAGCCGGGCCTCGCGGTCGCTGCAGAAATCACGCTGCCCCCCATGCCCAGTAACGATCAGCGGAAGGCCGGACGCCATCGCCTCCAGCGCCGGCAGATTATACCCCTCCCCGCGCGAAGGCAGGACCATCACGTCGGCGTCGGCATAGAATTGCAAAAGCTCGTCCTGCTCCACATCCCGATTCACGATCTCGATTTCCGCAAGGTCGGGATAGCGGGCCTGCAGCCCGGCGAGTTGCTCCTCCACATCATTGTGCGGGTTGGGGAACGTCTTGATTACGAGACGGACCGGATCGGCGGAGGTGAAGGCCCTGCCCCACGCCTCGAGCAGCACATCGACGCCCTTGCGCTTGAAACAGGAGGAGACGTGCAGGAACCGTAATGTCGCGCCGCGCGGCTTGCGGGCACTTGCGAGTGCGACATAGCGGTCGATGTCGACCGGCTGGCCGATCGTGGCGATCGGGATGGGCAGGCCTGAATCCAAGAGGGCGTTCGTCACCGTCCGCGCGGGCGAGATGATCGCGTCGAAATTCTTCGCGAGCAACTGGATCGTGTGATCGGGGACCGCGCTTTCTTCCCAGAAGAACAGCCCCATGGTCAGCCGATAGGACCCTTCGGGCACGATGACAGGGTAATGGTGACTGATGACCACCTCGTCGCCATGGTCAGGCGCCTCCCGCGCAGACAGCTCGATCATCAGCGGCTTGTCCTCTGCAGGCACGCCTTCGGTATGCCGTATCGGCACCGTTTCGATCGGGATGTAGCGGGTACCGCCCGGAAAGCTGGCTTCCAGCGTTTTTGCGAGCATGCGGTTGATGATCGCGAGGCTGTAGCTGCCCAGCATATGGCCTGCGACGACATGCCCCAAGTCCGCCGCATTGACGATGCGGGCAGCAGCGGGCGGCGCCAGCCTTGCGGCGCGCCAAGCCGCGATCGCCTGCGAAAGGGGCGGTGAAACGCGTCCCTTGCCTTGCTTTGCTGCCGTATCCCCCAGAAGGTCGGGGCAGCTGAGAATGGTGAGAGGTATATCCGCTTCGGCCAGGGCCAGCACGCGGTCTTGGGATGCAGCCCCAAACGGGATATCCGCCTTGCTGCGTGGCAGTCCCGTAAACACCGCGTGGTTGGATAGGCTCGCTTCCTCCATCCACGCCCTGAGGACCGCGGCAAAGGGACGGATCTGCGCTTCGCGTTGGAACGCAAAGTCGTCCATCACGATGTAGCCCAGCGCCACCCCATCGTTGCGCGCGCGCGCAAGCGCCTCAAACGAGCCATTGGCGAAGGAATGGAACAGGTCGGAACCGATGATGCGATCGCCCAGCCGAGGCTTGAGCACTCGGTCCTTGAGGCAGCTCGTCGAGACGCCACACAGGTACGATGCGAACTGGTTCGCCACCACAAAATTGTCGCCATCGGCATACACCGCGCGAATTTCCGGGCCCGCCACGCGGAACAGGGCCTGCAGCCAGTCCCGCGTGACCCGGTCGATCCGGTGGGTGGGATTGGGTTTCGCGAAGGCGCTCAGATCGACATAGATTTGCGGTGACCGTTCCGAGGCTTCGTTGCGGGCGAGACATTCCGCGACTTTCGCCAGATCGTTGCTGTCGGGGCGCCTTCCCCGTACTTCCGCCGGCAACCCGGCGACGAACTGCCTGATCAGACCGTCACCTGTCGACCGCGCCCGCCTGGCGAGGCCGTCCGCTATCGCGAGACCGACGGCCCGTACCTTCGCCGAGCCGGTGATATCGGGACGGGCGGACTCGCCGCGGCAACCGAAGGCCACAAACATTTCCGCCAAAAAGGAGGGATCCAGAGCGCCGCCGGCGAGCAGGCGCTCATCGGGAAAGTCGATGCGCAGCCTGGTCCTGATCGGATCCGGGAGCCTTTCGTCCACCACCAGCATATCGGCGCTGGACAACAGGCCGCAATAGATGCTGTCGAGGTCGCCTTCGATCTTGATGATGTCGGAGACCAGCCGGGTGACCTTGACGGCGTCGGATGATGTTGGCCGGGCGCAATGTACCACCAGCACAGGCTTTTCATCCCGCCCGGCGAAGGCGATCCGGAAATTCTGGATCAGGGCCGTCGCCGCGTCTTCATCCTGCCCGATGGCCGCCAGGATGGTCTGCCCATCAGCGACACCGATCCTTTGCAGAAAGGCTGCCCGCGCCCGAGGGGAAGTTTCGATCGGCAGAATGCCGACGCGACCGGCATGCCTTGTCATGCGGGAATCGGCTTCGAGATACAGGTCGTCCGCGCGGCTTCCCATGTCCTCCATGAGCAGATCGATCATCTGCGCTGGCGTATATTCGTCCGCCGCTGCACGCACCAACCCGCCCAGCCCGGCCGCATCGAGCACAGCCAGTTCCACGCCATCGGAAAGCCGACGGCCGGTCAGCATGCCGGCTGGAGCGTTCGATAGCCGCTCCGCCAGTATCAAGCTGCCGGGATGACGGCGCATGAGACGACGGAAGGCGGCGTCGGCCATGTAATCGGTGCTGTACAGGATGTCGTGAAAATCGTCTGCATGGGCGTCGAACCAGTCGACATGTCTGATGGAGCAGTTCGCTTTCAGCCAATCGCTGATCGACGCATCGCCGGCGGTGATGATGGTGACATCGAACCGATCCGCCACGGCGGCCGCGAGCGCATTGTTGAAGCCCGCCAGCCGGTGTTCGGGCGGCACTGCCGCCAGGACTAAGGCCAAACTGCCCTTGCCTGCCTGCACCATGGTCGCAGTCTTCGCGCGGGAATGCGCCAAGGAGGTCTTCCGCCTATGCAGATCCTCGATCGCATCCAGGGCGGTGGCCGCGCTCCTTGCCCATGAAAATTCCGCGGCACGGCGAGGGCCGAATTCCCGCAGTTCCCGCTCCAGATCGGGCTGGGTCAGGATGCGCTCGATCGTCTGGCCGATCTCGACCGCATTGGCGGGATCACACATCAGATCCCGCCGTCCCAAGACTTCGGGAATGCTGGTTTTTGACGATCCCACGACGGGCGCGCCGCAAGCCATCGCCTCCAGCAGCGGCAGGCCGAACCCTTCGCTGTATGACGGGAAGGCGAAAACGCGGCTGTGATGGTATAATGCCGGCAGGTCTTCGTCCGCGACGAAACCCGGAAACACGACCGCGCCGGGCGGCAGGCCCTCGGCCTCAGCCAGATCGCCCAGATATTTCCGGGCGTAAGCATCCATCTTTCCAGCCAGAGCAAGCTGGTATGTATGATGCAGCTCCTTGGCCATGCTCGCGAAGCCGGCGATCAGACCTTCCAGATTCTTGCGCGGTTCCAAAGGGCTAGCTGCCATGACATAGGGACGCTCGATGCCATATTTGGCCAGAAGGGCCGCCTTTTCGGCTGCGTTCTTGCGCGGTGCGCGGAATTCCTCGCCTACCCCGCCATAAGCAACCACGACCTGGTTTGCGGGGAGGCCGAGCCGCACGATCGCATCGTCAGCGGCGTAGCGCGAGACGGCGAGCAACAGATCGGCCCGCCGGGCATCGTTCAGGCGCCGGAAATAAGCCGCCCGGTCCTGTTCGCCGCCCAGATAACGCACCGGATCTTCCAGCGGTATCAGATCGTGCAAGGTGACGGCCGTCAGATAAGGGGCATCCTTTTCGACGGACACGACCGTGTCATCCCAGAATCCCTCGAACAGGCTGGGAATGAAAACCACATCGGGAGAGAGGCTTTCGAGAAAATGAGCGCGCACCAGTTCGGCAGCCCGATTGCGCCATGCATTGAGGGGATCAGCGCTGGTCGCCATCGGCGGCACGGAATAGGTGACGAAAGCGCTGGGCGGCAGCAAGCCGTCGAACGACCGCCGCACCACATCGATGGAGTCCGGAAAGGACCGATTGAGCGCGATGATATAGTCGTGGTTCCGGTCAGCCCCGACCATCGCCTTTGCCAGGGAAAGCGAATAGCGACCGATGCCGCGATGCCGGCTGCCGTTCTGACAGGGCTGCAAATCTATCACGATGCGCATTGATCAATGCCTGCCTTGAACTTTTGCGGCCAGAAGCAGCCAGATAGCCGTTTCGCGCTCGCCCAGTCCGGGCGGAAGCACCAGTCCAGGCACGCTCTCAACGGGTGGCGCCGCGCCCGGCCCAGCCCTTTCGGCTCTCGACAACAAAGGGTGTGCGGCAAGGCGATCCGGTGCAAGCCGCAAGACGACGGCGAATGCCTCGCGTGCGGAAGCATCCTGTCCCTGTGCGGTCAGCACATAACCCAGATGAAGCCAAGGATCGGCATACAGGGGGTCGCAGGCGATCGCGCGGCGATAGGCGAGTTCCGCATCCTGCTGCTTGTTCTGCTCGTTGAGAGCATGGCCGAGTTGCAGGAAGGCATCGGGATCGGTAGCGCGAATTTCCGTAAGCGCAGCGTAAAGCCGTTCGGCCTCTTTCCAGTCCTGTCGGCGCGCAGCCTTCCTCGCCCGCGACCTCAACCATGAAGCGGGGAGGCCGATCGGCCGCCGAGTGGGTCGCGTCTCATCCGCATGCGCAAGGGCCGCTTTCGCGAGACTCGCTTGCATTCCCGCCGCGCCGTGCTCTGCCAGGAGCAATTCCGCCACGTCAAGATCCGCCGGATCGAGGAACAGGGCGCGCGCGAGGGAACGCATGCCCTCCTCGTGCCGGCTCGTGCTCCGTCTCACATAGCCGAGATGGCGATGGCCAGCCGCCAGATCCGGCTGGGCCTGTGTGGCGTTGAGATAGGCGACATGGGCGGCTTCGGCATCTCCGAGCTGGCCATAGGCGTGGCCCAGCTGAACCCACAATCGGCCCCTGTCGGGCGCCAGCCGCAGAACGCGTTGATACAGCAGGACGGCACGCGACCAATCCTTCCGCCGCGCCGCGGCACGGGCCTTCCTCGTTCCCAGTCGAACCAGAGGAGATGAAACAAGCCGAGCGAGCCGGGATTTCTTTCCATCGAACTGAACGTTGAAATCAGGATCTACCAATTTCATGCTTTGCACTGAAACCCTGCCTAAATGCCCATTCGAGACCCGGAATTCCCGCGATCGGGGGAAATCCCGCGGCCCCCGCCTGGCTCATCACCTTCCCGCAAGAACGCCTCCCACCGGCCGCAGACAGGTCCTCAGGACATCGATCTGCTCGATCGTCTCAAGGGGCATCCGGCCGGAAGGTCGTAGCGACGGCGCTTTCATTGTTCAACCAGCAATACTCCCTTGAGCCCGGGGGCTTAGGAGTGCCGCGTGGCGGTAATACGCGACATGCAACAGCACCGGCCTGAGCGAAAAGCTGGCGACTCCTAAGAGTGTAAAACTTTTGTCTCAGGCAATGCGAGGCGCCCTAAATACACTGTAAAATCAGCGATTTGTCTTGTAAGATGTTCGTGGTCTGTCGTTGCGGCTTGCCTGAATTTGGCGCAAAATGTGGGAACGATTTTGGGACCATTTTCCCGCTGAAAATGTGGGAATAGGCCCAAACATTCCCGACCAGGGAACCGAACCAGTGGCACTGACAGCATTGAAAGTGAAGAACGCAAAGCCCGGTCGCCAGGTCGATGGACGAGGGCTTTGCCTGTTTGTCAAGGACAGCGGCGCGCGGACATGGGTGCTGCGGATGCAGAAGGACGGCAGGCGGCGCGACTATGGTTTGGGATCGGCGCCGGACGTTTCGTTTCTGGACAAGGTGCCTGCAAAGAGCAGTTCGGACGCCGGCCCCACGGCGCCCGAACCCGTCAGCCTTCGCATTGCCGCTGGATGAGGTCATGCAGGCTAGCGGTGGTAATGCGGGTGGCCTTGCCGAGCTTCACCGTCTCGACTTCGCCCGCCGCAATCAGCGCGTAGAGCTTGGTGCGGCCGACGCCGATCATGCGTGCCGCGTCATTAACGCGGACGCAGATCAGATCAGGCGGTGGAGGCGCGGTCATTGCATCTGGCTCACGGTCTGATCGTCGCGATAGCCGACCGGATCGGCCACCCAGCGATTCACGGCGGACTCATGCCAGCCAGCGCCATGGATGCTGATCTTGACCTAGCGCGGGAAGGTGCCTTCGCCCATCTTACGATATAGCGTCGTGCGGGAAAGCCCGATGCGGGCCGGAACTGTTTTCAGTCGAATGATACGATCGGGATTGTTCATAGGGCAGTCTCTTCACGTCGGATGGTGCGCGCCCCCGCCTGAGAGCATTGGATAACTCGTCGTCCCGGACAAGGGGCGTTACGGGGCCATTGGGCGCCAGTCAGGTTTGCGCAGGTGAGCGTCGGCGATGCACTTCATTCAGGCGGCGACGATCCAGTATCCCAACAGCCGTTGGTCCGCCAACCTACGTCGCTAGCGCGATCGGCACTCGGTAAATCGCTTCGGCATTACCTCCAAGCGAACGACACAGGTTGAGCCCTGCTTGGAGCAGCGGGAGGGCGAGGCGTTTTTGCGAACCCGCCAGGCGCACTTCGGGTCCGGCGATGCTAAGCGCTCCCACCAGCCGATCGCCATGGCCGATCACCGGCACCGAGAGCGACGCCACATGGGGCGTGGTCACGCCTGACGTATAGATCGGCAAAGGCGGCAGGTCGGGCTTTACGTCCGGCCAGTTCTCGAACAACAGCAGCAACTGCGCCGATGCCGAACCATCCAGCGGCCGCTGCGTGCCGGGCTGGACATCGAGCCGCAGGTTGCTGGGCGAATTCACCCGGAACAGGCACAGACGCACGTCACCCTGCCTCACATAGAAGGTCGCCGTCTCCTCGGTTTCAAAGGCGAGCTTCGCCAGGATGGGCTGGACATGCTTTTCAAGGTCGTTGCCTTCCCGGAAAATGGAATTGAGCCGAGCGACTTCGCTGCCCAGCTGATATTGGCCGTCCGGCATCCGGACCAGCAGATTGTAGCGCTCCAGCGACACGGCGAGGCGCAGGATGGTACTCTTGACGAGGCCGGTACGCTCCGCGAGCTCGGCAAGACCCAGAACGCCGTCGCCCTGTTTAAAGCTCGTCAGCAGCAGCAGCCCTCTTTCGAGAGCGGCCACGCCTTCCAGTGCCGGTCGATCCTTGAAGTCCGTCGCCATCGCAATCCTCTGAAACTTCGACTGCTGTAGCGAACAGGCAGGGATCAGGCTATCAAATCCCTTCGCAGCCCAGACGCTTTAGAGTTTCCGCGACCCACGCACGGGGATTTTCGCCTCGGCGAATCTTGGCCATCTGCTCGGTTTCGGCGGCGTGCTTGGCTGCCGCCTTCGCGTATACGGCTTCCGCTTCGTCGATGCCCACTACAACCAGGCCATCTTCGTCGCCCAGGATCAGGTCGCCGGGGTGGACGACCATGCCGTCGATCGCAATCGGCACGTTCACTTCGCCCGGGCCATCCTTGTAGGGGCCACGATGCGTGATGCCGGCGGCAAAGACCGGGAACGTGCCTGCGCGGATGGCCGAAGCGTCACGGATCGCGCCGAAGATCACGATTCCGGCGAGGCCACGGCTTTCCGCATAAGCGACCATCAGTTCGCCGATCAACGCGTTGGTGAGGTCGCCGCCTCCGTCGACCACGATGACGTCGCCCGGCTCAGCAATGTCAAGTGCGCGGTGCAGCATGAGATTGTCGCCCGGTCGCGCCTTCACAGTAATGGCGGGCCCCGCAAGAATGCCGCCGCCGTGCATCGGGCGGAGCGACGCGCCCCCTGCGAACATGCGGTTCATGGCATCGCTTACATTGGCGACCGGCAATTCCGCCGCGCGCTTCACCAGATCGGCGGGCACGCGACGTTGGATGGGCAGTACGCGGAAACCGATGCTCATAATATCTCCAGTCGCGATCAGAATTTGAAACGGAAGCCGACGCGGTAGACGCGGCCGAACGTGTCGTAGAGCTGGGTGTTCGTCGCGACCGCGATCGAGCCGTCACCCGGCGCATAGGGCGGTTCCTGGTTCAGGACGTTCTGGACGTTGAAATACATCTCCGCGCCCTTGCCCAGATCCTCGAACCGGTAGGCGAAGCGCATGTCCCAATAGGCCTGCGGCTTGATGTGCTGAAGGCTCACCGCCTGCGGCCCCTTGGTGTTGTCGTAGCGCCCGCCACCGATGAACCGCAGCTGGTTGAACCAGTTGAAGCTGCCGCGTGTGAAATCGGCCTGCGCATTGACGCGCCAGTGCGGGTTGGAGTTGATGCCGACTTCACCGGCCCGGTCGATCGAAGGTGATCCGGGCGTAGTGGTCGCCAGCTTGCCCACATAGGAGATGATGCTGCGCAGCGAGAGCGAATTGGTGGTGTCCGCGAACGGCACGCGATAGCTCAGCTCCACGTCGACGCCGTTGGTAACGAGCGTGGACAGGTTGATCGGATAGGCGGTCAACGCCGAGATGTTGCCGGCCGCATCGCGGGTGATGAAGCCGCAGGCGAGCTGGTTGCCGGCGAAGCACTGGTCCACCCCCTGCTGCGCCGAAAGCGAGCCGATCGCGTCGTTGATCTTGATGTCGTAATAGTCGGCCGAAATGCTGAAGCCCGGCAGGAATGTCGGCTGATAGACCGCGCCTACCGTGAGCGTGTCGGCCTTTTCCGGTTGCAGGGCAGCGTTGCCGGTCGTGGTGATGAAGATGCCGGACGTACGGACATTATTCTTGAACGGATCGACCACGGTGGCCGACTGGGTGCGGCCGCTGGTGAAAAGTTCCGAGAGGTTAGGCGCGCGGATGTCGCGCGAGCGGGTGGCACGCAGCCGCAACGAGCTGACCGGGGTCCAGCTCAGCCCCGCCTTCCAGGTGGTAACGCCGCCGCTGGTGGAATAGTCGGTGTAGCGAACTGCGCCGTTGAATTCGAGTTCGCGGGCAAACGGCAGATCCTTGAGCAGCGGGATGACCGTTTCGATATAGCCTTCCTTCACATCATATTTGCCGGCCCAGGGCTGCGGGTTGGCAAAGAGGAACGCGCCGGCCTGCGACAGCGGATCGACGGCCAGCTGCGCCTGCTCCTTGCGATATTCCCCGCCTGTGGCAAACGAGATCGGCCCGGCCCAGCCTTCGAAAAGCGTGCCGGACAGATTGATCGCCGCGACGTCTTCCTTGAAAACCGAGTCGGTGCGGCTGACCCCGCGCGTATAGGCGAGCGCCGCGGCAGAGGGCGAACCCACGCCGAACGGATTGAACGGTGCGCAGCCGTCATTCGGGTTGGTCAGCGTTGAGCGGCAGACGATCTGGCCATTGGCGGGATTGACCACAGCGTCCACCGCGCGGGTGAAGTTGGGCGTGATTTCATTGTTGATGACGTCGGTCTGCTGGCGGGTACGGCCATGCTGGTAATAGCCGTTGACTTTAAGCCCGCCAATCTCACCCTTGAAGCCGGCGACATAACGGTCGGTCTTGGTATCGACGGCCACGTCGGCCAGCCCGCCCTCGATGGACCAGCGCAGCATGGTGAGCGATGTGACCTGCGGATTGGCGTCCAGCAGCGTGCGCAGTTGCGCCGGCAGGAAGGCATTGTCGCGGCGGATGGTGATCGGGTTGGTCGCGAGGTGGCGGTTGGTCGAGGTGGAGTAGCGCGTGTCGCTCCAGCCGTAGGACGCTTCGCCGAAGACAGACCACTGATCGGTCAGGTCATATTCGGCGCGGCCGAAGAAGGCGGCGCGCTCGAGCGGGCGGTTGATCTCCTGAAGCAGTTCGGTGTTGACGCCGTCGCCGCCGATCTGCTGCGTCGCCGTGCTGTATGAGCCGTAGCTGTAGGGCAGCACCGTCCCGCCCGGTCCGAACTGAAGTGCGCGGAACAGAGCGTTCTGCGCTGCGGTGCCGCCATTACCCGTTGTGATCATGCCGCCATAGCTGCCGATCGCACGCACATCCTCTGCCGCGATGAGCGCGGGACCGCCGGCCGGGCCGTTGATGAGGTTCGAACCGCGACGCGCCCAGGCGCGCTCGCCCTCCAATATGCCCTTGTTGCGATAATATTCGGCGCTGCCGAGCAGGCGCAGGCGGCTGTCCGCGAGGGCGATGCCCCCGGTCAATGTGCCGCGCAGTTCCTGATTGTCGCCTTCATCGGCGATGCCGGTGGAAACCTCGCCTTTCAGCCCCTCGAACTTGGTGTCGAGGACGAAGTTGACCACGCCTGCGACAGCGTCCGATCCGTAGGCCGCCGAAGCGCCGCCCGTAACCACATCAACGCGCTGGATGAGACCGGCGGGCAGAAGGTTGACGTCCACCGTACCGAACTGGCTGGCGGCCACGAAGCGCCGGCCGTCGAGCAGGGTCAGCGTACGCACCGCGCCCAGGTTGCGCAGGTTGAGGAAGCTCTGGCCGCCGCCCTGGGTGCCGCTGGCGCGCTGCGGGCCGCTGGTCGCGGTCAGTGCCGGCAGGGTGCGCAACGAGTCGGCGATCGTGGAAGGCGCCGCCTTGGTGAGTTGATCGGCACTCAAGACCGTAACGGGGGTTGGTGTCGTAAAGCCACTGCGGCCGATTCGCGAGCCAGTGACCACGATGTCGTTCGATGCCGCCTCAGGCGCCGGTGTTGCGTCGTCAGCCGCTGCTTGCGCAGCCTCGTCAGAGGGGGTGGCGACGGTAGGTTCGGGTGAGGTCTGGCCATAGGCCGCGGGTACGATCCCGATGAAGGCTCCGGTGCACAATAGTGCAACCTTGACCCCTTTTGACGCGATGATTGCGGGTTTCATTCAGCCTCTCCTCCGATGGCGTTCGCCGTTGCCGCTCTCATAGCCCTCGAAATTTTGATTGCAATAGTATTTTGAAACGTCGTTGCGTTTTATTCCAAATCGCTTAGGAAGGTAGCGCGACTCGAAATCGAGCGCTCGGAGAGGAGACAAACTGATGATCGCCGTGAGACGCATTCTGGCCGCCACCACCGCCATGGGGGCAGTCGCCATATGCTTTTGCAGCCCTGTGCTGGCACAGTCGCCGGCTGAACCGACCCAGAATGAAACTACGGTAGCGCAATCGGCTGACGCGCCCGAAGCCAACGCCGCTGACATCGTCGTCACCGGCTCGCGCGTTTCCCGTCCCGGCTTCACCTCCCCTACGCCCGTCACGGCGCTCAGCAGCACCGAACTGGCGAAGTCCTCGCCATCCACCGTGTCGGAAGCGCTCAGGACTTTGCCGGCGCTTACCAACACGTCCGGCACGCAGCGCAATTCGGGCAGTGCGGGCGGCGGCCAGAGCTTCCTCAACCTGCGCGGCCTCGGTGCGACCAGGACGCTAACCCTTGTCGATGGCCGGCGGTTCGTTTCAACCAATATTACCGGCAGCGTCGATGCGAACCTGATCCCTTCTGCCCTGATCGAACGCGTTGATCTCGTCACCGGCGGCGCTTCGGCCGCCTATGGATCGGACGCGGTCGCGGGCGTGGTCAACTTCATCCTGAACAGCCGTTTCGAGGGCGTGAAGGCCAGCGCGCAATATGGCCTCACCTCTCACGACGACAATCACGAGTTCGTCGCCACGCTGACAGGTGGCACGGCATTTGCCGGCGGCCGGGGCCATCTGGTCGTCAGCGGCGAATATTTCGAGAATAAAGGCATTCGCGGCGACGCGCGCGACTGGGCGCGCAGCGGCTATCAGGTCATCACCAACCCGAACGGTAACGGGACGGTCGCAAATCCAACCCAGATTCTCTCGCCCAACGTTCGCCTCGTCACGAGCTATGGCGGCCTCATCCTGAACGGCAATGGCGGGACGGCCGCCGCGAACGCCAGCTTCCGCGGCATCACCTTCGGCCCGGGCGGCGTACCCCAGACCTTCGACTTCGGCACGCTGACCACGGCCGGCACGCAGGTGGGCGGTTCGGGCGTGGACAACGCCTCGATCCAGCAGATCAACCGGCCGCTGACGCGCAAGTCCGTCTACGCCCGCGCGACGTTCGACGTCGCGCCAGAATGGTCCCTGTTTGGCGAGGGCAGCTATGGTGAAGTGCATTCGGACTATATCAACGGCCCGAACGTCCATAACAGCAACGCCGCGCAGACCGCCTACATCACCATCCGCCAGGACAACGCCTATCTGCCCGAGAGCATCCGCGCCCGCATGATCGCGTCGGGCGTCACCAGCCTCACAATGACCCGTTGGGACCTGGAGGATGGGAAGACCCACACCGACAATCTCAACAAGACCACGCGGTTCGTCGGCGGCTTCGAAGGCAAGATCGGCGATTGGAAGCTCGACGGCTATTATCAGTGGGGCCAGAACCGCAATACCAACATCGTCAAGACGACCAACAAGATCGCCAATTTTAACCAAGCGGTGGACGCGGTACGGGCGCCCGATGGCAGCATCGTATGTCGCTCGACCCTCACCAGTCCGGGTAATGGCTGCGTCCCCTTCAACCCCTTCGGCGTGGGCAGCCCATCCGCCGCGTCGCTCACCTATGTGAACGGCGAAAGCCCGGCCTATATCCGCACGACGCAGCAGGCGGCGGCGCTCAACCTGTCGGGTGAGCCCTTCTCGACCTGGGCCGGCCCGGTGTCGCTGGCGATTGGCGCTGAATATCGGCGCGAAACTGCGAGGGTTCGGTCTGACGCACTGTCGCTGCTCAACGGCTACAAGATCGGCAACCAGCAGCCGTGGTCGGGCGATTATAGCATCCGGGAGTTCTATGCGGAAACGGTCGTGCCGCTGGCGAACGACATTCCGATGCTGCGCCTGCTGGAAGCCAACGCTGCGGTGCGGCGGACGCACTACAGCACCAGCGGATCGGTCACGACCTGGAAGGGCGGCCTCACCTACAAGCCCATAGAGGACCTGCGGCTGCGCATCACCCGGTCGCGCGACATCCGCGCGCCCAACCTCAATGAGCTGTTCTCGAAGGGCAGGCAGAATGTCTCGACCGTCCGCGATCCCTTCCGTAACAATGTGATCGCATCGAACATATCGAGCCTGACGACAGGCAACCCCAATCTGAAACCGGAAATCGCCAACACGCTGACCTATGGCGGCGTCTACAGCCCGTCCTGGGCGCAGGGGCTACAGCTTTCGGTCGACTATTATCGGATCAAGATCGACGGCGCGATCGCGACGGTGACGGATCAGGTCGCGCTCGACCAGTGCTTCGCTGGGTCGGCCGATTTCTGCGCGCTCAGCAGCCGCGACGCGGCCGGCAACCTGACGGCATTCCGCTCGTCGCCGATCAACTATTCGCGCCTCCTGACCAGCGGCATCGACATCGAAGCCTCCTATCGGGTGCCGATGGCCAGCATGTTCGACTGGTGGAAGGGCCAGCTCAACCTTCGCGCGGTCGCCAACCGGGTGAATCATTTCACCACCTCGGCCCCCGGCCTGACCACGCTGGACGTAGCCGGCTCCATCGTCGACAGCCAGCCGCACTGGCGCGCGCAGGGGCAGCTGGACTACACGCTCGATCGCTTCAATCTGACCCTGATCGGCCGCTATATTGGCAGCGGAACCTACGACAAGTCGCGTTCGGCGGCGCAGCTGGGTTTCCGTGACGTGCGCGCGCAGGCGTTCATGGACGGGCAGATCAGCTACAACCTGCCGCAACTGGGCCGCACCGGGCAGATTTACCTCAACGTCCGCAACATCCTGAATACCGATCCCAGGATTGCGCCGCTGGCAGGCAATCTGGTGATCGTGACCAACCCCTTCCTCTACGACACCACCGGGCGGATGTTCCGCTTCGGCGTCCGCGCCAGCTTCTGAAAAGGGATCGCATCATGAAGCCTATGTCGAAGACCATATTGGCCCTGGCAATGATGAGCGTTGCGACCGTCGCGGGAGCCGCCGACCACAGCGTCACGCAGGCGACGATGGATCAGTGGAAGAAGAGCCAGAGCAACTGGGGCCGGTGGGGCGCGGAGGATCAAAAGGGGACGCTGAACCTCATCACGCCCGCCGTCCGGCAACGGGCCGCTGCATTGGTGAAGCAGGGAATCGTCGTGTCGCTCGAGCGGGAGATCGTGCCTGTCCTCCTGCCGCCCGAAGGCGAGGCGGCGCCGAGCCGGGCGCCCGTGCAGCAGAAGATGCTGTCCGGCCCGCCCAAGCGCCCGAGCGGATCGACCGATCAGCTCAACATCGCTGCCCATGGCTACACGCTCACCCATTTCGACGCGCTCGGCCATCACCTGTTCGACGGCAAGATGTATAACGGTTTCGCCGCGAGCGAGCATCTGCTGATGGACAAGGGGCTGTCGCGCGGCAGCATCGCCACGTTCGCCGACGGGGTCTTCACCCGGGGCGTGCTGGTCGACATGCCCTTGCTGAAGGGCGTGCCCTATCTCGAGCCCGGCACGCCCATCTATGTCGAAGATCTGGAGGCGTGGGAGAAATTCTCCGGTGTCAGGATCGGCCCAGGCGACGCCGTCTTCATCCGCACTGGGCGTTGGGAGCGGGAAGCAGACAAGGGCGCTTGGGACATCGCCAAGTCGGCGGCCGGCCTCGACGCGTCGGTCATCCCCTGGCTGAAAAAGCGGGACATCGCGCTTCTGGGCAGCGAATCCGCGCTCAGCGTCGTGCCGTTCCCAGAAACCACGAAGATCGACAATCCCGACGATTATCTACCGGTGCATAATTTCGCGCTGGTCGCTCTGGGCATGCCGCTGATCGACAATACGGATCTTGGGCCGCTGTCGAAGGAGGCGGCACGGCTGAAGCGCTACACCTTCCTGCTGACCGTGGCGCCGATCCGGGTGAAGACCGGCACCGGCGTGCCGGTCAACCCGATTGCAACCTTCTGAACCAAAGCGACGTGATGAGCGACAGTCTCGATTCCCGGCAAGCCCCGGTCGGCCAGGCCTTCATCGACCCCATGGTCATAGAACAGATGAAGCGGCTGGCGACCGGCAGGACCGACGAGGCCCTCAATGATCGGTTCGGCATCAGCTACAATACCTGGCGCAAGCTGATCGCCGGCCACCCTGTGCGTCGTTCGCTGGCACAGCGGATCACGGATCGCGTCAGTCACATCGCCATGATCGAAGGCCATCCAGGTCGATAATCCCTCCTGCAAGGAGAAAGTCCATGCGTTGCCACTCTGCCATTTCCGCCCTGATGGCGCTTTCGACCGCGCTGACGCCCGCCATTGCCCAGACGGCCGCGCCGGAGGCCAATCCCAACGGAGGCCGACCGGAAATCCATAATGTCGAGGAGATGCGCAAGATGGGCGGATACACCGCGCCCGGTGCACGCGCCTATGCCGACATGGCCGCCGAGGCGGGCGGCAAGCTGTGGCCCGTCACGCTTTTCTATCGTTGCCAAGCGGTGCGCGAGCGCAATCCGGTGAAGGCCCCGCTGCCCAAGCCTGTCGAGGTGTTCGACAAGGTCTACTCGATCGGCACTGCCGAGAATAATATCTGGGCGATCGACACGAAGGACGGGATCATCCTGCTCGACGCATTGACGACCGAAGAAGACGCCAAGAACGTCATCGTCAAGAACATGCAGGCGCTAGGCCTCGATCCCAAGCGCATCCGCATCATCCTCCTCACCCACAATCACCTCGATCATTTCGGCGGCGCGGCCTATCTGAAGGCGCTATCGGGCGCGAAGCTCGCCATGAGCGAGGCGGACTGGACCGCGAAGGTCAAATGGGGAACGCTGCCCGTCAAGGCCGCGGACGACTTCTACCTGACGGACGGGCAGACCATCACGCTAGGCGGCCAGACGCTGACCGTACTGCTGACCCCCGGCCACACGCCGGGCACGGTGTCGCTGCTCTTCCCGGTAAAAGACAAGGGCGTCCCGCACATGGCGTCTCTTTTCGGCGGTCAGGGGTCGCCGCGCGACGTGGCATCGCTGCTGGAGTTCCGCCGCTCGCTCAATCATTTCGCCGATTATACAGATCTGATGCAGGCCGATGTGGTGCTGTCGAACCACACGGTCGGCGACGACGGACTGGTGAGAGTTGCGGCCTTGCAAAAGCGTAAGGCTGGCGATCCCAACCCCTATGTGGTCGGTCGCGAAGGCGTGGTGCGCTACGACGGCGAATGGCGCGCCTGCCTCAGCGCCGACATTGACGAGGCGGTGGCGAAAGCCGCGCCGGGTAATTTTGTCCCGGTATTGAGCGGGCAGCCGCCCAAGCAATCCGAACAGACAGCGAAGTAGACCCTGGAGACCGCGCATTCAACGGTCGCTTAGCGGGACGGGGAAAACGCAAAACATCATTTTGAAACGTCGTTGCATTTTTATGATGTTGCGATAGGGATGACTTGATTGCCGACCATCGTGGCGAAGGATGAGGACAGCTAATAATGGGAAGCCCAACCGCCCTGATCGTTGGCGGCAAGATTTCACCCGCGGCAACCGCCATCGCGCAGGAGCGTGGGCTCGCGCTGGTGTCCTGCGATCCCTACCCATCGGCGGATGAACTGATCGCTCAGGCCACCGCGTGCGACGCGAAGGCGCTCATTATTCGCATGGGCAAGGTTCCCGCCGAGGCGTTGCGTGGCATCCCCGGTCTTCGCATCATCGCCAAGCACGGCGTCGGCGTCGACGGCATCGATCTCGACGCAGCGGCAGCGCACGACATCCCGGTCGTCGTGGCTGGCGGTGCCAACGCTCAGTCCGTCGCCGAGCAGGCGCTGGCCTTGCTGCTGAGCGTGGCCCGTTCCACGGCCTATCTCGACCGCCGACTTCGGTCGGGCCATTGGGACAAGGCGACCTATGCCGGCACCGAACTGACTGGCAAGTCCATCGGTCTGATCGGCCTCGGCGCGATCGGCCGGGCGTTCCTTGCCCTGTTGGTTCCGTTCGGCATGACCGTGCGGGTCTATGACCCCTATATCTCGGCCGATCTGCTGCCCTCGGGCGCGGAGGCGGTGGACAGCGTGGACGCGCTGCTGGAAGCGAGCGACATCGTCAGCCTGCATTGCCCGCTGACCCCGGAGAATCGCGGGCTGATCGGTGCGGCTGCGCTCAAGCGGATGAAGAGCGGCGCCATCCTCATCAATACGGCGCGTGGCGAGCTGATTGACGAGGCCGCGTTGGTGGATGCGCTGAAGGACGGCACGATCGGCGGAGCGGGCCTCGATACCTTCTCCAAAGAGCCGACGAGCGCCGACCACCCGCTCTGGGCGTTCGACAATGTCGTCGGCAGTCCCCATGTCGGCGCCAACACGCTGGAGGCGCGCGTCCGCGTCGGCATCAGCTGCGTCGAGCAGATCGCCGATTATCTTGAAAGCGGCCGGCTCAATCCCCGCAATCATGTCAACGCCGCCATGGCACGCGTCTGAAACTTTCGACACGATCAAACACAAGGCGCCCGCAGTGAACGGGTTGCAGGAGAGACGATGATGAGCAGCCCCAGCGCGCTTGAGATGCGGACCATGCGGAAGGTGACATGGCGGCTACTGCCCTTCCTGATGCTCTGCTATCTGCTGGCGTTCATCGACCGTGCCAATGTCGGCATGGCGTCGTTGCAGATGAACGCCGATCTCGGCCTCAGCAGCACAGTGTTCGGCTTCGGCGCCAGCCTCTTCTTCGTTGCCTACTTCCTCATGGAAGTGCCCAGCAACCTGATGCTGCAAAAGGTCGGAGCGCGCTACTGGATCGCGCGGATCATGGTGACATGGGGCCTAGTGTCGACCTGCATGGCGTTCGTCTGGAACGCACACAGCTTCTACGTCATGCGCTTCCTGCTTGGTGCAGCCGAGGCGGGGTTCTTTCCCGGCGTCATCCTGTATCTCACCTACTGGATGCCCCCCGCCTATCGCGGGCGCACGCTGGCCTTGTTCGCGATCGCCATCCCGGTGTCGAGCTTTGTCGGATCGCCGCTGTCGGGCCTGTTGCTGGCGATGGACGGTATCGGCGGACTGCGCGGGTGGCAGTGGCTGTTCATATGCGAGGGCATTCCGACCATCCTACTCGGTTTCGCGTGCCTCAAGGTGCTCACCGACCGCCCGGACAAGGCGCACTGGCTCGAAGCGGACGAGCGCGCATGGCTGAATGAGGCGCTGGTGGTCAAGGGCAAGGACAAGCCGCTGGTGACCGGATCAGCCTGGCGCTTGATCCGCACGCCCGCCTTCTGGGCCATGGTCATCGCCTGCTCGGGCGCATCGGCGGCAGGCAGCGTGCTGGGCGTGTGGCAACCGCAGTTGCTCAAATCCTTCGGCCTCACCGATCTTCAGACCGGCTTCGTCAATTCCGTACCCTATGGCGTCGCCGCGCTGGCGATGGTGTTCTGGGGCCGCCATTCGGACAAGACTGGCGAGCGGCGCTGGCACACCGCACTGCCGCTGCTGCTGATCGCGGTCGGCACGATCGGCACGTTTGCAGTTGGAGGCCTTGCGCCTACCGTGTTGCTGCTGACATTCGTGCTGGCTGGGGCCTACTGCTTCAAGGGGCCGTTCTGGAGCATGGCGTCGACCTGGCTGTCCGCCAGCACGGCCGCGGCCGGCATCGCGGCCATCAACGCCACGTCGAACCTGATCGGCGGCGGGTTGATGGTGAACGTCTACGGGCTGATCCACGATGCCACCGGCAGCTATGTGCTGGCGCTTCTTCCGCTCGCATTTCTGACGATGGCGAGCGCGGCTGCGGTGATCATGGTAGGAAAATCGTCGCAGCGCGCGAGTTACGGCGGCTGAGCATAATGCTGCGCCCGCACGATACCGTGCGCATCGCCCTTCAAGGCGCGCGATCGGAACTTTGGCGCGGATCTCTCGGATGGCTTCCTGGAGAGGACGGGCCGTGTGCTCCTTGGGTGATGGCTGCGACCTTCCAGCTATAAGCGAGAACGCTGCGCCCCTTGCTGCAACGCCAGCGCGATGGGAACCCGGTAAATGTCATCGGCGTGGCCACCCAGAGATCGACAGAGATCGAGACCAGCCCGAAGGCATGTCAGCGCCAGTTCCTGCCCGCGTTCCACGGCCATGGGGCCTGCTGGCCGGAGATGCTGAGCGCCCCTCGCCCTGTCCGATGATGGGCACGGAGATGGACGCGACATGTGGGGTCGTGACGCCAGCCGTATGGATGGGGATGAGCGGAAGTTCAGGCTGCTCCTCCGTCCAGTTCTCCATCAGTCCGAGCAGCTGCGCCGAAGCCGAATTATCCATTGGCCTTTGCGTTCCGGGCTGGACGCAAATTGCTGGGCGAACTGACGCGGAACACGCAAAGACGAATGTCACCGCGCCGAACATAGAAGGTGAGCGTCTCCCCGGTCTCGGCAGTGAGCATATCCAGAACCGGCAGGACATGCTGTTCGAGATCGTTACTTGTAGGCGCTTGCAATCGTAGCGGCGTCTGCTCGCAAACGGAGCGATTTTCTGCTC
>NZ_AUWY01000038.1 GCF_000447205.1 Sphingobium ummariense RL-3 | reverse complement strand
AAATCCGTCATCGTTCCGTCCGTCCAATCTCCGCCAAGCATGCTCAAGCTTCACGATTTTTGCAACAGAGCCCCGGCGATTGTGGCGCATTGCGCAGCCAGGATAGCCATGTCGCGGCCTGCCCCGGTCGTCGGGCTAGCAAATCGTCCAGACCCTGAGCCAGCCAGCGCGGACGACGGCGATGCTGGCCGATGCGCGAAATCGTCGAAGCCATTTTCTATCTGCTACGGGCAGGATGTCCCTGGCGGCTTTTGCCCGACAGTTTTCCGCCATGGCGCACGGTATACCAGTGGTTCTGCACCTTGCGCGACGATGGGGTATTCGAAAGCCTCAATCATCATCTCGTTCGGATCGATCGCATCCGGACAGGGCGAGAACCAGCACCATCCGCGGCAGTCATCGACAGCCAGAGCGTGAAGACCACCGAAGCAGGCGGACCTCGTGGTTACGACGCAGGCAAGAAGACCATGGGACGCAAACGCCATGCAATGGTCGATACCGATGGTCGCGCCCTTATCATACTGGTCCATCCTGCCGATGTGCAGGACCGCGATGGCGCGGTGCCCTTGCTCCAGCAGTCTCACCAGCGGCATCCCTTCGTCGCGCGCGCCTATGCCGACAGCGCCTACAACAGCGATCGCGTCCGGGACGCCACCTCCATTACGATCGAAATCGTCCGCAAATTCGCCGATCAGACCGGCTTCGTCGTCCATCCCAGACGATGGATCGTCGAACGCACCTTCGCATGGATCAACCGCAATCGCCGTCTGGCCAAAGACTTCGAGCGGACCATCAAATCCGCAACCGCGCTCCTCTATGCCGCCGCTGCCATCGTCCTCATCCGACGCATCGCTCGTTACCCATGAGATTCAAGACAGACTCTTAACAAAATTTCGTTACTTGACGGATTTCTTGGACTTAGGGTTGCAGTGCGCCGCATGTAGATGGCTGTTCGTGGAGAAAGACAACGTGATACGTATGTTGGGTGAATTTTGGCCAGATATATTCGTGATCTTACTGGTCTGTTCGCTCGTATCATTTGCAAACCAAAAATTCGGAATATTTGTCGCTACTCCGATAACATTGGGATCGACTGCATTAACGCTATTGCTCGGAGCCGCTGGGGCGACATGATTCTACTCTTATCTTCCTTTTGGCCTTGGCTTGTTCCAGCAATTGCGTGGATCGGATTTTTCACCGGTCGCTATTTTAGAAGAAAGAGCATAGCGAAAAACACATGATTGCCGCAACTCTGGCGGCTTCGCGCGCCTACGCCGGGCCGGGTTACTCCCGGCCGTGAAAGCGGCATCCATCTGCGGCCTGCACGTCAAGCGTGTCGGCGCTCCTTCGCAGCCGCCAACATCTCGCGCCGAAGGATTGCGTTCATGCGAGCCTGATAGCCCTTGCCCTGGGATTTGAGCCAAGCAAGCACATCGGCGTCGAGCCGCGCCGTTACCTGCTGCTTGATCGGCTTATAGAACCGTCCACGCTCGGCGGTCTTCCAGAAATCCTCTGTCAGCGTCGGGGCATCACTATAGTCGATACCGCTATCCGGCATCGCCTGCAGGGCATCCAGCTCGGCCTTCTGTGCCTCGGTCAAGGGGGGCAGATTGCCCGGATCGAGCTGGAAGCGGACGGTATCAGCGTCTTTCTTCTTCATAACGTCGTCTTTCCTTTCGATCGGCTTTTCGGGCCGAAATGATATGGATGATCTCCACATATTCGCCGTCGTCGTCATCCTCAGCGACGGTGTGGGCCACCAGCAGGAGTAAATGTCCTTCGACCAGGCCCAAGGTCTGCCATCGTTGCTCGCCGCCTTCGATCCGATCATGCACGCTAAGCGCAAAGGGGTCTGCGAAGGCGCTGGCGGCCGTCTCGAAACTGATGCCATGCTTTCTCAGATTGCTCTCGGCTTTGGCTGGGTGCCAGGAAAAGCGCATGGATAACATGACGGGAATATAATTATATTTTTGTCGTTATTCAAGGCGTATCCTTGACCGGCGCTGACCACCCGATCCGCTCCAACGTGTCCGTCAATGTTGATCGCGGCACGCTGAACGTGCGAGAAACCGACGCTTTGCTGGCCCCATTGGACAGAGCGGCAACTATCAACTGCATCTTTTCCGCGGCGATCGTCGGCGGTCGTCCACCTTGTCGGCCCCGCCGCTTTGCGGCGGCCAGGCCCGCCATGATCCGCTCCCGCGTCAACGCTCGCTCGTATTGGGCGAGCGCGCCGAACAGCGAGAACAGCAACTCGCCATGCGGCGTGGTGGTATCCATCTGTTCGGTCAGCGACCGGAAGGCGATGCCGCGTTCCTTGAGGTCGGTGACGATCGCCAGCAGGTGCGGCAGCGAGCGGCCGAGCCGATCGAGCTTCCAGACAACCAGCGTGTCGCCGGCGTTCATGTAGTCGAGGCAGGCTTTCAGGCCGGCGCGATCGTCGCGCGCACCGGAAGCCTTGTCGGAGTAGAGGTGCCGTTGATCGACACCAGCGGCCGTGAGCGCATCGCGTTGCAGATCGACCGGCTCTGTTGCAAAAATCGTGAAGCTTGAGCATGCTTGGCGGAGATTGGACGGACGGAACGATGACGGATTTCAAGTGGCGCCATTTCCAGGGTGATGTGATCCTGTGGGCGGTGCGCTGGTATTGTCGCTATCCGATCAGCTATCGCGACCTTGAGGAAATGCTGGCGGAACGCGGCATTTCGGTCGACCATACGACGATCTATCGCTGGGTCCAGTGCTACGCCCCGGAGATGGAGAAGCGGCTGCGCTGGTTCTGGCGGCGTGGCTTTGATCCGAGCTGGCGCCTGGATGAAACCTACGTCAAGGTGCGGGGCAAGTGGACCTACCTGTACCGGGCAGTCGACAAGCGGGGCGACACGATCGATTTCTACCTGTCGCCGACCCGCAGCGCCAAGGCAGCGAAGCGGTTCCTGGGCAAGGCCCTGCGAGGCCTGAAGCACTGGGAAAAGCCTGCCACGCTCAATACCGACAAAGCGCCGAGCTATGGTGCAGCGATCACCGAATTGAAGCGCGAAGGAAAGCTGGACCGGGAGACGGCCCACCGGCAGG
>NZ_AUWY01000037.1 GCF_000447205.1 Sphingobium ummariense RL-3 | reverse complement strand
AAAATGTCGTCGCTCATGTCGGTCTCTCCTATTGTCCTGCGCGGGTGATCGGCGTCGCCGCGTCTGTGGTTTGTTCGGATCTTAGAAAATGAGCCGGTTCCGGATTATGCTGGGCGCAATCGCCGGACAAACGCCGCAATCGCCGCGCCAATCTCGTCCGGACTGTCCTCCTGGATGAAATGGGCGCCTGCGACCGTGATTTCGGTCTGGTTTGGCCATGTGCGGCAGAAGTCGCGTATTCGGCCCGTGGTCAGGTGTCCCGGCTCGGCGTTGATGAAGAGTTTCGGAATCGGGCTTTCGCTGAGCCAGCCGGCATAGTCCCGGACGATCGCGACCACGTCGGCCGGGGTGCCTGCGATCGGGATTTGGCGAGGCCAAGACAGGGTCGGTCGACGGGCTTCGCCGGCGGCGAGGAAGGGCTCGCGATAGGCGGCCATCTCCGCTTCGCTTAAGGGGCGCAGGATCAATCCGGGGAGAACTTGTTCGACAAAAACATTGTCCTGCAACACCAATTCTTCGCCCGCCTGCGAGCGAAAGGCCTGAAACAGATCGCGAGCCTGTTCGGGAAAATCCGCCCATTCGAGCGGCATGGTGACCGCTTCCATATAGGCAATCCCCTGTACACGCTCGCGGTGGCGGCGGGCCCAGTCGAAGCCGAGGACGGACCCCCAGTCATGCACGACCAGAACAACCCTGTCCCCGAGATCGAGCGCCTCCCACAGCGCGTCGAGATAGTCACGATGCTCGGCATAGGCATAACGCTCGGGCCCCGACGGATCGAGCTTGTCCGAATCGCCCATGCCGATCAGGTCACAGGCGATCAGCCGTCCCAGCCCGGCGCAATGCGGCATGATATTGCGCCACAGATAGGACGACGTCGGATTGCCGTGCTGGAAGAGGATCGGATCGCCGGTCCCTTCATCGATATAGGCCATGCGCCGGCCCTTGATCTCAATGAATTTCTTCTCGCCAAATGGCTTTGCGCCGAGGCTCATCGATATTCTCCTTGAGCGATTTTCTGGTCTGCCCGGTCGGCGATGCATATCGCATGATGAATATCATGTCAATCGAGGAATCGTTCTAGCCATTGCCGTCGAGCGGAGAGTTGCTGCCGGAGCATCGATGGATGACGGCGTAGGCCACGCAGGCGCCTCTCAGGCGGTAGCTTTCCTTAGCCCCGGGCGCATCCGAAAGATCGAGGAAGGTTTTGTGAGTCGGATACCAGACCGCGAGAATCTCATCGATATGTTGAGTGCCCACGGCCTGGCCAAACACGGGCGTGCACCACAGGATCCGCGCGCCGGCTCTGTTGCAAAAATCGTGAAGCTTGAGCATGCTTGGCGGAGATTGGACGG
>NZ_AUWY01000036.1 GCF_000447205.1 Sphingobium ummariense RL-3 | reverse complement strand
TGTAGGCGCTTGCAACCGTAGCAGCTTCTGCTCGCAAACAGCGCCTTTTCCTGCCCAGATTACCTGACAACGAGCCGACTATGCTGCTCACGCTATCCGACAATGTGCTCGCCATCATCCGCGTCTGCTCGCAAACGGCAAAGGGCCGCTCATGGTATCTGCCAACTACAAAGTCGAGATTAGCAGTCATTTGCTGATGCGCGATGCTCACGCAGCTTTGTGGAACCCAAGATCAGAAAGTACACGATGGGGCAAACCACCATCAGCATCACTGCTGGATCGGTAGCCCATCTCGTTGGGCCATCGCTGTCCGGCTCACTTGCTACCGCGAGCATGAGCGCGATTGATCCTCGCACAGCGGCGTAGGTGGCAGGAACAAGCAGGATGTGGAGAAGCCACCCGTAGCGGAACCGCATGGCGCCAAACCAGCAGAGTACAGCTATGGCGGGTGGAGCGAGTGTGGCGGCTACGAAGCCGCAGAACCAAATGGCAAACCCTGCCGGAGTCAGCGTATCGCGATAGTAGCTGGCGATCCCATCCGGTCGCAATCCGAGAGCGACGAAAGAGCCTGCGACGACAACGGCACCCAAAGCCGTCAGTCCGACGCCACGCAATGTCCCGTGTCTCGGCATCAATCTATGCAATCCAGTAAGCCATTGATCAGGCTGCTCGCACTTTGGCTCGGAAGAAGGTCGTTTCCGACCCAATCAGATCGGGGTCGATCCCGCTCTCCTCGGCGGCCAGTTGCTGGATGATCCGCCAAATCTCGGGGGCGGTGAGGCGCGCGCCGTCGCGGGCAAGCCTGCCACGGTTCTGCTCCGTGACCAGTCGGGCGAGATCGCCGATAGTGTCGCACCTCCGAGGTAATCGCCGGCGGTCGAGGTGCCGTAACCATAGCCCCGCGTAGGCGCTCGCTCCAGCAGCGAAGATGCGAAGGGGAGGTGCCAGCGTCGTGAAGGCGAGGATCGCGACCGCGACAGCGAAGCAGAGACCACTGACAATCCCAAGCCATCCGGCTCGCGTCGCCGGCATCTTGAGGTCGGTATCGGCTTCCAGGTCGCTGAACGCTTGGCGCAGCTTCCCACCGATCAGCGGCGCCAACGGCGCATCCGGCCCGACGTGCCGGCCAAGCCCGAGCGCGCGTCGAAGCCTGTAGAACGTCATCTGCGTGGCGCATGTCGTGCCGCCCCCGCTGTAGGCTGCGACATGCGCGACGACATGGTCACGCACCTCGCCGAACGTTGTCCAAGGCAGGTTCGAGGGCTCTGTTGCAAAGATTGGCGGCAGTCAGAGGTAGGCTGTCGCTCTGCGCCGATCAGGCGGCTGCTGCGAAATGGTGGTTGAGCATGCCCATGGCCTCCGTCAGCGCCGAGGGCCCAATGCCAAAAGCTCTCTCCACAAGGCGCACCTCGCCCCTGATGCCGGGCTGCAGGCACCAGGGGCGAGCCTGTCCTTTGCGC
>NZ_AUWY01000035.1 GCF_000447205.1 Sphingobium ummariense RL-3 | reverse complement strand
AAATCCGTCATCGTTCCGTCCGTCCAATCTCCGCCAAGCATGCTCAAGCTTCACGATTTTTGCAACAGAGCCCTTCTGGGCACTGGCGCGTGATGACCGGCCCTGGGGCGGTGAGGATCCGCCCGGTGTTGCCTTCACCTATGCGCCGGGGCGATCGGGCCGATATGCTGATGACATCCTCAGCGGCTTTACCGGCATCCTGCAGGTCGATGGCTATGCGGGTTACAATCGATTGTTGAAGCGCAGCGAGCAACCGATCCAGCTCGCCTATTGCTGGGCCCATGCGCGGCGCAAGCTCTATGAGGTTGCGCAAAATGCAACCGCGCCGATTGCCGAGGAAGGGCTCCGCCGCATTGCGGCCCTCTATCAAATTGAAAAGGACATCGCAGGCTTGAGCGTTGAGGCCCGTCTGGCAGCACGACAGGCTCGATCAAAACCACTGATCGCCGACATGGAAACATGGCTCGCCCATCACCGTGCCCGCGTCTCATCCAAGGCGCCGCTTGGTGAGGCGCTCAAATATATTACCAAATACTGGGACGGGCTCTGCATGTTCCTGACCGACGGGCGCGTCGAGATGGACAACAACAGCGTCGAGCGCAGCATCCGGCCAATAGCCATCAATCGGAAGAACGCACTTTTTGCAGGACACGACGCCGGAGCAGAAAACTGGGCGACCATCGCATCACTCGTTGAGACCTGCAAACTCAACGACGTCGATCCACAGGCCTGGCTCACTGACGTCCTCATCAGGATCGTCAATGGCCACAAGCAAAGCATGATCAACGACCTGCTCCCTTGGAATTATCCCGTCAAGGTGTGACCGAAACATCGCTTACCTTACAAAATCAATTCTGTTTGCTGTGATCGCCTTGATTGTTCATGCGATCGCGCCGATTGCCATGGCGGAACAATCGAAAGAGAAACCGCAGATCTCTCAAACGGAGATCTTCGCCATCTACGATCAGGTGAACGGTTTCGACATTGAAACAGCCGCTCTCGGCGCCGTTAAAGGTCAGGACACCCAAGTGCGCGAGCTCGCTGTGATGGTTCTGCGCGATCATTCCGCTGTTCGTCAGTGGGCGCGAGACATCGCTGCCGCCGAAGGCGCCGAATACAAAGTGGACGCTAAGAGCGAGGGCGCCGTCGGCCATAATGAGGCCATGGCGAAGCTAAAGTCTCTTTCCGGCACAGAGTTCGATCAAGCCTATCTCGCTCATGAGCGGGTATTTCATACAAACGCAATCGCGGCGATCAGAACGGCACTGCTTCCGGCATCGACAAGTGAGACGTTCAAGGCACATTTGGAGGCTGTGTTGCCCGGCTTTGAACATCATCTGGCGGAGACCATTCGAGTTGAAAGGGGTGACTACACGAAAGTGACGTATCTGCACGGAAAGGGCGAACGGATAGCGAACGTCACGCGGCAAGTAGGGAGTTGACGGCGCGCAGCGGTCGCAAGGCGTCCGGATCGGGTTGATCTTCAACATTCCAGCTATAGTCACCGGTCAGCGAGATATGCTCCCAGCCCAATGGCGCGATGTGGCGTGCGATTTCGTCGGCTGTGCCGATGTCCGCCAGCGCCATTTCGAGATAGCGAGTGTTCCACAAGATGATGGCGGCGACGAGCAGGTTGAGGCCGGAGGCGCGATAGGTCTGGTTCTCGAACCGACGATCGCGCAGTTCGCCGAGCTGGTTGAAGAAGAGCGCGCGGGCGAGCGCGTTGCGGGCTTCGCCTTTGTTGAGGCCCGCCTGGGTGCGCCGGCGCAGGTCGATGTCGCGCAGCCAGTCGAGCATGAAAATGGAGCGTTCGAGGCGGCCCAGCTCGCGTAGTGCGAGGGCCAGTCCGTTCTGTCGCGGATAGGCGGACAAGCGGCGCAGCATTGCCGAAGCAGTGACGGTGCCGGTGCGGATCGACGTGGCGAACCGCAGCAGTTCGTCCCAATGCGCCGCGACATGACCCAATGCGATCGGTTCGGCCGTCATGCCGGCAAGCAAGGGGCCGGATTCTTGGCCGGGAAGGAGGTGTAAACGACGCTCCTTGATGTCGCGCAGGCGCGGCGCGAAGCGGTAGCCGAAGAAGGGCATGAGGCCGAACACATGGTCCGATGCCCCGCCCGTATCGGTGTAGTGCTCCTCGATCGTCAGGCCGGTCTGGTGATACAGCAAGCCATCCAGCACATAGGGCGCTTCGCCAGCGGTCGCCGCGATCACCCGACTTGCGAAGGGGTCATATCGATCCGAGACATGGGTGTAGAAGGCAACGCCTGGTTCGTTGCCGCTGCGCGCGTTGATGTCGCCGATCGCGGCCCCACGGCCCCCGGCATGAAATTGCTGTCCGTCGCTCGACGAAGTGGTGCCGTCTCCCCACAGCGCGGCGAGCGGCATGGCGCGATGGGCGTCGATCAGCCTTCCCAACGCTTCGCCATAGGCGGCTTCGCTGATGTGCCAGTCGTGAAGATGGGCGAGCTGACGCAGACTTGCGCCCCGGCAGGTTTCCGCCATGCGTGTGAGGCCGAGATTGATGCCATCGGCGAGGATGACCGTGAGCAGCGCATTGCGATCGTCGGCTTCCCGGCCCGAACGACGATGGATGAAGCATTCGCTGAACCCGGTCCAGGCATCGACCTCCAGCAGAAGATCGGTGATCTTCACGCGCGGCAGTCGATCATAGGCGGCGCGACGGGCAATCTCGGTGGCGGGCGGTGTTGCCGCCTTCAGCGGCGAGATGATGAGACCGTTTTCGTCAAGCTTAACCTGGGGCAGCTCCCCTTGCCGTGCAAGGACCGTTACCTGCTTGATCGCCGTGTCGAGCCTGGTGCGCCGTTCCTCGATATGGCGCTCGAAATCCGTTTCGATGGCGAGCGGCAACGGCCCCTTCTCGCGCAGCGCCGCAAAGGTCGCCGGCGGTATGAGATAGCTGTCGAAATCGCGAAACTGCCGGCTTCCCGCGACCCATATATCCCCGGCTCGCAACCGCTCGCGTAGTTGCGACAAGGCGCATAGTTCATAAGCGGCACGATCAACGATGCCATCCCGCAGGACGAACGGGCGCCATGCGGGCGGCACAAAGCGTAGCGGCACGCGATCAGGCAAGCGCCGTTTGCCGGTCCGATATAGCTCCGCGCTGATGGCCAGCGCTGACAGGAGCCCCTGAACCGCGCCGGCGCCGCGAAACTCGAAGGCGTTGAGAAAAGCGCCGACAAAGAGCTTCACCGTCCGATGCCGCTCGATCAATTCGGCGGTGCGATCGACGGTTTCCGGTCGCCCGAGCACTTCGGCCTGCTCGACGGCCACGGCGAAGTGCTGCCAGTCCAGCGCCTCGATCTGCGCCAGAGAATCCACGCCCTTGCTGCGCGCGTCGATGAGGAGGCGGCAAGACCCCGTGAGCGTCCGGAGGTGGCCTTGCAACTCGCGCACCGTCTTGAGGGCTTTGTCGCGGGTCCGGTTCTCGGCGCGGCGCGCCATGCTGCCCAACAGCTTGTCGAACATCGTCAGGGTGGCGTCGGTCAGGCTTTCCTCAAGCCGGATGCCGGTTGCCGCCAGCGTCGCATGGCGGCGCAGGGCATTGAGTTCGCCAAGGTGCTGGGGTGTGATGCGGCTGCCTTCGTCCGCCAGCCTGTCAAAAGTCAAAGCCGGGATCATGTCGGCACGGGCGCGATCGAGGCCCAGCGCGCGGATATAGGCGAGCCGTTCGATCAGGCGCAGGATGTTGCGCGCTGCCGGCGATTGTGGCGCATTGCGCATCCAGGATAGCCATGTCGCGACCTGCCCCGGTCGTCGGGCCAGCAAATCGTCCAGGCCCTGAAGGGTGTCAGGCAGCAGGCCATTCGTGAGCACTTCATAGGTAAGCTGTTCGGCTTGCTGGCGCGCCCGCCGCAGCACCGCTTCGAGAATCGACGGAGAAGGCAGGAGGATCTGCAGGCGCCGGAGTTCATCGACGATGACGTCTGCCATCTGGCCGGGGTGTATGATGGTCTGCGCGATTGGGACCGAGAAGGCGACAACTTCACGGAAAGCGTTGCGGTCAAAAATCCTGAACCCGTGCGATCGTCGGATTTCGACGAGATGCTCGCGACGGGTCTGGTCCCGATGGGCATAATCCGCGAAGGCTGCCGGCGCGACGCCGAGTTGCTGCGCCACATAGGCGAGCACAGGAGCGGGCGGGACTTCGCCCGCTTCCAGCGCACGGCCAGGCCATCTCATATATAGCATGAGCATCGCATAGCCGAGCCGGGTGGCATCGCCGCGACGGCGGCCGACAATTTCCAGGTCGTCGCTGGTCAGCGTATAATGACGCGCGATCTCGCGCTCATCGAGCGGCGCGCCATAATGCCTCGCCCAGATTTCCAGGCTCACCAGTCGCCGTCTCGCCAAGCATCATCTCCTTCGCTTTGCGTGTCCGTCAGACGGTCCTCTGGCGGCCA
>NZ_AUWY01000034.1 GCF_000447205.1 Sphingobium ummariense RL-3 | reverse complement strand
GGGGTGACTACACGAAAGTGACGTATCTGCACGGAAAGGGCGAACGGATAGCGAACGTCACGCGGCAAGTAGGGAGTTGACGGCGCGCAGCGGTCGCAAGGCGTCCGGATCGGGTTGATCTTCAACATTCCAGCTATAGTCACCGGTCAGCGAGATATGCTCCCAGCCCAATGGCGCGATGTGGCGTGCGATTTCGTCGGCTGTGCCGATGTCCGCCAGCGCCATTTCGAGATAGCGAGTGTTCCACAAGATGATGGCGGCGACGAGCAGGTTGAGGCCGGAGGCGCGATAGGTCTGGTTCTCGAACCGACGATCGCGCAGTTCGCCGAGCTGGTTGAAGAAGAGCGCGCGGGCGAGCGCGTTGCGGGCTTCGCCTTTGTTGAGGCCCGCCTGGGTGCGCCGGCGCAGGTCGATGTCGCGCAGCCAGTCGAGCATGAAAATGGAGCGTTCGAGGCGGCCCAGCTCGCGTAGTGCGAGGGCCAGTCCGTTCTGTCGCGGATAGGCGGACAAGCGGCGCAGCATTGCCGAAGCAGTGACGGTGCCGGTGCGGATCGACGTGGCGAACCGCAGCAGTTCGTCCCAATGCGCCGCGACATGACCCAATGCGATCGGTTCGGCCGTCATGCCGGCAAGCAAGGGGCCGGATTCTTGGCCGGGAAGGAGGTGTAAACGACGCTCCTTGATGTCGCGCAGGCGCGGCGCGAAGCGGTAGCCGAAGAAGGGCATGAGGCCGAACACATGGTCCGATGCCCCGCCCGTATCGGTGTAGTGCTCCTCGATCGTCAGGCCGGTCTGGTGATACAGCAAGCCATCCAGCACATAGGGCGCTTCGCCAGCGGTCGCCGCGATCACCCGACTTGCGAAGGGGTCATATCGATCCGAGACATGGGTGTAGAAGGCAACGCCTGGTTCGTTGCCGCTGCGCGCGTTGATGTCGCCGATCGCGGCCCCACGGCCCCCGGCATGAAATTGCTGTCCGTCGCTCGACGAAGTGGTGCCGTCTCCCCACAGCGCGGCGAGCGGCATGGCGCGATGGGCGTCGATCAGCCTTCCCAACGCTTCGCCATAGGCGGCTTCGCTGATGTGCCAGTCGTGAAGATGGGCGAGCTGACGCAGACTTGCGCCCCGGCAGGTTTCCGCCATGCGTGTGAGGCCGAGATTGATGCCATCGGCGAGGATGACCGTGAGCAGCGCATTGCGATCGTCGGCTTCCCGGCCCGAACGACGATGGATGAAGCATTCGCTGAACCCGGTCCAGGCATCGACCTCCAGCAGAAGATCGGTGATCTTCACGCGCGGCAGTCGATCATAGGCGGCGCGACGGGCAATCTCGGTGGCGGGCGGTGTTGCCGCCTTCAGCGGCGAGATGATGAGACCGTTTTCGTCAAGCTTAACCTGGGGCAGCTCCCCTTGCCGTGCAAGGACCGTTACCTGCTTGATCGCCGTGTCGAGCCTGGTGCGCCGTTCCTCGATATGGCGCTCGAAATCCGTTTCGATGGCGAGCGGCAACGGCCCCTTCTCGCGCAGCGCCGCAAAGGTCGCCGGCGGTATGAGATAGCTGTCGAAATCGCGAAACTGCCGGCTTCCCGCGACCCATATATCCCCGGCTCGCAACCGCTCGCGTAGTTGCGACAAGGCGCATAGTTCATAAGCGGCACGATCAACGATGCCATCCCGCAGGACGAACGGGCGCCATGCGGGCGGCACAAAGCGTAGCGGCACGCGATCAGGCAAGCGCCGTTTGCCGGTCCGATATAGCTCCGCGCTGATGGCCAGCGCTGACAGGAGCCCCTGAACCGCGCCGGCGCCGCGAAACTCGAAGGCGTTGAGAAAAGCGCCGACAAAGAGCTTCACCGTCCGATGCCGCTCGATCAATTCGGCGGTGCGATCGACGGTTTCCGGTCGCCCGAGCACTTCGGCCTGCTCGACGGCCACGGCGAAGTGCTGCCAGTCCAGCGCCTCGATCTGCGCCAGAGAATCCACGCCCTTGCTGCGCGCGTCGATGAGGAGGCGGCAAGACCCCGTGAGCGTCCGGAGGTGGCCTTGCAACTCGCGCACCGTCTTGAGGGCTTTGTCGCGGGTCCGGTTCTCGGCGCGGCGCGCCATGCTGCCCAACAGCTTGTCGAACATCGTCAGGGTGGCGTCGGTCAGGCTTTCCTCAAGCCGGATGCCGGTTGCCGCCAGCGTCGCATGGCGGCGCAGGGCATTGAGTTCGCCAAGGTGCTGGGGTGTGATGCGGCTGCCTTCGTCCGCCAGCCTGTCAAAAGTCAAAGCCGGGATCATGTCGGCACGGGCGCGATCGAGGCCCAGCGCGCGGATATAGGCGAGCCGTTCGATCAGGCGCAGGATGTTGCGCGCTGCCGGCGATTGTGGCGCATTGCGCATCCAGGATAGCCATGTCGCGACCTGCCCCGGTCGTCGGGCCAGCAAATCGTCCAGGCCCTGAAGGGTGTCAGGCAGCAGGCCATTCGTGAGCACTTCATAGGTAAGCTGTTCGGCTTGCTGGCGCGCCCGCCGCAGCACCGCTTCGAGAATCGACGGAGAAGGCAGGAGGATCTGCAGGCGCCGGAGTTCATCGACGATGACGTCTGCCATCTGGCCGGGGTGTATGATGGTCTGCGCGATTGGGACCGAGAAGGCGACAACTTCACGGAAAGCGTTGCGGTCAAAAATCCTGAACCCGTGCGATCGTCGGATTTCGACGAGATGCTCGCGACGGGTCTGGTCCCGATGGGCATAATCCGCGAAGGCTGCCGGCGCGACGCCGAGTTGCTGCGCCACATAGGCGAGCACAGGAGCGGGCGGGACTTCGCCCGCTTCCAGCGCACGGCCAGGCCATCTCATATATAGCATGAGCATCGCATAGCCGAGCCGGGTGGCATCGCCGCGACGGCGGCCGACAATTTCCAGGTCGTCGCTGGTCAGCGTATAATGACGCGCGATCTCGCGCTCATCGAGCGGCGCGCCATAATGCCTCGCCCAGATTTCCAGGCTCACCAGTCGCCGTCTCGCCAAGCATCATCTCCTTCGCTTTGCGTGTCCGTCAGACGGTCCTCTGGCGGCCAACAGGAATATGTCCGTTAACTCTGGACCTGTAACGGCGATTCGGACAAGATCGCATAATGACGGGAAAACGGACAGGATCGGGCATCATGTGGCGCTGATCGGCTATGCGCGCGTCTCGACCGCAGACCAGAAGCTGTCGCTCCAGCTTGACGCGCTGAACACTGCCGGGTGCGACCGTATATTCGACGATCACGCATCCGGGGCAAAAGCCGATCGGCCTGGCCTAACCGAAGCGCTCGCCTATTTGCGCCCCGGCGACACGCTGGTGGTCTGGAAACTCGACCGCCTCGGCCGCTCGATGAGCCACCTGATCGAGAAGGTCGGCGAGCTTGCGGCGCGCGGCATCGGGTTCCGCTCACTCACCGAGAATATCGACACCACCACTTCGGGCGGCATGCTGGTGTTCAACATCTTCGGCTCGCTGGCCCAATTCGAGCGTGACCTGATCCGTGAACGCACTCATGCCGGCCTCAAGGCCGCACGCGAGCGGGGCAACAAGGGTGGTCGCCGGCCTGTCGTTACCCCCGACAAACTACGTAAAGCGCGGGCGCATATCGCAGCGGGCCTCACTGTTCGTGAGGCGGCGGCCCGGCTCAAGATCGGCAAAACCGCCCTATACAAGGCTCTGGAAAACGCGTGAAACCGCTGGCGATCAAGAACTCGTGGGTGCTGGTCACAGGGGCTTCGACCGGTTTGGGCAGAGCGTCCGCCCTCCGCTTGGCGGCATCGTACCAGGCCAAGCCCCTGATTGTTGGACGAAGGCTCGACAACTTGCGGGAGCTACAGACCGAAATTGACGAGCGGTTCAATGTGCCGTGCGAGATTATAGTGGCTGATCAACGTGAAATCGAGGGCAGGGAGAAAATCGCGGCTAAGGTTGCAGAATTGCAAGTAACAGCCGCTTTGTTGGTTGCCGGAATGACGAGCGTTGGTTCATTTGATGCAGGCCGTGCCGACACTTATGCCGAGGTAATTGAAACAAACATACTCGGTTTCACGGATTTGCTGGCTCGCCTGATTGCGATTTTCAGGGAGCAGCCGTTTGAATCCTCAGTAATCGCCGTGTCGAGCCTGGCGGGCGAAACATCCGTGCCCTTCCAAGCGGTCTACGGCGCGTCGAAAGCCTATGTAAGCACCCTCATGCGAGCGCTTTCCGTGGAGCTTGCCGGGACGGGAGTGAGTGTTGGGTCTTTTGCACCCGGTGGAATCGACACAGACATGGCTGCCCTCAGCGATTTGAAGTGGGGGAGGTTGGGTTTGATGGACGTTGACCGGTGCGCGGCCCATGCAGTCCACGCTCTGGTTTATCGGCAATCCTTCGCCATACCGGGGATGGGCAACCAGCTCACATATTTGGCGAGCAGGGTTCTACCTCGATCGTTGGTCAATCGGATTGCCGCCCTCCCATATCGGCGCCCGTAGGGCGGCACCACATAAAAGGGGCAGGAAAGCCTGCGAATAGCATCTGCTGGCATCGTACCGGATTTGTTCGCCCTTAGCGTGCAGATACGTCACTTTCGTGTAGTCACCCCAACTCCATTACGCAGGGGGCTACGTGCACAACCCGGCAACCCAATGACAGCCCGCCTGCGCAACCAACCGAGGCACAGGAGATTGCCGGGATCGACCGGCATTCCCACCCGCTCCACGCGCCCGCCCGCTTGTCGAATGGCCGCGGGGACCACATCTTCGCGGTCGGCCGTCGCCGATGCCGCCATGATCAGCACAAGATCCGCCTCCGAAGGCTCTGTTGCAAAGATTGGCGGCAGTCAGAGGTAGGCTGTCGCTCTGCGCCGATCAGGCGGCTGCTGCGAAATGGTGGTTGAGCATGCCCATGGCCTCCGTCAGCGCCGAGGGCCCAATGCCAAAAGCTCTCTCCACAAGGCGCACCTCGCCCCTGATGCCGGGCTGCAGGCACCAGGGGCGAGCCTGTCCTTTGCGCAGGGCTCGCATGACTTCGAATCCCTTGATCGTGGCATAGGCCGTGGGGATCGATTTGAAACCGCGCACCGGCTTGATCAGTATCTTGAGCTTTCCGTGATCGGCCTCGATCACGTTATTGAGATACTTCACCTGCCGGTGGGCCGTCTCCCGGTCCAGCTTTCCTTCGCGCTTCAATTCGGTGATCGCTGCACCATAGCTCGGCGCTTTGTCGGTATTGAGCGTGGCAGGCTTTTCCCAGTGCTTCAGGCCTCGCAGGGCCTTGCCCAGGAACCGCTTCGCTGCCTTGGCGCTGCGGGTCGGCGACAGGTAGAAATCGATCGTGTCGCCCCGCTTGTCGACTGCCCGGTACAGGTAGGTCCACTTGCCCCGCACCTTGACGTAGGTTTCATCCAGGCGCCAGCTCGGATCAAAGCCACGCCGCCAGAACCAGCGCAGCCGCTTCTCCATCTCCGGGGCGTAGCACTGGACCCAGCGATAGATCGTCGTATGGTCGACCGAAATGCCGCGTTCCGCCAGCATTTCCTCAAGGTCGCGATAGCTGATCGGATAGCGACAATACCAGCGCACCGCCCACAGGATCACATCACCCTGGAAATGGCGCCACTTGAAATCCGTCATCGTTCCGTCCGTCCAATCTCCGCCAAGCATGCTCAAGCTTCACGATTTTTGCAACAGAGCCCGTCCCTGTACAGTACAGGCCTTGCGGTCGCCCCGAGCGCCCGCAAGGCCTGCATTATCGGCCACTGCCGGGCTTCATGAAAGCGATGCGTCCACTCGGCTGCTTGCCCACGCCAAAGAAGAGCGATGTTCGGGCCGGATGTCATTGTTGCATCTCCCCATCGGACCTGTCCCCTTTGTGGTCGCGAACTCAGGTGTCGCGCAGCAGTGGGTGTTAAGCCACGGCGGTCGGGTTCAGCCGCCGCCGCGCAAAGCCGCGGCATAGCGCCGGTCGACCACTTCCCAGTCGATGTTGCGGAAGAAGGCGTCGACATATTTGGCGGCGGCGGTGCCGTAATCCATGTGGAAACTGTGCTCGTACATATCGAGCGCGAGCAGCGGCACGCCGGCAATCGCACCGTGCATATGATCCCACGCCCAATGGTTGTGCAGCGAGCGCGTGTGGAGATTGTAGACGAGCACGCACCAGCCCGATCCGCCGGCAAGGCTCATCCCGGTACGGCGGAAGTCGGCTTCCCAGCGGTCGAACGAGCCGAACGCCGCGCCCAGCGCGTCGCGGATGGAACCGGCTGCCTGGCCGTTGCCGCCGAGCCCGTCGAAATAGACCTCATGGAGCACGACCGAGCCGGTGCGGTGCAGCTCCTCGCGCTTCAATCCGCCATAGACCACCGGCGGCAGGTCCGTGTCAGCGAGCGCGGCGGCAAGTCGTGTCTCGATCATATTCAGGGCCTTGACCGAGCCCGCATAATTGTTCTCGTGGTGCGATGTGATCAGCCTTTCGGAGAGGCCGTGAAGCCTGGCGGGATTGAACCTGAGCGGCTTGACCTGATGATTTCCGGCAAAGGCGGGGACAGCCGCCGGCGCTGCGGCCGGCGTCTGCGCAGAGGCTTCGTTGATAGTCATGGCGGCGGCTCCGATGCCAAGAGTTGCGATTGCACTGCGTCGGGAAAGATGGTCGATCGTCACGCGTCACTCCTTCAGATGATCATTACATATGCGGCCCCGAGGACCGAGCAGACGCCGAGCACCGGCAGCATGCCGGCCTTGAACCGGAACATGGCGAGTATCGCACCCACCGCGAGCGCCAGCGCCGGCCAGTTGACGGACGTTAGGACTGGGAGATCGATGGTGCCGGCTGCGAACGGCACTTCGCGGACTTGCTCGAACAGAGTGTGGATACCAAACCAGACCGCCAGATTGAGGATCACGCCGACCACTGCGGCGGTGATCGCCGAAAGCGCGGCCGACAATGCGCGGTTGCCGCGCAGCCGCTCGATGAATGGCGCGCCGGCGAAGATCCACAGGAAGCATGGCAGGAAGGTAACCCAGGTGGTGAGGATTGCGCCGAAGGTCGCGGCGACGAGCGGCGGCAGCCCGGTCGCTTCGCGGAAGGCCGCGAGGAAGCCGACGAACTGCGTCACCATGATCAGCGGCCCGGGCGTGGTCTCGGCCATGCCGAGCCCGTCGAGCATCTCGCCGGGCTGGAGCCAGCCATAGGTCTCGACTGCCTCCTGCGCGACATAGGCGAGCACCGCATAGGCGCCGCCGAAGGTCACCACCGCCATCTGGCTGAAGAAGGTGGCGATGCGGCTGAACACGTCGTCGGGGCCGAACGCGAACAGCAGCGCTGCGACCGGCCCGAGCCAGAGCAGCAGCAGGACGCCGGAGATGCGCAGCGACCAAGAGAGGTTCGGCCGGGCATGGTCGGGAAGGCCCTCGCCAAGAGCGGTGTCGCGGTCGTGGATTATCTCAGCGCCGGCGGGACCATGTCCGCCGCCGCCCTTGAATGCGGCGTAACCAGCGCGGCCACCGAAGAAGCCGATCAGCGCGGCGGCAAGCACGATCAGCGGGAAGGGCACGTCGAGCACGAAGATCGCGACGAACGCCAGCGCGGCAAAACCGCGCATGACGTTGTTCTTCAAGGCACGCGAACCCACCCGGACCACCGCCTGTAGCACCACCGCCAGCACGGCGGCCTTCAATCCGAAGAACAATCCCTCGACCAGCGCCACTTCGCCGAGCAGCACATAGACATAGCTGAGCCCTAAAATCGCGAGGAAGCCGGGCAGCACGAATAGCGCGCCCGCGACCAGGCCGCCCTTGGTCTTATGGAGCAACCAGCCAATATAGACAGCTAGCTGTTGCGCTTCAGGGCCGGGCAGCAGCATGCAATAGTTGAGCGCGTGGAGGAACCGCTCCTCGCCGATCCAGCGCTTCTCCTCGACCAGGATGCGATGCATCACCGCTATCTGGCCCGCCGGTCCGCCGAAGCTGAGCAGCGCGACCCTGATCCAGACGCGCACCGCCTCGCCAAAGCTGATGCCGTGCTCGTGCAGCGTCTCGACTGCGATTTCAGCGCGTGCGCTGGCCTCCATCTTTAGTCCTCTTTTCGCCGGGTGAAGTGAGCATAGAATCCGTCGAGCGCGGTCGATCCGCGCGCGATCCGCTCCTCGTCGTCGTCGGTGCCGGCACAGATGCCGGCGATAAGCGCGCTCACTCCCGGAGTTTCCGGGCGCTCGAACCGAGCATCGGCAATATCAAGGTCGTGAACAATTTCGCCGAGCGCCCGCAGCGCGGGGTCGGTCTCGAGACCGGTGAGGAACACCAAGGTCTCGAAGGAGCAGCGGTCGCCTTCGTGGGTGAACTCAGCGTCCGCCATGTCGAACCTCAGTTCGTCAGGCTCCGGCACATATCCTTTGCCCTCGACGAACTTGAAGCTCGCCTCGGGGTCGATGAAGCGGCGAATGAGCCAGGCGGACGCGATGCGATCGACATGGACATGGCGGCGCGTCACCCAAACGCGGCGCTTTAGCTCCGCCGGGGTCAGCTCGGGCGCACCGGGGCCGCTCACATCGGGATGTTGGTGAGAGCGGCGGTCCGCCTCGGTGATGGCGGCCTGTGCCGCCTGCCGACCATGCGCACCGAAAAAGTCGATCGCGGCGACCTCGTTCAGGCGTTTGCGCAGGCGGCCCACATCCGCCGCCGCGACATACTCGCCCTCACACAGCGCGCGCGCCTCGCGTGCCAACTCCTCATAGTCGGCGTCACGCGCAGCGTCGAACACTCCGCGCAGCTCCGCATCGCCCATGCCGCCGACAAGGCGCGCTTCGAGGATCAGCGCCTCGCCGCCATTTTCGGTGATCTCGCGATGCAGTTCTTCGAACAGCGCGCGCGTGTCCTCGCGATTGGGGAGCGCATGGACGGCGTTCTTGAGCGGCGCGGCCCCGATCGCCTGCAAACGCCGCCAGACCTTCACCCGCAAATAGGCAGGCTTAGCCGGAAGCTGCGGGATCAGGAGCAACCAAGGGGAAGCTTGTGTGTTTGTCATAGTTGTATCGTCACTAGCCTACAAGTGTAAGGGTTGCATCACAAGCCTCATGAGCATAGGACTGCTTATCCCGAAGAAAGAAACCGGAGCGCAATGTCGCGGCTCGCCGGCGGCGCGCTCGCATGACGTGAGGCTTTCCGTGTCGAGTGCGCTGATGAAGGATCAATTATGCTGAAAAAGACCATCGCCTTGGGATTCGCCAGCCTCCTGCTGGCAAGCCCGGCATGGGCAGCGCCGGACTGGTCGGCTGTCGACCGGGCGATAGGACGAGCGGGGGCCGAACAGCCGGGGGGCGTTCACCGCTACAGCTTCCCGCGTTCGGACCTGAGCGTCACGCTGGATGGGGTGACGATCAAGCCCTCCCTCGCGCTCGGCTCTTGGGCGGCGTTTCAGCCGATGGGCGACGAGGCGATGGTGATGGGCGATCTCGTGCTGACCCACGACGAGGTGAACCCCGTTTTGAGCCGCCTGCTCGCAAGCGGTTTTACGATCACCGCGCTCCACAATCACCTGCTCCGCTCTTCGCCTGCGACCATGTACATGCACATTGCCGGCCACGGCGACCCGGTGAAGCTCGCGGCCGCGCTCCGGCAAGCGCTATCAGCCAGTCGGACCCCGCTCGCCGCGCCGCAATCGCCTTCGGCCAGCGCAGCCGCATCGCGGCTCGACCTCGATGTGGCCGCGCTCAACCGGTTGATGGGCGGTGAGGGCAAGACGGCCGGTGGCATCCTCCAATACAGCTTTCCGCGCGCCGAGCGGCTGATGGACGGCGATATGGAGACTCCGCCGACGATGGGCACGGCGACCGCGATCAACTTTCAGCCAACCGGGGACGGCCGAGCCGCCATCACCGGCGATTTCGTACTTGTCGCAAACGAGGTCGATCCGGTCCTGCGCGTGCTGCGGACGAACGGGATCGAGGTCACGGCGCTGCATAATCATATGCTAAACGACGAGCCGCGGCTGTTCTTCATGCACTTCTGGGCCAACGACGACGCAGCCAAGCTCGCCCGTGGGCTGCGCGCGGCGCTCGACAGGATGAACAATCAGAGGAGTTGAACTCGGACGACGGCTCATTGGGCCGTAACCGCCGCCCGCCCGACCCCACGGCCCTTATGCAGGAAGTGGAATGGAACATGGCTAGCAAACGAACTCTCACTGTTGTCGCAGGCGTGGGCGCGGCCGCGCTGGCGATCGCGGGCGTGGCGATCGCGCAAAACCACGAGGCGAACGAAAACCGGATAATCGGCAAGCACAGCGAACGAGACATCCCGCTTGCTCAGGTGCCCGAGGCCGCGATGAACGCGGCACGCGCGCAACTCGCGTCAATAAGCAAAGCGGAGCAAGTCACCCGAAAGGCGGACGGAAGCACGCTCTATGAAATCAAGGGCAAGAACAGCGACGGAAAGACGATCGAACTGTTCGTCACGCCCGAAGGCCAGGTGCTCGGCCGCGAATGATGGATCAGCACGGGGCGCCGGCCGTCGAGGGCCGTGCGCCCCTTCCGAAATGATACTGCGGAATAGGAGACGAAAATGCGGCCAAGGCGATGGATATTGTTATGCGCCGCTTTGGCCGCCCTGCCTGATAGTGCGATCGGCCAAACCGAACCCGCGTCGGCGACGGGCTCGGCGTTGTTCGTAAGCTGTCAAGCGAATGAGCCGCGATGCGGCGCTTACCTCCAAGGCGTGCTCGACATGATGATCGTCGCGCGAAAAGCGGAATGCCGCGCTCCACGCTATGACCGATCGGCGCTGCGCGCGGCATATTTACGCTGGGCGGAGCAGAATAGCTATTTTATGAGTGTTCATATGGTGGCCGGAGCTGAACGCTCGTTAGCGAAGGCTTGGCCATGTCAGTAGCATCGTACCCCGCGGCGTAGCCTGCCCGGCGGCTGCCTTTGAGGGCAGGCGGAGCGTCCGCCTGGCGGTGAATTCCGCCAGCTCAACGATCCCATGTCGCGCCTCAAGCTCGCTAATTAGCCGATGTTCGCATTATGTCTGCCAAATCGTTGTCTGGCGCACAAACCTTGAGGTGACGCCTATACCGGAGGATGGTCCGTTGCGATGGATGTTGGCTTTGCGCCCCAGCATCGCGCCAAGGACGCGGAGGCTATCGCGTTCGCCGCCTATCAGGTGATGGTCGCGCAGGGGATCACGCGCTTGCCTGAAATCGTGGATATTCCCCTAGCGGCAGCGCAGCCGGTCTTTGAGCCATTGCCCGCACCGCGCCCTGTGGAACCCGTCGCCCCGCGTCGCGGGGATCAGTTCGCCCTCCCCTTTTGAGGCTGCACATGGACGAGGCAATCTATCTGGTCAGTTGCGTCGCGACGAAGGCCGCGACCCGCAGCGCAGCGGCGGACCTCTATCAATCCGATTGGTTCAGGAAGGCCCGCGCCTATGTCGAAAGCACCGGATGCCGCTGGTTCATCCTTTCGGCCGAGCATGGGCTTTTGCGGCCCAGCAGGCGCGTTGGCCCCTATGATACGACGCTTGCGGCTATGGGCGCGCGTGGACGCCGGGAATGGGGCGTGCGCGTCGCCGCGCAGCTCGACAGGGCGTTAGGCAGGGGATTCCGTGGCGAGCTGATCTTTTTAGCTGGCAGGCACTACCGCACGCCCTTGCTGGACTATGCCGCCGATCGCGCGCGCGTGCCAATGGAGGGCCTTGGTATCGGCCAGCAAAAGGCATGGCTGGCGGCGCAGATCAGGGAAGCGCGCGAGAAGGCCATGCGCGCCGCGCAACTCGATCTTTTCGCCGATTGCCGGAGATCCGATGAAGGCGTTTAAACGCCTTCATGCATGACATGCAATTCATGTCTTGCATATTACCCGCATCCGTGCATTACATGCACTACATCAAGTGAGCGAAAGGCATTGCGGCCATGAACAAAGAGAGGCGCACGCGGATCGAGGATGCCCGCGCCAAGATCGCCGACGCAGAGGCGGCGCTACAGGCCGCAACCGAGATTCTTGAGCAAGTCCGTGACGACGAGCAGGCGGCCTATGACAATATGCCGCCCAGCTTGCAGGAGGGCGAGCGCGGCCAGAAGATGCAGGAAAGCATAGGGGCGCTGGACGAGGCATTGAGCGAGATCGAGCTTGTCGATTTCGAGCCGATAACCGGCCAGCTTGATACCGCAGCAGAATAGGCCCTGTGCGCCAACATAAGGAACGATCCATGTCCACCCCACAACCGCCGCAGCGCCGTCCTGTCATTCGTGCCGTCACTTTTGACGAGGTAGGCGAGGCGATCGGCCGCTTGCTAGAAATTGCGCTTCCCGCGACGCGCGCCGCCGAAACCGGCGCGTCGCCAAAGGTCGCGGATTTCCTTCTTGCGTGGTGGAACGGCGATGATTTGGGGCATTTTCCCGTCCTGCACCTTTGCAACGTCGATGCCGTCATTGCCGAAGACATGATTACGATCATGGCCTATCTCGCACAGGAATCCGTCACCTATCCCGATGCGTGGGGCTATGCGGATCAGGTGCGCGCCCTTGTAGAGCGCCAGCGCGACCTAGAGCGTTCGCCCATGCTGGACGAGGCGCACGCCATACTTACCCAAGGCATCGACCATCTGCGATTTTCGATCGGCCCCGCGACCAGCGCCGAGCAGGGCAAAACCCATGACCGGCTCGCCGCAGAGCTGCACAGGCTTTCGGTCCTGTTGTCCCCCGATCGGCGCGCGCAGCCCGACACAAGGGATCGGATCGGCGCGGCCATCGAAAGCGTGACGGCCGCGATGGCGGCCGTCACGGAGCGGGCGCAACGATGATGTTGGGAATTGCCCTTGCAGCCCTAGCGACCGTCTCCGGCTGCACGGTCACGGATGGCGACACCATCAGATGCGGACGCGAGCGCATCCGCCTTCTAGGTATCGACGCGCCCGATGATCCCGGCAACAGCCGCTGCCGTCCCTTCCCCAAGCCGGGAGCGGTTTGCGACCGTCGCCTAGCGGCCGAGAGCAAGGCCGCCTTGCAGCGGATCATGACGGGGCCTTTGTCAATCGAGCGGGATAGGCACCGATCAATATGGCCGCACCCTCGCCATGGTCTATGTGCGGGACAGGAGCCTTTCATGCCGCCAGATCGAGGCGGGAAAGGCGGCCTATATCGCGCGTTGGGATGAGGGCGCGCGTGTCGCGCGTGAGTGTCCGCGTGCCGCAATGGCCGGGAAGATTCCATACCGGACCTATTCTTACCGCCCCGCAGAGGATCTACTTGCCTTCAGCCGCTCGATCGCCGGCAGCGCGGCACGCGGAATAGGTCCGTTTCGGGACGAAAATGACGCGATCGACCAGCTCGCTGGCGACCTGGTTAGAGGCCGCGGCCGTCAAAACGAGGCCGGATCGGACCTATTATGAGGAATCGAACGCCGCAGCGCCCCCAGCTTGACGTTGAGCGGGCCAAAAGCCGCTTCGCGTTGAGCCATATTGTCGGGCGGCATGTGAAACTCCGCAAGGCGGGTCATGAATATGTCGGCCTTTGCCCGTTCCACGATGAGAATACCCCCAGCTTCCGCGTGAACGACGCCAAGGGCCTGTTCCATTGTTTCGGCTGTGGAGCGGGGGGCGACGTGATCGACTTCCTTACGCACGTCGAGGGGCTTAATTTCGTGGAAGCCGTCAGGGCCTTGCTGGACGAGGACGGATTGCCGGAGGTCGCGCAGCGCGATCGAGCAGCGGCCGAGCGCCGCGAGCGCGAGGACCGCGCCGCCGCGATCCTCGCCGCGCAAGCGGAATGGCATGGCTCCCGCACCATCAACGGGACGCCTGCCCAGCTCTATCTTGCAGGCCGTGGCATAGTCGGTGAGATGCCGTCCACGGTGCGATTTGGTCGCGTGCCGCTATGGCGGAACAAGAAGACGGGCGCGAACGGCCGTCTTTGCCCAGCTCTGCTATTGGGCGCGCAGGACCGCGCCGGGAAGATTGTGGGCGTGCAGCACGTCTTTTTGACCGAAGACGGCCAGAAAGCGCCGATGACCAACCCCAAGTTGAGTTTGGGGCAGGTTCGCGGTTGTGCGGTGCGCCTTGCTCCCCCGGCACGCCGCATCATCCTGATAGAAGGGCCGGAGGATGGCTTGACCATGCGGATGCGTCGGCCGCGCGTGCCTGTCTGGATCACGTTGGGCACCGGCATGATGCCCTATGTCGAGCTTCCGCCAGAGGTCGAGCATGTCACCCTGGCGGGTGACAATAATGAGCCGGGGCGAGCGGCCGTCGCCAAGGCGAAGGAAGAATATGAACGTCAGGGGCGCACCGTGGACACCGACTTTCCGCCGCCTGCCTTTGAGGATTGGAACGATGAACTGCGCGGCATAGAAAAGGTCTAGGAGAAACCGGGATGAGCGATGATTTCGCGCAAGCCCGTCTCGATATGTTCGAGAGCGGGCTATTCGGCCAAGGGCCTGCCTTCTGGCGCTGGATCGAAACCGATGCGGCGCAGCCCTATCTTGCCGCCTTCGCGGCCGATCGGCGTCCACCTGAACCCGGTGAACCCTTCTCCGTCGCCCTTGAGGGCGACGACCTGCTTGCTCCCGATCATCTCGCCCAGCTCGCCCTACAGATCGAGGCCGCCTATGCTTGATCCCAATCCTTCCGTCGCCGACCTTGATGCATTGCTAGATCGCCATGCCGATGACGATGCAGCCATGGAAAATGTCGTTCGCGGTTTTCTCCGTTGCGCGATCTATAGCTATCAGAAGCATTGCGTCAGGCGCGCGTTGCGTCACATCGGCAAGAATGAATGGAGTTTCCGAGAGGAAGACGTTGCCGCGTTCCGGGCAGAGGGCGCGCAATATGTCTCCGACTTCCGGGACTGGATCATTGAGGAACTGGCCGGGTTCGGGATCAAGGCGGGACCGCAGTTGCCGAATTGAGCGCCTAGCGCGATGAACTAGGGCGCGTCGGGGATGCAGCGCCGAAATTTTATGCTAGAGGCGCGGCGCGGCCCACCCCCTATAGGGCCGTCCACTTCCGACGATGGCCCGCAAGAGCTGCGCCATCGTCGGAAGACCAGCAACCCTTTCAACCAGATCGGCCCGCTGCCCGGAACGGGAGTGGCGGCGGTTGCGTGCGGTTGTAATAAAATTACTGTTCAATTTGGCCCTAATTGAACGTGCAATCGGACAAGCATTGAGTCATCTTTGCTCTGCAACGATCAGTCAGAGGATGGCGTTATGGTCGATTCGGCAAATATCTACCGAGAGCAGCAGAAAGCGTGTGCGCTAGAGTTGATGGAGAAGGCTCTAGCGATCCTCGTTGTTGTCGATGACTCGCACGCGGATTGTTATCTGCAACAGGCAATAGATACCTGCATGGAATCGCCGCGCATGGAATTTCCCGATGATGAGATTTGGGATAAGGTTGACGAATTGCCGCATTTGACCGAGCGGGCCTTGTTTCTGCACCGCCAAAACGGCTTTGGCGTCGATCAGATCGCGAAGCGATTGGGCATCGAGCCAAAGGAAGCGGCCGAACGTCTCTCCTGTGGCCTGAATTTGGTTCGCGCGCCTGCCAGCGTCGCGGAGCACTAAGCGCCCGCCATCGTCCCGGCAAACAGGAGCGTGAACAGTTGGCGGCCGTCATGGTCCGTGACGCACATGCGCCATTCGTCGCCTTGCCAGAAATCCGCCCCTAACTCGCGGATAAGCGCGCCAGCGAGCAACACCGCCTCGCGCTTGGCTGTTTCGAGATCGGGTAATTCGTGCCCTACTTCGTCGGGCAACGACACTCCATCCTGCACGTTGAAATGGTAGATGGGCATAGCGCCAATCCCCAATCCTCTTACTTCTCTTGTGTTACCAGCTCGCCGAGCTGGTTGACCAATTCATCGGGCATGTAGGGCTTCGCAATATAGCCAGCGCCTTCCGGCAACTCTCCCGGCCCTGGACGCACACGACCGGAGGTTACGAGGACGGCCATGGAAGGCCATCGGCCGCGAACCGCACTGGCCAAGGCGAGTCCGGTCATTCCGGGCATCTCAATGTCAGTGAATACCGCTCCTATATCGTCGCGGCCTTCTAAGATCGTCAGCGCATCGGACGCGTCGCACGCTTCATAAACGCGATAGCCAGCGTCTATGAAAATGTCCGCCGCCATAGTCCGCACAAGAGGTTCATCCTCTACGATCAGCACGCACATGGCATAATTGGGCGCCTTTCCTGATGATAGCACCATTGCGCTGCCTTCTCCCATTCTAGTTTGCGCCCGTTGAGGCGCCCCCGCTCTGGGCCTGCGCGAAATCGCGCAACATTCCGCCCCAGCAGCCGAGTATCAGCCCTTCCTCCGGCGAGGTTTCGGCGGTTGTCACGGCATAAATGCCTAGCAAGTTAGCCGTTTCCTCAAATGTCGCGATCCCCTTGCGGGCGAGCAGAGCCGTGAACATTGCGAGCGCCCCGCCCATCGCGCGCACAAGCGCCGGGTCCGCCGCAATGGCGATGGACGCCAGATCATCCGCAGGCCCAGCGCCGTCCTGTTGTCTCATGATGGACACGCCCCTTTCCTTACATCGACCGCCGAAGCGTTGAGGGCGGGGACTCCCCTCCCGATTGCCCCCGCCCTCCCCGCCAGCGGGCTTTGCCTGTAGCTGGCGGGATCGGGCCAGCGGGCCTCCGCAGGGGACGGAAGCGCGCATTGGCCCGGAGCGGCTTTCACGCCACTTCTTCCCGGCGCTTCGCGCCGATACGGATGGTTGCGGCTTTCTCCGGCTCCGCTGCCCTGTCTATTTCGATGGAGTTCTTGCCGCCATGCTTGGCACGATACATGGCCTGATCGGTTGCATGTATCAGCGCGCTTGCATCGCGGGGCGCTTCGGGGGGAATCAGCAGCGCCCCCATGCTGCACGTCACTGGATGCGGGGAGTCCGCCAGAACGGCCGACAGGCGCGTATGAACGTCGCGGGCGAAGCCTTGGCCCGCGACGATCGACGGCACACGGACTAGCAGGGCAAATTCATCACCGCCGATCCGGCCTATAAGGTCTTCGCGCCGCATGATCGCGGAGACGCCCTTGGCGAACGTGCGTAGCACTTCATCGCCGGCAAGATGCCCCTCGCGGCTGTTGACGGCTTTGAAATCGTCAAGATCGAGGATGATGAGCAGGAGCGTTTGCCGCGTATGTCCGGCATCTAGGATCGCCTTCGCGCAGCGTCGATGGAAGACTTCCTTGTTGAGAGTGCCGGTCATGCGGTCGCGATGCGCGTGGAACAGTTCACGGTCATAGGAGCGGCGGAAACTTGTGATGGCGGCCGCGATGAAAACGAAAGCGCCAATGCGGACACCGACACGCAGCGCGAGTTCTATTGTTGAAAGCGCCGGGAGATCGTGCATCGACGGCACTACCGCGAGCACGGCCGCTATGACGGCGACGAAATAGCCCTCGCGCGCGCCCAGCGCCCAGCAGGCTCCGCAAATGGCGGGCATGTAAAGCGGCGCGAACCCAATCTGCGGCATGGCATGGTCCGCGAACGCCACCCCCGCCATAGCGGTAACGATCGCGAGCCAGGCTCGCTCTCTCGACAGGGATTCTAGGTGCTCGGCGAATGTGCCGACAGGTAAATGGCTGTTCACGCGCGCCCTATCCGATCTAAACTCTCCATTCGAGCCGCCAGATTGGTCCGTATAGCTGGCGGCACGTCTCGCTTTGGAGACGTGCCGGCCACTAGAACCGGGTGTTGCAAACCTGAAGCAAGTCAGGCGCGAACGCCTTTAAGCCGGGTGACTCTGGACATACGCGTCCGCCACCCGGTCGAAAAGCTCGACCAGCTCTTGCTTCTGGAGGTTTGCACGCCTCCCCCACGTCTCCGCAGGAACGGGCACGGTAGGGCAAAAGGTTTAAGAAATCTATCGCGCGCGCAGCGCGTGTTGTCCGAAAAGGGGCGGTTTCGGTCAGCGTAACCGGCTCCGCCGATTTTGCCGCTCGCGCGGCTGTCCGAAATGTTGTCCGAAACTCGTTGTCCGAAAGTAGAAAGTTAGGTAGCACTTTCGGACATTTCAACGGAGGTCCGCCCCGCAATGCTTATCGGCTATGCCCGCGTCTCGACAGACGATCAGAACCTAGATTTGCAGATCGACGCTTTGAAGGCCGCAGGATGCGAAAAGCTGTTCACCGACGAAGGAGTCAGCGGCGCGGCCGTCTTCAAGCCCCAGCTTGAAGCGGCCCTTGCCTATGCGCGCCGCGATCAGGACATAGTTGTCGTGTGGCGGCTCGATCGGCTCGGCCGATCGGTGCGCGACCTTATCGAGGTTGGCGCGCGGTTCAGCGACATGGGGCTTGGCTTTCGGTCCCTCAAGGAAAGCATGATCGACACAACAACCGCGTCGGGGCGGCTGTTCTATCACATGCTTGGCGCGTTCGCGCAGTTCGAGCGCGACGTGATGCTTGAGCGCACCGAAGCGGGGATCAAGTCCGCCAAGGCGAAAGGCGTTCGCTTCGGCCGTCCCCCTACCCTCTCCGATGCTCAATGGAACATCGCGCGCGAGCTGCTGGATAACGATCCTCCGCGAACCGTCAGCGACATCGCGACCTTGCTCAATGTTAGCCGACAAGCCATCTATCGGCGATTGGAGCGGGATCGCTCACAGGTCGATGCGGCAAGTAGTCATCAGAGCGTTTAAACGCTCTCTTGGCGGCTGCTAGTCATACCTAAATTGAAAATTAACCTCTCCTAAGAGCAACTGTGCGGTTCCGTCCATTTTGGTCCTAATTTTTCGTGACTTGCTTTTCATCCGTGCTATCGGTTTCAAGTTGCTACGTTACGGCTAAAGGGGAAAAGTATAAAAAGCTATGCGGGGCATAGCGGCGGTTTCCACCAGTAGGCGGACCCTCCGTTTTTTTACTTGTCCCCGCCTCAAACTCCGCTTCCCCAACAACCGTTAGCAACGGAGGAATGAAAGGAAGACGATATGCGGACTCAGGCCAAGTTTGAAATCACCGGCTATGTTGGAGAGATTCAGGCAAATGGCAAAGTGACGCACCTAAAGGTGGCCGCCCACTATCGCCGCAAGGATGGTGATAGCTGGACCGATGACACCTATTGGAACCGCGTCGCTGTGTTCTCGGAGGAGCTTCGCCAGTATATCGCCGATAACATCAAGGTCGGCGATCTTGTCGAGGCCGAAGGGCGGATGCGCGATACCTCTTACGAGCGCGGAGGTAAGACCATCTACGCGACCGATCGCATCGTCTATCAGTTCAGGAAGCTGGAAGCGGAGCAGGCCGACGAAGCGGCTTGATCGCGCCCAGGGCGAGCCTCCGGCTCGCCCTTTCCGGCTTGTGCCGGGTTGCGCGGCGCAGGGCATCGAACCCAGCGCCGCACAGTTCACGCCTTCTGTTGCCCCTGCAAAATGCGCGCCCAAGGGTTCAGCTCCGGCTCCGCGATCTTTGTCAACGTGTTCTGGTCGCGATGCAGGAAGGGCGTGGCGCGGCCTTTGACCAGCAGGCTCGTTTCAGAAACATAGGTCCACGAACCATCGTCGTGAAAATCGACCTCGATCGAATAGGAGTCGGTCCGAAAGGCCAGTTCGAGGAATGTCGTGGAGCAAATCCCATATTCGGTTTGCCCGCGTTCCGCTTTGAGTGCGAGTTTCTTTGTGTCCGGCTCCGCATGTCCAGCGGCGATAGCAATTTGGCCGCGTGGGATCGCGACGGTTTGAAGGATCAGGCCAGTAGCAGGTTCCCATAGCCAGTAGCCAACCTGATCGTGGAACGCGATTTGTTCCTCTGTGGTGTTGATATGGACGTGATAGCGCAGGCCATAGAATAGCTGTGGCCCATTGGTCTGCGCGTCGATCGGCTGCATCTCGATGCGCTCATAATATTCGCGGCGTTCGGGACCATCGGCTTTCGGATTCAGGTCCACGCCGCGATGACCCTCCCAAATACCTGCTAGGCGGCGCAGCGGGCCAAGATTGGCCAGCGTGTCGGAATCGGCGTCGGGTTCCGTGAAAATATCAGCCGGTAGGTGTAGGGGCTCGCAATCGTAGCGGCGTCTGCTCGCCAACAGCGCGATTTCCTGCTCACGCTATCTGCCACTGGCGCGTGGCGCCGTGCTCAAATTAGCTGCCAATGTGCTCGCCCTCATCCGGCGCTGCTCGCAAACGAGGCGTCGCACTCACGCTGTCTGCCAACAACTTCGACCGCCAGCGGGAGGTCGATCAGACGGCCATAGGCTGTCCCGTTTCTCCATCTGCACCGGGCAGTTTCGGGAAAAGCCAATCGGGAACACATTTCGGGAAAATGGCACCTCGTTGCCATCGAGCGCGCCTTGCCGCCGTCAGCCGTCCCACTCGACCTTCGTTTTTGGGAAACTGCTTATCGTCCGGGCGGGGGCGGTTCGTCGAACAGCATTTCCAGATCATCGGCCTCAAACCCGCCCTTGGGGCGCTCGACGAGCGTGAAGCGCCATCGCTGCCCGCGCCGTAGCTCAGTGAACCCGGCGCGCTCCGCCGCTCGGACGTGGACAAAGACCTTGGGCTGCTTGTCGTCACGAGAGATGAAGCCCCAGGCCCCACCACGGTCGAGGTATTTGATCGTTCCGGTCGGCATGATGCCTTCCTTTCGGGCCTAGCCCTCCTTGGCGCAGGCGAGGCACATCGTCGTCGCGGGCGCACGATCGAGGCGCTTGGCCTCGATTTCCTCACCACAGCGGACGCACCAGCCATAATCGCCGCTGTCGATCCGCATCAGTGCGGCGTCGATGCGGCTACATTCGGCTTGCCGGTGCCGCTGCGCCGCCAGTGCCATTGCCTGCACCTGCATGGCGTCGATCCGCGACAGGCGGCCGACGCTTTCCTGATCGAGCGTGACCGGGGCGCGCGTTTCCTCGGCCGCAGCATCATCGGCGACGAGCTGATCGCGAAGCGCCAGCAGTTGCCGACGCCGCGCATCAAGGTCCGGCGCGTCCCCGGCTATGTCAGCGTACCAACAGTACCGGGGCGCGAACGGTGCGGATCATCGTTGTCGTCGTGCTGCCGACGATCAGGGTGCGAAGCGGCGAGTGTCCATAGGCACCCATCACCAGCATCGCGCCGGGATGCGCCGCCATATGATCGCCGATCACCGCATCGACCTTGCCGTCACGCAGGACGGTTTCGGAACAGGCGGGCAGCGTTGCTGCCGCTGCGCCGAGCTGGTCGCGGTGTTTGCCATCATCCGGCCCCGCCATGACGAGGTGTACTGGCAAACCACCGAACAGCGGCGAGGTAGCGACATGACGGACAGCGCGGCAGGCGGCGGGGCTGTTGTCGAAGGCGATCACCACCGCGTCAGGTGCCTTGGCTTCGCGTGAGGCGATCAGCACCGGCTTGTCGCTGGCACGCACGACCCGTTCGACCTTGGAGCCGATATGGTCGGTCGCGAACTCGCCCGACGCGCCGCGCTTGCCGATGATGACCAATGCAGCATCGGCTTCACGCTCGACGATCGTCTCCACGATCCCTCCATGCAGGTGCATCGACGCGACCGTGATGCCCTGCTCCTTCAAGCGAGTGCCGCCTGCGTCCAGCAGGATGCGCCCTTCCTCGATGGCAAGACGCCCCGCCGCTTCCTCGATGCGGGTCAGCTCTTCCAGCAGCTCGCTTTTGACACCGAGGCCGATCGCGCCGCTATGATCGTTGCGCGATGCCACGGCATCCTTGCGCTGGACGACGTGCAGCAGCTCGACATCGGCCCCGAGCCGGGTAGCGGCCCAGGCCGCCAGATCGACGACGCTGGTCGCGTAGGTGGATGCGTCGATACAGGCCAATATGCGGTTCATAAGCCCTCTCCTCAGTGGGCGCCGAGCGCTGCTTCGGCGCCGGGCTTGTCATGGACGGCGAAGCGATCGACCATCGTCGCGCTCGCCTGATTGAGGCCGATGACCTCGACATGGGTGCCTTCGCGGCGGAACTTGAGGATCGCCTTGTCGAGGCTCCCCACCGCCGAAATGTCCCAGAAGTGCGCGGCGGTCAGGTCGATGACCACATTGTCCAGCACCTCCTTGAAGTCGAAGGCGTCGGCGAACCGCTCGGACGAGGCGAAGAACACCTGACCCGAGACGCGGTAGGTCCGCGTCCTGCCATCCGCGCTCAGCTCGGATGCCACGTCGAACAGGCGCTTGACCTTGCTGGCGAAGAACAGACCGGACAGGATCACGCCTGCGACCACGCCTTGCGCCAGATCGTGCGTCGAGACGACAACCAGCACCGTCACCAGCATGACAACCGACGACTGCCACGGATGGCTCTTGAGGTTCCTGATCGATCCCCAGGAGAAGGTGCCGATCGACACCATAATCATCACCGCGACCAGCGCCGGCATCGGAATGCGGGCGACCAGCGGCCCCAGTACGACGATCAGGAACAGCAGGAACGCGCCCGACACAAAGGTGGAAAGGCGGGTGGAGCCGCCCGACTTCACGTTGATGACCGACTGCCCGATCATGGCGCAGCCGCCCATCCCGCCGAGGAAGCCGGTCAGAAAATTGGCGATACCCTGCCCCTTCATCTCGCGGCGCTTGTTCGATGGCGTGTCGGTCAGATCATCGACGATCTGCGCGGTCATCATCGATTCCAGCAGGCCAACCGCCGCCATCGTCAGCGAATAGGGGAAAATGATGCGCAGCGTTTCCAGCGTGAACGGCACCTGTGGGATGCCGAACGCTGGCAGCGACGAGGGCAGCTTGCCCATATCGCCCACCGTGTTGACCTTGATGCCGGCATAGATCGAGACGATCGTCAGGATCACGATCGCGACCAGCGGCGACGGGATCGCCTTGGTCAGACGCGGGAACAGGTAGATGATCGCCAGGCCCGCCGCGACCATCGCGTAGGTTTCCCACCCGACGTTCGTTAGCTGGGGAAGCTGCGCGATGAAGATTAGGATCGCGAGCGCGTTGACGAAGCCGGTGATGACCGAGCGTGACACATACTGCATCAGCAGGTCGAGCTTCAGGAAGCCGGCGACGCCCTGGATCAGTCCCATGAGGATGGTGGCGGCAAAGAGGTACTGGACGCCGTGATCGCGGATCAGCGGCAGGACAAGAACCGCAATGGCGGCGGTTGCGGCCGAAATCATGCCGGGGCGTCCGCCCACGAGCGAGATGATGACGGCGATGGAGAAGGAGGCAAACAGCCCGACGCTTGGATCGACGCCGGCAATGATCGAGAAGCCGATGGCCTCCGGGATCAGCGCGAGCGCGACGACGATACCCGCAAGCACGTCGGCGCGCGGGTTCGAGAGCCATTCGCGTCGAAGCGAAGTAGCAAATGTCATGTAGAAACCTGATCGCAATAGCGAGGGGCGCACGCCGTCAGACGCGTTCAATCAACGATACTCGGAAGCGAGGCCCAAATTCGCTAAGGTTATCCCGGGGATAGGCGCCGGGCCGAGCCACCCGAATCAATCCGGGTCCGTCGAAGGCCTCTAGATAGTCACTGATCGGACCATATTGCAACTGCGAACATCAGCAGCCTGCATTCCCATAATACCATCCCATTCGGGACGGTCGCGGCCAGCGCGCTTCGACTGGTTCAGTCGTAAACGTATATCTGTGCCCGTTTTATGCGCCACCCGCTGTTCGCAAAAACCTTCCTTTCTGACGACCTTGCCGGCGGGCCATGACCGCAACGCATTTCTGCCGCCCGCCGCTTGTCAGAACTGTTCTGAAAACCTGCTTCGCAAAAGCGCCTGCCGGCGACGGGTTTGGAGAACCCACGGGCGGGGAGCGTGAGCACGACGCCCCGTTTGCAAGCAGCGCCGGATGATGGCGAGCACACTGGCAGATAATTCGAGCAGGATGCCACCCGCCAGTGGCAGATAGCGTGAGCAGGAAATCTGGCTGTTTGCGAGCAGACGCCGTCATGATTGCAAGCGCCTACAGCTAGGCCCGAAAGGAAGGCATCATGCCGACCGGAACGATCAAATACCTCGACCGTGGTGGGGCCTGGGGCTTCATCTCTCGTGACGACAAGCAGCCCAAGGTCTTTGTCCACGTCCGAGCGGCGGAGCGCGCCGGGTTCACTGAGCTACGGCGCGGGCAGCGATGGCGCTTCACGCTCGTCGAGCGCCCCAAGGGCGGGTTTGAGGCCGATGATCTGGAAATGCTGTTCGACGAACCGCCCCCGCCCGGACGATAAGCAGTTTCCCAAAAACGAAGGTCGAGTGGGACGGCTGACGGCGGCAAGGCGCGCTCGATGGCAACGAGGTGCCATTTTCCCGAAATGTGTTCCCGATTGGCTTTTCCCGAAACTGCCCGGTGCAGATGGAGAAACGGGACAGCCTATGGCCGTCTGATCGACCTCCCGCTGGCGGTCGAAGTTGTTGGCAGACAGCGTGAGTGCGACGCCTCGTTTGCGAGCAGCGCCGGATGAGGGCGAGCACATTGGCAGCTAATTTGAGCACGGCGCCACGCGCCAGTGGCAGATAGCGTGAGCAGGAAATCGCGCTGTTGGCGAGCAGACGCCGCTACGATTGCGAGCCCCTACAGGTAGGTCCATCCAGTGCCGTCCTTTGCGCGCAGTCCCTTGATCGGTTCCGGGTTAGCATCCCGCGTGGCGCTTTTCCACCGGGTATGACATGCATTTCATGTCTTGCATGTCGTTCATGTGAGGCAATTTCCTGTGATAGAGAAGCGGCAAAGGGGGGAAGTCTCCCCCTGAGTTCGAGCCGCGTTCGCGTCTCGCCCTACCCCCTCAGCGGGGGG
>NZ_AUWY01000033.1 GCF_000447205.1 Sphingobium ummariense RL-3 | reverse complement strand
GGCGGGGCCGAGATCCGATGGCTCGGAACCGGCCCCGCCATGCCTTCGGATCGACGCCAGCTCGCCGGCGATATGCTTCGGCCTGGTTAGAGGCCGCGGCCGATCAGATGAGCCGCCAAAGCGGCAGATTTCCTTGGTTTTGGCGGGGAGAGGTAGGCTTCGCCCGTCTCTCCCCAGCAACGACAATCAGCGGGACCGTGGTTCACTCGCTTCGCTCGCTGCACCCGCACCACTCCCGCAGATTCTCGTTGCCCCCCTGCCCCCCACTCTCGGCGAGGCCGCCGTTTGCAGCAGCCGCAGCAAACGCAGTCCAAAAGGAGTTAAAGGCAATGTCCATCACGATCGGAACCCGCATCAACTGTGTTCTTCCCCATGCCGGGAGGGGCATCGTCTATGGCATCCATGGCGAGCAGCAGCCGGGAAGCGTGCGCGTCATTGGCGGCATCTTCCATTCTGGCGGCGCAGCCCATTTCGATATTGTGTTTGATAACGGCCATATCTCGCAGAAGGTGCCGGAGAGCATCATTCGGGGCGTGCAATGGTCGATCCTGCCAGAGATCGCGACGGCCGAGCAGATCGCGGAGGCGCTGGCCTATTCCGCCTGCCTGAAAGCGGAGAAGGCGAACGCGGCCGAACTGGCGGCGCAGCGGTTCGCGGCAGAGGTGGAACGCCTCCGCGCCGATCCGGCGCACGCACGCTTGAAGCAGGGCGACGATAGCGCATCGGGCAAGCTGGCCGCGCAGAATATCCGGGCCGAACTGAAAGCGGCCTTTCCCGGCATCCGCTTTGGGGTCCGCAAGGCGCATTGGGGAAGCGTTAGCGTCACCTGGACCGATGGCCCCACGGAAAAGCGCGTCGGCGAGATCGTCAACAAATATCAGGGCGGCCACTTCAACGGCATGGATGACATTTACGAGCGGGCGGACTCGCCGTGGACCTCCGTTTTCGGCGGTTCCAAATATGTCTTCACGTCCCGCGAGTTTTCGGCCGAGATGATCGCGCGCGCCATCGAGGCGCTTTTTGCCACCCATCGCGGGCTTGACGGCATCGAGCGCCCGACCCCTGAAACCGCGTTCCGGTCCTTTGTCGCGGTTCCCGGCGAACAATGGGACTTGGGGACTCTCATTCGCTTGCAGGCCGTGGACATGGAGGCGGGCCAGTGAGCGCCCCCCTCCCCTCCCCCGAAGCCTTGCGCGAGCATTGGTTGCGCCAGCTTGCGGCGCTTATGGAGCCGGTCATTGCCGATCGTGCAGGAGTTGCGTTCCCGCCCTACCGTGTGACGTGCGGCTTTCCCAGCAAAGGGGGCGAGCTGGGGAAGAAGACCCGCGTTCGCGGCCAGTGTTGGAGCGCGGCAGCGAGCGAGGACCGGCACGCGGAAATCTTCATTTCGCCGGTCGAGGACGATCGGGCGACCGTCGCGGCGATCCTCGCGCATGAGATGATCCACGCCGCCTTGCCGGATGCAGGCCATAAGCGGCCCTTTCAGATCGCCGCCGCGTCGATCGGCCACAAGGCCCCCTTCACCAGCAGCGAGGCGACGCCGGAGTTTATGGAATGGGCGGAGGCGCTGCTAGATAGCCTGCCCCCCTACCCCCATCGCCGGTTGAACGCGATGCGGCCCGTCGCACAGAAGAAGAAGCAGACGGCGCGGATGATTAAATGCGAGTGCGCCGAGTGCGGCTATACCGTTCGCACCACCCGCAAATGGCTGGAAAGCGTGGGTGCGCCGATTTGTCCCACGGAAGGGCATGGCCGGATGCAGCATGATCCGATCGACGGCAACGAGGACGACGACGATTGAACGCGGCGCATTGCATGGGTGACACGTCTCCCATGCAATGCATGTCCATCAGAGGACGCGCTAGGCGCGGCAAATGAGGCGGCGCCAGCACCGCCGCGCATTGTCGGGGTTGCGGGGACGCTGCCCCATCACTGGCGCAAGGTGTCGCGGCCTATAGGCCGCCGATCGCGGGGTTTCCCCGGCCTTCCTTCACTGGCGTTCTGTGCAGGCCAGGTGATCCCCCTCCCCGCGATCGACCCTGCCCCAGCTCCCCCCGCTCTCGGCGAGGCCGTCATTTCCGACAGCAGCCGGAAATCGGCACAACAAGGGAGTGAAGGACTATGGATATGGGCAACTGGTCGCATGAGGATGCGGCGAACGCGCAGGCCGAAGGCTGGGATATTTTCGAGGCGTCGGGGAGCATGGAGAACGAGCACGGCGACAGGCCGTTTCAGCTACAGAGCATAGACGAAATGGGCGCACTGGCCGATGACATGGCCGCGTGGCTATTGGTGCGCGCGAGGGCGCTGGCAGGAAACGGGATGCACCAGCGGGCGCTTGAGTTTCTGAAAACGCGATCCCCCGCAGAATATTCCGACATCATCAATTATGTGCCGGAGCAAACACAGCCGTAGGAACATCCGACAGGCAATGCATGGGAGACGTGTCATCCATGCATTGCCTATTTGCAGGAGCGCGCCGGAGCCGTAATGATCCGGCTAATGAAGGACTGGCCCAACCCGAACGACCCTCCCGGCAAGGACTGGCTTGTCCACGTCGAGTTTTGGGGATTGCTGGCCCTTAGCGTGTTGGGCGTGGTCATGGGCTTGGGGCCGTCAATCGTGCGCCTGATCCGCTCCGTCACCGGATAGCTTACAATGCATGTCACGCAGGAACGTGCGGAAAAGACGGACCCGGCAGCTTGTGCAGCCGGGTCCAGTGAAAGAACCTGAATGATCGAAAAGGTTCTTCGGGTCGCGGGACCGATCTAGGAGGCTTTGGTTAATCATTTCACAACGGCAACGAGATTGCGCGCCGTTGCTCTCACCGGGACAATGAACATGCATTACATGGGAGACGTGTCACCCATGTAATGCATGTCGCGCGCCTGACTGCGATGCTCAGTGTTTCCAAGCCATCAGCATACGCGGCGCGCTCGCACCGAGCAAGGATGTGTGCGGTTATTCAAAGATCGTGACCGCTCGCGCCAAGACTTCATCCATGATGGCTTGCGGCAAGGTTTCGACCTTGCGGCCGTTGCGGGCGTCGAGATCGAGGACGCGAGGTTGATCGCATCGCACGATGCCGGTTGTCTTTGTGCCGGAGAGCGGCACGGCGAAACCAATGCGGCGCGCGAAATCGCCGCCGTTTGTGATCGGCATGATGACCGGCAAGCCGGTTGCCCGGTTGAAGTCGTCAGGGGAGACGACGACAACCGGACGATGCCCGCGTTGCTCTCGGCCGTGTGTGGGTTCGAGATCGACCATGTAAACGTCGCCGCGCTTCATATCAGTTCGCGACCCACCGCAGGAGCATCCACCCATTCCCGTTCTTCCGGGGGTTGAGGCTGCGAATAGTCGGACGCGGCCAGCAACTCCGCCATGGTATAGCGGGGCCGCGTGGACGGCTCGACCACCAGCTTGCCGTTGTCCACGGCCAAGCCGACGCTCGCGCCCGCAGACAGGTGCAGAACGTCGAGCAGGGCAGGGGGGACGGCGAGCATGACAGACCCCCCGACCTTGCGAAGACTTGTAGTGTGCATAAGCGCCTCCATAAGTTATATTTCAATATAACATCTGGCAGCAAAAAGTCAATGCGACTTCCGCGTGGTAGACATGCAATGCATGTCATGCCCACATTTCATGTCTTACCGGCGCTTTTTGGCGGCGCGGCGACTTTGGAAGAAGAACCGCATAACCTCGCGCTCCCAGCTAATCGGTTCCTCGACAGGGGGCAGGGGACGCGAGGCCGGGACGATCAGGATATTTTCCGTCGATCGACATTCCTTGCATCGGAAATGACAGCGCGCCGCTCGCAGATCGAGCGGCCAGCCCCGCGCCTCGAACCGTCGCCAGATCGACCCTTCCACGGTTGAGCCGCGCGCGCAGCCGAAGCACCAAAGCCGCAGGTCCAACCCCTTTTCATCAATGTCCCGAATCGTCCGCACAAAGAGAACATATAAAGAACATCGTTGTTCGCACAGACGGCCGCGGCACAGCGTTTAAACGCCTTCATGCATGACATGCATTTCATGTCTTGCATTTGCTGGCCCCTTATGCCTTATTGCGTGTAGGACATGCATTGCATGTCTCGCCTTACAGTCAGGAGCCGAAATGGCCGTCATCACTTTGCTTTCGCCAAAGGGCGGGGTTGGCAAGACCACCGCAGCCCTTTTGCTCGCTACCGAGCTGGCGCAATCGGGGAGCGTCATCCTCGTTGACGCGGACCCGAATTTCCCGCTCGCGAAATGGGCATCGCTCCCCGGAAAGCCCGATAATATCGAGGTCATTCAGGAGATCGACGAGGACGGAATCATTGACACGATCGACGACGCGCAGAAGCGCGCGCAATTCGTCGTCGTGGACCTTGAGGGCAGGGCATCGGCCCGCGTCACCAACGCCCTTTTGATGACGCATCTCGCCCTGGTCCCGCTTCAAGGTTCCGTTCTCGATAGCGATCAGGCGGCGCGGGCCTTCCAAAGCATCCGGCGCGCCTCGACCGCAGCGCGGCGCGAGATCGCCTTTGCGGCGGTCTATACCCGCACCCCGGCAAGCACATGGGTTCGCTCGCGCGTGGCGCAGAGCATCGCGGAGAACATCGAGGCAGCGGGCATAACCGCCCTGCCAACCCCGATCGCGGAACGAACCGCCTTCAAGGCCCTGTTCGCCGCAGGCGGCACGCTCGCCACGCTTGAGGGCGTATCGTCCATAGAAAAGGCACGCGAAAATGCCGCAGCGTTCGCCGCTGATGTGCTGGACCGCTTGCAGGAAGGGAAGGGGAAGGCCGCATGACGAAGAAGCCCACCAAGGCGGCGACGCCGCTTGCTGGCGTTACCAGCTTCGCGGCGGACGAAGACTATATTGCGCCGCCCCCCAAGACGGTTCGCGACAAGGCGAAGGCGGACAACGGCGCTATCGGTTTCGTATCGGACAAACCCGCGCCGGCACGCGGCGAGAGCGCCCAGCGCAAGAAGCGCGAGGCCACCTTTACGGCGCAATTCACGATGAGAATCCGCGAGGAAGATCGCGAGCGGTTCGATGAATATGCCTACCGCCATCGGATCTCCAAGGGAGAGGCGTTCCGGCGCTTGCTGGATATAGCGGAAGGGCAGGGGAGGGCGGATTGATCCGCGAGGCAAAGAAGCCGCTCGAAATCCGCCGCGAGGCCGCCCAGCTCGCCCGCCTTTGGGCGGACGAACGGGAGGCTACCGGTGACCCGGAGGGCGCAAGCGAGATGCGGGCGCTCGCCGGTCAGATAGCCCGTATCCGGCTTACGCGGCCCGCCAGCGCGGCGGAGGCGTCATGACCGTGGAGAAGCGCCGCAGGGCCGTTCGCACCGTCCTATGGGGCCTTGTGCCCGTCGCCGTCGCGGGCGTGGCCGTGGCCGCGCTCCCGCATCCAATCTTCCTCTACAATCCATCGCCGAGCGTCCCGACCGGCTACTATGTCCGCACAGTGGGCGCGCCAGCCAAGGGCCGTCTTATCGCTTTCCATGTCCCGCCCCTGGGGCGGGACTATGCGAGCGCACACGTTCCCTATCTGGTGCGCGGGAGCATCCTGAAACCGATCGCGGCGAGCGGAGGCGATACCGTCTGCACCACCGGCCCCGAAGGACTGACCATCAACGGCAACCCCATTGCGCCGATCGCCGAGCGCGATCGGCGCGGAGTGCAACTCCCGCACTGGCGGGATTGTCGTCGTTTGCGCCGGGATGAGTATTTTGTAGTCTCGACGCGTATCCCAAACTCATTTGACAGCCGCTATTACGGCCCCGTCACCAGCGCCGAGATCATCGGCATCTTTCGCCCGCTTTCGACCGACGAGAACAGCTAGGAGGTTTGCCCCGATGGACCCGCTTACGATTGCGGCAATCTGCACCCTGATAGTGAAGAACGAGGCCGCGACGACAGCCGTTCCTCCCGGCACCAACTGCCCTGCCATCATCGCGAACGTCCGAGCGTCGGCCGCGCGCGCATCGGGGCGCATCCACGACGATGCCGACCGCGAGGCAATCGCGCGCGTGGCCTTCGCCGAAGCGGGCAATCAGGGCGACCGTGGCATAGCGGCCGTTGTGTTCACGATCATCAACCGCCTTGGTGACGGCCGTTGGGGCGGCACCGTTTCGGACGTGCTCAATGCCCCTCGCCAGTTCGAGCCAGTCATGCGGGCAGGGGGCCAATGGCGCAATCTCTCCCGCGTTCCAAATAGCCGCCGCGCCCGCATAGACGCCATCGTATCCCTCGCGCTCAAAGGGGAACTGGCGGACGAGACAGGCGGCGCGCTCTACTTCCAAAACCCGACGATCGTTGCCCAGCGCGCGAGAGCGGGACAGGTATCGCCCAAGCTGGTGAACTTCGGCGGTCAGACCCCCAGCGTCGTCATAGGCGACCACGCCTTTTATCGCGGGAACCGATCGGCAGGAGCGCGAAGGAGCGCGACGCAGACCGCACAGACGGACCCGCTATCCGATCGCCAGCAGGCTTTCATAGAGGCGGGCGGCGCGATCTTCGGCGAAGCGAAGGGCGAGGCGTTCGACCCGGCGACAACATGGCGCGAAGGGGAGAACGGCGATAAGGGAGAGGGAACCGAAAAGGCGGAGGCCGATCAGACCGCCGCCGACATTCTGGACGCTCGCGCGCCAGTGATCGCGGACGGCAAGGGAAAACCGGAGGAAGCGGAGGCGGGGGGCATGTTCGTGCTACGCAACGGGAAAACGAGCGCAAGCCCGATCGAGAATTGAGGCGAATGGAGCCTAATCGGTGCGCCCTATGAGATGCTTCACGTCCATGAACGCAGGATCAATATCCGCGATAGAGGGAAGGGGCTTCATCGCCGCTTCGGCCATCGCGTCGAAATCAGGCAGTTCCGCGCTTGCCGGACCAACTGCGCTGACCGTGCGGGCGGGCAGAAGGTGCCCGATCAGGTCCGAGAGATCGTCCCTGTCCCGATCCCGGCTGACACGATCGTCAAGGATCGAGAGTATCCGCGTGATGAAATCGGGATCGGGATTGTCGCGCATCTCCGCCAGCAGCGCCCCGCCAAGGATGATGCGGGATCGCGTGTGCCTTCGCCGCGTCCTATGGGCCGCGAGTGCGCGATTCCGCTGGTCGCGGGCTTCGCGTATCGCAAGCTCGCGTTCGAGTTCTTCTATCGGCCGTAGCTCAACGGACATGGCCCAAGCCTATCGCCGTTCGCGGACAAGGTAAACCTTGACTATTGAATAATCGGGGATCAGGGTTCTTAGGCTCCCTGCACAAGGGCGCACTTATACATTGCTTTGCAATGTCGCGCGGCGGGGATACCCCACACCCCTTCAACCGGCCCAGCGGCAGCGGTTGAGCCAAGGGGAAGCCCCTTAGCGATCCCGCGCCCCTGGGGGCGCAATGGAAGGAAAGGGAAGGGCAGGCGCGTTGGCACAGTTCCGGCTATCCGCACAGGTCATCAGCCGTGCCAACGGCCGCAGTTCCGTTGCGGCCGCAGCCTATCGAGCGGGCGAGAGGCTGCACGATGAGCGGCTAGATATGCCGTTCGACTATGAGCGCCGCGATGGCGTCGAGCATGTCGAGATCATGTTACCAGACCATGCCCCGGCACGCTTCGCCGATCGGCAGACGCTTTGGAATGAGGTCGAGGCGGTCGAGCGCCGACATGACGCACAGGTTGCGCGCGAGGTCCAGATTTCCTTGCCGCACGAATTGACGTTCGAGCAGAGGCAAGAGCTGGTGAGGGAGTTCGTCCAGACCGCCTTTGTCGATCGCGGCATGATCGCCGATGTGGCAATGCATTTACCCGACAAGGACGGTGATGAGCGCAACTATCATGCCCATATTTTGCTGACGACGCGCACCGTTGATACCGATGGTTTCGGGAAGAAGGAGCGGAGTTGGAACCACAAGGAGACGTTGCAGGACTGGCGGGCGCAATGGGCAGATATTCAGAACAGGCACCTGCGCCAGCATCTAGGCCCGGACGCCCCACAGGTCACGCACAAGAGCCTCGCAGATCAGGGAATAGACCGTGAGGGGACCGTGCATCTCGGTCCGACAGCCAGCGCGATCGAGCGGAAGGGCGAGCGCAGCGAGCGCGGCGATACCAACCGGGAGATAGCCGCCGCAAATGCCGATCGTGCTGACTGGAAATCACAGAAGCGCGCCATAGAGGATGAGCTTGCCCAGCGCGCGCCGCAACAGCCAGCGTCGCCGCAGGGGCTACAGGACGAGATGCGGAAGCTGCGCGACAGCATGGTTGCCGAGCGCGCGAAATGGCAAGCCGAGATCGCGCGCATGGAGACGCCCGTTGTCATCAAGGCGCACGAATTGCGGCGGGAGATTGTATCTCCGGCGCGCGCCCGCGTGATCGAGGCGGAGCGAAATCTTGAGGCGACGAAGGCGCGCGTTGATCGCATTTCCTCGCGTCGTATGAATCTCGTTAGCTGGGTTAGAAATCCGCAGCGGATGATATGGGCGAAGATCAGAGAGGTTCATGCCATGGACCGGGCACGGCGGGAGGTCGCGCGCGCCCGCGCCGCGTTAAAGGTGCGCCAGCAGTGGGTGAAGGGCGAGCAGGGGCAAGCCTATGTGCTCGCCAAGGTCGATCAGTCACGCGCCGCAGCAAAGCCGATCCAGAGCCAGCAGCGGACGCTTGAACGCAAGATCGCGCGCGTATCGAAGCGGATCGAGCGCATCGAGAAATTGCAGGAAAAGTTGTGTGTCGCGGAGAAGATCGGCGTTCGCTCCCTGTCCCGGCCCATCACTGTCCGCAGTCCCGACCAGCTTGTCAGGAATGTGGACCGGGCCGTCATGAAAGCCGTGGGGGCGTTCAGTCCCGAACAGCAAAAACGCGCCATAGAGGCTGCTCGCGCGATGACGCGCGGCCTTGGGCTTGGCCGATAGAAGCGGAGGATTCATTGCATGAGCGCAGCACGTCGCAAGGGGAAAATCTTGGCTGGCGTGGCGGCGCTTGTGCTCGCCGGTTTGTCGGCGGGCACGCAACAGGTTGCCCATGAGTTTCACTATCCGCGCGAGTTCGGCAGCGGCCTTTTCGACATAGGCTGTCACCGAATCTATGCGCCGTGGAAGCTGGTGCCATGGTCGATCGACTATGGCACGCGATTGAAAAAGCCCTTCGACGCGGCCCAGCTTACCGCGTTCGGGATCATCGCCCTTCCCATGCTGATCGGCGTCGGGATCATGCGGCGGCGGCGCAGACAGGTCCGCGAGTTCGGCGCGGAGGCTTGGGGCACGGTTGACGACGCGGCCAGGGCTGGCCTTGTCGATCGTCAGCAGCGGCCAACGGGCCGCGTCCTTGGCATGATGAACGGGAAGCGTCTCACCTATCACGGCCCGGAGCATAGCCTTGTGGTAGGCGCGTCCCGGTCCGGTAAGGGCGTCGGCTATGTTATCCCGACCGTCGCGGCGTGGGAGCAGAGCATATTCGTTTACGACCGCAAGGGCGAAATCTGGCACATCACGGCCGACCATCGAAAGCAGTTCAGCCACACTTTCTATTTCGCCCCCACGGACCCGAACACCGCGCGATGGAATCCGCTGTTCGAGGTCCGAAAGGGGCCTATGGAGATCGCCGATATTCAGAATATCGTGACGATCATCGTTGACCCGCTGGGATCGAAAGCGGGCGACCTGAATTTTTGGGATCAGTCGGCCAGCAACTTCTTTGTCGGCGTGATCCTGCATGTCCTCTACTCCGCGCCCGACGACAAGAAGAACCTCACCCACGTTCGCGAGCTGCTGCTGGACATTGAGCCGACGATAGACGCGATGCTCTACACCAAGCATCGCCACCGGCCCGATCCCTTCGACCCGAAAGGGGAGGGGCTGGCGCGTGACGAGGACGGCGAGCCGATCGCGGAGACGCACCCGGAGGTGCGCCTTGGGGCGACCGCCTTCCGTAACATGGACGAGAAAGTTCGATCCAGCGTGCTCGCGACCGCACAGGCGGCCCTCACGCTCTTTGCAGACCCGCTTGTCAGCTACGCGACGAGCTGGTCAGACTATGCCATCGGCGACCTTGTATGCTCGCCGCAGCCTGTGAGCTTCTATCTTATCACCCCGCAGGCCCATGCCGATCGGCTCGCCTTCCTTGTCCGCATCATGCTCCGGCAAACGATCAACAGCCTTATGGAGCATATCGACATGGACAGCCGGGGGCGGCGCAAGCAGCATCGCATGTTGCTGATGCTTGACGAGTTCCCGAAGCTGGGGGCGCTTCCGTTCCTTGAGAACGCCCTTGGCGAAATGGCGGGCTACGGCATCACCACCCAGCTCATTTGCCAGAGCTTCAATGACGTGTTCGGCAAATACGGCCTGCACACGTCGATTTTCGACAACATGCATATCACGTCCGCTTTCGCCACCAGCGAACCCAATTCCATCGAGAAGATCATTAAGCGGGCGGGCAAGGCGCTTGAGTTCCGCGAGAGCTACAGCGATCCGCGCACCATCTGGCACCAAGGCCGCCGCACCACGTCCGTTAGCGAGCAGGAGCGGTATATCCTCGCGGAACAGGACGTTCGCGCCCTCGACAACGGCAAGCAGTTCATTTTCGTGAACAACGCAAAGCCGCTGGTCGCGGATAAAATCCGCTATTTTGAAGATCCATTCTTCAAGCGGGTGACGACCGATTTTTTCCATGGTCAGCACGCGCGCCACAAACAGACGCCTAAGACGCTGGACCGACCCGGCATCCCGAAAATCGACTGGATCGGGGTTGAGGCGATCGAGCTGTATCAGGCCGCGCCTCCGGCGCCGACCACAGCGCCGGAGGAACGCGGCGACGGGGAGCCGGTGACGATGGGCGCGCCCAGCACGGCGGAGGCCGCGGCCGTTCCCGCCGAGCTGGCGGCGAGCGACTTTTTCGACCCGATCGACAGCGACGATGAGGATTGAGCATGAGCAGCGTCGTCATATGCGAGAAGCCGAGCCAAGCGGAGAACATCAGGGCCGCGATCGGCAACAGCCATGGCGAGGTTCTGCCCGCGCAAGGCCATTTGTTCACTCTCGCGGACCCGGAGGAATACCGGGACGAATGGAAGCTGTGGCAGGGTTTCCACCTGTTGCACCCGGAGCAGTTCAGGAAGGTGCCCACGAAGGGCGAGGATGCAGAGCGGACCCGCCAGCAGCAGCGTAAGCGCGATGCCATCGCCAAGGCCCTGAAAGGTGCGCGTCGCGTCATCATAGCGACCGACTGCGACCGCGAGGGGCAGGTTATCGGCACCGAGATCGTTGAGGCCATGGGCTTCAAGGGCGAGGTCATGCGCGCCATGTTCACCAGCGAAGACCCGACCACGCTTCGCGAGGCGTTCGGCAATCTCAAATCCAACGACCATTATCGCGCCCTCTACGAGGCGGGCCTAGCGCGCGAGCGGGCGGATCAGGTCTATAACCTGTCCCTCACGCGCGCGGCGACCACGGCCCTTGTGCCCAAGGGCGTGCGCTCGATCCTTGGCATAGGCCGCGTGCGAACCCCGACCCTTGGAATTGTCTGTATCCGCGAGATCGCCATTCAGCAGTTCAGGCCGTCGACCAGCTACGGCGTTCTCGCCACGGTCGCAGCCGGCGGCCAACAGATCGCGCTCACCTGTCATCCCAGCGAGCCGCCCATGCTCGACCGGGCAGCGGGCGAGGCGGCGGTTGCCGCCGCGATCGGCAAGCGCGGCCAGCTCGCCGTTGAGACTGGCCGCAAGAAGAAGGCGGGACCGAAACCGCCTGATCTTTCGACGTTGCAGGAGATTGCGGGCCGCTGGGGGTGGACGGCCGCGAAGGTCATGGAGATCGGGCAGGCCCTCTACGACCGGCATAAGATCATCACCTATCTTCGTGCGGAAACCCGCTATTTGCCGGAGGTTCTAATACCGGCAGCGGGCGAGATATTTACGGCGCTGACAGGCTTCGGCCCTTGGCAGGACCGCGCACCTGGTTGCGCGCCCCATATCCGCAAAGGCAAGCAGGGCGTCTTTTCGGATGCGGGGCTAGGTGGCGAAAGCCACCATGCCATTATCCCGAACCCCAAGACCCTCGCCACGCTACCGGCCATCTATGCCGAACTGGCGGACGATGAGCGCCGCCTGTTCGATGAGATCGCGCGGCTGTTCCTGCAATCCATGTCGCCCGATTATGAATATGACGAAACGGCGGTGACGCTCGCTATCGGCGACGACACCTTTTCCGCCAAGGGGGTTGTCCCCGTCATTCAGGGCTGGCGCGCCTATCGGGACGCCAGCGCCAAGGACAAGGACGAGGCGGCCGAGCTGCCCGCGATCGAGAATGGCACGGCGGCCGAGATCATCGCGGCGAAACTCTCTGAGCGCACTACGCGCGCGCCAGAGCGTTTAAACGAGGGCACGCTGGTCAAGGCGATGAAGAACGCGGCACAGTTCATCCGCGACCCGGCGCTGAAGGAGCGGCTGAAGGACGCGAAGGGCATCGGCACGCAGGCGACGCGCGATACCGTGATTGCGGGCCTGCATGAGCAGGGCCTTATCATGACCAAGGCCGGGAAGCTCTATCCGACACAGGCGGGCATGGTGCTGTTCACGATCCTGCACAAGGTTGCCCCGTCGCTGGTCGATCCCGGCACCACGGCCGCTTGGGAAAGCCGGATAGACGGCATCCTTACCGGCGATACGAAGCTGGATTCCTTTGTGTCGGAGGTCGCGGCCGAGACGCAGCGCCTAATCGACGTGCTGCGCGCGTGCGAGCCTACGGCCGCCTTCGGCACCGCAGCGCCCAGCGAAAAGATGGTCAAGGCGGCTATGGCCGTCGCCAAGCGAACCGGCGCACCGCCACCCCCCACGTTCCGCACCGATTTTTCGGCCTGCAAAGCCTATCTGGATGCGCATCCGAGCGCATAGGAGATTTCCCCATGCCCCAGCATAACCCGATCACGCTCGACCGTAAGGCCCATGCGCTGCGCCAGTCTCTAGGCCCCGTCATTGCGTCTGCCCTTGCCGAAAAGCTGGTTGTCGAGGTCATGGTGAACCCCGATGGCAAGATATGGCTCGACCGGATCGGATCGGGCCGGGAGTATAGCGGCCACGACATGACGCCGGCAGACGCCGAGCGCATCTTGCGCCTGCTGGCCGACCATGCCGGGGAGGTCGTCACCCGCGATCGGCCCCGCGTCAGCGCCACCCTTCCCGAAACCGGCGAGCGGTTTCAGGGTGTTTTCCCGCCCGTCTCCGCCAATGCCATGTTCTCTATCCGCAAGCGGCCAGAGGTCATTTTCACGATCGAGGACTATATCTCCGAAGGCATCATGAGCGCCGCCCAGGCGGCGCTTTTGGCGGAGGCGGCCGAGCGGCGCGACAACATGCTGATTGTGGGCGGCACCGGCAGCGGCAAGACCACCCTCGCCAACGCGATCCTTGCCTTGCCGTCCTTCGCCGAAGACCGGGTTTTCCTCATAGAAGATACGGCGGAACTGCAATGCGCGGCGCTGGATAAGGTGGAGCTGTTGACGAAGCGCAGCGACCCGCCTGTCACCATGACCGATCTTGTCAGGGACAGCCTGCGCTTGCGTCCAGACCGGATCGTCATCGGCGAGGTTCGCGACGGCTCCGCGCTGGACCTGCTGAAAGCGTGGAACACCGGCCACCCCGGAGGGCTGGCGACGATCCACGCCAATAGCGCCTATGAGGGTTTGACCCGTTTGGAAGACCTTATAGGCGAGGTGACGCAGCGTATCCCTTACCGGGCAATCGCGCAGGCAATTAACGTGCTCGTTTTCATTCGCCGCACCAAGGAAGGCCGCCGCATCGACACGATCGCGCGGGTAACGGGCCGTGATGGCGACAGCTACGCGATCGAGAATTGTTAATTGGTGCAACTTCCAAAACTTTGAGCGATATTAGGGTCACATTAACTCGCGGCTATTACCCAACCGGAGTGAACAATCTCATTCAGATCGGATTGGACAAAATCTACAAGTCCGCAGCCGACGGGATTGGGCAAGATCACGCCCATCTTTCATGATACGGCGAGGGGACTCATTCGGTCGCGGGCGTCTGACCGAACTGGACGCGCTGCGTGGTATTGGCGCGCTGCTAGTCATGAACTTCCACTATTCGACGCGTTTCGAGGAGATGTTTCCCGGCGCGGCGCATGTGCCGTTCCATGTGGTTGGCGGCAACTATCGGGTGCTTCTGTTCTTCGCCATTTCGGGCTTCGCGATCTTCTTCACCTTGAAGCATCTGCGATATGGGATGGACTTCGTGGCCAATCGCTTCGCGCGGTTGTTTCCTGCCTATTGGGGCGCGATCCTTATCACGCTGACGGTAGAGCATTTCGGGCATATTCCGGCGCTTGATATTCCGCCCTTCGCCATCCTTGTGAACTTCACGATGCTCCAGAGCTTCTTTTATCTGCCATGCGTGGACGGAGCCTATTGGACGCTTGCGATCGAACTGGGTTTCTATGCCTGCATGCTGGCCCTGTGGCGCGCGGGCGTTGTCGAGCACATCGAAAGCGCCATACCGGGATGGCTTGCTCTCAGATGGCTATTGTTCTTCTGGCATGGAATGCCTGGTCCGGTCGTGGACCTGCTGGTGCTCGAATGGGTGCCGTTTTTCATGATCGGCATCCTCACCTATCGCATCTGGTCGGGGCAACGTCGCTGGCGCGACCAGTTCCCCTATCTGGGGCTGGTGCTGTTGACGATCGGCGGGACTGATACCCCTGACATCCTACTGGCCGCGATTATCATCCTAGGCTGTTTCGCCCTGATGATAGAGGGACGTCTGCGTTGGATATGCATCCGCCCGCTCATATGGGTCGGAAGCATCAGCTATTCCCTCTATCTTGTCCATCAGCATGTCGGATTCATCGTCATGCTGACAGGCAACCGCTTTGGCCTGCCTCCCCTTGCGAGCTATATGCTGGCGATCGGAACGGCGCTCGCCCTTGGCACGATCCTCAATCGTCTTGTGGAACGGCCGGCGGGCCAATGGCTCCAGGACAAGTGGAACCAATATCGCGCGGTTGACGCAAGGGCGGTCGCCTGATGCTCTCCATAGGTATCTCATGGCGCTGGATTGCGGCGTTCGTCATCGTTGCTGCTCTGCCGATGCTGATCGTCTCGGTTCCTGGCGCATCGGACTACCCCAACCATCTGGCCCGTCATCATGTTTTCGCCGCGATCGGGCAAGGAACGGCGCTCGACGCCTATTTCAACGTCGATTGGCGCTGGATTGGCAATCTCGGCGTGGACCTTCCTGCTCTGGCCTTGACGCCCTTGCTGGGTGTCGAGACGGCGACCCGCCTAGTGAGCGCGATGATCGCGCCGCTTACCGTAGTTGGTATCATTCTCCTGTCCTGTTCCGCGCATGGGAGGGTGACGGCGAGCGCTATGCTGGCGCTACCCTTCGCTTTCGCGCAGCCCTTCCTGTTCGGCTTTCTCAACTATTGCCTTTCGGTCGCGCTCGCGTTGATCGTTGCAGCGGCGTGGAACTTCAACCGGCAGCACAGCCTTTGGCGCTCACTGGCCTTTGGGGCGGCCGCGATCGCCGTGTGGACCACGCATATCATGGGTTGGGCCATATTGTTGATCCTCGTTGCTGGCGCGGAGTTGGCGACAGCGCGAAGCGGGCGCGACGTGCTGGCACGGGCCGTGCGCGCCGCCTCCCTGCTGCTGCCAGTGGTCCCGCTTCTTGTATGGCGGTCGAGCGGCGGCCGTCTCTACTGGTATGAGCCAGAGCTATTGTCCTCGAAGGTCATGAACTTCGTGACGGCGCTCAAGGGCCTGTCCATGCCGCTCGATCTGGGGATGACGCTCGTTATTGGTCTCGCTGCAATCTTCGCCCTTCTGTGGGCAGGCGGGCGCAGGCTGGAACCGCGCCTTGCCGTCGGCGGCGGCCTGCTGCTCATCGCCGCCCTGCTCCTACCGACCACCGTGCTGGGAAGCTGGGGCGCGGATTTGCGACTGACGCCGGTGGCGATGATGGTCGCGATCATGGCGATCGGGCCAGCCCAAAGGCCCGATCGGGAAAAGCTGCTGTTCCTTCTCGGCGCGAGCCTGTTCCTGCTGCGGGCCGGATGGACCAGCGCGCAATGGTGGCGGGCCGACCGCGTGCTGCAATCCCGGCTCGCCCTGCTGGACAAGGTTCCCGAAGGAAGCCGGCTCGGCTTCCTGTCGGCTGAAGCCGAATGCCGAAGTTGGGCGCTGACGCCGGATCGGAAGATCGGAGCCTATGCGATCACGCGACGCGATGCCTTCACCAACACCCTGTTCCAGATACCGGGGTCGGACCTGATGACGATCCAGCGCCCTTCGGACAGCGCACATTGGTTCGACGGTTCGCAGGATATTCCGACGCTTTGCCCGCAGGACACGTCCGACGTGGCGGAACTGCGTGCGCGGATGGCGCGCATGTCGCGGGACGGCTTTACCGGCCTGTGGATCGCGGGACTGGACGCAAAGGCCGTGCCTGCGCTACCGGGCTACGTCATAGCCTATGCGGGGGGAACCGACACTCTGCTTCTCAAGGCCCGCTCCTAGCTGCTTCTCGCCATTGCCGGGAGCGCGTCGCGCGGCAACGGCGAGCCACACGGCCAGCATGACAATGGCAACCTGAATGCAGGTTGAGAGCCTTATCCGCATCGTCTTGCGGTCCTTTGTCAGCCATCAGGGTATGGTGGCAGGGCCGTAGAGCGCCGCTGCAAAGATGCAGGCCATCGCCCCGCCGACGAGGATGCTGCGCCGATCCTTGATCGCGAAGGCGACGGGATCACCTTCAACCTCCCCGCGCCGTGCCATCATCCAGATGCGATTCATCCAGTAGATGAGCGGCAGGCATAGCAACCATAACAGTTCGGGAAGGGCGTAATGTGCGGCAGTTGCCGGGTCATGGGCGAAGAGCGCCAGCACTAGGATCGCGACCATGCCCGATGAAATGCCCGACATCATCACCACGTCGAGATCGCCGCCCACATAGCCGCGCCCGCTCAGCAGGCGATTCGGTTCGGTCGCGTCGCGCATCTCGATATAGCGTTTCAGATAGGCGAGGCTCAGGAACAGGAAGACCGAGAACAGGAGCAGCCAGAAGCTCAGCGGCACGCCGATCGCGATGGCTCCGATCCAGATGCGGATCGTGTAGAGCGAGGCGAGAACGATGGCGTCTCCGACCATGACTGCCTTTAGCCGGAAGGAATAGGCTGTCGTGATCGCCATATAGACGAGTAGCCAGAAGGTGAGTGCGGCCCCGCCCAGGAGCCAGCCCCCGACAAGGCCGATGCCCGCCAACGCAAGCGAGAGGCCCAGCGCGGCAGGGATCGAGAGATCACCATGTGCAAGAGGCCGCTTCCACTTTGTCCGATGCGCGCGATCCGAATCTATGTCGAGCAAATCGTTCAGCAGATAGATGGACGAGGCGATCAGCGACATGAGCAGCGCGGCCGCAATGGCAGTCAACAGAACGGCGGGGTTGGTGAACGCGCCCGATGTGAAGGCAGGGACGAGAACGAGTGCGTTCTTGGTCCATTGGTGCGGTCGCATAGCCTTTACCAGCGCGCGAGCCAGACCGGGGCGAGGGCCGCCAAGACGTTCCACGACCGATCGCGGCGGGACATGACCGACCGACCAGCCCCGCCGCGCCTCGCGCCAGAGATAGCAGTCGGCGCGGCTGTCGCCCACATAGTCGAACGGGGCATCGGGACCGATGTGCGCGCGGATCGCGGCGAGCTTGGCGCTGCCCTTGAGATTGGCGCGCCCGCGCGTCGCGATGATCGGGTCCGAGAGTTCCAGATGATCCGCGATAGAGCGGATATGCCGCCAGTGGCTCGCACTGGCGAGGATGACAGGGCGGCCATCAGTCTTCGCTTCCTCGATGAGGCCGAGCACTTCCTGACGATAAGGAAGCTGTGCAGCGTCGATCCGATCGCGCCTCGCCGCCATCGTCTTGGCGACGGCGCGGCCCGCTATCAGCCACAGAAGGACCTCCATCATTGCCGTAATGCTGGACCGCGCGATCCGCACGAAGCTTTCCAGCGAAATATCCGCGCGTATCAATGTTCCGTCCACGTCCACGAACAGCGGAACCGCCTCGCCGGCGGCGATGGGGCGTTCATGCAGCATGGAGGACATTCCTTCGCGCGGCGCGCTGCTGGAGCCAAGCCGCGACCGGAATGGCGGCCATAGCGATCAGTAGCGGGATTGCGGGGTCGCGGTAGCGGATGATGATATAGGCGGCCGCGTGGATCAGCCAGAAGCCGGCGATCATCGCAGCGAATATCCACTTGCCATCGCTGGCGATCAGCGGTGAGCGGAACGCCAGCAGACCGAAAACGAGGATCAGCCCATATTGCGCTACCTCGAACAGCCGGATCGAGGACACCGCCTTCGATGCGGCGAAATCGGCCGCATCGGGAATATTGGGTTGCCAGAAATAGACGAGCTTGAGCGCGGCCAGTTCCGCCGCCCTGCGCGGGTTCTCTCCGATCCAGCGGATGGCTTCGGCTTGCAGACGATCGGCGTTGCCAGTTTCGCCGAGACGGAGACGGGTTGCCTCCCAATCCTTGGCGAGCGGCGTATCGGAGATACTGACGAACTTCCCCGTCGCGGCGGGGTTGTTGCCGAGATAGAGGTTGAAGGCCGCGTTGGTGGTGAGGATCGGGCGGCCCACCATTTGATTGGTGGCATGGAGCCATGGCGCGAGGATCAGGGCCGCACCGGCGACGAAGCAGAGGCCGCCGCCCAGCGCCGGGATGAAGCTGCCCCGCGCACGCCACAGGATGAGCAGCGCGACCCCCATGCCCGCGCACAGCAGCAGTGTCGAGCCACCCGTCACCAGCGATGCCCCCCACAACAGGCCCGCGATCAGCGCCGCCCCGATCGGACGTTCATCGCGTGCGACTCGAACCGCGCACAAGGCAAGGCCGATGAGCAAGGGCGTCGAGAGATTTTCCTTCGCCAGCATCGTGGCGTTCCAGATACCGGGAAACCACAATGCATAGGCGAGCGAGGCAAGCAGACCCGCCCACCGATTGTCCGACAGGGCCAACGTGAGCCGATGGATCAGCACTGTGCTGACGACAGCAAGCAGCATGTTGACGCCCAGCGCCACGGCAACCGAACTGCCCAGCAGGGCGAAGAAAGGTGTGAGCAGAAGCGGATAGCCCGCGCTGAAGAAGGCGTGCTGGCCATATAGATCAAGCAACTCGCCTCGCTCCGCCAGTCCTTGCGCCATCGTGAAATAGGACAGCGGATCGCTTTCGAGGGGCTGTTTCAGCACAAAGGCAGCGGCGAGCCGGACGATGACGGCAAGTAAGGCGATGGCCGCCAGCAGCATTGCGCTTGTCCGGTCCGAAAGCATCGACACGGGACGGCGGTAGGGTGCGGAATGGCGTTTCATGCGATCCTCCGGGTTTTCATGCCGAGCGTGCAACCAGGACGCAGCCTATGGCGATTAGGAGCGTTCCGCCGATCCGCGCGGCGCTCAGGCTCTCATTGAGGCACAAGGCCCCGGCAAGCATCGTCAGGATGAAACCGATCCCGACAAAGGGATAGGCGAGCGACAGCGGAGCGCGGCCGAGAACGAACAGCCACAGGAGCGCACCGACGCCGTATAGGCCAAGCCCTACGAGCACCATGGGCGACTGAATGAGGCCGCCGACCTCCCCGCCAATCCCCGCCGTTCTGCCGGGTGCCGCCGCGTTCGTTCCTAGCTTGAGCGCAAGTTGGGCCAGCGCCGACAGACTGACACTGACCAAAATAAGAAGAAAGAGGCGCAACGTCATGAACGGTCTTCCGAAAAATCAGAAGTTTGCTCTATCGGCGCCTCTTCAAGATAAGGTTAAAGGGAACCGGCCCGCATGACGGGCCGGTGCGCTATCACGACAGCTCTACGAGATAGCCGGATTGTGGACCGCTTGCAGATATTGGAACCACGTCGTCCCGGCCCCATTAGGGCCTAAAGCCTCCTGTTCGGTTTTCTTCTGGTTCCGCCATGTAGCCGCGGTTGCCTCTGCTGTTGTCAGGTCGCTGCCGCTTTGCCCAAGATGTATCCGCAACACGGAAGGGCCAGCGATCAACTGGTCCATGGCCTGTCCGTCCCTGCCGTAAGTGGACCCGCCGTAGTTGAACACATCCCATGTTGCCGCGTTGCCGTTCTGCGTCGCGATCGCCGCATAGGTCTGCGGGAGCGAAGCTGCGTTGCCACCCGCCGCCGTGATGACGCTCTCGCTCCAAAGTTTGAACAAATAGGCTTCGCTGCCACCGGGATTGGCGCGCGGCGCATTGTTGATCCGACCAACAACCCGCTTGCGATGCTGGGCAATCATCCAGTCCAGCACAGCGCCGGCCTTGGTCGAGGCGGCGCGCAAAGCGGCATTGAAGCCGAGCCGTTCAGCGATGCCAAGCGCGGTCTGCCAGTAGCCGATATAGAAATCATGCTGTGCGACGGCCCCTTCCTCCCAACCGCACACACCAAAGCGTTGTGTAGCGGCATACACGGCCCGATTCGTATCGACATTGCCGCCGACCATGACATTCGAGGGCGGATTGTCGAAGCCCGGTGTAGAAGTCTTGTGGCTGTCGCTGAATGTCTCGAAATCCTTGACGACAAACGCCATGATTTCGTCCCGCGAGTAGAGGCGATCGGAAGTCCGTGACGCGGTTTTCCAGATCAGCACGCTATGCAGGAACTGCCATGCCGCTCCACGTTGGGCGAAAGCTCCCGCGCCGCCAAAGGCATCGGCGAGTATCCAGTTCTCATAAAGGCGGCCCTGATCGCTCAGCTTGTGACCAAGGAAGGCGAACTCCGGCGTTTTCCAGAGCAACGAACCCCAATGCGGGAACTGATGCGCGTGGGGCAGGTCGATTTCATTGGTTCCGAAATAGGGCTTTCGGATCGCCGAGCCGCCATAGGGAACCTTCGCGGTCCAGGGGCTATAACCGTCGGCCATCTCGTAAGGCCGCCCTCCCTGGATATACCAGGAGCGATTGGCAGGCCGGGAGCTTTCTCCATAGCCATAATAATGATTGCGGAGGCCAATGTCGCGATCGGCGTTCGTGCCCTTGAACAGCGGCACACAGCGGCCAGCCTCGAAGCAATGATAGGGATCGCTCACATAGGCGGTCACATAGTCGAGCGCAATCGTAGCCCATGGCTTGCCGTCATGTGGCCGGTTGGCCGCGACGTTATACATATATTGGCCCACCGGCTCTGCGAAGGCGGCGCGGTCGTCGCGGACCCCGCCCGGCCCTGTGATGGGCGATCGGCCCGATTGGTTGAAGGGTGTATATCTTAGCCATGTGGACGCCACCGCCGCCAGCGAACTGAAATTGTAGAGTGAGCCTTTCCATGGATCGGAGGTTACCCCTTCAAGCGGCGTCAGTGTGGCATAGTTGGTTGGTTCGTAGGGCATGACGCGCGTGTTGCCGAAGCCGTTCGAACTGTCTTCGCCCCATAGCCGCCCGTCGAACCCGTTGTTGGAATAATGGGTGTGAGAGGCATAACCTATGGTCACGTCATAGCGCGGCAAATGGGTGGTGATGAAGGTCTGATCGTAGGCAGGCGGCGTTGCTGATCGCCATATGATTCCCGCGCGCACCGTCCCGCGCGGATACCATTTGTCCGTGCTGTTGGTGATGGCGACACCATAGCCGTCATAGCTGCCAGTAAAGATGCCGGGTATATCGTTCCCGTTAAGCGGGCCGCCATCAGGGCGCTGGATTGTGGCAAGGACATTGCTGTCCTTGTCCTCGATCCGCCACTTGTGCGGCACCATGTAGCTCTCCTTCCCGCTCGGATCGCCAAACGGGTTGTCGGGCATCGCCGCTGCGGTCCAGTCATAGCCGAACTGGAACTGCACATAGCTGCCGATACGGATCGCTTCGCAATAATAGGCGATGTTTGAGACAACCGGCACCGGACCTTGAGGCAGGCACTCCATCCACATCGGTTGATTGGCGCGTAGCGTCGCATCCTCGAACTGGCAGTTCTGGCGTGTCGGCCTGGTCATCACCAGCACGTTGGCATGATCGACGGCCGAGCCGGTTGACCAGTTCTCCAATATGGCGCGGTAGGCGACGCCTGACGGCACATCGAGCGGGCCGATGATGACATTCACGGTCGAAGCCGTGCCGCCGCCCGATGGTGTGTAGGACACAAGCTTCGCCGACTGCGGGGTGGAGACATCCAGCGCATCGACATAGAGCTGTTCCATGTCGGCCGCGCTGATCGGTCCCGAAGATACCGGCGTAAAGGATTCCACATCAGCAAGCACCTCCAGTTTGATGGAGATTTCCTTGACGGAGAGATTGACCGAGTTAGCCGTGTTGCCCAGCGATGCATTGCACTCAAGCAAGGCTACTGGCGTAATCTTTGGTTTGAATGCGATGGTCTGTGGTGGGCCGAAAGCGACTCCATTTCGCAGGAAAGTGACGGTGCCGCCGGCTCCCGTTGGATTATCATCGTAGCGGACAGCAATATCCTCCTGCGAGGAGTTGGATAGGCCCGTCGCGCTATAAAGAATATCCGACTGTCCGTTTCTCCGTATGTGGACCGTAACCTGCCCAGCTTGCCAGTCACCATAAAGTGAGAACTCGCCTTCATCATATTCATACAATGATACCAGCGGGGCTTCATCCGTGGGCAAAATCCCTTTGAACCCAAGAGTGATTGAACGGGGCGCGCGGGTCGTTGCTGGATCGGAGGTGGTCGGAAGTGCGATGCCGATCGAATCTGCGGAGAGATAGGTGTTCTTGGGAAGATTGAGGCGACTGCTCGAATATGTCGCGCCCGATCCCACCACATCCAGCGCGTTCGTGGTGACGCCGCCATTGGATTGCGATGGTGAATAGGAGGATGCGAGCGCGTTCATGGTGTAGGTCGAACCCTGCACGACCGGCGTAGGCGTTATAACCCTCTTCACCAGCGACAGGCCCGATGGCACGGTCAGATTATAAGTGCCGCTTGCTCCTTCCATGTCGAGGCTTAGCGGAAAGCGCGTGCCGGGATCGCCATAGACGGTCAGGTCGCTCGGATCGGGAGGAAGGGGATCATTGGTCTCTGTCACGCTGACCGCGATCTGCTTGACCTTCTGGAGAGCTGAATTGGAGGTGTTGCTGAGCGAGGCATTGCACTGGAACTCGCAATCAGGCGTGATGCGCAGCTTGAAGGCAATTGGCTGAGGTGGGCCAAATGCCGCGCCGTTGCGAAGAAATGTCACCGTGCCGCCAGCGCCATCGGGATCGTCATCGTAGCGCACGCCGATAGTTTCCTCTGCGGTCATGGAAAGGCCGCCGATACTTTCGAGCAAGACGGTCGTTCCACTGCGTTCGACATACACCTCAAGCTTTCCGGGGTCCCAATGGGCAGTCAACTCAAAGCGTGCCTCCTCCCATTCATAGACTGAAACCAGCGGAGATTCGGCCGCTGGAAGAATGCCAACCCATGTCAGTGTCATGGACGCAGGCGTTTGCGTTAGGGCCGGATTGGAATCTGTGGGTAGGGTAATGCCGATATGTCCAGCCTGGAGAAACGTGTTGGCCGGCAGATTAAGGCGGCCGCTGGTGAACGTCGCGCCGGAACCGTTGATTACAAAACTCTGCGTGGTCGCGCCGCCGTTGGTCTGGGTGGGAGCGAATGGCCCCGTCGCGTTGCCGAAACTATATGTTGAGATGACCGGGCCAGGCATGGTTTTTCTCCGATTTTCGTTTCGTCTTTGAATCAGAACATGCACGTTTGAGGTTCTCTCTCAACAACAATCATGGATTAACCAAGCGGGTGCGCGCGTGCTGTGGGCTGCAAGATCGAATATCGCCTAGTCCAATTTGCGACGACCGGATTCCGCAACGCGACGGTTCGACGCAGCCCGCAATTGATAACGAGTCGCAAATAGCAACACATAAGGATTGACCGGACTCCCTCCATGAGTATTCTGTAATCTCCGTGAGTATTAAATACTCTCGGCGATAAGGGAGTAACCTATGAACATCATGAAGCTAGTCAGGCGGGGCCGCGCTGCGATCATCGTCGCGGTCCTGACGGCCATGTCATCCCCGGCTTTCGCGGGTGGCTCCGGTATGCCGTGGGAAGACCCGCTACAGAAGATCGCCGATTCCATTACCGGCCCGGTGGCGAAGCTCGCGGGCATCATCGCCGTTGCCCTGGCGGGCCTCGCCTTCGCGTTCTCAGAGGGCGGCGGCATCCTGAAAAAGGCGCTGGGTATCGTCTTCGGCCTGTGCATCGCGTTCGCCGCCAGCACCTTTTTCCTTCCGTTCTTCGGCTTCTCTGGCGGCGCTGGATTCTAGCCGTGGACGATAGCCACGACATTCCCGGCTATGAGGTTCCGTTTCACAACAGCCTTGCCGAGCCGATGACATTCGCGGGGGTGCCGCGCACCTTCGCGATCATCAATGCCGTGATGACCGCCGAGCTATCGCTTGGGCTTGGCGTGCCGTGGCTGGGGATTCCTGCGGGGGTCGCGCTCCATGTGATCGCCTACACGCTCACCAAGCGCGACCCCCATTTCTTCGCGACGCTCAACCGGCACCTGCGCCAGAAACCGTATTGGGACGCCTGAAATGTTCAATATCGGAGAATATCGGCCGAAGGCCGCTCGCCTCATGGATCATCTGCCTTGGGCCGCGTTCATCGCTCCCGGCGTTCTCCTGAACAAGGATGGCAGCTTCCAAAAATCGCTGACCTTCCGGGGGCCGGACCTTGCGAGCGCGACGCAATCCGGCCTCATATCGGCTCGATCGCAGCTCAACAACGCGTTGCGCCGCTTGGGATCGCGCTGGTGCCTCCATGTGGAGGCCCTGCGCGTGCCCTCGCAGACCTATCCCGACAGCCTCTTTCCCGATCCCGTATCGCAGCTTGTCGATGAAGAACGGCGCGCGGCGTTCGAGGCCGAAGAAGCGCATTTCGAGAGCCGCTATTTCATGACGTTCACCTATCTGCCCCCGGAGGAAAATATCGGGCGGGCGGCGAGCCTCGTGGTCGAGAACGCCCCGACAGGGCACGGCGCGGAAGCTATGTATCGCACGGCGCTGCGCGACTTTCAGGCCGTGGTGCGACAGGTCGGCGACATTCTCTCCGGCTTCATGCCGGAAATCCGCGAGATGAGCGACGACGAGACGCTGACCTATCTCCATTCCTGTATTTCGACCAAGCGCCACCCGGTCAAATCGCCCGATGTGCCGTTCTATCTGGACGCGCTGCTTACCGACGACGACTTTCAGGCGGGCCTCTTTCCGCGCCTTGGCAAGCACTACATGCGGACCATTTCAATCCGGTCCTACCCGTCATCATCGACGCCGGGGATGCTGGATCGGCTCAATTCGCTGGGTATCCCGTATCGCTGGGTTTGCCGCTTCCTGCCTCTCGACAAGGAGGACGCGCGCGCGACCGTCGCCACCATTCGCAAGCGGTGGTTCGCCAAGCGCAAAAGCGTCTCCACGCTCATAAAGGAGGCGATCACCAAAGAGCCGTCCATGCTTGAGGACAGCGACGCTATCGCCAAGTCTCTCGACGCAGAGGCCGCCATGCTCGTTATCGGCTCCGACAGCGCGGGCATGGGGTATTTCACGCCCACGATCACCCTTACCGATCGTGATCCCGACAGGCTGGCCGCCAAGGTCCGCGAGGTGGAATCGAGCATCAACCGTGCCGGTTTCGTCGCCAAGGTCGAGGACGTGAACGGCGTTGAGGCATGGCTAGGGAGCCTGCCCGGTCACGCCTATGCGGACGTTCGGCGACCGCTCGTTTCGACGCTCAACCTATGCGACATGCTGCCCGTCTCCGCCAATTGGTCGGGGCCGGTCATCAATGCCCATCTGACAGCGGAGGCGCAGAAGCGCGGGGCGACCGAGAGCCTGCCTCCGCTCATTCATGCGCGCACCGACGGTTCCACGCCATTCCGGCTCGACCTTCACCAAGGCGACGTCGCCCACACCAAGATTATCGGCCCCACCGGCTCCGGCAAATCGGTTTTGCTCAACACGATCGCGATCCAATGGCTTCGCTATCCCGACGCGCAGGTTTTCATTTTCGACAAGGGCGCATCGTCGCGGGCGGCAACGCTGGTGACGGGCGGCTCGTTCTTCTACCTTGGCGGTGATCGCGCCACGCTTGCCTTCCAGCCCCTCGCCGAGATCGACACGCCTTCGGATCAGGCATGGGCGCAAGAATGGATACTGGACATTATCACGGCCGAAAATGTCCCCATCACCCCAGCGGTGAAGGACGCCGTATGGAGCGCCCTCACCAACCTTGCGACCGCTCCCGCAGATCAGCGCACCCTTACCATGCTGGCCGCCTCGATTCAGGACAAGGCGGTCAAGGATGCGCTCATTCCCTACACGCTGGACGGCCCCCACGGTCACTTGCTGGACGCGGACACCAATGTCCTTAGCGGCGGCAACTGGATGGCTTTCGAGATGGAAGCCCTCATGGAGAACAAGGCGGCGGTCGGCCCTGTCCTCACCTACCTTTTCCATGTGCTCGAAAAGCGCCGGTTCGACGGTCGGCCGACGCTGCTCATATTGGACGAGGCATGGCTGTTTCTCGAATCCAGCAGCTTCGCCAAGCGCATCGAGGCGTGGCTACGCACGCTGCGTAAGAAGAATGTCGCCGTGGTGTTCGCGACGCAGAGCCTTGGCGATGTGCTGCAATCCTCGATCGCAGCCGCGCTGGTGGAGAGCTGCCCCACTCGCGTTTTCCTGCCCAACCCGGATGCCCGCAGCCCGCAGATTCAGGCGGTATATGAGCGGTTCGGGCTGAATACCAAGCAGATCGACCTTATCGCGAAGGCAATCCCGAAGCGCGAATATTACTATCAGAGCCGCGCCGGAAATCGCCTGTTCGAGCTGGGGCTTGGTCCCGTCGCGCTCGCGGCCGTGGCGTCCAGCTCGCCGGAGGATCACAAGTTGATGGACCGGGTTGCGGAACGATGCGCGCAAGAGGGCTGGGATTTCGCCTCCACCTTTTTCCAGATGAAAGGCTTGCCCAGCGTCGCGGAGTTCCTTCGCGATGAGGCTCGAAACTCGGACGCAGCGGCATGATCCCGCGTCCCCTCCTGCCATGGCTCACGGCGACACGTCGCCGGCAGCGTGTCGCCCTGATCGGCGCGATGACGCCCTTCTATCTCGCCTTTGCGCTGGGATGGATGCTCCGCAGCCCGCTCCCGCTGTTTGTCGGCGCGATCGGCTTGGCCGTGCTCGCCATCACCTATCGGCTTGTCGCCAAGCCCCACCCACCATTGAGGCCCCGGCAAGGGGTAGATCCCGTCCAAGCAGCAGAAGGAGAAGAAGCATGAAATCGCGTGCCTTTGCGGCCGTGCTCGCCCTGGGGGCGATCACGACCACGGCGCTTACGCCGATCGCCCCAGCCTACGCGGCTATGCCGGTCATCGACGTGAAGGCGCTCGCGCAGATGGTCAAACAGGTGAAGGCCGCCACGGATCAGGTGACGGCGCTGAAATCCCAGCTCCAAGCGCAAACCCGGATGCTCAACAAGATCACCACCGACATAAGCCCGGACCTTTCGGAGATCATCAACGATGCCACGTCGATTATGCGCGACGCGAACGGCATCGGCTACAATGCCAAGAATCTAACATCGCAGATGGATCAGATTTACCCGCGCGATCTACTCGGATCGTCATGGGATCAAATCCAGACCCACCAGCAGGATTGGGAAGCCCGTTCGCGTGATACCCGACGCGAGGCGATGGAGGCGCAAAACGCCATCGCCATGAGCCAAGGGCGCACGCAGGATTCCGTTTCGAGGGCTGTCAGGGCCTCGCAGGGGGCCGATGGACAGACGGCCGCCATACAGGCAACGAACCAGCTCCTAGCGGCGCTCTCTACCCAACTCACCGGGTTGCAGACCTTGCTTATCACGCAGATGCGCGCGGCCGAGACGGCGAACGCGCAGCGTTCGGCCGAACAGGCGGCGGCGAAAGCTCTCCATAGAAAGACATTCGGTGCGCCGGCCACGCAACCGACTGTGGGTTACGGCTACTGATATGGTCGCGATCCAGAAAATCGCAGCCATCCCGGTTTGCATCGCGCTATGTGTTGTTGTTTCAGCATGTGGCGAGAAAGCTCGCAGCGTCGAATACTTCAAGGCGCATGAAAGCGAAGCCAGAGAGGCCGTCGCAAAATGCTCCGAAGATGCCTCCGCAAGCGCGGAGGACTGCAAGAACGCGGCGGAAGCGGTCAGCCATTTTGATGCGAAGGCGCTCCATCGCAAGGCGTTCGGCGACCCGCCCAAACAGCCCAAGGTTGGATACGGCTATTGAGCCTTCCCTAAGAGTTTGAGAGGTGCGCCATGGCGGAAAAAGCCGGTCCGGCAATTCTATCGAAGTTCCTAGACGCATTTTCATCGGCCATTGACGGCGGCTTTGGCCTAATCAATGGCGATGTTGTCGGGATCATGGCGATTTTGGCGACAATCGCCATTGGCCTTGCTGCAATATTTTGGGCGCTCGATGAAAACGGCCGTGTCACAAGCGATCTATTTAGAAAGACTCTCTTATTCGGGTTCTTCATATGGATAGTAAATGACTGGAAGGGCTTGAGTTGGACCGTGGTAAAGGGCTTCGCGGCCCTTGGTTTGAAGGCCGGTGGCGGTCACGTCAGCGTTGACACCTTTCTCAACAACCCCAGCAAGATCGTTGAACTTGGATTTGCCCACGTTCAGGCCATGTCGGATTGTATCGGGGAATGGACCGGGCCAGTTGCTTTCTTCGATAATTTCGCTGCCATTGCGATCCTAGCCTTTGCGGCGGCGGGAACAATCGTCGCCTTCTTTATTGTCGCGGTTCAGCTAGTCGTCACGTTGATAGAGTTCCGCCTAGTGACGCTGGCCGCTTTTGTTTTGGTGCCGTTCGGCGTTCTGAAACAGTCGAGTTTCCTTGCCGAACGGGCATTTGGCTATGTCGTTTCCGTTGGATTGAAACTCATGGTCATCGCCCTTGTGGTGACGATCAGTTCCAAGACCTTTGAGAACATTGCGCTTGTGAACGCGGCTGACCCCGATGCCGCGTGTATTCAGGCCCTTTCGATCCTTCTGGCCGCGATCTTGGTCATGATGCTGTCGTTGACCATTCCGTCAATCGCGGCGGCGCTTGTGACGGGCGGCCCGCAACTCGGTGCGGGCGCGGCTCTTGCTGGAACCGCTGGCGTGGCCGCTGCTGCTGGCGGTGCCTATCTCGCGGGCCGTGGCGCTATGAGCGCCGTAGGCAAGGCGGCAGGCGCTCCCGCTGCAATTGCAGCCAAGGCGCAGGCCGCCGCTGGTGCGATCCGGGAGGGCGCGCAAACCGGCATCCCGCCCCTTGGTGGAGCTGGACGCGGGACTATGGGACCGGCCCCAGGGCCGTCCCCATCGGGCGGCGGTGGCGGTGCGCCATCGGGCGGCGGATCGGGGGGCGGCACGATGCCCGCTGGGGGTGGTGGCTCTGGCAGTGGCGCGCCTCTCGATACAGCCCCGACAGACCGCATGAGGGATACGGCGCAGAAGGTCGCCAGCGAAAAGGGCATCGAGCCGCCCGACATGGCCGATGGCCGTGCCGTGCGTGCCTTTCTCAACGAGAATAGCGGAGCGGATTTGGGTGCCTACCGCCCGAACGCCTCGCCGCCGCCTACCGGCGTTGACCAACCGTCAGGCACTACAGGTAGTGCAAGCACTACAAGTAGTGCAGCCGCCGCAGCGGCGGATAGCGTCCCGACGCTCGCCGCGAACGAGGGCAGCGCCGCAGCGGAAGCGAGCGCACCCGCGCCCCAATCCCCGCCAGCGCCCAGCACCGCACCACCGCCTGAAATCACCACAGCCCGCGCCGCAGCGCGCAGCAAGGCGCAACGTGCAAGTCGAACCACGCGGGCCGCGCAGACCGCAGCGGCCGCCACCAGCAGTCAGCGCGGCGCTGGCATGACCGCCAATATCGAGCACAGCGAGGAATAACCCATGAAGAACGTCTTTCGGCGTGCAGCGCCCAGTTATGGCGGTTCTGCACCATTGAATACTCCCTATGCCAAGGCGGCGCAGGAGTGGGACAATCGTATCGGGTCCGCTCGCGTGCAGGCGAAAAACTGGCGTATCGCGGCATTTGTAGCCCTTGGCATTGCGGGCGTGTCCGTCGCCTCGAATGTCTATCTGGCGACCACGACCCGCGTTGCGACCTATGTTGTTCCGGTCAACGAATATGGGAAGCCGGGGCGCATTGCCGCAGCCGGTCAGGTCTATGAGCCTAATCGTGCCGAGACGGCCTATTTCCTAGCGGATTGGGTCGGCCTTGTCCGGTCCAAGAGCACGGACGGCGTTGTCATTCGCCAGAACTGGACCAACGCCTATAACTTCATCACCGCGCAGGCCGAGCAGACCTTGAACGGCTATGCGAAGGAAAACGACCCCTTCGCCAATGTCGGTCAGGAGGCCCGCACGATCGAGGTGCAGGCCGTCCTTCCGCGCACCAAGGACACCTATCAGGTGACTTGGCGGGAAACGACCTACACCAACGGCACGCCGATGCCGCCCGAACGCTGGACGGGCCTTTTCACCGTGCGGGTGAAGCCTCCCAAGACGGAGCAGGAGCTACGCGCCAACCCGCTCGGAATCTTCATCACCAACTTCCAGTGGAGCAAGGAACTCTAACATGCAGCGTTTCCCTGTCAGGTCCATGCAGGCCATAGCCCTTTCGTCCGTCATGCTTTGCTGCACCACTGGATATGCCGCCAGCGCCAAGCAGCAGACGCAATTGGTTCCCGCGCAAGCGCAAGTCCTTCCAGCGCCGGAGGCCAGCGCGCCCGCAGAGCCGCAGGCTCCCCCGTCGCGCCTGGTGCCGATCAATCGGCCCCAGCCTTCGGCCCGCGCTACGGTGCGGCGCGGTGCGCCGCTCACCACCATTCGCAGCGCCAACGATCTTTCCCGGCAAACTCCCGCGCCGGATGGCTTCATCAATTCCGCCATGTTCTACGACTATATGCCGGGGGCGATCTACGAGGTTCACACGTCGCCGCGCTTCATATCCACGATCGCGCTGCGCCCCGGCGAGAAGCTGATTTCCAAGGCCGCAGGCGATACCGTTCGCTGGGTTATGGGCGAGACGCAACAGGGCACCGGATCGAACGCCCAAACGCTTGTGTTCGTGAAGCCGATCAAAGGCGAGTTACGGACCAATATCGTCCTCACCACCGACCAGCGCACCTACATGCTCGAAGCGATCAGCCATAATAGCGACGCCTATACGAGCATTGTTTCATGGAATTATCCGCGTGACCAGCTCGCCGAGCTATCGACCGCAGGAATCCTTGCGGACGGAGGGCAAGGCGGCGGCGCGATCGAGGGCGACATATCGGTCGATAACCTCAATTTCGCCTACCGCATCAGGCCGGTGAAGCCGCGCGGTCGTGCCCCGGCATGGATGCCGGAGCGTGTCTTTGATGACGGCCACAAGACCTATATCCAGTTCGCGCCGGACCTTGGCACGACAGAGGCTCCGCCCCTGTTCGTGATCGGCGAGAACAAGCAGGCCGAGCTAGTCAACTATCGCGTTCAGGGCCGCTACTATGTGGTGGACCGGCTTATCACCGCCGCCGAGCTGCGCCTTGGAACCAAGGAACAGCAGATTGTGCGGATCGAGCGCAAGCGCGACAGGAGGTCTTGAGAATGAGCGGCGATATTACCGCCGATCCGGCCTTCACGCCGGAGGAAAAGCAGCCGGTCAGTTCGATCCTAGAGACGAACCGCCCCGGCGTCACACGCTACAAGCGTAGCGTCATCATCGGCATTGTCAGCGCCTTCGTTGCCATGTTCGCTATCGGCATCGTCTATGCCTTCGTGATCCCGAAGGGCGGCCACGCCGAAAAGGAGGAACAGGAAAGCGCCATCCAGACGGCAAAGCCCGTTCTGGATGGGTTGCCGCAGAATTATGGCGACGGCCGCCCCGATCTATCCGCGCCGGGTATGGCGAGTTTGCCCGCAGACGGTGCGGAGGGAACGGAAGGACAAGCCCCGCCCAACGGCCAGCAATCCCAACAGCGCCAGCTCACACCAGCCCAACAGCGGGCCGAGCAGGCGCGCGGGCGCGCCATACAGCAGGAAATGGCAGCGCGCGCGGGGGGCATCCTGTTTCCCAATGGCGGGATGCAGGGCACCGCCCTGGGCGGTGCCGGCGATGCCATGGACGGCCGCGACATGGCCGACGCCAATAGCGCGCAGGATGATCCCGAAGCCCCCGGCAGGCAGAACATGCAGCGGGAAAAGGAGCAGTTCATACAAAGCGCGCGGATCGGGGAGGATTATCTGCCCGCAAGCGTCCAGTCCGCCCGATCGACGTTCGAGGTCAAGGCCGGGGCCGTCATCCCCGCCGCGTTGGTGACGGCGATCAATTCCGATCTTCCCGGCGATGTGGTCGCGACCGTCACCGAGAATGTCTATGACCATGCCACAGGGCGCTATTTGCTGATCCCGCAGGGCGCACGCCTGTTCGGCCGCTACGACAGCAAGGTTTCCTACAAGCAGAACCGGGCCTTGGTCGTGTGGGACAGGATCATTTATCCCAACGGGGATTCGATCAATATCGGCGGCATGACAGGAACCGACGCGACCGGAGCCAGCGGCCTAAAAGATCGCGTCAACAACCACTATGGGAGCTTGTTGACCGGCATTACTTTATCGACCGCAATAGCGATCGGCGGAGCCTATGCCGACAGTGCAGGCACGCGCGACAACCAGCTAGTAACCGCTGGCGGTGGTGCCATTAGTCAGGAAGCATCTCGCACGGGGCAACAATTTGTAACGCGCGAACTTAACCGACAGCCGACCATTACTATCCGATCCGGTGCCCGTTTGAGGGTTCTGGTCAACAAGGACATGATTCTTCGCCCATACCAGCGGCCCTAACACTAGAGTCGCGCGATCCTTTCGGACACGCCATAAGAGGCGTGGCCGCAAGGAGTTCAAGGAATGGCTCAATCACAAGTGCAAGTTAATGTCACATTGCCAACGGGTCTGCACGATCAGGTCAAGCAAGCGGTTCTCGAACGGGGCGCGCGAGCTGGCCGCCCCATCACCGTCCGCGAGTTCTACAGCGACGCCGTGAGAAGCCTCACCCGCCGCATAGATGCGGGCGAGGATATTATCTTCGCCGCGCATCCCCCCGGAGGGGTCAAACAGCTCGCGATCCGGCTTGAGCCGGATGCTGGCGCATTGGTGCAGCGATTTCGCACCGTCACAACCCTATCGTCGTTCATCAGCACGGCGGTTCGTCACTATCTCCAAGAGGACAACGAATGTCGAACAACACGACCTTGAGCCTGCCCAAGATCGGCACCCCCGGCGCGCAGCGGAAAGTCAGCCTGACGCTGGACGCCGAGTTGGCGGCCGAGCTGGACCGCTATGCCGAAGCCTACAAGGAAGCCTATGGTGAAGCGGTCGAGGTCGAGACGCTGATTCCCCACATGCTCCGCAGTTTCGTTGCGGCCGATCGGAGCTTCAAGCGGTGGAAAGCAGGCAAAGGACAGGGCGGCCAGTAGGCCACCCCGCCTTGCGGGTCCGCCATACGAATAAACATGTTTATTTCTGGTTTGGCGAATCTGCGATTATGTAATAATCGTGCGTCATGTCAGCGAGTCCCACCTTTGAACTGGAACCCGAATCCCCCGCCGATCGGCAGGCGAGGAAGGAAGCGCAACGGCGGGCCGCAGCCAAGACAAATCGCAAGCGTCGGGAGCGAGAAGCCCAGCAGGGTTTGAAGGTCGTTACCTTCACGATCCCGACCAATGCGATAGCCGCGATTGATGCTTTTCAGGACCGCATGGGCTTGCCGAACCGATCGGTCGCCGTTGGTCAATTGCTGAAAGAGCGTTTCGCGGCCGACGACTTCGCAGAGATCAGACAGGAGCTTGGGCTGTGACCACATAAAGAGAAGCCCGGCACGAAGGCCGGGCATCCCGAATATTGGATCGGAAAACCGTCCAATCCCTATGTCAGCGTCGCCAAACGCCTAAAGGGCCTAATCAAGTCAGCCCCCGACATAGCGGTTTCCGATCCCCGAATCAAGGATGCGCGCTTCGCGCCACGCAATCTTTTTGCCCGGTCCCAGCCTCCTAACGGAGGATGGAAGATGGAAGCTGTTACCCTTGGCGACGCCACTTTGGCGGCGCTTCGCGGCGTGCATATTCGACGCAAGCCCGCGCGATCGGGCGCGCCGCATCGCACCGGCCAGCATGTGCTGCGCGACAGCATCGAGGCCGGGACGTTCGAGGAAGCCTTTTTCGCGGCCCCAGCGCCGGGGGAGACGGACAGGCTCTTGCGGATCGCCAAGCAGACCTTGATTGCAGGGAAGAACCTGCGTCGGGCGGCCGTGGCGGAGGGGCGCAGCCTGTCCGCCAGTGAGCGCCTGCTATCGTCCCTCACGCGCAGCGCGATCGACGTTTACGAGCGCCTGTTGACGATCGCCCGCGTCTGCCATGGCCGGATATTTCCCAGCTATGACGATCTGGCCGAGAAGACCGGACTAGGGCGCGCAACCGTCGCGCGCGCCCTCGCTGTCCTTGAAGCCATCGGCTTCCTTGTCCGTCAGCGCCGTTTCGTCCGCGTCGCGAGCGACGAGCCGGGGCCGCGCTACGAGCAGACCTCGAACGCCTATCGCGTCCTGCTGCCCGAACGGGTCATGAAATTCATTCCCCGCTGGCTACGCCCCGCACCGCTGCCCGATGATGAATTGCAGCGCCTTGCCGATCGTGCGGCCGACACGGAGGCGATGCTTTCCCGCCTGTCCTGCAAAGACCTCGCCAACGAACTGCTGCAAGGCCCCCTCGCCAAGGTTCTCGCGAAACTCGGCGCGTCGATCGACAGGCAGGAGCGTGAGTCTCAAAATGATCCGCAACCGCTACCAGAGTCATATATTAGAGAGATCAAAGGAGTTGGCCTAGTCGGCCAACGCTCTAACGCCTAACGGCGACACCCCCGCAATGTCCCGCTCACCCCCAGCGACATCGCAATCGGCACCGTTGGACGCCCCGGCTTCGCCGGGTCGAGTGCTCCCCAGCGGGAGCAAGCGGCTTGCTCCGCGCGAAAATGGCGGCCTTCGTGCCTGCTGATAGCGATTTTGCGTCATGAGCGCGGCCACAGCGCCTAATTGGTGGTCCAATAGGGGCGAGGTTTCGCCCAGGCTGCACCGTCGAAGAACCTAAACTGGATCTTCGACGGTGTAGCCGATCGGTGCCGGCGCCAGCGCCAGCGTTTTGCTTGTTGAGCGGGGAAAGGAGCGCGCCGCCCCCTTTCCCCAGCAACGACAATCAGCGGGACCGTGGCTCACTCGCTGCGCTCCCTGCGCCGCGCACCACTCCCGCAGATTCTCGCTGCCCCCCAATCCCCCGGCGTTCTTGGGCGTCCGTGTCCGCCAAGGCCGATGGCGAAAGAGCCATCGCCGTTGGCGATTTGAAAATGAAGGACACAGATGATGCTCGACTATATCCGCAAGCAACTGGCTGGACCCGACAGCTTCCTAATCACCGTTACGACGCTTGACGATATGTTCGAGCGTTCAGGCGTCATCGCCGTCGATCAGATCGGTATCGTCATTGATGCGAGAGAGACAGCTATTTGCCTTCCATGGAGCGCGATCCTTGAAATCGAGATCGAGGACTAAGGCCATGGACAATCAGACCCCCGATACGCTTGGCGAAACGCTGGTAGAGAGCGGCTTTGCGCCCAACCTATACCTTCTCGACATCAACCATGCCTTGTCGGTTCCCCGCGATTTTCCTTTGCCCGCCCCGTGGAATCTCCCTTCGCGCATGTTTGAATACCCGATCGAGGTTTGCAGCCCCGATGGGGACCAGCCCCGCAAGATCGGCCTCCGGCATCCCCTATTGGCCCAGTCGGCCCCAAGCTGCGATTTTGGCCAAGTCGGAGAACGTTTTGGGAACGTGGCATTCGGTATTGACGATGGAAATCATAGAAGAGGACAGTTCGCTCCATCATAGGGAGTGGGTTGATGGATCGGAGTATTCCGGGCGGGGATTTGATCGGACGATGGAGCCTGAGCTTTGCCGATATTGATTTTGTAAATTCGAAGCCGGCCCTGACGCGCCTTGGCCTCGCCGCACAGCTGAAATTCTTCGCTTCCCTGGGGTTTTTCGCGATCGATCCCGGCTCAATCCCTACCGATGGCCTCTCGTATCTGGCCGAGCAACTCGGTGTCGAGGCTGGCGAGATAGCCGGTTATGACTTTTCCAGTCGGACAGCACGACGGCATTGTGCGGAGATCCTGATCCATCTTGGATATCACCGCATGAAGCGGGTGGATCGCGCGCAATTGACGGAATGGATTGCTGGCGAGCTGTGCCCGGGCGGCCAGTCGATCAATGCCATGCTTGAGCATGTTTTCCTGTGGTGCCGGGACCGGCGTATTTATGGGCCGTCGCGCAAGGAGCTTGAACGTGTCGTTCGCTCACAACGGCAAGATTATCTGGACACCTGGCTGATCGGAGCCAGTGATCGGCTTTCGTCAGATGCGGTGGCGTTATTGGAAGCCTCGCTTGCCGATCCGGACAGCTCGACCGGATTCAACAGGATGAAGGGTGACGCCGGACAGGCAACGCTCGACAACATTCTCGACGTGACCGAGAAACTCGCCTTTATCCAGAGACTTGATCTTCCCCATGATCTCCTGACGGCTACGGGCAAGCCATGGGTCGATCAGATTGTTCGCCGCGTTGCCGGTGAAAAGGCCTCGGAGATGCGCCGGCATGCGCCGGCGCGACAGCTCGGCCTTTATGCGATTTATCTAATGTCGCGGGAGGCGCAACTCACTGACGCGATGATCGACCTGCTGATCGAAACCGTTCACAAGATCGGAACGCGCTCGAAACGCAAGGTGGTGGGCGATATCGCGAAAGACATCGAGCGGGTCTATGGAAAGGAGCGCCTGCTGGTCGAGATCGCCAGCGCCTCGATCAATGAACCATCGGGGCGCATCTGCGATGTCATTTTCCCGATCGCCGGTAAGGCCAAGCTGGCGGCGATCGTCAAGGAGAGCCATGCGAAGGGCGCTCTGGACCGGCGCATCTACAAGGTGATGCGTGGTTCCTGGGCCAATCATTACCGGCGCATGCTGCCAAGCCTGCTTTCCGTACTTGAGTTCCGGTCGAACAACGCGGTGTGGCGGCCGGTCCTGGCGGCCCTCGACTGGATCAGGAGCAAGGTGGATGGCGGATGCCGCTTCGTGCCATTGCAGGATGTTCCGATCGATGAGGTGATTCCAGCGCGATGGCGCAGTTCCGTCATTGATGACGATGGGCGGGTAAACCGGATCAGCTATGAGCTTTGCGTCCTGACGCAACTGCGCGACCGCATCCGCTCCAAAGAAATCTGGGTGGTCGGGGCGGATCGCTATCGCAATCCCGATGACGATCTTCCCAAGGACTTCGAGATCAGGCGAGATGCGTACTATTCCGGCCTCAGCCTGACGCCAGATGCGCAGGCGTTTTGCGCCTCGATCCGGGAGGAGCTTGAACGGGAACTGTTGCTCCTCAATGCCAATATTCCACAAAACGACAAGGTCCGGCTCCTGTGGCGCGGCGACAACCGGATATCGATTACACCGTTCAAGCCCTTGCCCGAACCGAAGGGTCTCGCTTCGATCAAAAGCGAGATCGGTCAGCGCTGGCCGATGACCGGACTGCTGGACGTGTTGAAAGAGGCTGCTCTGGACACGGGATTGATGGATGCTTTCGAAACGTCGGCCTCGCGGGTTACCCTGTCGAAAGCAGCCTTGGCTCAGCGTCTTTTGCTGTGTCTCTATGGCTTGGGCACGAACGCCGGGCTCAAGCGGGTCGCTGGCGCAACACCCGATGTCAGTTACGAGGAATTGCTGCATGTCCATCGCCGTTTCATCCACGCGCCAGCGCTGAGGGAGGCGTGCGCGCGGGTAGCAAACGCGACACTGGCAATCCGCAATGCCGCAGTATGGGGAGATGCGGGCACGGCATGCGCGTCCGATTCAACGAAGTTCGGCGCGTGGGACCGCAACCTGATGACGGAATGGCACGCCCGCTATGGCGGCCGTGGCGTCATGATCTACTGGCATGTGGAGAAGCGCGCGACCTGCGTTTATTCCCAGCTCAAGCGGTGCTCTTCCTCGGAGGTCGCCTCCATGATCGAAGGCGTGCTACGCCATTGCACCGACATGGAAATCCAGCGCCAGTACGTCGATAGCCACGGCCAGAGCGCAGTCGGCTTTGCGTTCTGCCGACTCCTTGGATTTGAGCTTGCCCCGCGGCTGAAAGCAGTGGCACGCCAGAAACTGGCCCTTCCCCAAGCCGGCATGCGCACGCGGCTTTCCAATTTACTGCCGATCCTCTCCAGCCCGATCGACTGGGACGAGATCGAGCAACAATATGACGAAATGGTCAAATATGCCGCTGCCATGCAATCGCGCACCGCCGATCCGGAAGCGATCCTGCTCCGGTTTGCCAGAGCCGAAGTGATGCACCCGACCTACAAGGCGCTGAGTGAACTCGGCCGCGCGGTCAAAACAATCTTCCTATGCCGGTATTTGCGTCAGGAGGCATTCCGCCGCGAGATCCACGAAGGGCTGAATGTGGTTGAGAACTGGAACGGCGCTAATGGTTTCGTGTTCTTCGGCAAGGGCGGCGAGATCGCCACCAACCGCATCCATGAGCAGGAAATCTCCGTTCTGGCGCTACACCTCCTGCAAGCGTCGCTGGTGTATGTGAACACCCGCATGCTTCAGACCGTACTGGTTGAGCCGAAGTGGGCGGGGCGGATGACGCCGGAAGATTATCGTGGTCTCACGCCGTTGATCTACAGTCATGTGAACCCTTATGGCCGCTTCGACCTCGACCTGAACGACCGGATTGATTTTGGACGGCTTGCAGCGTGAGGCGGCTGATCGGCCTATAACATTTGGGTACACCCCAGAGTGATAGGGCCGAGTGACACCATTCGTCTGTCACAAAAGGGTGGGTTTGCGCTCAATGTGACGATACACTGCAAGAGCCACCCTAATGTGACGGATTTTGCACTTGGCTCGT
>NZ_AUWY01000032.1 GCF_000447205.1 Sphingobium ummariense RL-3 | reverse complement strand
TCGGCGCAGAGCGACAGCCTACCTCTGACTGCCGCCAATCTTTGCAACAGAGCCCCGAGGAGACCCGCCATGACCAGGACCGAGATTAAGCCTGCTGTATCCGCTGTCAAAGAGTTGCTGGCGCAGGAGCCGGATGCGCTTCGCGAGATTGTGCGCAGCGTGATGCAGGCGATGCTGGAAGCCGAGATGGACGAGGCGCTGGGCGCGGGCAAGAGCGAGCGCAGCGATGCGCGGCTCGGCTACCGTTCGGGGCATTACCCGCGCACGCTGGTGACGCGGGTCGGCAAGCTGGAGCTGCGGGTGCCGCAGGACCGTGCCGGGCGCTTCTCGACCGAGCTGTTCGAGCGCTACCAGCGGTCGGAGCAGGCGCTGGTGGCGACGCTGGCCGAGATGTATGTCCAGGGCGTTTCGACGCGCAAGGTCAAGGCGATCACCGAAGAGCTGTGCGGCCATGCCTTCTCGGCCTCGACGATCTCGGCGATCAACAAGAAGCTCGATGGCAGCCTGGCGGCCTTTGCCCAGCGCCGCCTCGACGAGCCGTTCCCTTATCTGATCCTTGATGCCCGCTACGAGAAAGTGCGCGAAGGCGGCGTGGTTGGAAGCCAGGCGGTGCTGATCGCGATCGGCATCGACTGGGACGGCAGGCGGCAGATACTGGCCGTGGAGATGGCCAATCGCGAGAGCGCCACGTCATGGAAGGACTTCCTGCTGCGCCTGCGTGACCGGGGCCTGCATGGCACCGAGTTCGTCGTCGCCGACGATCATGCCGGCCTGCGCGCGGCGATCCGCGAGGTGCTGACCGGCGCCGCATACCAGCGCTGCTACGTGCACTTCCTGAGGAACGCGCTCGATCACTTGCCAAGGAAGGCCGACGACGACTGCCTGCAGGAACTGCGCTGGCTCTACGACCGGCGCAACCTCGCCGAGGCCCGCGCCGATCTCGCCCAGTGGCTCGCCCGATGGAGCGCCAAATATCCCAGGCTCACCGACTGGGCCGAGGAGACGATCGAGGAGACCTTCTCCTTCTACCGGCTGCCACGCAGGCATCACAAGCACATGAAAAGCACCAACATGCTCGAACGCTTCAATGAGGAAATCCGGCGGCGAACCTATGTCGTGCGGATATTCCCCAACGCCCCCAGCTGCCTGCGCCTGGTCCGCGCACTCGCCGTCGAAACCCACGAAAACTGGCTCGAAGCCAACCGCTACCTCAATATGGACGAACTGCGCGAGCAGAAGAAAACCGAACTACGCAAAGCCGCATGACCAGCACCATGACCGCCAATTTGCAGAACTTGACGCACACAACCTGGTTGGCTAGCGTGTTTGCCGCCGGAGCTGTGCTTCGCCGTTGGTGATCCGAATACGGACGGTGCTTCCAGCAGATAAAAGACAATCGAGGGGATGATTCATGAAGGCTTATCTTTACTGTGGCGTCGCTGGCCTCCTGCTCGCGGGCGAAGGTTCCGCTTTGGCGCAAGGCGCACCGGCATCGGCGCCCGGGCCGAACGCTGCGACTGCGCAGGGCGCGAACGAGATCGTGGTTACGGCGAATAAGCGCGAGGAAAAACTCAACAATGTCGGCCTGTCGATCACGGCGCTGTCCGGTGATGCGCTGGCGGAGCGTAAGATAACCTCGCTTCAGGACGTCGCGTCCGCCATTCCTGGTCTTGCCTACGCGCAAAGCGCCACCAACACGCCGATCCTCACATTGCGTGGCGTAGGCTTCAACGAAAGCTCGCTCGGCGTCTACCCGGCGGTCAGCGTCTACGTCGACCAGGCACCTCTTCCGTTTCCGGTCCTGGCAAGCCATTCAGCGTTCGATCTTCAGCGGATCGAGGTCCTGAAAGGCCCGCAGGGAACCTTGTTCGGCCAGAACTCGACCGGCGGTGCGATCAACTATATCGCAGCCAAACCGACCCGCACCTTCACCGCGGGCGGCGACATCAGCTACGGCCGCTTCAACGAAATTGACGGCGATGCCTATCTGAGCGGCCCGATCACCGAGAACCTGCGCGCTCGCATAGCTGTTAGCGGCACGCACACCGATGACTGGCAGCGCAGCAGCAGTCGCCCCTACGACACAAACGGAAAGGTCTCCTACATCACCGGGCGCGCCATTGTCGATTGGGATGCGTCGGACAGCGTGCGGTTCTCGCTCAGCCTGAATGCGTGGCGCGATACATCGGATCCGCAAGCCTCCCAATACATCGCACTTCGCGGCCAGAACCCGTTCGTGCAGCAATCGTCGATCGATTATCCGTTCTCGCCACAAAATCCTCGGGCGGCCGACTGGTCGACGGGTATCAGTACGCCTCGCAGCGACCGCAAATTCTACCAGCCCGCGCTCCGCGCGGACATCGATCTCACCGACGCGATCACCCTGACGTCGCTGACCTCTTACGGCCACTACACCCAGCGGCAGACGACCGATGGTGATGGCATGGCGCTTGCGCAAGGCGATCTGGTCAGGAATGATGGCCGGATCACCACCTTCAACCAGGAAGTGCGCCTTGCCAACTCGAGCAAGTCGGCGTTCCGATGGGTCCTCGGCGCCAACTACGAGCGCAGCCGCACTTACGAGAACCAGTTCCTCAACTTCGCAGATTCGTCCCAGAACAATGCCGGTGCTAATTTCATCGATGCGGGGGGCGTATACAATCGCCAACGGATCAGGAACTATGCAATCTTTGGGAACGCTGAATATGACCTGACGTCCAGACTGACGCTGAAAGGCGCAGTTCGGTATACCAACAGCCACAATCACGCGCTGACATGTACCTATGACGGTGGCGACGGACGGGTGGCGCAACTCCTCAACCTGCTGGGAAGCCTTCTCGGGACCGTGCCGTTCACGCCGATCGGCATCAATGACTGCTACGCGCTCAACCAGAACAACGTCCCGGGGACGCCCTATATCGGCCAGCTAAACCAGCACAACGTGTCCTGGCGGGCCGGCGTGGACTATCATGTCGGGCCCACCTCGTTGCTGTATGCGAACGTGTCTCGCGGGTATAAGGCGGGCAGCTTCCCGGTACTCGCTACCGCAAGCCAGTCCTCGCTGAACCCGGTGACACAGGAGCAACTCACTGCCTACGAGGCGGGCGCGAAGTTGGGTCTCTGGGATCGAAAGGTGCAGCTCAACCTGGCCGGCTTCTATTATGATTATCGTAACAAGCAGGTGCGCGGAAAGATCAACGATCCGTTGTTTTCCGTGCTCGACCTCTTGGTCAATGTTCCGAAATCGCGCGTCCTGGGTTTCGATGGAGACGTGACGATCAACCCGTTGCCGGGCCTTAGCCTCACAGGATCCCTCACCTATCTCGATAGCAAGGTCCAACGCTATTCGGGTTACAACGCGATCGGAGAGGTCAACAATTTCGCGGGCGACCGGCTGCCCTTCACGTCGAAGTGGAATATCGGCCTCAATGCCGACTACAAGGCCCGCCTCGACAATGGCGGAGCGCCCTTCATCGGAATTACGATGAATGCGCGATCATCTCAGGACGCGGTGATCGGCGGCGACCGCATCGTCATCCCACCATCGCCGGTGAACAAGGTGCTTCCAGGCTTGATCCATCCCTTCGAGATGAAGGGCTACGCCACGTTCGACGCGCGGGTGGGATATGAGGCGCCGGATGGGCGCTGGACCGTGTCCCTCTGGGGCAAGAATATCTTCAACAAATATTACTTCACAAGCGTGATCACCTTCAACGACTCGATTTCGCGGTTTGCTGCTCGGCCAGCGACCTATGGAGTCACGCTTGGCTTCAAGTTCGATTGACGTGCGCCTGGCATGGGCGCCGAAGGAAGGGGCACAGCCACCACGGCCCCTCAACGTCGTCGGCCTGGGACTCTTCAGGCCGGCAGACCCCAGGCCTCAAACCTGCGGGCGCCTAGGAGTATTAGATGGCCGATTCCGTTGATCCGTCGCCGAGCCCCTATAGATATGTCTGGGCCTGCGCCTGGGGTGGCCCGATCTTTCTTGCGGCCTCTCTATTGTTCTGGGGTCTGCTCGCCCGGAACATTCCGCCCTTTACGCCGAACGTCGACGCTCAATTGATCGCCGATCATTTCCGCCAGCACAAGAATGCTATCAGGACCGGCATGGTGTTGACGATGGCGTTCTCCGTCTTCTATTTTGTTTGGGGGGTGGCGATAAGCAAGGTCATGCGCGCGGTCGAGCGCGATAACGACGTCCTCTCCACGCTTCAGCTCGGCGGGGCACTTTTCACAACGCTGATCACGTTGCTTCCGGCCTGGATATGGCTTGGAGCAGCCTATCGCCCGGAGGCCCTCTCGCCGATTATCTTGCAGCTTCTGTACGACATCGGCTGGCTCCTGTTTGTGGTAGCCTACTCTCTCACGAGCGTTCAGGCGGTCGCGGTCGGAATCTGCTTTCTGGCCGATCGCCGACCTACGCCGTTGATTCCCAATTGGTTGGGTTGGTTCTCGATCTGGGCCGGAACGATGCTCGCGATCGAGACGGTAATGCCATTCTTCCCGTCAGGACCGTTCTCGCGCAGTGGCATCCTCAACTTCTGGATCGAGTTTTCAATCTTCTTCACCTTCATTTTCTTGCTTTCGGTCTACATTTTGAGGGCGATAGCCCGGCTGGAGCGTGAGCATCGCGCGGGCGACGACCGTGGATAGTGGTGGGTCGTCTTGCTCCGCGAGCCGCGCCGAAACGGAGGAAGATGCTCGCGCCAAACCACTCGGTATCTGGACGTTCGTTGTGGCCGATTGCGCAAGCTTCGCCGTCCTGTTCCTGGTGTTCATGACTGAGCGTTCTCAGCAGCGGACCCTTTTTTCGGCCTCCGCAGCGCAACTGGATGTCCCGCTTGGCCTCGCCAATACCCTTATCCTCTTGACAAGCGGCTGGTTGGTGGCGCGGGCGACCGCTTCGGCAGAGGCTGGCGATAGGGACGCGGTGGTTCGCCATCTCGGGTTGGCACTTGCATCCGGCGCTGCTTTCGGCCTCGTCAAGATCGTTGAATATTGGCGGAAGATATCTACGGGAACGACGCCTCTCACCAACGACTTCTTCAGCTATTATTTCGTGCTGACCGGTCTTCATTTCCTACATTATCTGGCCGGGATCGGCGTGCTTATCCTTCTGCTCTCGAAGGCGCGCCGGCAGGGCACTGCGATCGACCAGAACTTCCTGCGATTTCTCGGGAGCGGCGCAATCTATTGGCACCTGGTGGACCTGTTATGGATATTCCTGTTTCCCATGCTTTATCTTCAAGGCCGGTGAACCACCGGCTCCGCCGCTCAAAATTGGATCTGGCGTGGTCGACGCTGGTCATTTTGGCGGTCGCTGGCGTCGCATTGGCTTATCGCGAACAATCGATCCGCGTCGGTATCGCCGTCGCAATGGGGATTGCCTGGATCAAAGCCATGCTGATCCTTGAACTATATATGGAGGTGTGCCTCGCGCCTATTGTAGTACGGGCGCTCCTGATGATCTGGGCAGCATGTTGCGTCGGAATGATCGTAATACTGCACTAGAATAGCGCCCGCACCATGAACCTGCACCCCTGATTGAGTATTTACCCACGCCCTCTTGCGGCGGGGCGAGAACGCTGATCCATATGAGTTAGGGCCACCCCGATCTCGAGCGCATGAGCCGCGAAGAACTGATCCAGCTGGTGCTGCGTCTTCGGCGGCCAGACAAGACGTCGCGGACATCGTCGAAGCCGCCATCGACCGACCGCAAGGCACGTCGGGACAGCGCGCGACCCGGCGGCGCAAAGCCGGGGCATGAGGGGCATAGCCGGTCTCTGAGTGAGACGTTTGCCCTCACGCACCGCTACCCAAGTGCACGGTCGAGCGACTGATGCGCACCATGCGGCTGGCCGGCATTCGTCGAGGGAAAAAGAGGATCACGACCGTCAGCGATTCCCCAAGGCGCCATGCCCGCTCGACAAAGTCAATCGGGAGTTTCGCGTTGATCGGCCGAACGCCGACCGCAACGGCCGAGCCTCCGAAGGTCTTCCGCCATCAACAGCACATCACAGAGCGGCCTAAGCCAGAAGCTAAACAGGGAAATTACGGAGCCGGCTCAGAGCTCTATCGACTAGGATCGAGCGCACCGCTTCGCCGCGTTTGATCTTTGTCCAGGTGTTGGAGCTTATTCCTAGCCTGTTCATAACTGTTTCCTTGCTCTGATTGGGTAGCAAGGCGTGCAGGCGCGAAATAGTTTCTTGGTCGAGGGCTCTCATGCGGGACGGGTCACGATCCACGTGGGCCGCCGCCTGCAAGGTTGTGGCTTCTCGATCCTCGCGAAAACGAAGGTTGGCTTGCGCCATATCTCCTACCTTGCAACCATCGGGATGAGGGGATTTGGCCTCATCATGGCAGCCACGGGCCGCATTACTTCAGCCGACGGCACTGGCACCGCCATCGCAGGTCAGAACCGTTCCGGTCAGGTAGGTCGACGCGCGGGACGCAAGGAACAGGGCCACGCCTGCAATCTCGTGGGGAGCGCCAAGTCGGCCGAGGGGAATGCCGTCGACCATCGATCCCTCCTGATCAGATAGTACGCCTTTAGTCATCTTGGTCAGAAAGAAGCCCGGCGCGATCGCATTGGCTCTGTTGCAAAAATCGTGAAGCTTGAGCATGCTTGGCGGAGATTGGACGGACGGAACGATGACGGATTTCAAGTGGCGCCATTTCCAGGGTGATGTGATCCTGTGGGCGGTGCGCTGGTATTGTCGCTATCCGATCAGCTATCGCGACCTTGAGGAAATGCTGGCGGAACGCGGCATTTCGGTCGACCATACGACGATCTATCGCTGGGTCCAGTGCTACGCCCCGGAGATGGAGAAGCGGCTGCGCTGGTTCTGGCGGCGTGGCTTTGATCCGAGCTGGCGCCTGGATGAAACCTACGTCAAGGTGCGGGGCAAGTGGACCTACCTGTACCGGGCAGTCGACAAGCGGGGCGACACGATCGATTTCTACCTGTCGCCGACCCGCAGCGCCAAGGCAGCGAAGCGGTTCCTGGGCAAGGCCCTGCGAGGCCTGAAGCACTGGGAAAAGCCTGCCACGCTCAATACCGACAAAGCGCCGAGCTATGGTGCAGCGATCACCGAATTGAAGCGCGAAGGAAAGCTGGACCGGGAGACGGCCCACCGGCAGGTGAAGTATCTCAATAACGTGATCGAGGCCGATCACGGAAAGCTCAAGATACTGATCAAGCCGGTGCGCGGTTTCAAATCGATCCCCACGGCCTATGCCACGATCAAGGGATTCGAAGTCATGCGAGCCCTGCGCAAAGGACAGGCTCGCCCCTGGTGCCTGCAGCCCGGCATCAGGGGCGAGGTGCGCCTTGTGGAGAGAGCTTTTGGCATTGGGCCCTCGGCGCTGACGGAGGCCATGGGCATGCTCAACCACCATTTCGCAGCAGCCGCCTGATCGGCCCAGTCGGCCCCAAGCTGCGATTTTGGCCAAGTCGGAGAACGTTTTGGGAACGTGGCATTCGGTATTGACGATGGAAATCATAGAAGAGGACAGTTCGCTCCATCATAGGGAGTGGGTTGATGGATCGGAGTATTCCGGGCGGGGATTTGATCGGACGATGGAGCCTGAGCTTTGCCGATATTGATTTTGTAAATTCGAAGCCGGCCCTGACGCGCCTTGGCCTCGCCGCACAGCTGAAATTCTTCGCTTCCCTGGGGTTTTTCGCGATCGATCCCGGCTCAATCCCTACCGATGGCCTCTCGTATCTGGCCGAGCAACTCGGTGTCGAGGCTGGCGAGATAGCCGGTTATGACTTTTCCAGTCGGACAGCACGACGGCATTGTGCGGAGATCCTGATCCATCTTGGATATCACCGCATGAAGCGGGTGGATCGCGCGCAATTGACGGAATGGATTGCTGGCGAGCTGTGCCCGGGCGGCCAGTCGATCAATGCCATGCTTGAGCATGTTTTCCTGTGGTGCCGGGACCGGCGTATTTATGGGCCGTCGCGCAAGGAGCTTGAACGTGTCGTTCGCTCACAACGGCAAGATTATCTGGACACCTGGCTGATCGGAGCCAGTGATCGGCTTTCGTCAGATGCGGTGGCGTTATTGGAAGCCTCGCTTGCCGATCCGGACAGCTCGACCGGATTCAACAGGATGAAGGGTGACGCCGGACAGGCAACGCTCGACAACATTCTCGACGTGACCGAGAAACTCGCCTTTATCCAGAGACTTGATCTTCCCCATGATCTCCTGACGGCTACGGGCAAGCCATGGGTCGATCAGATTGTTCGCCGCGTTGCCGGTGAAAAGGCCTCGGAGATGCGCCGGCATGCGCCGGCGCGACAGCTCGGCCTTTATGCGATTTATCTAATGTCGCGGGAGGCGCAACTCACTGACGCGATGATCGACCTGCTGATCGAAACCGTTCACAAGATCGGAACGCGCTCGAAACGCAAGGTGGTGGGCGATATCGCGAAAGACATCGAGCGGGTCTATGGAAAGGAGCGCCTGCTGGTCGAGATCGCCAGCGCCTCGATCAATGAACCATCGGGGCGCATCTGCGATGTCATTTTCCCGATCGCCGGTAAGGCCAAGCTGGCGGCGATCGTCAAGGAGAGCCATGCGAAGGGCGCTCTGGACCGGCGCATCTACAAGGTGATGCGTGGTTCCTGGGCCAATCATTACCGGCGCATGCTGCCAAGCCTGCTTTCCGTACTTGAGTTCCGGTCGAACAACGCGGTGTGGCGGCCGGTCCTGGCGGCCCTCGACTGGATCAGGAGCAAGGTGGATGGCGGATGCCGCTTCGTGCCATTGCAGGATGTTCCGATCGATGAGGTGATTCCAGCGCGATGGCGCAGTTCCGTCATTGATGACGATGGGCGGGTAAACCGGATCAGCTATGAGCTTTGCGTCCTGACGCAACTGCGCGACCGCATCCGCTCCAAAGAAATCTGGGTGGTCGGGGCGGATCGCTATCGCAATCCCGATGACGATCTTCCCAAGGACTTCGAGATCAGGCGAGATGCGTACTATTCCGGCCTCAGCCTGACGCCAGATGCGCAGGCGTTTTGCGCCTCGATCCGGGAGGAGCTTGAACGGGAACTGTTGCTCCTCAATGCCAATATTCCACAAAACGACAAGGTCCGGCTCCTGTGGCGCGGCGACAACCGGATATCGATTACACCGTTCAAGCCCTTGCCCGAACCGAAGGGTCTCGCTTCGATCAAAAGCGAGATCGGTCAGCGCTGGCCGATGACCGGACTGCTGGACGTGTTGAAAGAGGCTGCTCTGGACACGGGATTGATGGATGCTTTCGAAACGTCGGCCTCGCGGGTTACCCTGTCGAAAGCAGCCTTGGCTCAGCGTCTTTTGCTGTGTCTCTATGGCTTGGGCACGAACGCCGGGCTCAAGCGGGTCGCTGGCGCAACACCCGATGTCAGTTACGAGGAATTGCTGCATGTCCATCGCCGTTTCATCCACGCGCCAGCGCTGAGGGAGGCGTGCGCGCGGGTAGCAAACGCGACACTGGCAATCCGCAATGCCGCAGTATGGGGAGATGCGGGCACGGCATGCGCGTCCGATTCAACGAAGTTCGGCGCGTGGGACCGCAACCTGATGACGGAATGGCACGCCCGCTATGGCGGCCGTGGCGTCATGATCTACTGGCATGTGGAGAAGCGCGCGACCTGCGTTTATTCCCAGCTCAAGCGGTGCTCTTCCTCGGAGGTCGCCTCCATGATCGAAGGCGTGCTACGCCATTGCACCGACATGGAAATCCAGCGCCAGTACGTCGATAGCCACGGCCAGAGCGCAGTCGGCTTTGCGTTCTGCCGACTCCTTGGATTTGAGCTTGCCCCGCGGCTGAAAGCAGTGGCACGCCAGAAACTGGCCCTTCCCCAAGCCGGCATGCGCACGCGGCTTTCCAATTTACTGCCGATCCTCTCCAGCCCGATCGACTGGGACGAGATCGAGCAACAATATGACGAAATGGTCAAATATGCCGCTGCCATGCAATCGCGCACCGCCGATCCGGAAGCGATCCTGCTCCGGTTTGCCAGAGCCGAAGTGATGCACCCGACCTACAAGGCGCTGAGTGAACTCGGCCGCGCGGTCAAAACAATCTTCCTATGCCGGTATTTGCGTCAGGAGGCATTCCGCCGCGAGATCCACGAAGGGCTGAATGTGGTTGAGAACTGGAACGGCGCTAATGGTTTCGTGTTCTTCGGCAAGGGCGGCGAGATCGCCACCAACCGCATCCATGAGCAGGAAATCTCCGTTCTGGCGCTACACCTCCTGCAAGCGTCGCTGGTGTATGTGAACACCCGCATGCTTCAGACCGTACTGGTTGAGCCGAAGTGGGCGGGGCGGATGACGCCGGAAGATTATCGTGGTCTCACGCCGTTGATCTACAGTCATGTGAACCCTTATGGCCGCTTCGACCTCGACCTGAACGACCGGATTGATTTTGGACGGCTTGCAGCGTGAGGCGGCTGATCGGCCTATAACATTTGGGTACACCCCAGAGTGATAGGGCCGAGTGACACCATTCGTCTGTCACAAAAGGGTGGGTTTGCGCTCAATGTGACGATACACTGCAAGAGCCACCCTAATGTGACGGATTTTGCACTTGGCTCGT
>NZ_AUWY01000031.1 GCF_000447205.1 Sphingobium ummariense RL-3 | reverse complement strand
CCAGGCCGACACGGCCGCTCCCGCCGGCACCACCGCCACCGGTGCGCCGGTGTCCGCCGCGTCGCCGCCTGCCGCGCCGGTGCCGAGCGAGTCCTATCAGGAGGACGACCTGATCGGTGCCGCCGAGGGCGTGTTCGGCAAGGGCGCGGAAGGTCTGGCCGGGCTGATCGAGAAGGTGCTGAAGGATCAGGGCCGTCCCAATGCCTATATCGCCGGGCGCGAGGCGTCGGGTGCTTTCGTCGTCGGCCTGCGCTACGGCTCGGGGACGCTGAATCACAAGATCGAGGGGAAGCGGCAGGTCTATTGGACCGGGCCGTCGATCGGGTTCGACGTGGGCGGCAATGCTGGCAACACCTTCGTGCTGGTCTACAATCTCTACGACACGCAGGATCTCTATCATCGCTTCCCCGCCGCGGAGGGGCAGGCCTATCTGGTGGGCGGCTTCACGGCCAGCTATCTGCGCTGGGGCAATGTCGTGCTGATCCCGATCCGCTTGGGCGTGGGATACCGGCTGGGCGTCAACGCGGGCTATATGAAGTTCACCGAAAAGCGGAACTGGCTGCCCTTCTGAGGGGTCAGAGGGATAGGGCCAGCTGTACGCCCTGCTCCACCTCCCCTCCCGCCTCCAGATTGTGCACGCCCAGACCCAGCAGGCGCGCGCCCATGCGCAGTGGTAGCTGCGCGCACAGCAGGGCGCGGCCGGTCTCGGCGAGAAGGTCGGGCGTGCGGACCGGCGCGGCGAAACTGCGCGATCGGGTGATGATCCGGAAATCGGCGAACTTCACCTTCAGCACCACCGTGCGGCCATAGGCGTCCGCTTTTTCGATCCGCGCCCACAGACTCTGGGCGATCCGGTCGATCTCCGCGAGCAGCGCGTCCTTTTCGACCAGGTCGTCGAAGAAGGTGTCCTCGACGCTCACGGACTTGCGTTCCTGTCGCTCATGGACCGGCCGGTCGTCCTCGCCCCGGGCGGCGCGATAGTAGAAGAGCGCGGGGCTGCCGAAATGCGCCTGGAGGAAGGGGAGGCTGCGATCGCGCAGGTCCGCGCCGGTCTCGATCCCCAGCGCCTGCATCCGCCGCGCGGTCACCGGCCCCACGCCATGGATGCGCCGCACCGGCATCGCGGCGATGAAGGCCGCGCCTTCGCCCGGGCGGACGACGCACAGGCCGTCGGGCTTGTTCTGGTCCGACGCGAGCTTGGCGATCAGCTTGTTGTAGGAGACGCCGGCCGATGCGGTAAGCCCGGTTTCCTCCTGGATCAGGCGGCGGATTTCCTCCGCCACCCGGGTCGCCGACGTCCAGCCCGGCTTGTTCACCGTCACGTCCAGATAGGCCTCGTCGAGCGACAGCGGCTGGATGATGTCGGTGAAGCGCTGAAAGATGGCGCGCACCTGCGCGGAAACGGAGCGATACACCTCGAAGCGGGGGCGCACGAACAGCAGATCGGGGCAGAGCCGCCGCGCCCGCGCGCCGGGCATGGCGGAACGCACGCCGAACTTGCGCGCCTCGTAGCTGGCGGTGGCGACCACCCCGCGCGGGCCGCCACCGCCGACCGCGATGGGCTTGCCGCGCAGGGAAGGATCGTCGCGCTGCTCGACCGATGCGTAGAAGGCATCCATGTCGATATGGATGATCTTGCGCGGAGACGAGTCCATGGCCCGCACCTATGCCACAGGCCGGAACGAAAGGGAAACGCGTGCGCCGCTGTGCTCGCCTAAGGCTTTTGGTCCTTGAGTGCGAGGAGCGCGGCGAAGGGGCTTGCTTCCTCCTCCGACAGCACGCCGGCTTCCCGAAGATAGGTGTCGGCGTCGGGTGAGCGGGGATAGGGCGTCATGGCGAGGGCGACAGTCTCCGCCACCGCCTCGCCCATGTCGATCGTCTGGCCGCTATAGCCGATTGTGTCGCAATCTTCCGCGTCCAGTTCCAGCTCCTCGCCCTCGGGAAGGCGCGTGTCCTCGGGCACGAAGCGAAGGACGAAGTCCGTGTCGATCGTCTCGGGCACCGACGCGCCGGTCGCGACGCAGGGCTGCGCCAGCGTAGCGCGTACGCGGCCGCGGGCCAGGATGCCTCCTGCCTCCTCCCGCAACGTATAGTCCGCCTCCAGCCGGTCGAGTGCGGTGAGGTTGAAGCGCTTGGCCAGGGCGGCGCGCTCGGCTTCGTCCGCGCGAATGGTGACCGTGTCAGCGTGGCGGGCGAGCTGGTCGAGGCGCACCGGGCGGGAAAATTCGGGCTGGAGGCTCATCCGAGATCCCCGGCCAGCAGCGCATCGCGCGACAGGCAACCCAGCCGAACCCAGCGGTCCCGCAGCTTCGCCTCCACATGGTCGAGCGCAGCCTGTGAAGGCGCGTCTCCCCGGTAGAGATTGCGTTTCAAAGCCTCACCCAGGTCGCCGCCGTCGGTCAGCGCCGCGCGATAGACGGCGATCCGGCCGCCCAGTGCGCTCATCATCCGGCCGACATGCTTGCCGACCACCACGTCGCCAATCCCTTCCTGCCGCAGTTGGCCGTCCATGTCATCGACGAACAATTCGGTCAGCCACACGCTTTCCTGTTTCGCGTCCTGCTGCTCCAGCCGGATCAGCGCTTGCGATAGAATGGCGACCAGCATGTCGAACCGCCCGTCCAGCGTGTCGGGCACGGCGCCTTCCACATACCAGTGTGGCTGCCGTCCTTGCGCCACTATCGCGGCATAGAGCGGGCGCAGTCCCTCCCTGGGCTCGGCGCGGCCGAAAAGGCGGTTCAGCAGGGAAGAAGAGGTCATCGCGTTCCGAAAATCCGTCCAAAGCGCGCCCCTTGCCCGGCTGCGCGCATTTCCATATTGATCGGCAGGCCGCCCGATGCAATGGCGGCTTGATGTTTCTTGGGTTTGGGGCCCCGACCCCGCAGGAGAAGACCATGCGCCAGTTCAACCGCCAGTCCCGTAGCGGGCGGATCATGCTTGCGGTCGGGCTGGGCGCGCTGGTGCTGGGCGCGTCGGGCTGCACGCGCATCCGCACGCACCAAGGCTATCAGGTGGACAAGCTGCTGGTCGATTCGGTCCAGCCCGGCGTCGACAACCGCGCTTCGGTGGAAGGCACGCTGGGTCGTCCGAGCTTCGTGTCGCAGTTCGGGCCGCAGGACTGGTATTATGTCTCGCGCGACATGCGCTCGCTCGCCTTCGCCAATCCGCGCCCGGTCAGCCAGACCATCCTGCACGTCCGCTTCGACGCGGCGGGCAATGTCGTGGCCGTCGACCGCATGGGGCTGGAGCAGGTGGCCAGGATTTCGCCGGCAGGGAGCAAGACCCCGACACTCGGCCGCCATCGCAGTCTGTTCGATGAGATTTTCGGCAATATCGGCGCGGTCGGCGCCGGTGGCATGGGCGGCGGCGGTTCCGGCCCGAATGGCGGCGGGCCCAACGGCAGCTAGGCCTCGGCCCGAAGGGGGTAGCTTTGGGCCATTCCCTGGTGAGCGACAGCTACGACATCGCCGTCATCGGCGGCGGCGTGAACGGCTGTGGCATTGCCAGGGACGCGGCCGGCCGGGGCGTACGGGTGCTGCTACTGGAGCGGGGCGACCTTGCGGGCGGCACATCCTCCGCCTCCACCAAGCTGATCCATGGCGGGCTGCGCTATCTGGAGCATTATGAATTCGGCCTGGTGCGCGAGGCGCTGGGCGAGCGCGAGCGGCTCTGGGGCATCGCGCCGCACATCATCCATCCGATGCGCTTCGTCCTGCCCCATGTGAAGGGCCTGCGCCCGCGCTGGCTGCTCCGCCTCGGCCTCTTCCTCTATGATCATATCGGCGGACGGCGCGCGCTGCCCGCCACGGAGGGGATAGACCTGCGCCGGCATGTTGCGGGCCAGGCGCTCAAGCCCGGGTTCGGCCCGGGCTTCGTCTATTCGGATGGATGGGTGGACGATGCGCGGCTCGTCGTGCTGAACGCCCGCGACGCCGCCGACCGCGGCGCCACCGTGCTGACGCGGACCGAGGCGCTGCGCCTGGAACGGCGGGACGGGCACTGGCTGATCCACGCCAGGGACCAGACATTCCGCGCGCGAACAGTCGTGAACGCCGCTGGTCCCGCCGTGCTCGACCTGCTGGGACGGGCCGGATGCGTGTCCGGTCGCCATATCCGGCTGGTGCGCGGGTCGCATATCGTCGTGCCGGCGCTGTTCGACCATGACTTTGCCTATTTCTTCCAGAACCCCGACGGACGCATCTTTTTCGCCCTTCCCTATGAGGGCGCCTTCACCCTGATCGGGACGACCGACCGGGACCATGATGGGCCGCTCACCGGGGTGCGCGCCAGCGAGGAGGAGGTGGCCTATCTCTGCGAGGCCGCCAGCGCCTATTTCGCGAAGCCGGTGACCCCCGGCGATGTGGTGTGGCGCTTTGCCGGAGTGCGGCCGCTGGTTGACGAGGGATCTGGCAAGCCCGAAGCGGCGACGCGCGGCTATGTCTTCGACCTGGACAGGGAAGGCGGCGCGCCCCTGCTTTCGGTCTTCGGCGGCAAGATCACCACCTACCGCCATCTCGCGCAGGAAGCGGTGGACAGGCTGCGGCCCTTCCTTCCGGCCCTGAAGGATGGGGAGTGGACGGCCGACGCGCCCCTGCCGGGCGGGGATTTCCCGAAGGAGGAGCTGGCGGCGCTTATCCGGGCGCTCGCTACGGATTATCCCTTTCTCGACCCGGCAACATTGTCCCGAATCGGGCGCGCCTATGGCACGCTGGCGCGGTCGTGGCTGGGGCAGGCACGGGATGCGGCGGCGCTGGGGCGGGATTTCGGCCATGGCCTCAGCCAGGCTGAAGTGGACTATCTGATCGACCGCGAATGGGCGATGACGGCGCAGGACATTGTCTGGCGGCGGACCAAGCTGGGCCTGCGCCTGTCCGTCGGCCAGGTCCAGGCGCTGGAGGACTATATGAGGGAGAGGGCGTGAGCGCGGACTGCATCCTGGTGCTGGACGAAGGCACCACCTCCACGCGCGCGGTGGCCTATGCCGCCGACGGCACTGTGCTAGGCGTGGCGCAGCAGGACCTGACCCAATATTATCCGGCGCCCGGTCTGGTCGAACATGATGCGGCCGAAATCTGGGAGCGGACGCTGGCCTGCGCGCGCGCCGTGGTGGCGCGGGCCGGCGGCGCGGACAGGATCGCCGCGATCGGCATCACCAACCAGCGCGAGACGGTCGTGGCGTGGGACCGGCAGACCGGCGATCCCATCTGCCGCGCGATCGTGTGGCAGGACCGGCGCACCGCGCCGATGTGCGCTGAGTTGCGCGAGCGCGGGCTGGAGCCCTGGCTGCAGGCCCGCACCGGCCTGGTTGTCGATCCCTATTTTGCCGGAACCAAGATGCGCTGGATCCTCGATCATGTCCCGCAAGCGCGGGAGCTGGGTGACCGGCTGGCGCTGGGGACGATCGAAAGCTGGCTGGTGTGGAAACTGACCGGCGGCCTGCATGTGAGCGACGCCAGCAATGCCAGCCGTACCCAGCTCTTCGCCCTCGATGGGGCGGACTGGGACGGCGAGTTACTCGACCTGTTCGGGGTGCCGCGCGCGGCGCTACCGGATGTCGTGGACAATCACGGCCGCTTCGGCGCCAGCGACCCCCGGCTGTTCGGCCGGGCGATCCCGATCTGCGGCCTGGCGGGCGACCAGCAATCGGCGACTATCGGGCAGCACTGCCTGAATCCCGGTGATACCAAGGCGACCTTCGGCACAGGCGCGTTCATCCTGACCAACCGGGGTACGCAGCTGCCCCGATCGGACCATCGGCTGCTCGGCACCATCCTGTATCAGGCCGAGGGCGAACGCACCTACGCGCTGGAAGGGTCGATCTTCGTCGCCGGCAGCCTCGTCAAATGGCTGCGCGACGAGCTGGGCGTGATCCGCGTTGCGGGGGAGAGCGAAGTGCTCGCCCGGTCGGTTCCCGACAATGGCGGGGTGCTCTTCATACCGGCGCTCGCAGGCCTGGGGGCCCCGCACTGGCGCCCGGAGGCGAAAGGGCAGCTTATCGGGCTCACGCTCGGCAGCAGCCGGGCCCATATCGTCCGGGCGGCGATGGAGTCGCTGGCCCATCAGTGCCACGATCTTCAGGCTGCCTTCGCCGCCGACGGTTCACCCTGGAGTCTGCTGCGAATCGATGGCGGGATGAGCGCCAATGACTGGATCGCGCAGGATCTGGCCGACATGCTGGGCCTGCCGGTGGAGCGGCCTTCGGACATCGAGACCACCGCGCTCGGCACGGCGATGCTGGCGGGGGTGGGGGCAGGGCTTCACGCCAGCCTGGCCGACGCCGTCACCATGCGCAGCACCGCCGCGCGCTTCACGCCGCATATGGACGACAGCCGGCGCAGCGATCGGCTGGCGCTGTGGCAAGCGGCGCTCGCGCGCTCTTCGGGATAGGGCAACACATGCGGCCAAGCGGGGTTGACACCTACGGTCGACCCTTTTCCGCCCTGTCGCTTATCCCGCCTTGCCCGAGCTTCCGCGGCCCGGCAGGATCGCTCCGGATTTTCAAGGACTCGGCGAAGACATGATCCTGCACGGCTATTTCCGCTCGTCGGCCAGCTATCGCGTGCGGATCGCGCTCGGCCTCAAAGGCCTTGCCTGGCAGGACGCCTTTCATCATCTGCGCAGGGGCGAGCAGCATGATGCGGCCTATCGCGCGATCAACCCGCAGGGACTGGTTCCGGCGCTGGAGGTCGACGGCACGGTGCTGACCCAGAGCCTCGCCATCTGCGAATATCTGGATGAGATATATCCCGATCCCCCGCTGCTCCCCGCTGATCCGCTCCGCCGCGCCCGGGCGCGTGCCTTCGCGCAGGTCATCGCCTGCGATATCCATCCGGTGCAAAACCTGAAGATACTGAAGCGCCTGCGGACCCTGGGCCACGATCAGGCGACGATCGACGGCTGGGCCCGGCAGGTGATCGAGGAGGGGCTGGAAGCCTGCGCCGCGTTGATCGCGGCGGAGGACGGCCCCTACTGCTTCGGCGCGCAGGTGGGGCTGGCGGACATCATGCTGGTGCCGCAGCTTTTCAACGCTCGCCGCTTCGGCGCGCGAACGGACTGGCCGCGCCTCGAAGCCGTGGAGACCGCCTGCCTCGCCCTGGCCGCCTTCGCCCATGCGGCGCCAGAGTCTCAGCTCGACGCGGAATGATCCGCCGATCCTTTCAATAATATCGAACAGTTGGCACGATTTTATCCGGCTGTTTCGTATTTCCTTCTCGGCATACACCTCCTCTCGTCCCCGATCGGATCGGGGCATGAAAGTTCAGGAGGAGTGTTTTCGCCATGTCCATCACCGCTACCCCGACCCCCGGCAAGGGCTTGCTGAGCCCGACCAACCATGCGCTGGTCCTGATCGACTTCCAGTCGCAGATGGCCTTCGCCACCAAGTCCATCGCCCCCGAATTGCTGCGCAACAACGCTGCGCTGGTGTCCAACGCCGCCGCCGGCTTCCACGTCCCCACCATCCTCACCACCGTTGCCGAGAAGAGCTTTTCCGGCCCGATGTTCAGCGAGATCACCGAGGCGTTCGGCGGCCAGCCGATGCTCGACCGCACGTCGATGAACACCTGGGAAGATGCCGCGGTGATCGAGGAAGTGAACCGCATCGGCAAGGACCGGCTGGTCTTCGCCGGCCTGTGGACCAGCGTCTGCATCGTCGGCCCCGTCCTCTCCGCGCTGGAGCAGGGCTTTGAGGCCTATGTCATCACCGACGCGAGCGGCGACATTTCCGAAGAAGCGCATGAGCGTGCGGTCGAGCGGATGATCCAGGCCGGCGCCCGTCCGATCACGTCGCTGCAATATCTGCTGGAACTGCAGCGCGACTGGGCCCGCACCGAAACCTACGACATGACCACCGGCGTCGCCCGGAAGTGGGGTGGGGCCTATGGCCTGGGCATCACCTATGCCAAAACCATGTTCGGCGCCTCCGAAGGCGGCCATTGAGTGACGAAATGCCCCTCGCCCCCCGCCGCTGCGGCGGGCGGGGCGAGGGGCAGCAATGATCCAAAGCCCATTGAACAGCGAAAGGATTTCCCATGAGCAGCTTTGTCACCACGCAGGATGGCGTCTCGATCTTCTACAAGGACTGGGGCCCGAAGGACGCCCAGCCCGTCATGTTCCACCATGGCTGGCCGCTGTCGTCGGACGACTGGGACGCGCAGATGCTGTTTTTCCTGTCGAAGGGCTATCGCGTCGTCGCCCATGACCGCCGCGGCCACGGACGGTCCGCGCAGGTGAGCGAAGGCCACGACATGGCGCATTATGCCGCCGATGCAGCCGCCGTCGCCGATCATCTGGACCTGCGCGACGCCATCCATATCGGCCATTCGACCGGCGGCGGCGAGGTCGCGGCCTATGTCGCCCGGCACGGCCTGCCCCAGGGCCGCGTCGCCAAGGCGGTGCTGGTGTCCGCCGTTCCCCCGATCATGCTGAAGACCGACCGCTATCCCGGCGGCCTGCCGATCGAGGTGTTTGACGGGCTGCGCGCCGGCCTTGCCGCCAATCGCGCGCAATTCTTCCGCGATGTCGCCGCCGGTCCCTTCTACGGCTTCAACCGGCCCGGCGCGGACGTGAAGGAAGGCGTCATCGACAATTGGTGGCGCCAGGGCATGATGGGCAGCGCCAAGGCCCATTATGAAGGCATCAAGGCCTTTTCCGAGACGGACCAGACCGACGACCTGAAGGCGATCACCGTTCCGACGCTGGTCCTGCACGGCGACGACGACCAGATCGTGCCTTACAAGAATGCGGGCGTGCTGCAGGCCGAACTGCTGCCGAGCGCCACGCTCAAGATCTACGAGGGCTTCCCGCACGGCATGCTGACGGTGAACGCCGACGTGCTCAACGCCGACCTGCTCGCCTTCGTGCAGGCCTGAGGGAAAGGGGGGACGGACGCCATGAAGCCCTATCTTCTCTCGCTGGGCGCCGGGCTGCTGGTCGGCATCGTCTACAGCCTGCTCGGCGTCCGTTCTCCCGCCCCACCGATCATCGCCCTTGTCGGCCTTGCCGGCATATTGCTGGGCGAGCAGGTGATCCCGCTCGCGAAGCGGATCGCCGACCGGCCCGAATTCGCCCGCTTCCTGCGCGAGGATTGTGCGCAGCATGTGCTGGGCCGCGTCCCCGCCAAGCAGGAGCGCGACGCATGATCTCCCGCCGACAGGCGCTGGCCGGCGCCGCCACTTCCGCCCTCCTTACCGCCACGGAGAGTTTCGCCATGACCCCCCGGGATATCCTCCTCGTCAACGCCAAGGTCACCACCCTCGACCGCGCCAACCCCGTCGCCGACGCCGTCGCCATCCGCGACGGCAAGTTCCTGGCGGTCGGGACGGAAGGGGAAGTGCGCGCCGCCGCCGCGCCCGACGCCACCATCATCGACGCGAAGGGCCGCCGCCTGATCCCCGGCCTGATCGACAGCCACATCCACGTCATCCGCGGCGGTCTGAACTATAATATGGAGCTGCGCTGGGAAGGGGTGCCGACCCTGGCCGACGCGATGGCGATGCTGAAACGCCAGGCCGAGAACACGCCGCCGCCACAGTGGGTGCGCGTGGTCGGCGGCTTCACCGAGCACCAGTTCGCCGAGAAGCGCCTGCCCACGATCGAGGAGATCAATGCCGCCGCGCCCGAGACGCCGGTGTTCATCCTGCACCTCTACGACCGCGCGCTGCTGAACGCCGCGGCGCTGCGGGCGGTGGGCTACACGAAAGACACGCCCAACCCGCCGGGCGGCGAGATCGTCCGCGACGCGGCGGGCAATCCCACCGGCCTGCTGCTGGCTCAACCCAATGCGACGATCCTCTATGCGACGCTCGCCAAGGGACCGAAGCTGCCGCCGGAGTACCAGCTCAATTCGACCAGGCATTTCATGCGGGAGCTGAACGGGCTGGGCGTCACTAGCGTGATCGACGCGGGCGGCGGTTACCAGAATTATCCCGACGACTATGAAATCATCGACAAGCTGCACAAGGACGGCGAGCTGACCTTGCGCATCGCCTACAACCTCTTCACGCAGAAGCCCAAGGAGGAGCTGAAGGACTTCGCCACCTGGTCCACGCAGATCAAGCCCGGCGATGGCGACGACAGCTATCGCCACAATGGCGCGGGCGAGATGCTGGTCTATTCGGCCGCCGATTTCGAGGACTTCCGCGTCGCCCGGCCGGACATGCCGCCCAGCATGGAAGGCGACCTGGAACCGGTGATCCGCCTGCTGGCCGAACGGCGCTGGCCCTGGCGGCTGCATGCGACCTACGACCAGACGATCGGCCGTGCGCTCGACGTGTTCGAGAAGGTGAACCGCGACATTCCGCTCGCCGGCCTCAACTGGTTCTTCGACCATGCGGAGACGATCAGCGAGCGGAACATCGACCGCATCGCCGCACTGGGCGGCGGCATCGCCGTGCAGCACCGCATGGCCTATCAGGGCGAATATTTCGTCGAGCGCTACGGCGCGAAGGCGGCCGAGGCAACACCGCCGATCAAGCGGATGATGGAAGCGGGCCTGCCCGTCGGCGCCGGCACCGACGCGACCCGCGTCGCCAGCTACAATCCTTGGGTGTCTTTGTCCTGGCTCGTCACCGGCCGGACGGTCGGCGGCCTGACGCTCTATCCGGTGCGCAACCGGATGGACCGGGAAACCGCGCTGCGCCTCTGGACCGAGAGGAACACATGGTTCTCCAACGAGGTCGGCAAGAAGGGGCAGATCAAGGCCGGCCAGCTCGCCGACCTTGCCCTGCTGTCGGACGATTATTTCAGCGTGCCGGAGGGGGAGATCGCGCATCTCCGATCGGTGCTGACCGTGCTGGGCGGCAAGGTCGTCCATGGCGAGGGCGATTACGGCCCGCTCGCCCCGGCGCTGCCCCGGCCCATGCCCGACTGGTCGCCGGTCGCAACCTTTGGCGGCTATTATCGCGAGCCGGAGGCCGCGCGGAAGATGGCCTCGGCCTGCGGCTGCCATTCGGCCTGTTCGGTCCATGGCCACGACCATGCCGCGGCGCTGGGCGCCAGTGTCCCGGCCGCCGACGTCCAGAGTTTCTGGGGCGCACTCGGCTGCGGCTGCTGGGCGGTGTGAACGCGCCCCTTTTCAAGAATTTCGAACGATCATGATCAGATTATTCGCCTGCCTATGGTGACGGCGCGCTCCTACAAGGGAGAGCGCCGCCCCCACCCGGCGTGCTGCTCTTGCTCCAGGAGGTACTGCCATGACCCGCTTTGCCCTGTTGGTCACGACCGCGTTGTTTGCGCTCGTACCTGTTGCCGCCCCTGCACAGGACACGGACTTCGCGGTCGGCCCGCAATATGACACCACCCACATATATGTCGAACCGCAGGATTTTGATCGCTTCGTCGGCAGCTTTACCGCCACCTTTGGCGGCACCACCAGCAAGCAGGGCGAATTTCAGGTGACGCCAACCCCGAGCAAGACCAAGTCGCAACTCGCCCTGACACCCGCGGGGACGATTTCGGTCTTCGGTTTCCTGACGCCGATCCCTACGCCGTTCGGCGCGGAACGGACCGGCTATCTGGTGACGGACCTCGACAAGGCAGTGGCCTCGGCGGTGAAGCATGGGGCGACCCGGCTGATCGCGACCTTCCCTGATCCGATCGGTCGCGATGCGGTTGTGCAATGGGCAGGCGGCGTCACCATGCAGCTATACTGGCACACCACCAAGCCCAGTTATCCAGCGCTTGCCACCGTGCCTGAAAACCGCATCTACCTGACTCCGGACGCCGCCGACCACTTCGTCAAGCAGTGGACCGGTTTTGCCCATGCCAGGATCATTTCGGATGACAAGGCCGCGTCGGGCGCTGAAATCGGCCAGCCGGGCAAGTCCTATCGCCGCATTCGCCTGACGTCGGGCTACGGCAAGATGAGCGTGATCGTATCGGACGGGCAGCTGCCCTGGCCCTATGGCCGGGACATGACCGGCTATGAAGTCAAGAACCTGTCCGCCACGCTCGACAAGGCCAAGGCCGCTGGCGTGGAGACACTGGTCGCGCCGCATGTCGAAGGTGGCCGTCAAAGCGTAATCGTCCGCTTCCCCGGCGGCTATATCGCCGAAATCCACGGTGCAGCGTCATGATCGCCGCCCCTCGTTTCGTGGCCGCGATCCTCGCTTCAAGGCCTACCTTCTTCCTCGCGCGGGTGGCGCTGACCAGCGCCTATCTGCTGGGCGGGATCGTCAAGCTGACCGACTGGCAAGGTGCGGTGGCCGAACAGGCGCATTTCGGGATGAACCCGCCGGCCTTGTGGGCCGCACTCACCATCGCGGTCGAAATCGTGGGGCCTGTGCTGATCCTGACCGGACGGCTGGTGTGGCTGGGGGCGGGCATGCTGGGCGTGTTTACACTCCTCGCCGCTTTCGTCGCCAACGACTTCTGGACGATGCAGGGGCAGGAGCGGTTCATGGCGACCAACGCCTTCTTCGAGCATCTGGGGCTGGTGGGCGGTTTCGTGCTCGTCGCCATCGTCTCCTTGCAAAGGGCGCACCGCGATGCGTAGCCTGTTCTTCCTTCCCGCGCTGCTCGTCGCCACCCCCGCGCTGGCGCAGGGCGGGGAGGCGTGGCAGCCGCCGACGCTCACCAACACCCGCTATGACGAGGATTGGGGCAAGCTCGCCGATCCGGCGAACCGCACCGGGCGCTGGACCGAGCAGCTGAAATATATCCCGCTCGATGCCGATGGCAGCACATGGGTCGGCACCGGCGTGGAACTGCGCGCGCGGATGGAAAGCTTCGGCGACAATCTCTGGGGCGGCGCGTCCGCGCCTGATGATGCCTATCTCTGGCTGCGCGTTGCGCCCTATATCGACCTGCATGCCGGGCCGGTGCGCGCCTTCGTCCAGCCCATCGCGGCCTATGCCGAGGGCGTGGCGCCGTCCGCCAGTCCGGTCGACCAGACCCGCACCGACCTACTCCAGGGCTTCGTGGAAGTGGAGGCCGGCCCCGTCACCCTGCGCGGCGGGCGGCAGATGCTCTCGCTCGGCACAGAGCGGCTGGTCGGCACCCGCTATGGCCCGAACGTCCCGCTCGCCTTCGACGGTGGCCGCGCGGACGTCCATCTGGGCCGCGCCACCGTCAGCCTGTTCGCCGCGCATCCGGTGCAGGCGCGCGCCGGGACGTTCGACGACCGATCCTCTCCCGACAAGGCGTTGTGGGGCGCCTATGCCACGCTGCCGGGGCTGGACCTCTATTATCTCGGCTACCGGAACCGCGCTGCCCTCTTCGGCGGGGTGGGCGGTCGGGAGGAGCGTCACAGCCTGGGCCTGCGAAGCCATGGCGCATCGGGCGACTGGGGCTGGAATGTCGAGGGCGTCTATCAGTTCGGCCGCTTCGCCGGGCAGGACATCCGCGCCTGGACATTGGGCAGCGAAGTGTCGCGCCGCTTCCCCGCCGCGCCGCTGAGACCCCGCGTCACGATGCGCTTCAACATCATTAGCGGCGATCGCCACGCGGGCGACGGCACGCTCGGCACCTTCAACGCGCTTTTCCCCAAGGGCAAATATTTCGGCGAGCTTTCGCCCATCGGCCCTACCAACATCATCAACCTGCATCCGGGCGTCTCGCTGGCGCTGCGCGACGACCTCAGCCTTGGCGTCGCGGGGATGGCCTATTGGCGTTACTCCAAGGGCGACGGCATCTACGACATTCCCGGCACCCTGATCCGCGGCCCCGGCGAGGCGACAGCGCGCTTCATCGGCAAGGAGGTCGAGGCCGCGCTCAGCTGGCAGGCGACGCCGGAGCTCGAACTGTCCACGTCGCTCTCCGCCTTCGGCGCCGGCGCCTTCCTGCGCCAGACCGGGCCGGCGAAGACCATCACCATGATCGGCCTCGAGGCCAATTACCGCATCTGAACAGGAGCATCGTGCCATGACGGAAAAACCTGCATCCTCTCCGCTGCCCTGGCTGCTCCTGCTGCTTTCCGTCACCACCGGCTTGGTGGATGCGATCAGCGTGCTGGGCCTGGGCAAGGTGTTCACCGCCAACATGACCGGCAATATCGTATTCCTGGGCTTCGCCGCGGCCGGCGCGCCGGGATTCCGGCCCGTGCCCTATCTGGTGGCGATCCTGGCCTTCCTGGTGGGGGCGCTGGTCGCGGGGCGGGTGGGGAAGGGCCATGCCGGCCTGCCGCTGCGCCGCTGGCTGCTCACGGCCGCGCTGGTGGAGGCGCTGCTGCTCTGGATCGCGGCGTTTGTCGCCATCGGTTTCGACATCGCCCGCCAGTCGCCCGGCGCCAGCGCCACGGCCATCATCGCGCTGACCGCCATCGCCATGGGGTTCCGCAACGCCACCATCCGCCAGCTCAAGATCCCGGACCTCACCACCACGGTGCTGACGCTGACGCTCACCGGCCTCGCCGCCGATTCGAGCCTGGCTGGCGGGGGCAATCCTAACTGGGCACGCCGGATCGGGAGCGTTGCGGCGATCTTCCTGGGTGCGGCAGTGGGAGCCGTGCTGGTCCTCCATTGGGGGCTTGCGACACCGCTGGTGCTGGCGGGCACGCTGGTGCTGGTGGGCACGCTCGCCTGCACCCAGCACCCCGCCGCGCGGGAGATGGTGGCGGGCTAGCCGGTCAGTTCCCGCTCGATCCGCCGGTCGGGCACCAGCCAGAGCAGGATGACGAGGACATAGATCGCGATCGACAGCCATTGCACGAAGAACGCCAGCGGCACCGCGATCACATAGAGCAGCACGCTGATGATCCCCTTGCGGTCGCGCCCCACCGCCCGCGCCAGGGCCGAATTGCGGCCGTTGACGGCGATGATAGCCCGTTCCGTCAGCGCATAGCCGATCGCCGCCATGCCCAGCACCACGCCATAGGCCGCCGTCGCCATCGGCGCGAAGCCGCTTTCGTCCAGCCAGCGGATGACGAAGGGGACGAGGCTCAGCCAGAACAGCAGGAACAGGTTGGCCCACAGCACACGCCCGTCCACTTCCTCGGCTGCATGCATCAGATGATGGTGGTTGTTCCAGTAGAGCCCGACATTGATGAAGGAGAGCACATAGGCGAGCAGGATCGGTACGCTGGCCGACAGCGCCGCGAGGCTCCCATTCTCCGGCACCTTGAGCTCCAGCACCATGATGGTGATGATGATGGCGACCACGCCATCGGTGAAGGCTTCCATCCGTCCCGTCCGCATCGCCCATCTTCCCTTCCGGTTTCGCTCCGGGATAGGCGATCGCGTCCGCTGGCACCATGGCGATCGGCAGGGCGCTACCGCTGCGTCCCTATCCCCCTTTCGATCAGGGCGTTGGCGATGGCCGCGACCTCCTCGGCCGGGCGGCTGTCGTCCCAGACGCCGTAGCGCAGCCCCAGGAACACGTTCATCCCCATGATCGCCCAGGCATGGACCTCGCCGACGTCGTCGACCACATCGCCCTGCGCGGCCGCCTTCGCGAGGCGTGCGGCCATGCGCGCGGCGGTGTTCTCGTAATGGGCGCGATAGGCGGCCTGGTCGACGAACTCCGCCTCGTCGATGATCCGGTAGATCTCCTTGTGGGCGCGCGCGAATTCCAGGAAGCTCAGCAGGCCCAGCCGTTCCGCGTCGATGCCGTCACGCGCCTGCGCGATGCGCGGCGCCACATGGTCGCGCACCTGGGAAGACATGTCGGCCACCAGCGCGCGGAAGATGTCGTCCTTGCTGGCGAAATAGGTGTAGAAGCTGCCGAGCGCGCAGCCCGCCCGGCGGGTGATGCCGCTGATCGACCCTTCGTGAAATCCCTTTTCGCCGAATTCCTCGGCCGCGGCCGACAGCAGCGCGCGGCGCGTGCGTTCGCCGCGTGCCGTGCGGGGCGTCTTGTCATCCTTGATCGGCGCCGAGTCGGCCATGCGCTCTCCTGCGAAATCCGTGTTCTTTTTGCCGCAGCAACGCGGTCCTGTCCTCTCCTCCCTATTTCAAGTTGAAAGTCGGTTCAACTTTCATTATCGATTCGCGGGACAGCAGCACAGGCGATCCGGCAGACCGGACGCCCTATCCCAGGAGAGGACATCATGACCGCCCGCCAGTCCCTACGCGCCTTCGCTCTTGCCTCGGTCGCCTGGAGCGGATTCGTCGCAATTCCGGCGTTCGCACAGGATGGGGCCGCGCCCACCCCTGACGAAACCGGCGATATCGTCGTCACCGCGCGCCGCCGCGAGGAAACGCTGGTCAGCGTGCCGATCGCGGTCAGCGCCTTTTCCGGCGCCGCGCTGGAGCGGGGCGGGGCGATCGATATCACCGAGCTCGCCAATGTGACGCCCAACACCACGCTGGAAGCGTCGCGCGGGACCAACTCGACGCTGACCGCCTTTATCCGCGGCGTGGGCCAGCAGGACCCGGTATCGGGCTTCGAGCAAGGCGTCGGCATCTATCTGGACGATGTCTATCTCAACCGGCCGCAGGGCGCGTTGCTCGACATCTATGATGTGGAGCGCATCGAGGTGCTGCGCGGGCCGCAGGGAACGCTCTATGGCCGCAACACGATCGGCGGCGCGGTCAAATATGTGACGAAGATGCTGCCGCAGGATTTCGCGCTGCGGGTCAAGGGCACTTACGGCAGCTACGATCAGGCGGACGGCATCGTCAGCGTTTCCGCGCCGCTGGGCGACATCATCCGCGTGGGCGGCGCCTTCGCCCGGCTGTCGCGCGGCGGCTTCGGCAAGAACCTCACCACCGGTGAGGACAATTACAACAAGGATATCTGGGCCGGCCGCGCCACCTTCGAAATGGGCGGCTATGGCGAACCGGTGCTGATGCGCATCACCGGCGATTATACGAAGGACAAGAGCAATGCGCGCGGCGGCCATCGCCTGATCCCCGGGCAACTGTCGGGCGCGCCGGTGCTGAGCGACGTGTTCGACACGCGCGGCGGTCTGCGCGATCCGCGGCAGGAGGTGGAATCCTACGGCCTGTCGATGAACATCACCGCGGAACTGAGCGACATGTTCACGCTGAAGTCGATCAGCGCCTGGCGCAAGGACAACAGCGCATCGCCGATCGATTTCGACGCGCTGCCGGCGGTCGATGTCGACGTGCCGGCCTTCTACCGCAACGAGCAGCTGAGCCAGGAAGTGCAGTTGCAGGTCGATGCCGGGCCGCTGAAGGGCATGGTGGGCTTCTACTATCTGGATGCCAGCGCCGACACGCAGTTCGATACGCGCATCTTCACGACGCTCGCGGGCCTGACCGCCTTCACGCAGGCGGACGTGGATACCGAAACCTATGCGGTGTTCGGTGACTTCACCTATGATTTCAGCCCGCAATTCAGCGTGTCGGCCGGCGGCCGCTATACCTGGGACGAACGCAGGGCCGACATTCTCCGCCAGAATTATCTGGGCGGCGGGTCGCCCGTGTTCGGCGGCGCGGGCCTGCCTTTCGGCGCGCCCAGCACCGATTTCCGGGGCAGCGCGAAATACAAGAAGTTCACGCCGCGCTTCTCCGTCAGCTACAAGCCAACCCCGGATCACAATCTATATGCAAGCTATTCCAAGGGCTTCAAGGGCGGCGGCTTCGACCCGCGCGGGGTGGGCACCAACGCGCCGGACCTGAATGGCGACGGCGTCCGGCAGGATAGCGAAGTCGCGGCCTTCCTCGCCTTCCGCCCGGAGGAGGTCGACAGCTACGAGGTCGGTTACAAGGGCAACCTCATGGACGGGGCGCTCTATGTCGCGGTCGCCGGCTTCTATGCCGATTACAAGGATGTGCAGATTCCGGGCTCGGTCGCCTGCACCGTCATCGGCGGCACCCCGCCGCGCCCGATCCCGTCCTTCTGCGGCGTGGTATCGAACGCTGGCAAGGCGCGGTTCAAGGGGCTGGAGTTCGAGAGCAATGCGCGGCTGGGCCGCGATATCGCGACCAGCGGCGACCGGCTGAACCTGCAGACCGCGATCGGCTATATCGACGCGGAATATCGCGAATATATCGCCAACATCAACAGCGTGCCCACCGATGTCGCGGCGTTCCGCAAGGTGCAGAACACGCCCAAATGGACCGCGAGCGGCACGCTGAGCTACACCAGCCCGGTGGGCGAGGGCAGCCTCTATGTCGGGAGCACCCTGTCGTGGCGGTCCAAGACATACCAGTTCGAGATCCCGAACCCCTATATCGACCAGAAGGGCTATGCGCTGTGGGATGCGAGCATCGTCTATACCGCGCCGAACGACCGTTGGTCGCTGGGCGTTCATGGCAAGAACATCCTCGATAAGGAGTATAAGACCTCGGGCTATACCTTTGTCGCCGCGAACCCGGTGACGGGCGCGATCATCAACAATGCGGCGGGCTATCCGACGCCGTCGCTGGGCCGGGAGGGGACGCTGACCGCCTTCTACGGCAATCCGCGGCAGGTGTTCGTGACGGGGACGGTAAAGTTTTGACTTCAACCCCTCCGTTCGTGCGTCGCGTCTGTCGGGAACCGTCGCGATCAAGGTTCTCGACAAGCTCGAACCGAACGGAGGGGTTGAAAGCCTCATGATCGACCGAACCGCCACCTCCCCCGCCTATCGCGGCATCGTGCTGGCGATGCTGCTGCTGGTCTATACGTTCAACTTCCTCGATCGGCAGATCCTGGGCATCCTGGCCGGGCCGATCAAGGCGGAGCTGGGGCTGACCGACACGCAGCTCGGCGCGCTGGGCGGCATCGCCTTCGCGCTGCTCTATTCGACGCTGGCAATTCCGCTGGCGCTGCTCGCCGACCGGACCAGCCGCACCTGGGTCATCACCGTCAGCCTTGCAGTCTGGAGCGGCTTCACCGCGCTGTGCGGCGTGGCGGGCAATTTCGTGCAGATGTTCCTGTTCCGCATCGGCGTGGGCGTGGGGGAGGCGGGCGGCGTCGCGCCGTCCTACGCGGTCATTTCCGACTATTTTCCCGCGCATCAGCGGGCGCGGGCGCTCTCCATCTATTCGCTGGGCATTCCGCTGGGATCGGCAGGCGGCGTGCTGCTGGGCGGCTATATCGCGCAGACGGTGGAATGGCGCACGGCCTTCATCGTCGTCGGGCTCCTCGGCCTCCTGATCGCGCCCTTCTTCCGCCTGATCGTGCGGGAGCCGGTGCGGCCCGCGCGCACCACGGGCACCGTGCCGGTGTCGGCTGTCTTCGGCATTCTCGCCGCCAAGCCAAGCTTCTGGCTGCTCGCGTTGGGCGCGGCGTGCAGCTCGCTCTGCGGCTATGGCGTCGCCTTCTGGCTGCCGAGCCTGCTCATCCGCAGCTTCGGCCTGGACCTGATCGGCGCGGGACAGTTCCTGGGGGCGCTGCTGCTCGTGGGCGGCACCGCCGGCGTGCTGCTGGGCGGCTGGCTGGGCGACAGGCTGGGGGGCAGGGACAAGGCGTTCTACGCCTGGGTGCCGGCGGTCAGCTATGTGGTGGGGATGCCGCTGTTCGTGACCGGCGTGCTGTCGGGCAGCGTGACGCTGGCCTTCGTCCTCTTCCTGATTCCGCAGGCGCTGGTCTATGTCTGGCTGGGGCCGGTGCTGACCGCCGTGCAGCATCTCGTCCCCGCGCACATGCGGGCAAGCGCGTCGGCCAGCTTCCTGCTGATCAACAATCTCGTGGGTCTGGGCCTCGGCAGCTGGGCGGTCGGGGCCCTGTCCGACGCGCTGACGCCGGCCTTCGGGGCGGAAGCGCTGCGCTATGCCATCGTGGCGGCGCTGGGATTCTACCTGCTGGCGGGGCTGTTCATGGCGTTGGCAGGCCGAGCGCTGCGGAGGGACTGGGTCAGCGCCTGATCCTCTGCTAGCAGCACGAAATGCGCCTTGCCTTCCTGTTGCCGTTTCTTTGTCTATCGGCCTGTGGCGATACGCCGTCGCGGCCATTTGGCGCCAATCCTGCCGCCTATCGCAGCCTTTACGATCGCATCGTCGAACGCTTCGATTTGGCGCATCGGCTGGGTTATGTGCCTTGCAATGTCAAAGTGAAGAAGCAGGATAAGGAGGAGGTCCGCCGGCTGCCGCTTGACCAATACTATCGGCTGGGCCCGCCGCGCCGGATGAAGGGTGTATGGTTGCGCTATGGTGAGTTCAGCCAATTTACCGAAAATGCGGCAGCGGCGCCAATATGGAGCTGGCCCGGTGGAGGCGCGGGCCTGGAATTCGCACGGGACGAAGCGGCGCTACACCGTATCCCTCAATTGCGGGATGACCAGCCTGTAGCGTTGCTGGTCGAATTTGTTGGTCGACGCACGCGGGAGCCCAATTTTTTCACGGTCGATGGGGATCATTACATGGTACTGGGTGAGCGCCTGCTGGCGGTTCATCCCCTTCCGACGCCACCCGTATTCAATCCCGAATCGCCCTTTCTGAAAGCTCCGTCCACCTGGATGGACCGGGACTGAAGAATATCAGCCGTTTATAAACGGCCCTCGCCGCGGCGTTACCGCTCCTTCGTCGCGCTGAACTTCACCTTGGGATGGCGTTCCTGCTGATAGCCGATGTCCCACGCGCTGCGCGCCATGAAGACGAGGTTGCCGTCCCGGTCCTTGGCCATGTTGGCGCCGTTGAAGGAGACCAGTTCCTTGACCGCCGCATCCTCGCCGCTGATCCAGCGCGCGGTGTCGAAGGGCGAGGCTTCCAGCATCGCCGCGACCTTATATTCCGCCTCCAGCCGGCTGATCAGCACGTCGAGCTGGAGCTGCCCGACGACGCCGACGATCCACTGGCTGCCGATTTCCGGATAGAAGACTTGGATGACGCCTTCCTCAGAAAGGTCGTCCAGCGCCTTGCGCAGCTGCTTGGTCTTGGTCGGATCCTTGAGCGCGACGCGGCGCAGGATTTCCGGCGCGAAATTAGGCAGGCCGGTAAAGCGCACGCCCGGCTTTTCCGACAGCGTGTCGCCGACCCGCAAGGTGCCGTGATTGGGGATGCCGATGATGTCGCCCGGGAAGGCCTCGTCGGCGATTTCGCGATCCTGGGCGAAGAAGAGGATCGGCGAGTGCACTGCGATCGGCTTGCCGCTGCCCGAGGGGGTGAGCTTCATGCCGCGCCTGAACCGTCCCGAGCACAGCCGCATGAAGGCGATGCGGTCGCGGTGCATGGGGTCCATGTTCGCCTGCACCTTGAAGATGAAGCCGGTGACTTCGCTTGCCTCCGGCTCGACCGGTGCGGGTTCGGCGGGCTGGGCGCGCGGCGGCGGCGCGTGCGATGCGAGCGCGTCGATCAGCTCGTTCACCCCGAACAGCTTGAGCGCCGATCCGAAATAGACCGGCGTCAGGTCGCCGTGGCGATAGGCGGCGAGATCGAAATCGGCATAGCCGCCGACGGCAAGCTCCGCCTCCTCGCGCAGCCGGCCAAGGCCGTCGGCCGACAGGTGACCGGCAAGCGCGTCGTCGTCCAGGCCGGAAACGAAGGCTTCCTTGCCCTCATACTCCCGCGACGGGCCGCTGGGCTGCCGCAGGCGGTTCTTCGCGAAGTCGTATATGCCCTCGAAGGTGCCGCCCATGCCGACCGGCCAGCTCATCGGGCAGACGTCGAGCGCCAGTGCGTCCGCTACCTCGTCCAGCAGCGCGAAGGGATCGCGGCCCTCACGGTCGACCTTGTTCACGAAGGTGATGATCGGCACGTTGCGCAGGCGGCAGACCTCGAACAGCTTGCGGGTCTGCGGTTCGATGCCCTTGGCCGCGTCGATCACCATGACGGCGGAATCGACGGCGGTGAGGGTGCGGTAGGTATCCTCGCTGAAATCCTCGTGCCCCGGCGTGTCGAGCAGGTTGAACGTGACGCCCTCGCGCTCGAACGTCATGACCGAGGAGGTGACGGAGATGCCGCGCTGCTGCTCGATCTTCATCCAGTCGGACCGGGCGCGGCGGTTTGCCCCGCGCGCCTTGACCTCGCCTGCAAGATGGATCGCGCCGCCTTCCAGCAGCAGCTTTTCGGTGAGCGTGGTCTTGCCCGCGTCGGGGTGGGAGATGATCGCGAAGGTGCGGCGGGAGGGGAGGGTCATTCTATCATTCTGCTTGAGGAAGCCGCACAGCCGCGTCGGTATGCGGGACATGATTCCCGCCTACGCGGGAATGACGGAAATGGGTAGGGGGGATCAGTCCTTCAACAGGCTGACGTCCATGCGGAAGGAGCGGGCATCGCCGGGCAGCAGCGCCATGATGCCCTGCTTGTCCCAGACCTCCCCGGTGAAGCCGACCAGGTCCGCCATCCCGGCCCAGGGCTCGATGCAAAGATAATGCGCGCCCGGCTTCTGCCAGAGGCCGAGCCAGGGCGTGTCGGGAAAGCCGATCCGCAACCGGGGGCGGCCAGGCACGCCCCAGAGCAGGCTGCGGCTTTCGATCCGGTCCCAGATCAGCGCGTCGCCCGCGAACATGGCATGGGTGGGAGCGAGCGTGTTGCCGTCCACGGGGGAAGAGATGCTGTCGGGTGCGATCAGCCCCGGCTCCTCGCCGACCCTGCGAAGCGGAGCGGGCTCGGGCTGCTCGAAGACGATGCGGTGATCCTCCGCCTCGCCGCCATAGGGCAGGGGCCAGGCGAAGGCGGGATGGTAGCCGAAAGAAAAGGGCATGTCCGCCTCGCCCCTGTTGGTGACGGTCGCGGTCATCGCCAGCGTGGCTCCCGCCAGCGCGAAGCGCATGTCCAGCCGGAAATCGAACGGATAGGCAGCGCGGGTCTGCGCATCCGCCTCCAGCCGCAAGGTCACGGCATGGTCCGACTGGTCCACCGGGGAAAAGCCCATGCGTCGGGCAAAGCCATGCTGGGCCATGGGAAATTCGTGCCCGCTATAGCGATAGACATCCCCCCGCGAACGCCCGACGAAAGGAAAGAGCAACGGTGCCCGCCCGGTCCACCAGCGCGGGTCGGCATCGGTCATCAGTTCGCGACCCTCGCCATCCCGGAGCGAGGACAGTTCCGCGCCCAGCGGGTTGATCGCGGCGGTCAGCTCAGGCGAGGCGATGGTGATCCACGGGTCATTCATGGAAGGCGGTCTCCTTTCCGGGCGGTCATAACCGGGCGGCCGGCCTCTGTCTCTCCTCCCGGTCGTTACGGAACGGAACAGACCCGTTCGCCGAGGGTTGCAGGGGAAAGGGAGTCATGAGGATGAAGATCATCACCTGCAGTGCGCTCGCACTGCTTCTGTCGACCACCGCCTTCGCACAGGAGGAGAAGAAGAAGGACGATACGCTGGACAAGGCGGGCAGCATTGCAACCCAGCCTGCCCGCGACATCGGCCTGGACAAGGACAGAATTCCACCCGTGCTGGAGAAGGCGGTGGAAAATCCCTATGCGCCGCCGCCCAGCCGTACCTGCAAGGGGCTGAACACCAGCCTGGGTGAACTCAACGCCGTGCTGGGCGACGATTTCATCATCGGCAAGCAAGCCAATGAGGACCGCACCGGCAAGATCGCCGAGGCGGTGGGCAAGACCATCGTCAACTCGCTGATCCCCTTCCGCGGCCTGGTGCGCGAAATCAGCGGCGCCGCCCCCGCCCAGCGCCGGCTGGACGCGGCGGTCACGGCAGGTATCGCGCGGCGCGGCTATCTGCGCGGGCTGGCGAGCGCGAGGGGGTGCAAGATCGCCCCCATCGCACCGCCACCGCCACCGAAGGAAAAGGCCGACGCGGCGAAGAAGGACGGCGACAAATAGTCGTCCCTCGCAACGAACCGGTGCGGGGTGATTAGCCCCGCAACGTCCCGCCCAGCTTTTCGGCCGCCTTCACCACCGCGGCGCTGATCGCGTCCAGTTCCTCTTGCGCGAAGCTCTTCTCGCCGGGCTGGAGCGTCACTTCGATGGCAAGCGACTTGGTTCCTTCCTCCAGGCCGGGGCCGGTGAAGACATCGAACAGCCGCGCATCCACGATGGCCTTCTTGTCCGCCCCCTTCACGGCGCGGACCAGCGCGTCGGCCTCCAGCGTGTCGGGCACGACGAAGGCGAAGTCGCGCTTCACCGCCTGAAGCGCGGGCGGCGCATAGGGCGCGCGTAGGGAGCCGGCCTTGCGCCTGCCCGGAATCGCGTCGGGGAAGACTTCGCCCGCGACGACGGTGCCGGTGAGGCCGAACTGCTTCGCGAGCGTTGGATGCAGCACGCCATATTCGGCCAGAACGACCTTCGGCCCCAGGCGCAGCGTGCCCGACTGGCCGGGATGATAGGCGGCCGATGCTTCGCCGAAGTTCTGGAGATTCGCCGCCGGTGCCCCCGCCGCGGTCAGCAGCGCGATCAGTTCGGCCTTGGCGTCGAAGGCGGTGAAGGGCTGTGCCTTGCCGCCCTGCCAGCTGCGGGGCGCCTTTTCCCCCGCCAGCACGAAGCCGACGGTGGCGCGTTCCTTGTCGGCGAAATAGCGGCGGCCAATTTCGAACAGCCGCACCGACGCTGCGCCGCGATCCATGTTGCGGCGGGTGGCGGACAGCAGGCCCGGCAGCAGCGAAGGCCGCATGACCTTCAGATCCTCCGAGATCGGGTTGGCCAGCGTCCAGTCTCCGCCGCCGACCGCGGCCGCTTCCTTTTCCGAGAGGAAGGACCAGTTGATCGCTTCGGCAAGGCCGCGCGCGGCGGCGGTACGGCGCACCCGGCGCTCGACCAGCTGCTCGGGCGTGGCGGTGGGCTTCGCCACCCCGGGCGCGCGCGGCAGCGGCGTGGAGGGAACATGCTCCAGTCCGACCATGCGCACGACTTCCTCGACGATGTCGGGCCAGCCGTCGATATCGCGGCGCCAGGTCGGCACCGTGATCGTCCAGCCCGCCTCGACCGCTACCGGCACCCCGTCCTCATATTCGACGATGCTGTTCTGGCCGGTGACGGCGAAGCCCAGGCTTTCCAGGATCGCCTTCTGCTCCGTTTCCGACACGAAAACGCCGGCCAGTTCCGCGCATTGCGAGGGCAGGTAGGAGAGTTCCTTCGGCAGGGCGGGCGGGAAGCCGGCGCGGGTCGCCTCGCTCGGCGTGCCGCCGCACAGCTTCACCACCAGGTCGGTGGCGATCGACAGCCCGTCGTCGAGGAAGGCGGGATCGACGCCCCGCTCGAAACGGGCGCGCGCATCGCTGGTCAGGCCCAGCGTCTGCCCCGTGATCGCGATCCGCTCCGGCGTGAAATAGGCGCATTCGATCAGCACGTCGGTCGTGGCTTCGGTGGCGCCCGAATGCACGCCGCCCATGATGCCGCCGATGTCGTGCACGGCCTCGTCGTCGGCGATGATCGTCATCGTCCCGTCGACGGTGTAGGTCTTGCCGTTCAGCGCCTGCACCTGCTCGCCCGGCTTGCCCTTGCGCGCGACGAGGCCGCCCTTGAGCGTCGCCATGTCGTAGACGTGGAGCGGCCGGCCGAGGTCGATCATTATATAGTTGGTGATGTCGACCAGCGTGCTGATCGGCTTCTGGCCGATCGCCTTCAGCCGCCGGGCCATCCATTCGGGCGACTGGCCGTTGGTGACGCCACGCACGCTGCGGGCGAAGAAGGCAGGGCAGCCTTCGGGATCGTCCGTGCGCACGTCCGGGCCAGGGCCGACGCCCTGGACCTGCGGCACGACGATGGCATTGAGCGTTCCCAGGCCCTTGGCGGCGAGATCGCGGGCGATGCCGCGCACGCCCATGCAGTCCTGCCGGTTCGGCGTCACGGAAACGTCGATCACCGGATCGTTGAGGCCCGCCCATTGCGCGTAGGCCTGGCCCACCAGCGCATCGGCGGCAAGCTCGATAATGCCCTCATGATCCTCGCCCAGTTCCAGCTCGCGATAGGAGCACATCATGCCGTTGGATTCGACGCCGCGAATGGCGGTCTTCTTCAGCACCATACCGTTGACCGGCACGACCGCGCCCTCCATCCCGAACACGCCGACCAGCCCTGCCCGCGCATTAGGCGCGCCGCAGACGACCTGCAGCGGAGCGCCGTCGCCATGGTCGACCGTCAGCACCTGGAGCTTGTCGGCCTGGGGATGGCGTTCGGCCGTCAGCACCCGTGCGATGCGGAAGCCGCCGAGCTTCTCCGCCGGGTTTTCGACTCCTTCGACCTCCAGGCCGATGTCAGTCAGCGCCTTCAGGATCGTCGGTAAGTCGGCATCGGTGGCGAGATGCGTCTTCAGCCAGGACAGGGTGAACTTCATGCGCCCACTCCTCCGCTGAGCGTCGGCACGTCGAGCGCCGAGAAGCCATAGTGCCGCAGCCAGCGCAGATCACCGTCGAAGAAAGCGCGCAAGTCGTTCATCCCATATTTGAGCATGGCGAGCCGGTCGACGCCGGTCCCGAAGGCGAAGCCCTGCCATTCGTCGGGATCGAGGCCGCAGGACGCGATCACCCGGCGGTTGACCATGCCGCTGCCCAGCACTTCGAGCCATCCGCCGCCCGGCGCGTCGCCGTCTCCGCCGATCACGCGCTGACCGTTGGTCAGGGTATAGCCGACATCAACCTCCACCGACGGCTCAGTGAAGGGGAAATAGCTGGGGCGCAGCCGCAGCACGATGTCGTCGCGCTCGAAAAAGGCCTTGAGGAAGGTTTCCAGCGTCCATTTGAGATGGCCGAGGGTGATGCCCTTGTCGATGACCAGGCCCTCGATCTGGTGGAACATCGGCGTGTGGGTCGCGTCGCTGTCGCTGCGATAGACGCGGCCCGGTGCGATGATGCGTATCGGCGGCGGCGTGGCCGTCATGGTGCGGATCTGCACCGGGGAAGTGTGGGTGCGCAGTAGCATCTTTCGCCCGTCGGCCGCGTCGGGGAAGTAGAAGGTGTCGTGCATCGCCCGCGCCGGATGCGTTTCCGGAATGTTGAGTGCGGAGAAATTGTGCCAGTCGTCCTCGATCTCCGGCCCGGTCGCGACGGAGAAGCCGAGGTCGGCGAAGATTTCCGCCAGCTCATCCATCACCTGGCTCACCGGATGGACCGATCCCTGCGGGCCGGGATCGGCGGGCAGGGTCATGTCGATGCGTTCGGACGACAGCCTGGCATCCAGCGCAGCCTGCTCCAGCGCGGCCTTGCGCTCGGCCAGCGCAGCGGTCACGGATTCGCGCAGGTCCTGGATCGGCGGTCCCTGCTCCAGCCGTTCCTCCGGGCTCATCGACCCCAGGGTCTTGAGCAGGGCCGTCACCACCCCGTTCTTGCCGATCGCGCCCACGCGCAGCGCCTCCAGCGCGTCGAGCGTGTCGGCGGTGGCGATGTCGGCGATCAGGCCGGCCTTGAGGTTGGCGATGTCACTCATCCGATGGTTCCTGAAATAGGCGGAAACTGGCTGCGCCTTAGCGGGGCGAAGCGGGCAAGGAAAGGGTCAGGCCCGCGCCCCGAGCAAGGCGCCGCCAAAGCCGATGAACAGCAGCGCCGTGCCCCGGTTGAACAGGCGCTGGCGGTTCGCGGGGGCGAGCCAGCGCGCGAGGTGTGCGCCTCCCAGCGCGTACATGGCGTACCAGAAGCTTTCGATGGCGACGAAGCTCGCGATCAGGATGGCGAGCTGGGTCCAGAAGGGGCGTGTCATGTCGATGAACTGCGGGAACAGCGCGGCGGCGAAGACGATGAGCTTGGGATTGGAAAGGCCGGTGAGCAGGCCCGTCGCATAGAGCGCGCCGTCGGAACGGCTGCGCGCGGGCGTTCCGTCCGGCACGCCGACGGGCGCCCGCCAGGCCTTGATGCCGAGCCAGACGAGATAGGCGACGCCGGCATAGCGCAGCAGGTCGAACAGCCGGGGCGATGCCTTCAGCACCGCGCCCAGCCCGAGCGCGGAGGCGACGAGGCACAGCAGCACCGCGCTCATCAGCCCCGCCATGGTGGCGAGCGCCCGTCGCGGGCCATGGGCGATGCTCTGCGTCATCACGTGCAGCATGTTGGGCCCGGGGGTGGCCGAAATCAGGAAGACGGCGGTGACGTAGATCCACCAGACATGCAGCGACATGGGAGCAGGCTCCTGCAACAGACAAGAAAAAGGGCGCCGAAGCGATCTGCCCCGGCGCCCCTTTGGACGATCTTGCGATCGGTCCGGCTCAGGCCGCGGGCAGCGCAGCCTTCGCCTGGGCGATGATGGCGCTAAACGCCTCGCCTTCGTGCATCGCGATGTCGGCCAGAACCTTGCGGTCCAGGTCGACGCCGGCCAGCTTCAGACCGTGCATGAACTGCGAATAGGTCAGGCCCTCGGCCCGGACGCCGGCGTTGATGCGCTGGATCCAGAGGCCGCGGAACGACCGCTTCTTCACCTTGCGGTCGCGATAGGCGTACTGACCGGCCTTCTCGACCGCCTGGCGAGCGATGCGGATCGTGTTCTTGCGACGGCCATAATAGCCCTTCGCCTGATCCAGAATCCTCTTGTGCTTGGCCTTGGTGGTCGTACCACGCTTGACACGTGCCATGCTGGGTCTCCCTTACTTCAGGCCATAGGGCGCCCAGAGGCGCACATGGGCGACGTCGGCGTCGGACAGGACGGACGTGCCGCGGTTCTGGCGGATATATTTGGCATTGTGGCTGATCAGGCGGTGACGCTTGCCGGCGACACCATGCTTGACCTTGCCGGAAGCGGTGAACTTGAAGCGCTTCTTCACACCGCTCTTGGTCTTGAGCTTGGGCATTTTCGTCTCCTTATACAGCGCGACGATTTGGGACAGCCACGGCAGCCCTTTTGGCCGGGCAGTCCTTCCGTAATATCGCGAAGGGCGCGCCTTAGTCGCTCGAACCCCGAAAGGCAAGCGATTCGGCACCTATCTTATGATCGTCATGGCGATCGCCTATCGTGCAACCGCGACTCGAGCAGGAGAAGGATGATGGCGGAAGGGCAAGGACCGGCAGGCGGCGTGACGCCGCACCTCACGATCGGCGGCGGCAAGGCGGCGGAGGCGATCGCCTTCTATGCCGAGGCCTTCGACGCTGTCGAGCAGATGCGCCACATGGACCAGCAGGGCGAACGGATCATGCATTCTCACATGATCGTCAACGGCGGGTCAGTGATGCTGAACGACGATTTCCCCGAAATGAGCGGCGGCCATGCGGCGCCGCCGCCGGTCGGTGTGACGCTGCACCTGCAGGTCGACGATGCCGACGCCTGGTGGGACCGGGCGGTCAAGGCCGGGGCAACGGTGCGCTTCCCGCTGGACGATCAGTTCTGGGGCGACCGCTACGGTCAGGTCATCGATCCCTTTGGCCATGTCTGGTCGATCGGCGCGCCGATCAAGCAATAGGGCCGGTGCCGCCCGGTTCGGGCGGCAGGTCACCCGTGCTGGTGATGCCCCTCTGCAAGGGCCTCCAAAACATCGTCGAGCCGCGCCGGGTCGCCCAGCGCGATCACCTGCCCATCGCTGTCCGCAGTGAGGGGGTCGCCGGACCAGTCGCACATGCGCCCGCCGGCGCCCTCGACCACGGGCACCAGCGCGGCTACGTCGTACAGCTTCAGCCCGGCCTCGACCACGATGTCGACATGGCCAGACGCCACCAAGCCATAATTATAGCAGTCTCCGCCCCAGATGGTGTCACGGCACTGGCCCGCGAGCCGCGAAAAATGCTCGGCGGTGCAGCCGGGGAAGGCCTGCGGCGCGGTGGAGGCGACGATCGCCTGGTCGAGCGCGCGGCAGGCGCGCGTGATGACCGCCGTGCCGTTGAAGGTGGTTGGCTGGCCCGTCATCCCCGCCCAGCGTTCCCCCGTGACCGGCTGGTCGATGATCCCGACAGTCGGCCAGCCGGCCTGCATCAGCGCGATCAGCGTGCCGAAGATCGGTCGTCCGGCGATGAAGGCGCGGGTACCGTCGATCGGATCGAGAACCCAGACCCGCTCGGCATCTTCGCGCGTGGTGCCATATTCCTCGCCGATGATGCCGTCCCGCGGGCGCTCTTTTTCCAATATAGCTCGTATAGCCGCCTCGGCCGCCTTGTCGGCTTCCGTCACCGGGGACTTGTCCGACTTGAACTCCAGGTCGTAGCGGGCGCGGAAGAAGGGGCGGATCGCAGCGCCGGCGGCATCGGCGAGGCGGTGGGCGAGGGCCAGATCGTCACGAGTGGTCATTGGCCCCGCCTAGCGGCAAAGCCGACATCGCGCTAGGCTCGCCCCACCTCGAAGTCCTGACAGGGAGACGAAAGCATGTCCGGTTCCCCCGTGATCCCCGGCCTGCGCTACGAGGATGCGCCCGCCGCCATTGATTTCCTGTGCGAAGCCTTCGGGTTCGAGGCCCATGCGGTCCATGCCGACCCGGATGACGCGACCATCATCCACCATGCGCAGCTGGTGCTGGGCGGCGGCATGGTGATGCTGGGCAGCGTCCGCGACGGGGACGACGAATCGCTGATCACCTGGAAGACGCCGCGCGAGCTGGGCGGCGTCACGCTCTGCACCTATGTGATCGTGGCCGATCCCGACGCGCACTGCCTGCGCGCGCGCAATGCCGGCGCCGTCGTGGTGCGCGAGCCGCACGACAATGAAGGCTATCCGGGCCGCGGCTACGAGGCGCTCGATCCGGAGGGCAATATCTGGAGCTTCGGCAGCTACGACCCCTGGGCGCAGGTCGACGGTTAAGCCTTCCGCAACTTCGCGTCCTTACCCTGGCGGTGAAAGGGGGCGTCGAGTGGCGATCATCGGCTGGATCCTGAGTTTCACCGGACTGTTCGGCGGCCTGGCTCTGCGGCAGGGCTCTGTTGCAAAAATCGTGAAGCTTGAGCATGCTTGGCGGAGATTGGACGGACGGAACGATGACGGATTTCAAGTGGCGCCATTTCCAGGGTGATGTGATCCTGTGGGCGGTGCGCTGGTATTGTCGCTATCCGATCAGCTATCGCGACCTTGAGGAAATGCTGGCGGAACGCGGCATTTCGGTCGACCATACGACGATCTATCGCTGGGTCCAGTGCTACGCCCCGGAGATGGAGAAGCGGCTGCGCTGGTTCTGGCGGCGTGGCTTTGATCCGAGCTGGCGCCTGGATGAAACCTACGTCAAGGTGCGGGGCAAGTGGACCTACCTGTACCGGGCAGTCGACAAGCGGGGCGACACGATCGATTTCTACCTGTCGCCGACCCGCAGCGCCAAGGCAGCGAAGCGGTTCCTGGGCAAGGCCCTGCGAGGCCTGAAGCACTGGGAAAAGCCTGCCACGCTCAATACCGACAAAGCGCCGAGCTATGGTGCAGCGATCACCGAATTGAAGCGCGAAGGAAAGCTGGACCGGGAGACGGCCCACCGGCAGGKGAAGKATCTCAATAACGTGATCGAGGCCGATCACGGAAAGCTCAAGATACTGATCAAGCCGGTGCGCGGTTTCAAATCGATCCCCACGGCCTATGCCACGATCAAGGGATTCGAAGTCATGCGAGCCCTGCGCAAAGGACAGGCTCGCCCCTGGTGCCTGCAGCCCGGCATCAGGGGCGAGGTGCGCCTTGTGGAGAGAGCTTTTGGCATTGGGCCCTCGGCGCTGACGGAGGCCATGGGCATGCTCAACCACCATTTCGCAGCAGCCGCCTGATCGGCGCAGAGCGACAGCCTACCTCTGACTGCCGCCAATCTTTGCAACAGAGCCCTCCAAAGAAATCTGGGTGGTCGGGGCGGATCGCTATCGCAATCCCGATGACGATCTTCCCAAGGACTTCGAGATCAGGCGAGATGCGTACTATTCCGGCCTCAGCCTGACGCCAGATGCGCAGGCGTTTTGCGCCTCGATCCGGGAGGAGCTTGAACGGGAACTGTTGCTCCTCAATGCCAATATTCCACAAAACGACAAGGTCCGGCTCCTGTGGCGCGGCGACAACCGGATATCGATTACACCGTTCAAGCCCTTGCCCGAACCGAAGGGTCTCGCTTCGATCAAAAGCGAGATCGGTCAGCGCTGGCCGATGACCGGACTGCTGGACGTGTTGAAAGAGGCTGCTCTGGACACGGGATTGATGGATGCTTTCGAAACGTCGGCCTCGCGGGTTACCCTGTCGAAAGCAGCCTTGGCTCAGCGTCTTTTGCTGTGTCTCTATGGCTTGGGCACGAACGCCGGGCTCAAGCGGGTCGCTGGCGCAACACCCGATGTCAGTTACGAGGAATTGCTGCATGTCCATCGCCGTTTCATCCACGCGCCAGCGCTGAGGGAGGCGTGCGCGCGGGTAGCAAACGCGACACTGGCAATCCGCAATGCCGCAGTATGGGGAGATGCGGGCACGGCATGCGCGTCCGATTCAACGAAGTTCGGCGCGTGGGACCGCAACCTGATGACGGAATGGCACGCCCGCTATGGCGGCCGTGGCGTCATGATCTACTGGCATGTGGAGAAGCGCGCGACCTGCGTTTATTCCCAGCTCAAGCGGTGCTCTTCCTCGGAGGTCGCCTCCATGATCGAAGGCGTGCTACGCCATTGCACCGACATGGAAATCCAGCGCCAGTACGTCGATAGCCACGGCCAGAGCGCAGTCGGCTTTGCGTTCTGCCGACTCCTTGGATTTGAGCTTGCCCCGCGGCTGAAAGCAGTGGCACGCCAGAAACTGGCCCTTCCCCAAGCCGGCATGCGCACGCGGCTTTCCAATTTACTGCCGATCCTCTCCAGCCCGATCGACTGGGACGAGATCGAGCAACAATATGACGAAATGGTCAAATATGCCGCTGCCATGCAATCGCGCACCGCCGATCCGGAAGCGATCCTGCTCCGGTTTGCCAGAGCCGAAGTGATGCACCCGACCTACAAGGCGCTGAGTGAACTCGGCCGCGCGGTCAAAACAATCTTCCTATGCCGGTATTTGCGTCAGGAGGCATTCCGCCGCGAGATCCACGAAGGGCTGAATGTGGTTGAGAACTGGAACGGCGCTAATGGTTTCGTGTTCTTCGGCAAGGGCGGCGAGATCGCCACCAACCGCATCCATGAGCAGGAAATCTCCGTTCTGGCGCTACACCTCCTGCAAGCGTCGCTGGTGTATGTGAACACCCGCATGCTTCAGACCGTACTGGTTGAGCCGAAGTGGGCGGGGCGGATGACGCCGGAAGATTATCGTGGTCTCACGCCGTTGATCTACAGTCATGTGAACCCTTATGGCCGCTTCGACCTCGACCTGAACGACCGGATTGATTTTGGACGGCTTGCAGCGTGAGGCGGCTGATCGGCCTATAACATTTGGGTACACCCCAGAGTGATAGGGCCGAGTGACACCATTCGTCTGTCACAAAAGGGTGGGTTTGCGCTCAATGTGACGATACACTGCAAGAGCCACCCTAATGTGACGGATTTTGCACTTGGCTCGT
>NZ_AUWY01000030.1 GCF_000447205.1 Sphingobium ummariense RL-3 | reverse complement strand
AAATCCGTCATCGTTCCGTCCGTCCAATCTCCGCCAAGCATGCTCAAGCTTCACGATTTTTGCAACAGAGCCCCGCCGCTTACCGGCACGCCGTTCACGCTGTAGGTATTATAGCGCGAGGAAAGCCACGCCTCCCAGCGCGCGCCTTTCGCCATAATCAGCGCCCGATAGCGGGCATTATGGACCGGCGTTCGGGAATGATAATTGGCAACCCGCGTCCACAGGTCGCCCTTGTCATCCCGGATATGGTTTCTGATACGCCATGCAGCGAGGTTGTAGGGATAGCACCCCGCCGCAAGCACATATTCGGGCCGGATGCCGTAGCGTGCCAGCGATTGAATATAGCTGGAATTGAGCTGCATCGAGCCAAGATCGGCGGTGTTATTGGTGTTCTGGACGCGCGCGCCGGGCCGACCGTTCTCTTGTTCCGCGACCGCCAGCATGACGTTCGCCGGAATGTTATAGCGCAGCGCCGCCGCGATCGAGCATTGCACCCGTTCTTCTATGACAACCGGAGGCAGATCAGCGGCCATGATTAGCTGTCCCCCCTTCTCTGGACGAAGGCCGCAACTTCATCCTCTGGCGTCTCCATGTCGCCCGCATCACGGGCGGCCGAAATGGTATCGCCCGCGAATTGCGCCGTGGGGGGTGGCGATGAATCGGACGAACTGGCGGGACTGCCCGCGCCGGTCGCGGGAGCGAGCGTTTCACTTCCCGACGATGCCGAGGCGGCCGACGCGCGGATATTGGCCGCCAGTCGGCCGCCCACCGTATTTCCCACCCGCTCTTTCAAAGCGCCCACCGCCATACCAGCGGCAGCGCCGCCGAGGATGCTTGCGGTTTTCGCCGCACGGCTAAGGCCGGTGCGTTGCGTGCCGCCAGTGTCGCCACTTTCGGGCGCGCCTTCACCTTGCGAGCTGGCGGAGCTGGCCTCCCCCTCCCCCGCAGGCGAGCCACCGGCAGCGCCGCCGCCGTTGCCGTCTTCACGATCGGCCGCCTCGCTACCCGCAGCGGCGCTTGCAGCCGTGCCACCGCCCGCGCTGGCGGCTTCCGAGCCGCCTTGAAGGCCGCTGTTGTCATTGGCCGGGGGGGAACCGCCATCGCCGCCCATAGCGACGCTAAGGGGCGTGCCGCCGCCCCCACCGCCACCGCCGCCGCCGTTATCGCCGCCTCCCGGCATGTCGCCCGCCGACGAAAGCGGTTGCCCGCCTCCCATGCCGGTTTGGCCGCCTTCACCACCGCTCCCACCAGCGGCAGCGAAGGCGGCCTTGATCGCGCTGGCTCCACCCGCAGCGTTCATCGCGCCAGCAGCGATCATAGCTCCACCCGTGGCCGCCGCCCCAGCGGCCATCCCGGCAGCACCCAGCGCGGCCCCTGCCCCAAAGGCTCCGATACCGCCCGCCGCGTGGATCGAGCCGCCGCTTATAACGCCCCCGACCAGCGCGGGAACCTTGTTTACGAGCGCCAGAAGGACGACCGCGAAGACAAGCATGGTCCCTAAATCTTGGAGAGACGAACCCTCGCCCGTTGCGGCATAATATTGGTCAAGGAAGGTTTTGCCGACGCCGACGATAAGAACCATCGTCATCAGGGACGCGCCCACCGCGACCACCGTTTTGAAATAGTTCAGCGGGCTCTGTTGCAAAAATCGTGAAGCTTGAGCATGCTTGGCGGAGATTGGACGGACGGAACGATGACGGATTTCAAGTGGCGCCATTTCCAGGGTGATGTGATCCTGTGGGCGGTGCGCTGGTATTGTCGCTATCCGATCAGCTATCGCGACCTTGAGGAAATGCTGGCGGAACGCGGCATTTCGGTCGACCATACGACGATCTATCGCTGGGTCCAGTGCTACGCCCCGGAGATGGAGAAGCGGCTGCGCTGGTTCTGGCGGCGTGGCTTTGATCCGAGCTGGCGCCTGGATGAAACCTACGTCAAGGTGCGGGGCAAGTGGACCTACCTGTACCGGGCAGTCGACAAGCGGGGCGACACGATCGATTTCTACCTGTCGCCGACCCGCAGCGCCAAGGCAGCGAAGCGGTTCCTGGGCAAGGCCCTGCGAGGCCTGAAGCACTGGGAAAAGCCTGCCACGCTCAATACCGACAAAGCGCCGAGCTATGGTGCAGCGATCACCGAATTGAAGCGCGAAGGAAAGCTGGACCGGGAGACGGCCCACCGGCAGGKGAAGKATCTCAATAACGTGATCGAGGCCGATCACGGAAAGCTCAAGATACTGATCAAGCCGGTGCGCGGTTTCAAATCGATCCCCACGGCCTATGCCACGATCAAGGGATTCGAAGTCATGCGAGCCCTGCGCAAAGGACAGGCTCGCCCCTGGTGCCTGCAGCCCGGCATCAGGGGCGAGGTGCGCCTTGTGGAGAGAGCTTTTGGCATTGGGCCCTCGGCGCTGACGGAGGCCATGGGCATGCTCAACCACCATTTCGCAGCAGCCGCCTGATCGGCGCAGAGCGACAGCCTACCTCTGACTGCCGCCAATCTTTGCAACAGAGCCGGCAGGACAGCCTCAGGCGGCGCTACGGGGATTTCTGGCCCTTCCCGGGCGGTTTCGGTGCTCACGACGCGCCTCGCTCCTCAGCCGCGCTTGTAGCCCACCTTATAAAGAACGGTCAAATCTGCTTATGTGATAAGTGCAATTATCACATGTTCGTTCACCAACCACCTGAGTAGTTGTGCAGTGTTTTGGCATTCACTACACATCCGGCATGGAGCGCTTCCATCCCCTCGCCGCCGACACCGACGTCCCACCCGAGGAGCTCGCCCTCGCGCAAGGCGAATGCGCGCTGGCGCTCGGCCGGCTCGACGGGCTCCTCGCCAGCCTCACCGATATCGAAAAACGGCTGTTCTGCGTAGGGCTGCTGCGGGAGGTGTTGCTTTCATCCCTGGCGCAAGCGGGATTTGCGGACGCCGAACACCGGTTCAACGCCTGGTTCGCCGGGCTCGACCGCGGCCCCCAAGAGACACCCCTCACCGGCTGCTCCGCCTATGCCGTGGTCCGCGCCCTGCTCGGCGAACTCAGCCGTCATCCGTGGGAACCGCTCGCCGATGCCGCGCAGACCATCGCTCTGGCCGCTCGCTTCGGGGCCGACCGCCCGATGCAAGCCGAAGACGCGCTGGCGGAGGAAGCGATCGGCAGGGCGATCACGCTAATGAAACAGGCCGGCGCGGATGACGAGACCCCCCTGCCCTTCGCGGGTCTGGCCCGCCTGCACGCGCTGCTGCGCGCCGATCCGCGGTTCGCGCCGCTGGAGCGCGCGGTGCAAATCCGTTCGTTTGGGAACCGCGCGGTGGCGATCGAGCAGGCCGCCACGCGCACCCCGCTCTGGGCGGTCGATGCCGCGCTGGGG
>NZ_AUWY01000029.1 GCF_000447205.1 Sphingobium ummariense RL-3 | reverse complement strand
GGGGCGGCTGCTGACCGCGTCCGGCGCGTGGGCCCGCGCCCTCCCCTGCCCCGGCGCGGTGACGGCGCAAACGCTGCAGCCGCAGCTCTGGCCGGGCGAACGCGCCATGCTGGCGGCCCGCAGCCTCCAGCGCAGCGTGACCCGGCTTGCCGAGCTGGTCGCGCAAGCGCGGCGGCGCGCGGTGCTGATGCGCGAGCAGTTGGGGCACCTGCGCTCGAGCGCGCGGGCACCGCAGGTGTGGATCCTGCTCGCTGGTTTTGCGCCACTCGGGCTCGATCAGATCACCTGGGCGTTCGGGATCAGTCGGCGCGGCACCTATGCGATCGGCGACGCCCTTGTGGCGGCGCGCATGGCACGGCGGGAGACGGTCAAGGGGAAGGCCCTGCTGGTCGTCGAAGAACCGGGAAGGGATGGGCAGCCGGCGTCTTTGGACCAGGCTACCGCCCTCCCCCATGCGGCTCTTGCCGAGTTCGACGCGGCGATGGGTGAGATCGACCGGCTGCTCGCCGGCAGTTCTGGCCATCCCTGACGCGGCATCGCGCGCATTCGGCGTGTATGAAAACTGATCTCTTCTTGACGTTATGTACAGATATCATACATAGACAGAGAAAGAAGGAGATGGCCAATGGCCACAACTGCCCATTCCGGCGTCCCCGCCAAAGCGCCCAGCCGCAAGGATCTGAGCGGTCCGGCGCTGCGCACCTTTTTCCGCATTGCCGACGCCTGGGACCTCAAGGAAGCCGAGCAGATGAAGCTTCTCGGGCTCGACAGCCGCTCGACCTTCCAGACCTGGAAGCGCGGCGCGGTCGCGGCGATTCCCAAGGATGCGCTGGAGCGCATCTCCTATGTCATGGGGATCTACAAGGGGCTGAAGATGCTCCTGCCCCGTACCGCCAACGAATGGGTACGCAAACCCAATGAGGCGCCGCTGTTCGCCGGACGCCCGGCGATCGAGCGGATGGCCTCGGGCAATGTCGCCGATCTCTACGTGGTGCGTCAATATATCGACGCGCAGCGCGGCTGATGGATGCCATTGCGACGACGCAAGTGCGGTGGCAACCGTGCTACCGGATCGTCGCAAGCCGGTTCCCGCCCATATCGCTGTTTGAGGATGTCGCGGATCCGGCCGACCTGGAAGCGGTCTATGCGATCGAGGCGATGACCAACGACCGGCTTCGCGACGAGGTCGGGGACCTCGCCCTCGTCCCACCGGAGGACCGCGTATCGGGACCCGGAACATCGGCGATCATGGCAGCGTTCACCCACCTAAATCCCGATGGCAGCCGGTTCTGTGACGGCAGTTTCGGGCTGTTCTACGCTGCCAGCACCATCGAGACTGCGGTTGCCGAGACGCGCCATCACCGAACCCGCTTCATGGCGTACACCCACGAACCGGCGCAGGAACTCGACATGCGCGTCTACGCGGTCGACCTGGACGCCATGCTCCACGATATTCGCGGCCTGCGCGATGAACGCCCTGCCCTCTACGCCCCGGACAGCTATGCCGCCGGCCAGGCGCTTGGCCGGCACCTGCGTGAGCAAGGTTCGGATGGCATCGTGTACCAAAGCGTGCGCGACGCCGACGGCGAGTGCGCCGCGGTGTTCCGCCCTCGCCTACTCGCCAACAGCCGACAGGAGCGGCACCTGTGCTACGTTTGGGATGGCCGGGCGATTGTCACCGTCTACGAGAAGAAGACATTCGCCTAAAGGTCCTGCGGACAAGCTAACCTTTCGGCCTTGAGTGACGCCTGTCAGGAATAGACCCCGGCAGCCATACGATCGAGATCTTCCATGACGATATCGATATCGCCATTCGCAACCAATTCCGCGGCCGTTTTCCCAACTCCAGAAATGGGTTGATGCTTGAACCAGATAACCGCCTTGCCTTCTTCGCCTGCAAGTTCTGCCGCTCGCGTTATAACTCGGGCTATTTCCTCCAGTTTAATCTGCACGGTCGGGGCGGAGGGATACAGAGTCATGGCCTTAGGATCCAGGCGAGCAACGCGAGCCAAATGCGCCATGGAGAAGCGCAGGCGCTCCGCCAGACGACGGGGCGAGATGATCTCATTCTCGCGAATGTCATCCTGGAAGGCTGCAGTCATAGGGCAGTCCATATTCAACATGTGAAGACAAAACTCTCACGTCTCAGAACCGCTGAAGATTGTCCTAGCTCCAATGCTGATCGAGCAGCGCTTTCAACGCGGCCTCCGCTTCAGCCCGCGTACCACCGGCATGCGGGAGCAAGGTAAGTTTGAGACCCTTACGATCCACCGCCTCCACTTTCAGCAATGGTTTCCCCCCTTCGGACACGATCGTTTCCGGCTTTCCTGACTTCTTGGGGGATCCTGACCTCTTGGGGGGATCGGCGGCCAGAGCGAGCGCGCGTATGATATCGGGGACCGGCATCGGTGCTGCGCGATCGGACTGCACCTGAGCGAGACGTCCCGCCTCGGCGAACACACGCTGCCGCCGATCCTCCGGTTTCAAGAGAGGCTTGATCGCGGTGACATGCTTGATCCTGAGATCCTGCGGAAGGGCGAAGGCCGCCATCAGTTCCGCCGGCAGCCGGGCAAGGTCGAGATAGCGGCTGAGCCAGCTTTCCGTGACATTGATCCGCTCGGCCATCACCTTCTGGCGCCCCTCATAATAGGCGTCGAGCGCGCGCAGATAGTCGCGCGCGCGCTCCAGATCGGTGAGATCGTCGCGCGCCCGATTCTCGAGGTCAGCGAGACGGAAGGCCTCCTCGTCGGTAAGGCTACGGATATCGACGAGAAAGCGGAAATCCGGATAGTTGTGGGCGCGCAGCCAACTGATCGTCCAATGCCGGCGCGCGCCGCAAATCACCTCGAAATCGAAGGCAGGATCGTCCTTCACGCGGCGAACGATGGCGGGCATTTCTTGCTTGCCCTGCGCCTTGATGCTCTCGATGAGGTCGGCGCACCGCTCCTCATTGAGGAGCGCATATTCGCGGTTATGCCCCGCCCACATTCGGCAGCGCGCGGGATCGACAAGCTCATGGGTGCGCGAGACGACGCTGCCCGTCGCCAATTCGGCAAGCCGGCTTTCCCGGCCCGCCAGCACGCTCGCACCGATGCCAGGGCGCCGCGCCGCTGGGGCTTGCGCCCCCGGGTCGATTCCGGCGACCAGATCAGCCGCGAAGTTGGCGTTCTTCTTGCTCATCATCCACCCCTTCTACCCGGAATTGCACCGGTGCAATTTTGCTCGCATCAGGCGAGTCCCTCCTTGCGAAGCCGCGTCAAATGGCTCGGCCACATCGACCGAATGTCGACCTCAATTTCACTGTTCACGCCATCAAGATAGGCAAGGCAGCGGTTGCGCACCGTCGAACTGGTGACCGGGCCGTCCAGCTCGTAGACGGTCATCAGCCGCGCCGTTGCATTGTCGATTTCGGCCGAATCCTTGAGCGGCGTACGGACGATCGCGTGACCGAAAAGGGTCCGCATCAGGTTCAGCAGTTCCTTCTGCATCGACTTATTCTCATCGACCTTGGACGCCACAAAGCGCAGGAACTGCAGCGACGGCGCCAAGCCGCGATCGGCCAGCGTCTCTATGGTCTCATCGAGCATGGCGAGGAAGGCCGCCGTCGACGAGAAGTCCATCACCGTCGGCGGAACCGGCACCACCAGCGCATTGGCCGCGCGCAGCACCGAAAGCGAGATCGCGCCGAGCGCCGGAGGCGGATCGAGAACCACCACATCGAACCGATCGGCAATGCTCGCGATGCCTTGCGCCATGCGGTCGATCAGGTTCCCCTGCCCCCGCGCCATGCGCGCTGCGATTTCATATTCCGACTGGAACAGCCGCAGATTGGCCGGAACAAGCTCGAGGCCGTCGAAGTGGGTCTTGCGCAGGGCATAGTCGAGCGACTCCATGTCGTCGTGCCGCAGGAATGGATAGAGCGTGTCCTCCTCGGTCAGGTCGAGGTCGGGCACATAGCCGAATAGCGTGGTTGCCGACGCTTGGCTGTCGCAATCGATGAGAGCCACCCGGTAGCCCTTGATCGCGAGATATTGGGCCAGGTGCACCGAAAGAGTCGATTTCCCCACCCCGCCCTTGAAGTTCTGCACCGCGATAACGCAGCAGGGATCGGTTGCGGCCCGCCAGGGCCGGGTGCCGAACAGTCCGCGCATGTCGTTGAGCTGCGCCAGGGTATAGCCGACACGCCGATTATTCTCGGTTCGCGGAGGCGGCGGCAAGCGGCCGTCCTTCTCGGCCTCGCGAATGGCCGCCGCGGTTCGGCCGACCAGTTCCGCGGCCTTGCCAATCGGGAACGTCGGCTCGCGCCGCTCGTCCGCCCGGGCACTCCGCGCGGAGTCGCGGAGCCGCTCGAGGACAGAGCTGGTCCGTTGTGCGAGCGTCGAGACGGACAGCAGGTCCTGCGTGCCCTCAATGTCGAGTGATGCAGCCAAGAGAGGCCCCCTTGCGAAACTAGAGGGGGCATAGCTCAATTTGCACTTTTAGGTCAATCGAAGGCTGATTTTCGCAAGTCGGCCCAGCCCGAAGGGCGAAACTTGCCCAATCTGCGCCGCAGACCTTTTGCGCCCCCTCGCAACCTGACCCCTTGGGGGCAGTTCACCCCGAAATTGCACCGGTGCAATTTCGGCTCAGGGGCGCCCGCGTCGTGCCAGGAAACTCTCGCAGAAGCCGGTCCAGGATGCGATCAGCTTGGCGCCCTTGAGCTTCGCCAGCCTTTCGCCCATCTGCGCGCGATAGGCATCGGCAATGAGATCGATGTCCCAACCGCCGCCAGCCGAACGGCCGATGGCCGCGAGCGTGTCCGAGCCAAAGCGGATCGTGCCGTTCGGGAAGGTGACCTCCCCTGCCCCAGCCTTATCCTTTGACACCAAGGCCGCCACCGCCGCCTGTGTGACAGCCTCGACGGCAACGGTCTCCACCTCGTCCTCGCGCCGCGCCTTTCTGCCCGCAGAGTGCCGACCGATCTCATCCACGGTCGCGATTTGGGCCGGAGCATCCTTGGGCTCAAAGCGGAATTCGATTTCGGTGACAGTTCTGCCCTGGCGGATCTCCCGCCACTCCACGCGAAAATGGGCGAGCTGGTCGATTTCGGCCTTCGCCTTTTCGAGAACTTTGCGGCGCAGCTGCGCGAAATCCTTGTAGACGTCCGGCGCGATGCCGAGCAGCGCACGCAGCGCCGTCATGTCGCCCTTCCAGAGCGACTGGCGCCTATGCAGCCTCAGCGCCCCGATCTCGTACAGCTTGAGCGCATAGGTTGATCGGAAGCCGAGCACCGCCTGGCGGTTCAGGACCGCATAGGTCTCCGATTCCTGGATCAGCTTTCGGGCTTCGGGCGTGAACTCCCACTCGATCCACCCAGCGTCCGCGCCCTCTTCGTCTTCCGCTTCTTCGCGCGACGACGAGATAAGCGAAAAGCGCAGCGTCGCCTTCTTGCCGCGCCAGGACTTGTCGTCGACCGCGAAAAGCGTGCGGTGCAATTCCTCAAGCATATCCGAGATGCGCTCATTGCCCTTGTGGCCGCGGCGAATGTCCGCCTTTCGCATCTTGTGCGGGCGGTCCTCCCAGGCATCACCGCCCGCGGTCAAAATCATCAGCGCAAGCAAACGCGAAGCAGTCAGGCTAAGCGACTGGCCTTTGACGAACTTGACCTCGACGATGCTGCCGGGCTTGGCGAACTCGTCACCGCCCTTTGCCTGCAGGGCGGCAGCCACCCGCATCGCCCGTCCCGGAGAAGCGTCATCGCCGGTGGGGGAGGGCGTTACAGCGTGATCTAGGGCTTGCTCGTCATCCATGCCATGAAGTCTGCGCCGATTCGTCCAGCGTGGGAGAAAATCGGCTCTGTTGCAAAAATCGTGAAGCTTGAGCATGCTTGGCGGAGATTGGACGGACGGAACGATGACGGATTTCAAGTGGCGCCATTTCCAGGGTGATGTGATCCTGTGGGCGGTGCGCTGGTATTGTCGCTATCCGATCAGCTATCGCGACCTTGAGGAAATGCTGGCGGAACGCGGCATTTCGGTCGACCATACGACGATCTATCGCTGGGTCCAGTGCTACGCCCCGGAGATGGAGAAGCGGCTGCGCTGGTTCTGGCGGCGTGGCTTTGATCCGAGCTGGCGCCTGGATGAAACCTACGTCAAGGTGCGGGGCAAGTGGACCTACCTGTACCGGGCAGTCGACAAGCGGGGCGACACGATCGATTTCTACCTGTCGCCGACCCGCAGCGCCAAGGCAGCGAAGCGGTTCCTGGGCAAGGCCCTGCGAGGCCTGAAGCACTGGGAAAAGCCTGCCACGCTCAATACCGACAAAGCGCCGAGCTATGGTGCAGCGATCACCGAATTGAAGCGCGAAGGAAAGCTGGACCGGGAGACGGCCCACCGGCAGGTGAAGTATCTCAATAACGTGATCGAGGCCGATCACGGAAAGCTCAAGATACTGATCAAGCCGGTGCGCGGTTTCAAATCGATCCCCACGGCCTATGCCACGATCAAGGGATTCGAAGTCATGCGAGCCCTGCGCAAAGGACAGGCTCGCCCCTGGTGCCTGCAGCCCGGCATCAGGGGCGAGGTGCGCCTTGTGGAGAGAGCTTTTGGCATTGGGCCCTCGGCGCTGACGGAGGCCATGGGCATGCTCAACCACCATTTCGCAGCAGCCGCCTGATCGGCGCAGAGCGACAGCCTACCTCTGACTGCCGCCAATCTTTGCAACAGAGCCGCGTAAACTTATCGCGCAGGAGCAATCCAACGGCGAAGAGGCGAGCGATCAGAAGCAGTCAGTGGACGCTTAGGATTCAGTCCGCCTGTTTCCTGGCTGACTGTCGCTTCTGTCGTAAGTCTAGCGAGATCCAGTCTGCACGTGAGTTGAAAGTCAGGTGTGATGACTTCTTGCATTAACGCTGTTTGAAAGCGCGCAAGTGCCACTGGCTGCCAAAGCAGCCAGCCAGCTTGCGAAAAATAAAGAGGGAGTGAGAGGTACAATATGAAAAACCGCATCAAAATTGGGCTGATGCTCGGCACGGCTGGTGCGCTCGGCTGGACCCCGGCATACGCGCAGGCCCCCGCTGAGGCACAGATTGCTCCGGCGCTGCCTCAAGCCGTGGCGCCTGCTCAGGCGGAAAGCACAGACCCCGCGTCCAATGTCGGCATCGGGGACATCGTGGTCACGGCGCAGCGCCGCGCGGAGAATGTCCAACAGGTCCCGATTGCCGTTGCAGCTTTTTCCGGTGCGGCCCTGCAGGAAAAAGGCGTCGACAATGTTTCGCAGCTCGCGAACCTCACCCCCGGCGTGCAGCTATCGTCCACGTCGCAGATTTTCAGTTCGCCATCGATGTTGTCCGGATTCATCCGCGGCATCGGCCAGGACGACTTCGCACTCAACTTCGACCCGGGCGTCGGCACCTATGTCGATGGTGTCTACCTCGCGCGTACCGCCGGGTCGAATGTCGATCTTCTCGACGTGGAACGCATCGAGATCCTGAAGGGCCCTCAGGGTACGCTGTTCGGACGCAACACCATCGGTGGCGCGATCAGCGTCGTCACCCGCAAACCGACAGACGATTTCAGCGTGATGGGTCAGGTCTCGGGCGGTCGCTTCAACCGAATCGATGTCGGTGGCGTCATCAACATCCCGATCGTCGAGGGCAAGCTCAAGAGCAGCATTGCCTTCTCGTCGAAGAACCGGAACGCTTGGCAGAAACGGATCCCGTTCCCTGGAGCTGCAGGCTTTGCTTCGGATCCTTCAGAAGCCTTCCAGCAGATCGATTATACCTCGCGGACCGCAGCAGGCGGCATCAGCGAACAGGGCGTTCGCGGTAAATTGCTATGGAACGCGACCAATGCGATCGATGTGACGCTGGAGGGCGACTATCTCAACTCGGAAACGAGCGCTTCGCCAAGCACTCTTCTCGGTACACGGTCAACTGTGTTGTCACCGGCCGGAACGCCAGTCGATGCGGACGGAAACGGCGTCCCGGACTCCACTTTGGCCGGCCTCTATAATACCTGCATCAGCCTTCCGGAGTCAGTGCTCGGCGCGATTGGTCTCGGCGGCGCCTGTGGCCCGCGTGCGGGCGGCCTCCCGGCTATCGCCGGCGCGAACGCGGACGCCGATCCCACCAATAGTCGGCTTCCGATCGATAACCGCTTCGTTACCGGTAGCCTCAACCGTGGTTACGGCACGGGTATCAATTTTACCAACACGCGCAATTTCGGATTCACAGGGACCGTCGATATCGACTTGGGTGGACCTGCCTTGAAGTCGATCACCGCCTATCGCAATCTCGACACCCGTTTCGGACAGGATCTCGACAACTCACCGGTCGTGGGGTTCGAGGGCACATTCCGGGTGAAGCAGCATCAGTTCAGCGAAGAGCTGCAGCTTTCGGGCAAGGCGTTCAATGACAAACTCGATTATCTCGTCGGCGCGTATTATTTCTCAGAAGGTGGTAGGGAATCGGAGGATGTCGCATTTCCCGGCGGTCTGTTGCAGATCGTCGGAAACTTTCGGTTCAACACCAAGTCCTACGCGCTCTTCACGCACCTCAACTACCGTGTGAACGATCTCATCGGGATCACGCTGGGCGGACGTTATACCAAGGAAGATAAGACGCTCGTTGGAAGCCAGCGGGACCTCAATATGCTTCTCACCAAACTCGGTACTCCGGCATTTCTGTTCCCGGATCCGACAGACCTGTCGCAATTCTACCCGACAGGGGAGCAGAAGCTCTCGTTCAGCAATGTTTCGCCGCGCGTCGGCATCGAACTCCATCCGACCGAGCGGATAATGCTGTACGGATCATTCTCGAAGGGGTTCAAGTCGGGCAGCTGGACGACCCGCGTCGCCGCTCCGGTCCCGCCGGATCCGACCAAGCCTGCGGACAAGCAGGCGCCGAGCTTCAATCCGGAGAAAGCCGACACGTTCGAGATCGGCTTCAAGTCGCAGCTTTTCGATCGAATGCTGCAAGTCAATGCTGCGGCATTCTACACGGACTACAAGGGCATCCAGATCCAGATCCAGCGCGGCATCGGTGCCTCCTTCGAGAACGCCGGCAACGCCAGAATCAAGGGTTTCGAGGTCGAGACGATCTTCGCGCCGAGCCGCGTCTTCCGCGTGAGCGCGTCGGCGGGATACATTGACGCTTACTATCGGAGGATCAACGATCCGTCGGGCACGATCACGCTGGCGAGCCGGCTGCCGCGTGTCCCGAAGTGGACCGCGACGCTATCTCCCGAGTTCAACGTTTTCCTGGCCAATGAAGGTCGGGTCACACTGCGGGCGGATTATTCCTACAAGTCCACCATGGCGGCGGATGCGGAAAACACGCCCGAGTTGTTCAGTGGGAATGTCAGCCTCGTCAATGCCTCGCTCACGTACAGCGCGCCCGGCGACGACTGGTCTCTCGCAATTGGCGGGAACAATGTTTTCAACAAACGCTACATCGCAAATGGCGTCAATCAGCTCAATGGAGCTGGCCTGCTGAGCGCGGTGCCGAACAGGCCGTCTGAATATTATGCGACTTTGAGGTTTAAATTCTGATCGACCCGGACTGATCCCACTCCGGATGCTCCTATCTGTCCGGCCCGGGTTTAACCTAGGCCGGGCTTTCTTTGCTAGGTCGATGGCAGCTTTCTCACATCCGCGCGGACAGCACCTTGTGCAGGAGCTGTCGCAACCAGCGGTGAGGCGGGTCGTCTTGGTTCCTCGCATGCCAATATTGCCTGACCTCAAATGCTTCCATAAGAATTGGCGGCCGCACGGCCCGGAGTCCGTAGACCTCGGCGAGCCGACCAATCACGCGAGCCGGAGCGGTAAGAATAAGGTCCGACTCGAAGCAAGCTGCCAACGCCACGAGAAAGCTGCTCGCGACGATCCTGATCCGATCGGGATGGATCTTGTCGAGGAGAGCGCGTTCGACGGCACGATGGGCATGGGCCATACCCTTGGTGCTGACCACGATATGATCTGCGGCCATGAAGTCATCGGTCTCACCGGACTTGATGAACGGATGACCTTCCTTTCCGAAGCACAGATATTCCTCCTGGTAGAGCCGTTGCGTCTTGATGCCGGCAACAAGGCTCGGATAGGCGCCGACGGCGATATCGACATGCCCGGTCTCGAGCGCGCTCACCATTTCATCGCCGCTCAGCGTGAGTGCGCGGTAGCTGGTGTGTGGTGCCTCGAACCGCGCCGCCGAATGCAACGCCGTCAAAACGACAAGATGGGCGATGTCCGATCCGGCAATGATGAATTCGCGCTTGAGACGGTCAGGTGAGAATGTCTGCCCGCCTTCAGCCAGGTCGCGACGCAGTTCCAGCAGTTGCTGAACAACCCCGGCGATCGCCTCGGCACGTGGTGTCGGCTCCATGCCGTCGCGCGCCCGGACGAGAAGCGGGTCGCCCAATGCTTTGCGCAGGCGCGCCAGCCCATGGCTGGCGGTGGGCTGCGGTAGGTCGAGTTCTCGTGCAGCGGCGCTGACGCTGTGCCGCTTTAACAGCGCATCCAAAAGCACCAAGTGCCGAAAATCCAGGTCATCTATATTCACAATCTGAATTGTATCTATGAAGGTCCGCCAATTGTCAAATACTCCCTGATCCCTCAAACAGGCTGCAGCAGCGATCGTTGTGCAGGTTTGAAGAGACGATCCGCAATCGCAGAAAATAGTGGAGAGCGATCATGATGCAACTGCCCGAACGCGTCGAAGGACTTCATCACATCACCGTCGCGACCGGATCCGCGCAAGGCGACGTGGATCTTCTCGTCAAGACGCTGGGACAGCGGCTCGTCAAGAAGACGATGTTCTACGACGGCGCACGGCCGGTCTATCATCTGTATTTCGGCAATGAGCTTGGCGAACCGGGCACGCTGTACACCACTTTCCCCGTTCGCCAGGCTGGCTACACCGGAAAGCGTGGTGCAGGGCAGATATCGGCGGTTTCCTATAACGCACCCGTCGGTACGCTTTCCTGGTGGCAGGAGCATCTCATAAAGCGCGCTGTGACCGTCTCGGAAGTGCGTGAGCGGTTCGGGCAGAAATATCTGTCGTTCGAGCACCCCGACTGCGGTGTCGGCTTCGAAATCATCGAGCAGGACACGGACGGCCAGTTCGAGCCCTGGGACTCTCCCTATGTGCCCAAGGAGGTCGCGCTGCGGGGCTTTCACAGCTGGACGGCCACCCTAAATCGCAATGAGGAGATGGACTCCTTCATGCGCAATGCCTGGAACCTGAAGCCCCAGGGACGCGACGGCAATTACCAGCGCTACGCTTTCGGCAATGGCGGTGCGGCCAAGGTGCTAGACGTCTATATCGATGAGGACGAAAGGCCCGGCACCTGGGCGCTTGGCGAAGGCCAAGTTCATCACGCCGCGTTTGAAGTCGCCGACCTCGACGTGCAGGCCGCGCTCAAATTTGACGTGGAAGGCCTCGGCTACACCGATTTCTCAGATCGCAAGCACCGCGGCTACTTCGAATCGATCTACGTTCGTACGCCGGGCGGCGTGTTGTTCGAAGCCTCGGTCACGCTTGGTTTCACCCATGACGAGAGCCCCGAGAAGCTCGGCAGCGAGGTCAAGGTCGCGCCGCAGCTCGAAGGTGTAAAGGACGAGCTCCTCCGGACGATGAACGATCCGATCGTCATTTGATCGCAAGGATGACTCCGCAGGCTGGGTGAAGAGAATGTGGCGACATCGGGCAGTCAATAGCCGAAATGGTGCGCGGATCGGTGTTCATACCACTGGCTTGCCGAGCGGTGAGCCGATCCTGCTCCTTTCTTCCCTGCTGGCCGACTGGCGGTCCTGGAATGACGTGGCCGGTCGTTTACCTTCAGGGGTATATGCGATCACGATGGACCTGCGGGGTCATGGAACGAGTTCGCCGAGTGCCGGCGACTACAGTCTAGCCGAACTGGCGGCCGACGTGCTTAATGTAATGGATAACCTCGCGTTTGCAAGAGTTCATCTTGTTGGCACGTCGGTCGGGTCGATGGTCGCGCAATATCTTGGCGCCACGGCGGGACACCGGCTTATCTCGCTGACACTCGTGGCAGCAGGTTCTCTCGTTCCAGAGCCAGCTTGGCCGATCTGGGACAAGCGGGTGGCCGCAGTGCGCAGCGGCGGGCTCATTACGCAGGTGCCGATCGTGTATCCGGCATGGTTTTCCGGAGCGGTCGACCAAGGTCTGCTGGATCTTGCTGAGTCGATGATCTTGGCCACGACAGTTGCCGGATTCACCGGCGCTGTCGCAGCGATCAAGGGCCATGACGCGAGAAGCCTTCTTCCGCAGGTCGAAACGCCAACGCTCGTCATAGCCGGTGCGAACGATGCCGCCGTGCCACCGGAGGCGGTCCGCGCGACCGCCGCTCTCATTCCAGGTGCCGCATTCGAAGTTGTGACGGGTGCCGCGCACCAGGTCGCGATGCAGCATCCTGTCGCCTTTGCGGACCGGCTATGCCGCCATATTGCTGGAGCGCCGCGATGACGTTTTCCCCTGAAGGACCCTATGGGACAATCGTGACCGGCCCGCCTGTCGAACAGGCAAATGCTGCGATCATTCTTCTGCACGGCCGTGGCCAGCGTGCGCAAGCGATGCTGGAACTTGCGAGACAGCTCGATCTGCCCTCTGTCGCCTGGCTTGCCCTGCAAGCGCCCGCCGGGGCGTGGTACTCGCCCAAATATGACGGGTTCGATCCAGACGGCGACAGGTCTGTGGCTGACGCCTGCACCGCCTTGGCTGAGATCTCCTCGCGGCTGGAAGCAGCCTGGGTCGCGCTAGACCGTCAGGGCATAGTCGGCTTCAGCCAGGGTGCCTGCCTCGCCAGTCACTTCATGTGGTGCGGCGCTGCGAAAATGGGGTTCCTGGGCTCGCTGACCGGAAGCCTCCCGGGTTTTGAGCTCCCAACCGCGCCAGTTGAGCCTCGGTTTACCGGTCTCAAGGCGATATTCACAGGTGGTCTGAACGACGATTGGGTCAAGGCAGAGCATGTGCGGGAGACAGCTGAGCGCTTTAGACTCTCTGGTGCTGATGTCGGCGAGTATATTCAACCGATCAAGGACCATGGAATTGGGGCGGACGAGATCGCGTTGTTGCGAGACACCCTGATCGCACGCTTCGAGCTGAACCCGCCGGTCCCTACGCGCGGGCCGCGACATCAGCCGCTCGTGCCGCAAAGCACGCCAAGTCTGACGGATTGAACGTCCCATGCTGTTCTCCGTCATAACCACCATCTCGCCTGAAAAGCTGGCAGAGCGCACAGCAGCCATACCGGCACACCGCGCCTATCTTGCGTCGCACACCGCAAGCATTTTGGCAGTGGGGACCACCTTCGCCGAAGGCGGCGATTTGGTCGGATCGACATATCTCGTTGATGTCGACGATTGGAACGCAGCCCGGGCCTTCATCGCCGAAGACCCCATGACCGTGTCCGGGGCACGTCAAAGCATCGACATTCTTGAATGGCGGATGGGCGGGTTCGATCGGCGATACCCCTGGCAAGGGGCGAACGTCGAGAGACAAGACGCAGCGCATCAAAGTCTGAATAAGGAAGGGGTGAGCGCTGCGCCCCAACCTTCGCTCCGCACACGCCATCTCAGAGTGTTGCTGCTGATCACCACGCTCGCGCCGCTAGTGGCCCTCGTCAACATTCTCTTGGGCGACACCATTGCCCATCTTCCCGTTTTGCTGCGCTCCTTCTTGGTCGTGGGGCTTGTCGTGCCCGCCGCGACCTATGTTGCACTGCCGCTGCTTACCGGCCTTGCGCGCTGCGTGGGGCAGGAGCGCCGGGAAAGTTCACCAGCCATCCGGCCGCCGGCGGAACACACTCATTCTACATGACGATTTAGCCCGCAAAAATCCCCGAACGTCTCAGTTCCAGGCAAAAGGATCATAAAAATATGAGCGCTGATACAGAAACCCTGGCGAGGAAAGTCCGTGAAGAGGTTATCAAGCCTGAGCAATCGACTCTGATTAGCCCGGATCGACAGTCACCGAGCCTCCTTCGCCGCGAAGCGACGGTCGAACCGCGGTTCGAACTGTTCCACTTCGTGTTCTCAGTCTGCTCGCAAAAGGTGCGCGGCACCCTAATGGAGAAGGGCGTGACCTTCGGCTCCAACGAGTTGACGATCCTTCCCCCGCAGAATGAGAATTATTGTCCGCAATATGTCCGGCTGCGGTTGCGATCGGAAGCCGCAGCCAAGCACCGTCCTGTCAGCTCGTTCACTGGGCAGTCGTCTGTTGATTCCGAAGGGTTCGACCCGCTCGTCGTACCGACCCTCGTCGACCATGAGACCGGCCGGATCCTCGCCGATTCCAAGGCAATCTGCCTCTACCTCTGCGACGCCTTGTCCGGCGGTACCGATCTTCTGCCCGCCGACATACGGGAGGCTGTGCTCAAGCAGGTCCAGCTCGCTGACACGACGCCCCATGTAGCCCTGCTCTACGGCGCCGATCCGGACGGTGATCGTCGGCCCGAAAGCATGCAGGCGGTCATGCCCGGCATCCACGCACACAAGATCGACGCCGTGCGCCGCAATATCCCGCTCGCGGACGGCGACCCGCTTCTCCTCGAAGCCTACCAACACAAGATTGTGAAGGAGGAAGCCGCCGCCTCGTTCGTCATCAACGAGCCGCAAATGCGGACCGCCATCTCGAAGGCGGAGCAGCTGGTTACCGATCTCGATCGCGACCTCGGGGCGTCCACCGGACCTTGGCTGTTCGGCGACCGCTTCACGCTCGCCGACCTGTTCTGGGCCGTCAGTCTCTACCGCTTCCTCTGGCTCGGCTATTCGGGTTTCTGGAAAGACGGTGCAGGCAAGCCCCGTGTCGAGGCCTATGCCAATCGGCTCTTCGCGCGGCCCTCCGTCAAGGATGCGATCATCCAGTGGCCCGGCCATCCGCCGAGCGAGAATGTCATCCATCTCCTGAGCAACGCCTAAAGGCAACCACCGCGCCGTCCGCAAGCGACGCGGTCCATGCCCTGAACGCGTCGTCCGGCAGGGCCGAG
>NZ_AUWY01000028.1 GCF_000447205.1 Sphingobium ummariense RL-3 | reverse complement strand
GGGGTGACTACACGAAAGTGACGTATCTGCACGGAAAGGGCGAACGGATAGCGAACGTCACGCGGCAAGTAGGGAGTTGACGGCGCGCAGCGGTCGCAAGGCGTCCGGATCGGGTTGATCTTCAACATTCCAGCTATAGTCACCGGTCAGCGAGATATGCTCCCAGCCCAATGGCGCGATGTGGCGTGCGATTTCGTCGGCTGTGCCGATGTCCGCCAGCGCCATTTCGAGATAGCGAGTGTTCCACAAGATGATGGCGGCGACGAGCAGGTTGAGGCCGGAGGCGCGATAGGTCTGGTTCTCGAACCGACGATCGCGCAGTTCGCCGAGCTGGTTGAAGAAGAGCGCGCGGGCGAGCGCGTTGCGGGCTTCGCCTTTGTTGAGGCCCGCCTGGGTGCGCCGGCGCAGGTCGATGTCGCGCAGCCAGTCGAGCATGAAAATGGAGCGTTCGAGGCGGCCCAGCTCGCGTAGTGCGAGGGCCAGTCCGTTCTGTCGCGGATAGGCGGACAAGCGGCGCAGCATTGCCGAAGCAGTGACGGTGCCGGTGCGGATCGACGTGGCGAACCGCAGCAGTTCGTCCCAATGCGCCGCGACATGACCCAATGCGATCGGTTCGGCCGTCATGCCGGCAAGCAAGGGGCCGGATTCTTGGCCGGGAAGGAGGTGTAAACGACGCTCCTTGATGTCGCGCAGGCGCGGCGCGAAGCGGTAGCCGAAGAAGGGCATGAGGCCGAACACATGGTCCGATGCCCCGCCCGTATCGGTGTAGTGCTCCTCGATCGTCAGGCCGGTCTGGTGATACAGCAAGCCATCCAGCACATAGGGCGCTTCGCCAGCGGTCGCCGCGATCACCCGACTTGCGAAGGGGTCATATCGATCCGAGACATGGGTGTAGAAGGCAACGCCTGGTTCGTTGCCGCTGCGCGCGTTGATGTCGCCGATCGCGGCCCCACGGCCCCCGGCATGAAATTGCTGTCCGTCGCTCGACGAAGTGGTGCCGTCTCCCCACAGCGCGGCGAGCGGCATGGCGCGATGGGCGTCGATCAGCCTTCCCAACGCTTCGCCATAGGCGGCTTCGCTGATGTGCCAGTCGTGAAGATGGGCGAGCTGACGCAGACTTGCGCCCCGGCAGGTTTCCGCCATGCGTGTGAGGCCGAGATTGATGCCATCGGCGAGGATGACCGTGAGCAGCGCATTGCGATCGTCGGCTTCCCGGCCCGAACGACGATGGATGAAGCATTCGCTGAACCCGGTCCAGGCATCGACCTCCAGCAGAAGATCGGTGATCTTCACGCGCGGCAGTCGATCATAGGCGGCGCGACGGGCAATCTCGGTGGCGGGCGGTGTTGCCGCCTTCAGCGGCGAGATGATGAGACCGTTTTCGTCAAGCTTAACCTGGGGCAGCTCCCCTTGCCGTGCAAGGACCGTTACCTGCTTGATCGCCGTGTCGAGCCTGGTGCGCCGTTCCTCGATATGGCGCTCGAAATCCGTTTCGATGGCGAGCGGCAACGGCCCCTTCTCGCGCAGCGCCGCAAAGGTCGCCGGCGGTATGAGATAGCTGTCGAAATCGCGAAACTGCCGGCTTCCCGCGACCCATATATCCCCGGCTCGCAACCGCTCGCGTAGTTGCGACAAGGCGCATAGTTCATAAGCGGCACGATCAACGATGCCATCCCGCAGGACGAACGGGCGCCATGCGGGCGGCACAAAGCGTAGCGGCACGCGATCAGGCAAGCGCCGTTTGCCGGTCCGATATAGCTCCGCGCTGATGGCCAGCGCTGACAGGAGCCCCTGAACCGCGCCGGCGCCGCGAAACTCGAAGGCGTTGAGAAAAGCGCCGACAAAGAGCTTCACCGTCCGATGCCGCTCGATCAATTCGGCGGTGCGATCGACGGTTTCCGGTCGCCCGAGCACTTCGGCCTGCTCGACGGCCACGGCGAAGTGCTGCCAGTCCAGCGCCTCGATCTGCGCCAGAGAATCCACGCCCTTGCTGCGCGCGTCGATGAGGAGGCGGCAAGACCCCGTGAGCGTCCGGAGGTGGCCTTGCAACTCGCGCACCGTCTTGAGGGCTTTGTCGCGGGTCCGGTTCTCGGCGCGGCGCGCCATGCTGCCCAACAGCTTGTCGAACATCGTCAGGGTGGCGTCGGTCAGGCTTTCCTCAAGCCGGATGCCGGTTGCCGCCAGCGTCGCATGGCGGCGCAGGGCATTGAGTTCGCCAAGGTGCTGGGGTGTGATGCGGCTGCCTTCGTCCGCCAGCCTGTCAAAAGTCAAAGCCGGGATCATGTCGGCACGGGCGCGATCGAGGCCCAGCGCGCGGATATAGGCGAGCCGTTCGATCAGGCGCAGGATGTTGCGCGCTGCCGGCGATTGTGGCGCATTGCGCATCCAGGATAGCCATGTCGCGACCTGCCCCGGTCGTCGGGCCAGCAAATCGTCCAGGCCCTGAAGGGTGTCAGGCAGCAGGCCATTCGTGAGCACTTCATAGGTAAGCTGTTCGGCTTGCTGGCGCGCCCGCCGCAGCACCGCTTCGAGAATCGACGGAGAAGGCAGGAGGATCTGCAGGCGCCGGAGTTCATCGACGATGACGTCTGCCATCTGGCCGGGGTGTATGATGGTCTGCGCGATTGGGACCGAGAAGGCGACAACTTCACGGAAAGCGTTGCGGTCAAAAATCCTGAACCCGTGCGATCGTCGGATTTCGACGAGATGCTCGCGACGGGTCTGGTCCCGATGGGCATAATCCGCGAAGGCTGCCGGCGCGACGCCGAGTTGCTGCGCCACATAGGCGAGCACAGGAGCGGGCGGGACTTCGCCCGCTTCCAGCGCACGGCCAGGCCATCTCATATATAGCATGAGCATCGCATAGCCGAGCCGGGTGGCATCGCCGCGACGGCGGCCGACAATTTCCAGGTCGTCGCTGGTCAGCGTATAATGACGCGCGATCTCGCGCTCATCGAGCGGCGCGCCATAATGCCTCGCCCAGATTTCCAGGCTCACCAGTCGCCGTCTCGCCAAGCATCATCTCCTTCGCTTTGCGTGTCCGTCAGACGGTCCTCTGGCGGCCAGCAGGAATATGTCCGTTAACTCTGGACCTATAACGGCGATTCGGACAAGATCAGATAATGATGGGAAAACGGACAGGATTGGGCTGCATGTGGCGTTGATCGGCTATGCGCGCGTCTCGACGGCAGACCAGAAGCTCTCACTCCAGCTCGACGCGCTGAACGCGGCCGGGTGCGACCGGATATTCGACGATCACGCATCTGGTGCAAAAGCCGATCGGCCCGGCCTGGCCGAGGCGCTCGCCTATCTGCGCAGCGGCGACACGCTGGTGGTTTGGAAACTCGACCGTCTTGGGCGCTCGATGAGCCATCTGATTGAGAAGGTCGGCGAGCTAGCGACGCGAGGTATCGGGTTCCGCTCGCTCACCGAGAACATCGACACCACCACTTCGGGCGGGATGCTGGTGTTCAACATCTTCGGCTCGCTTGCCCAGTTTGAGCGCGATCTGATCCGGGAGCGCACCCATGCAGGCCTCAAGGCCGCTCGCGAGCGAGGTCGCCCCGGTGGGCGGCGGCCAGTGGTCACACCTGACAAGCTCCGCAAGGCGCGCGAACATATCGCTTCCGGCCTCACAGTTCGCGAGGCCGCCGCGCGCCTCAAGATCGGCAAAACCGCCCTCTACAAAGCCCTCGAAGCCACGGAGAAGAACACAAAGTCCCAGCGTTCCCGGTCCGTTCGCTCTTAGCGTGCAGATAAGTCACTTTCGTGCAGTCACCCCTACGATTTCACCTGGATGTGGCGCGAACTCGGCATCGAAGACCTGCGGAAATAGTCCCCTTCCACTGACGCTGACGCCTACCGTGAATCTGTGTCCGATTAATGCATAAGGGCCCATCTGGCCCCCGTCGAGCGCGCAATGGGCCTCATGGCCGGCTACGGCGTCCAGCTCTGGCCGATCCTGCAAGACGTTCACCAGCTCCGCGCCACCTACGGGCAACGCGCCGGCACCTTCCTGTCAAATGCCGGCGTCCTACAGGTGTTCGGCGTCAACGATCACGACAGCGCCCGGCTTGTCTCCGATCTGCTCGGGCAGGAAACCGTTGTGTTCCAGACCATGAGCCGGGCGCTCGATTCCGATAAATCCGGCATCTCCTACGGCGAGCAACACACGGCCCGCCCGCTGCTGACCCCCGATGAGGTCCGCAACCTGCCGCAGCATGTCGAATTGCTGTTCCTCGCCGGGCAACGGCCGATCGTCGCCGGCAAGCTCGCCTATTATGCCGATGCAGAGTTCCGGGGGCTGTATGACGCTGCCTGACGTGACAAGAAGCGGACCCGGCGCATAGCGCCGGGACTTTGTTACGAACGGCCCTCCGGCTCTCTACGGCGCTATTGGGGAGCGCGTTCGCCTCCGGGCCGGCGCGGCTTGCGCCGCGATCCACCCGCCGACCTGGTGCAAGCTCTATTCAGGGAAACGCCACGGCCGCGACGATAGCCCCCCGGCCGGCCCGCTCTCATCATCTAGGGCCGTAGGGACGGCCGGGGGGCGGGCCACGCGCGCAAGCATTAGCGTATTTAGCTATTTACGTATCAACGTGCATAAGGCTCGATCGGCGGCAATCCGTGCTGTGCCAGAACCGCCGAAAGCCCGGCCTCGGCCATCGCCTGAATTGTCGTTCCCTCTGCATCCGCGAGCTGGCGAAGGCGCTGCCAGTCCGATCGCCGGACCTTGACCGTAAGCGCGACAGTCTCGCCCCCTCCCCTCTTTCGCCTCGGCGTCGGGATTTCCACGGCCGGGCGATCGTCCTCGATCGCTGCAAGGCTGGTGGCCTCCGCGCCGGCCTTCGGGCGGGTGAAGGCCGCGAGGCCGGTTGCTTTCTTTGCCATAGGTTTCGCTCCTTCAATACGCGCTTACGTATTTAGCTATTTACGTTCTAACGTGCCTTTAATCCACGCCCACAAAGCCCGGATTTCCTCCGCTGCTTTCCCTTCGGCCTCGAACTCCGTCACGGCGCTGCCAGTCGTGACGGCGCGGGCGAACGCGCGCCGGTCGGTAATCTCGCCGGGAACGATCGGCAGTCCGTAGGCTTCCAGCGCCGCGCGCGTCTCCCCGATCTCGGGCGCACGGAACGGGCAGGCAGACAGGACGAACGCGCCGCGCACTTTCGCGGCCGCCACGATCTCGACGGCGGCCGGGACCGCAGCGAGGTCAAACGCGGACGGTCTGACCGGAATCAAGACCAGCTCCGACCTTCGGGCGATCTGGCCGGCCGCCGGGGCGGCATGGGGCGGGGCGTCCACTACGGCCAAGGTCATGCCCTCGCCCTCGGCCGCCCTAAGCGCGGCGTCCAGCTCCCCGGCCTGCGCCGTGGCGACGATCGGCGTTCCGGCTTCCCGCGCGCTCGCCCATGCGGTCGCGCTCTCCTGTGGGTCCGCGTCGATGACGCAAACCCGTTCGCCGGTCGCCTCGGCCGCCACGGCGGTATGAACCGAAAGCGTGGTTTTTCCGCTCCCGCCCTTCTGGCTCAAAAACGCAATGACGTTCATGCGTCAATCCTTCTTTGCGTGAATACGTATTGAAGCATATAGCTAAGGACGTTACTACGTCTTTAAGCTAGTGCGGCCATTCCTCGGCCGGCCAGTCGCGCGACGTGTGGATGACGCGCACGATCACGACGCTTTCCCGGCCCCCCACGTCCCGCAGCTCATAGGCGATGATGTAGGGATGACGGGCGAGGGACTTTTCATAGGTTCCGCTCACCCGCCCCGGCCGGCCGGTCGCAAATTCGCCGAGCTTGTTCCCGGCGTCCTCGATCGCATCCACGACCCGTTCGGCGGCGAATGGGTTGTCCTCTGCGATATAGCGCAGGATTTCGAGGTTATCCCGCTGCGCCTCAATCGACCAGACAACCGGCCTCATCCGCGCGCGGCTTTCCGGCGCTTCGCTTCCTCGATAACCTCACGCATTTCCGCGACGGCCTGCGCATGGGGGATCACTCGGCCGGCCGCTGCATCAGCCATGCCGCGCTTGATACCGTCGATGATTTCAAGCTCGCGATCGACATAGGCGGCGACGGCCTCGCCGGCGAGGAAGGATTTGCTTCGCTGCGTGTCGTTCGCGATCCGGTCGAGCTTTTCTTTCACATCGGGCCTAACCCGAATCGTCATGGTGGTGCTGGCGGTCATGGAATCGCCTCCGTGTGTTGAATTGTGTACACTCTAGCACGTTTTCCCGGCCGCCGCCATCGCCTTCTATCAAGGTAATACGTTTACACGTCAATACGTATTAACGTAAATAATTAAGCGCCGACCTTGCCCTTCACTCCCTCTCGAAAGCCATAGGACGCTGGTCGCAGGCGCGAGCGGTGCGGATTAGGTAGTGGGGGTGCCGTTTCCCGGCCCGCCTATACGCGGGCCGGAACCGCCGCAGGGCTGCGTAAGCAGCCCGAACAGCGGCGACCGCTTATGTTTTGCCTCTTAGATAAAGATCAGATGGGGATTCAGTCTGGTTATCGGACTCACGTTTCATGAAGTTTTTCGCCATGCGCACAAGGGCCTGTCCTAGCGGGCTATCGCCGGCGTCGATCTGCGTTCGCTCATCGAGGGGCAGGGTGGTCTTGTAGGCGTCGATTGCCTCGCTCCAAGCCCGCTGATCCTGTCCATGATCGGCGGGCGGGGGTGGAGCCTTGCCGAACCGTCCAAGGAACTGCCGGGCCTTCTCCGGCAGGGACAGGCGATAGGCGTTGCTGGCCTGCTGCACCTGTGGGCCGCGCCCTTCGTTCCCGGTCGGCTCATAGCGCCGCAGCCAGTCAATGAAGCCATGCGCCCGCAGATTCTTCAGCGCCCGCACGATCGTATCGCGCGACCGGCCTAGCCGATCCATGATCGTGGTGATTGACGGCTCAAGCCGGCCGGTGCGGAAGTCGATGAGATTGACGAACAGCCGCAGCACGTCCAGCGCCACCGATCCTAGCGGCCCGCTGCGCTCGCCCTTCTCGTGCAAGCCGGCCTCGTTGTAGATTTCGGCCGCCTTCAAGATCGCCTGCACGTCCTTGCGCGTCGTCGGCCGCCATATGCGGCCCTCCGATCGTCCCCGGATATGGCTATGCCGGCGAACTGGTGTCGGGCAGCGTGGGGCAGGGGGCGGAAAGATCAACCCTAGCGCGGTCTGTCCCGATCCCCGCAGGGCGGCCCGGCGCTCATGGGCGAGCGTCGTAAGCTCGCCGGCCTCGTCGTCGGTGAGCTGGCCCGCGCCGTATCGAGTCCAAACCTCCCGCATGATTTCATCAAGCGCGTTCCCGCGCGCGCAGCCGATCGCGGCCGCGTAGTGCGTCCTCAACATATGCCCTCGTCCTTCCTTTTGAAGGACATGACAGCGCGGACGGCAGGCACAGCTTTCCCCGTTTCCGCAAGAATCAATCTTGCGAATTGGAGTGCTCTAGCGTAGATAAGGGGAGACTTTGATGGCCCCGGCTCTACGGTGTGTCTGACGGCCTATAAAACGCTCGACCGCGCCAACGGTCGGGCGTTTTGCCGTTATGTCCCTTGCTTCGCTTCGATATAGAACCTCAACGCTTCCTCGATGATCGGCGCGCGCCCTCGCAAGCCCGCGTCGTCCTTCAGGCGGTCAATCGCCGCGACCAGCTCGCCGGGCAGATCGGCCTGCACAAGAATCCGGCCCTCCGCGCGCCAACGGGCGCGCAGGTTTCGGACACTTTCCAGCTTAACTTGTTCTCGGGTGCGACTCGCCATGTCTACATGAAGAGACGAAATCGCCCGATTCTGCAACCCTTTGCGTAAGGGGGCGAGAAAGGCACTACTTCTAGGGCCGGGCGACTAAACGTAGTTGCGTCAATGCGTATCCACGTCAATGCGTTCTATGGCCCGGTAGAGGGTAGAGCGATGCACACCCAAGAGCCGGGCAACCTCGGCCGGCTTCTTGTCCTCGCTGATGAGCTGGCGGGCGTGTGCGATCTGCTCGGCCGACAGGGCAGGGGGGCGGCCGAACCGAACGCCCTTCGCCTTCGCCGCCGCGCGGCCGGCGCTCGTGCGCTCATGGATCAAGCTGCGCTCGAACTCGGCAACGCCGGCGAAGAAAGTCAGCACCATGCGCCCGGCCGGCGTCGTCGTGTCGGCCCACGGCTCGGCCAGCGAACGCAAGCCGGCCTCGGCGTGGCCGATCCGCTCAGCAATGTCGAGAAGATCGCGCGTCGATCGGGCGAGGCGATCAAGCCGCGTCACCGTCACCACGTTCCCGGGCTGCAAATGGTCCAGCATCTTCGCCAGCTCGCGGCGGCCGCGCTGCGCGCCGGATGCCTTTTCCTCGAACACGCGCTTGCAGCCGGCCGCTTTCAGCGCCGCGCGCTGCTGGTCGAGAGTCTGGCCGTCGGTCGAGACGCGGGCATATCCGATAAGCAAGGGCAGGGGCTTCCTCGTGGGCGACATGCCCGGAATCTACCTCGTGCAAACCGTCGCGGAAATCCCTATTATGCGACAAGAAAGCTGTCGCGGGTTTTGGAATTTTTGCGACAACGCAGCATCATCGAAATTGGTTGAACAATGAAGTCGCCTGAACTCCACATACTTGAGAGAATAGAAGCCCTCCGCGCCGAACTCGCACGTCCTGTTGTCGTGGCGCTTGACGGGGGAAGCGGCTCCGGTAAGTCAACGATTGCGGCAAGGTTGGCGAAGCTGACCGACATAGCCTTGGTTACGCTCGATGATTTCTATCAAACGCAGGTTCCCGAATCCGAGTGGCCTCACAAAACCGTGGCGGAGCGGTTGAATCGCGTTTTTGAGTGGGACCGCGTTCGCGAGGCAATAGAGCCTCTACGCAAGGGGGAACCTGCACAGTGGCGAGCTTTCGACTTCATGCAGGGACTAGGCCCGGATGGCACTTACAGCCTCAAGAACGAATTTACCGAAGTCGCGCCAGCGCCCACGATTCTGCTCGAAGGAGCTTATTCCGCATCTCCGTTCCTTCGGGATTTGATCGACCTCGCCGTGATCGTGGATGTGCCGACCAAAGTGCGGCATGAACGGACTGCTGCGCGCGAACAGGGCGCGGAGGGCTTTTTAGCCGCGTGGCACGCTGTTTGGGACGATGTTGAAAGCTACTATTTCGAGCGCGTCTGCCCGCCAAGGTCTTTTGATCTGGTGATCCAGAATTAAATTCCTTCGCGCCCCTTATGTCGCGCAAATCCTGAAACCTGCACCACGTCCGCAGCGGCGCGGAATCCGGGCCGCGACGTGTCGCGAAAGTCAGTCGCACAAGTTTGACTTTCGCACCTGATTTTTGCGACAGATTTTTCCCTGCAAAATCAGCGCCGGCGATTTTGGGGTCGTTTGCGGGAGGGGGCGGAATCCTACGCTAAGGCTTTGGCCAGCGATATTCTCCGGTGAGATTGATGTGTTCCCATCCGAGCGGCGAAACATGGGCCAAGAGATCGGGCGATAGCAGCTTTCCATCGCGTTTCTGGTTTGCAACGACCTCGCCGAGCTTCATGGTGTTCCAGAAGATGATGATGGCGGCGAGCAGATTCATGCCGGCGATGCGGTAATGCTGGCCTTCGGCGGAACGGTCGCGGATTTCACCGCGGCGGTGGAAGCTGATTGCCCGCTTCAGCGCATGATGAGCTTCGCCTTTGTTGAGCCCGATCTGGGCACGCCGTTGGAGTTCGGCATCCAGAATCCAGTCGATCATGAACAGGGTGCGCTCGACGCGACCGACTTCCCGCAGGGCTGTCGCGAGCTCGTTCTGCCGCGGATAGGAGGCGAGTTTCCGCAGAATCTGGCTTGGCGCGACGGTCCCGGCAGCAATGGTGGCGGCGATGCGCAGGATGTCGGGCCAATTGCGCTCGATCATGGCTTGGTTGACCTTTCCGCCGATCAACGCTCGCAGGTGCGCCGGGGCGGCCGACGGATTGAACGCGTAGAGCCGTTTGGATGGCAGGTCGCGGATGCGCGGAGCGAACCGGTAGCCGAGAATGGCACATGCGGCAAAGACGTGATCGGTGAAGCCGCCCGTGTCGGTGAACTGCTCGCGGATATGGCGTCCAGCATCGTTCATCAGCAGGCCATCGAGGATGTAAGGCGCTTCGCTTGCCGTTGCAGGAATCACCTGGGTTGCGAACGGCGCATATTGGTCGGAGACGTGGCTATAGGCTTTCAGGCCCGGGGTATTGCCATATTTCGCGTTGACCAGGTTCATGGCCTCACCTTGCTCTGTAGCGACGAAGAACTGTCCGTCGCTCGAAGCCGACGTGCCCATGCCCCAGAACCGGGCCATGGGTAACGCTGCCTGTGCCTCGACCACCATGGCCAGCGCCCGGTCATAGGCTTCGCCCTCGACATGCCACCGTCCAATGCGGATCAATTCCCAGAAGGTGTGGGTGTTTGTCGCATCCGCCATTTTGCGCAAGCCGAGGTTGATCCCTTCCGCCAAGATAACGTTCATTAGCCCGATCCGGTCAGCGCAGGGTGCTCCTGTGCGCAGATGGGTGAACGCTTCGGTGAAGCCGGTCGCCGCATCCACCTCCAGCAGGAGATCGGTGATGCGCGTGGGCGGGATCTGCTTGTAGAGATCGAGCACCAGATCTTCGGCGCCTGTCGGCGCGGCGGCTTCGAGTTTCTCGATATGCAGAACGCCGTTTTCAATCGACCCGCCCGGGATCGTGCCTGCGCGAGCGGCACGGCCAAGCTCGCGCAACCGCATGTCGAGGCGAGCTTGCCGGTCTGCCAGCCATTCCTCCGGCCGCAATGGCACAGCGAGACGACCGCCTTCCGCGATGGATTGTGCCGGAACGAGTGCGTGTTTCAGATCGCCATAGCGCCGGGACCTAGTAGGCCCAGTCGGCCCGAAGCTGCGATTTTGGTCATCTTGGAGAACACGTCGGGAACGGGCTGGTTGTTGTTGACGATCGCCCATGCGAGGAACGACGTTCCGCTCCGATAAGGGAGCGGCGTTATGAGCCTTGGCGTTTCGAGTGGGGATCTGATCGGCTCCTGGAGCCTGAGTTTTTCGGACATCGCGTTCGTGACCGGCAAAGCGGAGACGGCACGACTGGGATTGGCGGTTCAGCTTAGATTTTTCGCCGGGCATGGCTTCTTTGTGCCGGATCATGCGTCGATACCCTCCGACGGTGTCTTGTATCTGGCGGAGCAACTTGGTCTCGATGCCAAATCCGTGAACCACTATGATTTTTCCGGGCGCACCGCCCGCCGGCATTGCGCGGAGATTTTGCGGCATCTCGGGTTCCGCCGTATGACGCAGACGGATCGCAGGGCGTTGTCGAGGTGGATTTCCGACGATCTTTGTGCGGGCGGGCAGCCGATCAATGCCATGCTCGAGCATGTTTTCCTGTGGTGCCGCGACCGCCGTATCTATGGGCCGTCGCGCAAGGAGCTGGAACGCCTCGTCCGTTCGCAACGACACCTCTATCTGGAGGCCCTGTTGGCCCGAGTCCGCGATCGGCTTGCGCCGGATGCGGTCGCCTTGCTGGAAGCCTCGCTCGCCGATCCCGATGGCCCGACCGGCTTCAACACGATGAAGGGGGATGCAGGTCAGGCGACGCTCGAAAACATTCTTGGCGTGACCGCCAAACTCGCCTTTATCCAACGGCTTGCTCTTCCCCGAGATTTCCTATCGGTCACGGGCAAGGCATGGGTCGATCAGATCGTTCGCCGGGTTGCCGGCGAGAAAGCCTCGGAGATGCGCCGGCATGTACCGGCGCGCCAGCTCGGGCTCTATGCCGTTTATCTGATGGCGCGGGAAGCTCAGCTTACGGATGCGATGGTCGACCTGCTGATCGAGACGGTCCATAAGATCGGATCGCGCTCGAAACGCAAGGTGGTGGGCGATATCGCGAAAGACATCGAGCGGGTCTATGGCAAGGAGCGACTCCTGGTCGAGATTGCCAGCGCTTCGATCGACGATCCATCCGGGCGCATCTGCGATGTCATTTTCCCAATCGCCGGCAAGGACAAACTGGCGGCGATCATCAAGGAAAGCCAGGCAAAGGGCGCCTTGGATCGGCGGATCTACAAGGTGATGCGGAGGTCATGGGCCAATCATTATCGCCGTATGCTGCCAAGCCTGCTTTCGGCACTGGAGTTCCGGTCGAACAACGCCGTGTGGCGTCCGGTGCTGGCGGCCCTGGACTGGATCAGAAGCAAAGTGGATGATGGATGCCGCTACGTGCCGCCGCACGCAGTGCCGGTCGACGAGGTCATTCCGGCGAGATGGCGCAGTTCCGTCATTGATGAAGAGGGGCGCGTAAACCGGATCAGTTATGAGCTTTGTGTCCTCGCGCAACTGCGCGATCGCATCCGTTCTAAGGAAATCTGGGTTGTCGGGGCGGACCGATACCGCAATCCCGATGACGATCTTCCCAAGGACTTCGATGCGCGGCGAGAAGCATATTACACAGGATTGAACCTGACGGCGGATGCGCGTGCATTTTCAAGCGCCATCCGGGAAGAGCTTGCTCAGGAACTGTTGCTCCTCAATGCCAATATTCCCCGGAACGACAAGGTTCGGCTGCTGTGGCGCGGCGAGAACCGTATATCTCTCACCCCGTTCAAACCCTTGCCCGAACCCAGGGGTCTCGCCTCGATCAAGACCGAGATCGGCCAACGCTGGCCGATGACCGGGCTGCTCGACGTACTGAAGGAGGCTGCCCTTGATACGGGACTTCTCGAAGCGTTCGAAACATCGGCCTCGCGTGTTGCACTGCCGAAAACCGCGCTGGATCAACGTCTCCTGCTATGCCTCTACGGCCTGGGAACGAATGCCGGGCTCAAGCGGATCGCCGGCGCCACCCCCGATGTCAGCTATGAAGAGCTGCTGCATGTCCATCGCCGCTTCGTTCATGCCGCGGCGCTCAAGGAGGCGTGTGCCAGGGTTGCGAATGCGACCCTGGCAATCCGCAATGCTGCAGTCTGGGGGGACGCCGGCACGGCCTGTGCGTCAGATTCCACAAAGTTCGGAGCCTGGGATCGCAACCTGATGACGGAATGGCATGCGCGTTATGGTGGACGGGGCGTCATGATCTACTGGCATGTCGAACGACGCGCGACATGCGTCTATTCCCAGCTCAAGCGCTGCTCTTCCTCCGAGGTCGCCTCCATGATCGAGGGCGTGCTGCGCCATTGCACCGACATGGAAATCCAGCGACAATATGTTGATAGTCATGGCCAAAGCGCGGTTGGCTTTGCATTTTGCCGGCTTCTCGGATTTGAGCTTGCACCCCGCCTGAAAGCGATCGCTCGCCAGAAGCTGGCTCTTCCCGATGTCGGCATGCGAACGCGGCTTCCCCACTTGCAGCCGATCCTCTCCAGTCCGATCAACTGGGATGAGATCGAGCAGCAATATGACGAGATGGTCAAATATGCAGCCGCGATGCAGACAAAAACCGCCGACCCGGAGGCGATCCTGCGCCGGTTTAGCCGCTCCGAGGTGATGCACCCGACCTACAAGGCGTTGAGTGAGCTGGGCCGCGCGGTCAAGACGATCTTCCTGTGCCGGTATCTGCGCGAGGAGTCCTTCCGCCGCGAAATTCATGAAGGCCTGAATGTCGTTGAAAACTGGAACAGTGCCAATGGGTTCGTTTTCTTCGGCAAGGGCGGCGAGATCGCCACTAACCGCATCGATGAGCAGCAGCTCTCGGTCCTGGCGCTACATTTGCTGCAAGCGTCGCTTGTCTATGTGAACACCCGAATGCTTCAGAGCGTGCTGGTGGAACCGAAATGGACGGGCCGGATGACGCCGGATGATTATCGCGGCCTCACACCGCTGATTTACAGCCACGTCAATCCTTATGGCCGCTTCGACCTCGATCTGAATAGCCGGATCGATTTTGGGCGGCTTGCTGCCTGACCGGGGCCTTTCCGCTCGCACCATTTGGGTGCACCCGAACGTGACGATCGGAAGTGACATATACGACATGTCACAAAAGGGTGGTTCCGTCACCAATGTTACTGTACGAGGGCAAAGCCACCCTAATGTGACGGATTTGCCCATGACCCGCGTCGGCTACGCCCGCGTCAGCACCATCGACCAGGATCTCGACATCCAGGTTGCCCGGTTGAAGGCAGCGGGCTGTGAAATCCTCCGCTCCGAAACAGGCTCGGGCGCATCGCGCACTGGACGCACGGAGCTTGAGACGATCATGCAGTTCCTGCGCGCCGATGACGAACTCGTCGTCCTGCGTCTCGATCGGCTCGGTCGCTCCACACGCGATGTTCTCAATCTGGTTCATGAACTCGACCAGAAGGGAGCCTCATTGCGGGTGCTTGAGCCGGAGGTGACGACGGCCGGAAGCATGGGGCGGATGGTGATCACCATTCTGGGCATGGTCGCGGACATGGAACTGACGTTCATCAAGGACCGGCAGCGCGCCGGGATCGAGGCGGCGCGCGCCGAAGGCGTCTACAAAGGCCGGAAGAAAAACATCGATGACGATGAAATCCGACGCCGGATCACCGCCGGCGCGAGCAAGGCCAGCGTCGCGCGCGACCTCAAGATCTCAAGAATGACCGTCTATCGGGCGCTTGACGTCATTCCTTCAAGGATCGGGCTGCCGGAAAAGCCGCCTTCTGTCACCATCGCCCTGCATCTGACCATCGAGAACTTCAACAAGCATGGTCGTGGCAGAAAGCCCGCTCGCGAGCGCATTGAGGCGATGCTGGAGCGGGATTACCAGATGCAAAAGACCGGGAACTGCGATTACACGCTGACCGTCGCCTATGATCAGGGTGCCGATGGCGTCAGCCTCGATGATGAGATCGCATCTCTCCAGACAGAGATGTTCAACATCGCAGAGAGCTACAGGTGCTCGATCGAGACCGATGTTTACGAGATTGGAGGACAAGAGCGAGCCTGGTAGATCGCCATGTTCAATCTTTGTTCTTCAACATGGCCAAAATCGCAGCTTCGGGCCGACTGGGCCTAGTAAGCCAGACATCTCCGGAGCGGAACGCATCGCGCAGATGGAACAGCACCGCGATCTCCCATAGGCGAGCGTCGCCAGCCCTCTGGGCCCGAAGGTGGCGATGCCATTTCGAGCTGGGCCGCAAGAAGCTGGTCATCGCGGCATCGTTCAAACCGGTACGAAGGGCCGTCACCGCTTCCAGAAGCGGCAGTGCAACGGGCGCAGCTCGCAGATCGAGCAGGCGCAACATGCGTGGAGCGTATCGGCGGAAGCGGTGATAACCGTCGAGCACATGATTGAGCGGATCGTCGGCCATGGTGGCGGTCAGCCTGGTTGCCATTGCAACAAGGGTTTTTAAGCCGTCCCACCCTGACCCACTCGCGATGACATCGCCCAGCGGCTGGCCATCATCCTGTGCATCGACCAGGGCGCCCCCGATCTCGGCGAAGGATTTCAGGGTGTCACGCACCACCCCCGCTTCGTCTGCGACCTTTGCATGGCAAATACGCTCCGAAGCACGGTAGAGACGGCCGACGATCCGGTCGTGGGTTTCGACCACTGCGTCGGCCAACATCGCCTGCCATTCCGAGACGCAAACAGCCAAGATCGCAAGCCGCCTGTCCTCCGGGAGATCGCGCATGCCGTCGGCATAATACCGTTCACCCTGCCTGCGCAGACGAGTCACCCGATGGGCAGGAACGCCGGCAAGCAGATCCTCGGGGAGATCGATGCGTTGCAGATATTCGAGCCGGTCGAGCAGCCGGTTGGCCGACGAAGAGTTCGAGCCAGGCTCGAACTGGCGCAGCCACACAAAACGGGTCACCCGATCATCAGCCGTCTCCTCGAGCAATGCCAGCAACTGTTCTCGGATCGACATAGGCAGCCGACTGGCGATCCTCGTCTCGATGCGTCGCTCGGCATCGACGAGAGCCGCGGCACAAAGCCGCTCGATCGTGGATGTCGCGGGAAGGACAGTGCGGGTGCGTCGGCACTCGGCTACGAAGCGACGGGCGATATCCTCGTTCGACACCGCCATCTCGGCTTCTCGGAACAACCATTCCTTCAGCTCGCTCGCACCACGTCCGGAGAAGGTGCGGAAGCCGTAGAGCCCCCGTAACTCGGCAAGATGCTCGTGCCGTGTTTCCTCGCGGGCAGCATAGTCTACGAGATCGTCGGCACCCAGGCCAAGCTGCGCTCCGATAAATTCGATGACCTCTGCAGGGATCAGTTCGCCTGGAGCCAGCACCCGGCCGGGATAGCGCAGGACACACAATTGCAGGGCGAAGCCGAACCTGTTGTGAGCGCGCCGACGCAGCCTGATATGCCCAAGGTCTTCATCACTCAGCGTATAGTGCTTGAGCAAATCCGTCTGTGAAGTCGGCAAGCGCAACAGCGCGTCTTTCTGCCGATCGGTTAGAGTGACGCGACGCGGCATACATGTTCCTTTTTCAAAATCTGATAGCGTTCAAGACGCTTTGTTTATGAAGCTGGTTGAGATACATTTCCAGAGGTCAATGCAATCGTGGCCGAAGCGCCGCCTCAAACCAACGTTTGTGATACATGCTGATCGGATATGCCCGCGTCTCCAAAGCCGATGGCTCGCAGTCTCTCGACCTGCAGCACGACGCCTTGCGCGCCGCAGGTGTCGAACGGGACAATATCTATGATGATCTTGCTTCCGGCGGTCGTGATGATCGCCCTGGCTTGACTGCCTGCCTCAAGTCATTGCGTGACGGCGATGTGCTGGTGGTCTGGAAGCTCGATCGCCTCGGACGATCGCTTGCCCATCTGGTCAACACGGTGAAGGAGCTGTCAGACCGCAAGATCGGCCTGCGGGTTCTGACTGGAAAGGGCGCTCAGATCGACACCACGACTGCGTCCGGTCGCATGGTGTTCGGAATCTTCGCCACCTTGGCCGAGTTCGAGCGGGATCTGATCCGAGAGCGCACCATGGCGGGTCTCGCCTCCGCGAGAGCGCGCGGTCGCAAGGGCGGACGAAAATTCGCGCTCACCAAAGCTCAGGTGCGTCTCGCGCAAGCCGCCATGGCCCAGCGCGATACTTCAGTTTCCGATCTCTGCAAGGAACTCGGCATCGAGCGCGTCACTCTCTACCGATATGTCGGTCCCAAAGGCGAGCTCAGAGACCATGGAAAGCATGTTCTCGGACTTACGTAGCAACTCGTTTCTTTTCGCAGGTTGAGCCACCTCCGCGCTTCATCAGAAAACTGAAGGAACCTCCATTGAATCGAACTAATATTTTTTTTGGTGAATCGCATTCTGACTGGTTGCCTGTCAGAGGCGGAGAATCTGGTGATTTTGTTTTTCGACGTGGTGACGGGCATGCCTTCGCGAAAATCGCACCTGCTTCCCGCCGCGGTGAGCTCGCTGGAGAGCGTGACCGCCTCATTTGGCTCAAAGGTCGAGGTGTGGCTTGCCCCGAGGTGATCAACTGGCAGGAGGAACAGGAGGGTGCATGCTTGGTGATAACGGCAATTCCGGGAGTACCGGCGGCTGATCTGTCTGGAGCGGATTTGCTCAAAGCGTGGCCGTCAATGGGGCAGCAACTTGGCGCTGTTCACAGCCTATCGGTTGATCAATGTCCGTTTGAGCGCAGGCTGTCGCGAATGTTCGGACGCGCCGTTGATGTGGTGTCCCGCAATGCCGTCAATCCCGACTTCTTACCGGACGAGGACAAGAGTACGCCGCAGCTCGATCTTTTGGCTCGTGTCGAACGAGAGCTACCGGTGCGGCTCGACCAAGAGCGCACCGATATGGTTGTTTGCCATGGTGATCCCTGCATGCCGAACTTCATGGTGGACCCTAAAACTCTTCAATGCACGGGTCTGATCGACCTTGGGCGGCTCGGAACAGCAGATCGCTATGCCGATTTGGCACTCATGATTGCTAACGCCGAAGAGAACTGGGCAGCGCCAGATGAAGCAGAGCGCGCCTTCGCTGTCCTATTCAATGTATTGGGGATCGAAGCCCCCGACCGCGAACGCCTTGCCTTCTATCTGCGATTGGACCCTCTGACTTGGGGTTGATGTTCATGCCGCCTGTTTTTCCTGCTCATTGGCACGTTTCGCAACCTGTTCTCATTGCGGACACCTTTTCCAGCCTCGTTTGGAAAGTTTCATTGCCAGACGGGACTCCTGCAATCGTCAAGGGATTGAAACCTATAGAAGACATTGCTGATGAACTGCGCGGGGCCGACTATCTGGTATGGCGCAATGGGAGGGGAGCAGTCCGGTTGCTCGGTCGTGAGAACAATCTGATGTTGCTCGAATATGCCGGGGAGCGAATGCTCTCTCACATCGTTGCCGAGCACGGCGACTACCAGGCGACCGAAATTGCAGCGGAACTAATGGCGAAGCTGTATGCCGCATCTGAGGAACCCCTGCCTTCTGCCCTTCTCCCGATCCGGGATCGCTTTGCAGCTTTGTTTCAGCGGGCGCGCGATGATCAAAACGCAGGTTGTCAAACTGACTACGTCCACGCGGCGATTATAGCCGATCAAATGATGAGCAATGCCTCGGAACTGCGTGGGCTACATGGCGATCTGCATCATGAAAACATCATGTTCTCCAGTCGCGGCTGGCTGGTGATAGATCCCGTCGGTCTGGTCGGTGAAGTGGGCTTTGGCGCCGCCAATATGTTCTACGATCCGGCTGACAGAGACGACCTTTGTCTCGATCCTAGACGCATTGCACAGATGGCGGACGCATTCTCTCGTGCGCTGGACGTCGATCCGCGTCGCCTGCTCGACCAGGCGTACGCTTATGGGTGCCTTTCCGCAGCTTGGAACGCGGATGGAGAAGAGGAGCAACGCGATCTAGCTATCGCGGCCGCGATCAAGCAGGTGCGACAGACGGCTCTGTTGCAAAGATTGGCGGCAGTCAGAGGTAGGCTGTCGCTCTGCGCCGATCAGGCGGCTGCTGCGAAATGGTGGTTGAGCATGCCCATGGCCTCCGTCAGCGCCGAGGGCCCAATGCCAAAAGCTCTCTCCACAAGGCGCACCTCGCCCCTGATGCCGGGCTGCAGGCACCAGGGGCGAGCCTGTCCTTTGCGCAGGGCTCGCATGACTTCGAATCCCTTGATCGTGGCATAGGCCGTGGGGATCGATTTGAAACCGCGCACCGGCTTGATCAGTATCTTGAGCTTTCCGTGATCGGCCTCGATCACGTTATTGAGATMCTTCMCCTGCCGGTGGGCCGTCTCCCGGTCCAGCTTTCCTTCGCGCTTCAATTCGGTGATCGCTGCACCATAGCTCGGCGCTTTGTCGGTATTGAGCGTGGCAGGCTTTTCCCAGTGCTTCAGGCCTCGCAGGGCCTTGCCCAGGAACCGCTTCGCTGCCTTGGCGCTGCGGGTCGGCGACAGGTAGAAATCGATCGTGTCGCCCCGCTTGTCGACTGCCCGGTACAGGTAGGTCCACTTGCCCCGCACCTTGACGTAGGTTTCATCCAGGCGCCAGCTCGGATCAAAGCCACGCCGCCAGAACCAGCGCAGCCGCTTCTCCATCTCCGGGGCGTAGCACTGGACCCAGCGATAGATCGTCGTATGGTCGACCGAAATGCCGCGTTCCGCCAGCATTTCCTCAAGGTCGCGATAGCTGATCGGATAGCGACAATACCAGCGCACCGCCCACAGGATCACATCACCCTGGAAATGGCGCCACTTGAAATCCGTCATCGTTCCGTCCGTCCAATCTCCGCCAAGCATGCTCAAGCTTCACGATTTTTGCAACAGAGCCCCGGCGATTGTGGCGCATTGCGCAGCCAGGATAGCCATGTCGCGGCCTGCCCCGGTCGTCGGGCTAGCAAATCGTCCAGACCCTGAGCCAGCCAGCGCGGACGACGGCGATGCTGGCCGATGCGCGAAATCGTCGAAGCCATTTTCTATCTGCTACGGGCAGGATGTCCCTGGCGGCTTTTGCCCGACAGTTTTCCGCCATGGCGCACGGTATACCAGTGGTTCTGCACCTTGCGCGACGATGGGGTATTCGAAAGCCTCAATCATCATCTCGTTCGGATCGATCGCATCCGGACAGGGCGAGAACCAGCACCATCCGCGGCAGTCATCGACAGCCAGAGCGTGAAGACCACCGAAGCAGGCGGACCTCGTGGTTACGACGCAGGCAAGAAGACCATGGGACGCAAACGCCATGCAATGGTCGATACCGATGGTCGCGCCCTTATCATACTGGTCCATCCTGCCGATGTGCAGGACCGCGATGGCGCGGTGCCCTTGCTCCAGCAGTCTCACCAGCGGCATCCCTTCGTCGCGCGCGCCTATGCCGACAGCGCCTACAACAGCGATCGCGTCCGGGACGCCACCTCCATTACGATCGAAATCGTCCGCAAATTCGCCGATCAGACCGGCTTCGTCGTCCATCCCAGACGATGGATCGTCGAACGCACCTTCGCATGGATCAACCGCAATCGCCGTCTGGCCAAAGACTTCGAGCGGACCATCAAATCCGCAACCGCGCTCCTCTATGCCGCCGCTGCCATCGTCCTCATCCGACGCATCGCTCGTTACCCATGAGATTCAAGACAGACTCTTAACAAAATTTCGTTACTTGACGGATTTCTTGGACTTAGGGTTGCAGTGCGCCGCATGTAGATGGCTGTTCGTGGAGAAAGACAACGTGATACGTATGTTGGGTGAATTTTGGCCAGATATATTCGTGATCTTACTGGTCTGTTCGCTCGTATCATTTGCAAACCAAAAATTCGGAATATTTGTCGCTACTCCGATAACATTGGGATCGACTGCATTAACGCTATTGCTCGGAGCCGCTGGGGCGACATGATTCTACTCTTATCTTCCTTTTGGCCTTGGCTTGTTCCAGCAATTGCGTGGATCGGATTTTTCACCGGTCGCTATTTTAGAAGAAAGAGCATAGCGAAAAACACATGATTGCCGCAACTCTGGCGGCTTCGCGCGCCTACGCCGGGCCGGGTTACTCCCGGCCGTGAAAGCGGCATCCATCTGCGGCCTGCACGTCAAGCGTGTCGGCGCTCCTTCGCAGCCGCCAACATCTCGCGCCGAAGGATTGCGTTCATGCGAGCCTGATAGCCCTTGCCCTGGGATTTGAGCCAAGCAAGCACATCGGCGTCGAGCCGCGCCGTTACCTGCTGCTTGATCGGCTTATAGAACCGTCCACGCTCGGCGGTCTTCCAGAAATCCTCTGTCAGCGTCGGGGCATCACTATAGTCGATACCGCTATCCGGCATCGCCTGCAGGGCATCCAGCTCGGCCTTCTGTGCCTCGGTCAAGGGGGGCAGATTGCCCGGATCGAGCTGGAAGCGGACGGTATCAGCGTCTTTCTTCTTCATAACGTCGTCTTTCCTTTCGATCGGCTTTTCGGGCCGAAATGATATGGATGATCTCCACATATTCGCCGTCGTCGTCATCCTCAGCGACGGTGTGGGCCACCAGCAGGAGTAAATGTCCTTCGACCAGGCCCAAGGTCTGCCATCGTTGCTCGCCGCCTTCGATCCGATCATGCACGCTAAGCGCAAAGGGGTCTGCGAAGGCGCTGGCGGCCGTCTCGAAACTGATGCCATGCTTTCTCAGATTGCTCTCGGCTTTGGCTGGGTGCCAGGAAAAGCGCATGGATAACATGACGGGAATATAATTATATTTTTGTCGTTATTCAAGGCGTATCCTTGACCGGCGCTGACCACCCGATCCGCTCCAACGTGTCCGTCAATGTTGATCGCGGCACGCTGAACGTGCGAGAAACCGACGCTTTGCTGGCCCCATTGGACAGAGCGGCAACTATCAACTGCATCTTTTCCGCGGCGATCGTCGGCGGTCGTCCACCTTGTCGGCCCCGCCGCTTTGCGGCGGCCAGGCCCGCCATGATCCGCTCCCGCGTCAACGCTCGCTCGTATTGGGCGAGCGCGCCGAACAGCGAGAACAGCAACTCGCCATGCGGCGTGGTGGTATCCATCTGTTCGGTCAGCGACCGGAAGGCGATGCCGCGTTCCTTGAGGTCGGTGACGATCGCCAGCAGGTGCGGCAGCGAGCGGCCGAGCCGATCGAGCTTCCAGACAACCAGCGTGTCGCCGGCGTTCATGTAGTCGAGGCAGGCTTTCAGGCCGGCGCGATCGTCGCGCGCACCGGAAGCCTTGTCGGAGTAGAGGTGCCGTTGATCGACACCAGCGGCCGTGAGCGCATCGCGTTGCAGATCGACCGGCTCTGTTGCAAAA
>NZ_AUWY01000027.1 GCF_000447205.1 Sphingobium ummariense RL-3 | reverse complement strand
GGTCGGGATCGGCGCGGGCGCCTCCAGCGTGCGGGTCGCTTCGCCTGGCGCCTCGCCCGTCAGCACGGCGATGCGGTTGAGGCTGCCGCGCAGGCTGGCCTCCAGCTGCGGGATGGTGGCTCTGGTCTGGGAAAGCTGGGCCAGCGCCTGCTGCTCGTCGAGCGAGGAGACGAGGCCCGCCTGCAGGCGCCAGCGGGCGATGTCGTAATTGTCCTGCTGCACCCGCTGCGTTTCCCGCGCGATGCGCAACTGTTCCTGCGCCTGGCGGGCCTGGATGTAATTGGTCACCAGTTCGGAGATGATCGTCATCCGCACATTGGCGAGATCATAGCCCGACGCCGCAAGGTCCGCCCGGGCAGCCTCGGCGGAGCGGGACAGTTCGCCGAACAGGTCGAGCTGCCAGCTCGCATTGGCACCGAGCTGGTAGGTGCTGGACCAGTTGCTGGAGCCCAGGCTGATGACATTGCCGCTGCTGTCGGTGCGGGTACCGCCGGCCTGGTTGCGGTAATTGCGGCCGCCGCTGCCCGAACCGCTGACCTGGGGCAGGAAGGCGGCATTGGCCTGGCGCAGCGACTCCCGGGCCTGCCGCAGCCGCGCCTGCGCCTGCACGATGTCGAGATTGTTGGCGACCGCCCGGTCGATCAGGGCCGACAGGGCCGGGTCGTTGAGGCGGGTCCACCAGGCGGCGAGCGCCGCCTGGTCAAGCGGCGCGGCGGGGCCCTGGCTGTAGCCGGTGGGCACTCCCAGCGCGGCGGGCTGTGGCGCGTGATAGTCCGGACCCGCGGCGCATGCTGCCAGCGCCAATGTCGGTCCCACCATCAGAACAATGCGATATCGCACCTTTTCCTTGCACTCCGTCGTCGTTAAAGCGACCCCCACGCCGCCCCCGCAGACGGGGGACGAGGTGTCGGTCGGTTTCCTGCCGAAATCGCCGGATCGCCTCAACGGCAATTGTGTCTCAAAGTGTAACGGTTCTGAAAAGAGAAACAATTTCAGGCTGTTCGGTCAGAGGATGAAGAATGAGGGCATTTCTGTTTCCGGGGCAGGGCAGCCAGGCCGTGGGCATGGGCAAGGCGCTGGCCGACGCCAGCCCGGTTGCGCGCGAGCTGTTCCAGGAGGTCGATGAGGCGCTGTCGCAGCATCTGTTCCGCATCATGGTGGAAGGCCCCGACAGCGACCTGACGCTGACCGAGAATGCCCAGCCGGCGATCATGGCCAATGCCATCGCGACGCTGCGGGTGATGCAGGCGGAAGGTGGCCTGTCGATCGCCGACAAGGGCGATTTCGTCGCCGGGCATAGCCTGGGCGAATATAGCGCGCTGTGCGCCGTCGAGGCGTTCGACGTGGCGACCACGGCGCGGCTGCTGAAGCTGCGCGGGCAGGCGATGCAGGCGGCGGTGCCGGTGGGCGAGGGCGCCATGGCGGCGCTGCTGGGCGCGGATATCGAGAAGGCGCAGGCGCTGGCCGATGCCGCTGCGCAGGGCGAGGTCTGCGCCGTCGCGAACGACAACGACCCAAGCCAGGTCGTGATTTCCGGCCATCGCGGCGCGATCGAGCGGGCGGTGGCGATGGTCAAGGACCATGGCATCAAACGCGGTGTGCTGCTGCCGGTGTCGGCGCCGTTCCACTGCCCGCTGATGCAGCCCGCCGCCGACGCGATGGCGGAGGCGCTGGGCAAGGCGGCCGTCGCCGCGCCGCTGCTGCCCGTCTATGCCAATGTGCTGGCCGCGCCGATCGCCGATCCCGAAGAGATCAAGGCGCGGCTGGTCGAGCAGGTCACCGGCCGGGTGCGCTGGCGCGAATCCGTCGCGGCGATGTGGGATGCGGGGGTGACCGAGTTCGTCGAGCTGGGCGGCAAGGTGCTGGGGCCGATGGTCAAGCGCATCGCCCCCGACGCCACCGTGCGCAGCGTGGTCACCATGGACGATATCGAGGCCGCGCTGGCCGCATTCTGACAAGAACAAGGAAAAGAAGCATGTTCGACCTTACGGGAATGACCGCGCTGGTGACCGGCGCCGCGGGCGGCATTGGTTCCGCCATTGCCAGGGCGCTGGCGGCGCAGGGTGCCACGCTGGCGCTGTCGGGCAGCAATGCCGCGAAGCTGGAGGCCTTTGCCGCGGAACTGGGCGGGGATCACAAGACGCTGGTGTGCGACCTCAGCGATCCGGCCGCTGTCGACGCGCTGGTGCCGCAGGCGGTGGAAGCGCTGGGCGGGAAACTGGACATCCTGGTCAACAATGCCGGCATCACCCGCGACAACCTGATCCTGCGCATGAAGGACGAGGAATGGTCGCAGGTGATCGCGGTCAATCTGGAGGCGGCGTTCCGCCTGGCCCGCGCGGCGGCCAAGCCGATGATGAAGGCGCGTTTCGGGCGGATCGTGTCGATCACCTCGGTCGTGGGTGTAACCGGCAATCCGGGGCAGGCAAACTATGCCGCGTCGAAGGCGGGCATCATCGGCATGTCCAAGTCGCTGGGGCAGGAACTGGCGAGCCGGGGCATCACCGTGAACTGCGTCGCGCCGGGCTTCATCCGGTCGGCGATGACCGATGCGCTGAACGATGCGCAGAAGAGCGCGATCCTGCAGAAGATCCCCGCTGGCGACCTGGGCGATGGCGCGGATATCGGCGCTGCGGTGGTCTACCTCGCCAGCAGGGAGGCCGGTTACGTCACTGGGCAGACGCTGCACGTGAATGGGGGGATGGCGATGATCTGATCCCGGTTGCCGGCAATGGGCGCAGCGCGAAGCGTCAGGCCCTTGCCGGCCTCCATATGGTCGGTATCCCGATGCCGTCGAACAGGGCCACCCGCCGCATCGCCAGCGCGAGCACCACGATGGCGGCGACCAGGTTCACCGGGAAATGCGTATATTCGGAGATGGCCCGGCCGAACAGCGGCGCCATCCACGCATAGGCCAGCCAGCTGCGTTCCCACGGCAGCGGGCCGCGCCGGGCCATGTCCGCCGCCAGGAAGGCGATGGCCACGCCCAGCAGCACATGGTCATAGTCCAGCACATAGGGGGTGCAGAGCAGCGCCGCGCTGAGTGCCGCCGCGCCGCGCAGCGCTAGCGATCCCCGGCGCGCCGCGATGGCCGCGGCAAGGATGGCGAGCGCCGTCACTGCCGACTGCACCGCATAGGCCAGCGGGATCGAGCCACCCCACTGGCGAATGGCGGCAAAGGGGCTCTGGATCTTCTCCCAGCCTGTCGCGCCCGCTTCGATGATGATGTGCTGCGTCAGCGGGAGGGAATCGAGGAAGGCCTGCCATACCGCCCAGCCCCAGATGGCGAGCGTCAGCAGGCAGAGCGCCGTCACCGTCAGTCCAGCCGAGAGGAAGGCGCGCCAGTTGCCGCGCGCGGCGATCAGCACCGGTATGAGCACGGCGAACTGCGGCTTGTAGACCAGCGCGCCGAGCAGCAGGCCCGCGATCCAGGGGCGCCGGTCCAGCAGCAGCATGCCGCCACCCAGCAGGCTGGCGGTGAGAAAGGCGTTCTGGCCGTGGCCGAGGCACACCATCACCACCGGCGCGCCGAGCGCGACCAGCAGCGCGTCGCGATCGCCTGGCAGGATGCGCCGCACCAGCAGCAGCGCGAGCCCCAAGGTCACACCCTGCCAGACCAGCAGCGCGGCGACATAGGGCAGCTGCGCCAGCAGGGTCGCGATGATCAGGAACGGTGGGGGGTAATGCCAGCCGTAGAAGGGAATGGACGGATCGTGGTGGACCTGCTTCTGCACCGCATGCTGGGTCGGCCAGTCCCACACCTCCGACGCGCGGCCGTGGTCGGCCATCCAGCCCGCCGTCCAGACATTCGAGAAGTCGGTGCCGAGCGGCCTGCCAAGCGGATCCACCGTGCCGTGGCTACCGGCGAACAGCACGGAAAGCCCGATCACCGTTGCGGCCAGCATCAGCCATGCGGTCAGTCGCACGCGGGCGCGGGTGACGAAGCGGTCGGGACACAGCCGGTCGATCATTCCGACCCCCTCGCACAGGCGCCTGAAATTTTGGTAAAGGCCGCCTTGTCATCCGCGCCCGGCCGACCCATTTGTCGCTTATGCCTTGCCTGGCGGGGACGAAGGGGCTTGGCTGCCTTCCCTCTTGCCTCTATCGGGGCTTGGCTCTAGGGCATGCCTTAACGGTTGTTCAGAACCATCAACGATACCCAGTAAGAAGGACCACTCATGAGTGAGACCGCGGATCGCGTAAAGAAAATCGTCGTCGAGCACCTGGGCGTCGAAGCCGAGAAGGTGACCGAGGATGCCAGCTTCATCGACGATCTGGGCGCCGACAGCCTGGACATCGTTGAGCTGGTCATGGCGTTCGAGGAAGAGTTCGGCGTCGAGATCCCCGACGACGCTGCCGAGAAGATCGCCACCGTCAAGGATGCGATCGATTATATCGACAGTAAGCAGTAAGGTTTTCTCGCAGCGGCGCGGGCCGGCCACGGCAGCGCTGCGCAGGGACTGAAGCAGAAAAGGCGGCTCTCCTGCCGGTGAACCCGGAACGTGGAGGGCCGTTTCGTATCTGGCGCGGGTCGCTTCCGCCGCGGGGGCCTTTTCCAAGGACCTCCCCTCGGGCTAAGGGAGTGGCGCAAAGCCATAAGGAATTTCGGAGCAAGGATATGCGTCGTGTCGTCGTAACCGGCCTTGGCATGGTGAGCCCGCTGGGCGGAGATGTGGAAACCAGCTGGAAGAACATCCTGGCGTCGAAATCCGGCGCGGGCACGATCACGCGCTTCGACGCCACGGATTTCCAGAGCAACTATGCCTGCGAGGTGAAGCCCGCCGACCATGAATATGGCTTCGACGCCAACAAGCGCGTCGACCACAAGGTCCAGCGCCAGGTCGATCCGTTCATCGTCTATGGCATCGACGCCGCCGGCCAGGCGATCGAGGACGCCGGCCTTCTCGACATGACCGAGGAAGAGCGCTTTCGCGCCGGCTGCTCGATCGGTTCGGGTATCGGCGGCCTGCCGGGTATCGAGAGCGAGTCGCTGGTGCTCGCTGCCAAGGGCCCCCGGCGCGTGTCCCCGCACTTCGTGCACGGGCGCCTCATCAACCTGATTTCCGGTCAGGTCAGCATCAAATACGGCCTCATGGGTCCGAACCATGCCGTGGTTACGGCCTGCTCGACCGGTGCGCATTCGATCGGCGACGCGGCGCGCATGATCGCGATGGACGATGCCGACGTGATGCTGGCGGGCGGCGCAGAGAGCACCGTGTGCCCGATCGGCATCGCCGGCTTCGGGCAGGCGCGCGCGCTTTCCACCGGCTTCCGCGACGAGCCCTGGCGGGCCAGCCGCCCCTGGGACGAGGCCCGCGACGGCTTCGTCATGGGCGAGGGCGCGGGTGTGGTCGTGCTGGAGGAATATGAGCGGGCCAAGGCGCGAGGCGCGAAGATCTATGCCGAGGTGATCGGCTATGGTCTGTCGGGCGACGCCTATCACGTCACCGCGCCGCATCCGGAGGGGTCAGGCGCGTTCCGGTCCATGCAGATGGCGCTGCGCAAGTCGGGTCTGGCGCTGGAGGACATCGACTATGTCAACGCCCACGGCACCTCGACCCCGCTGGGCGACGAGCTGGAACTGGGCGCGGTCCGCCGTCTGTTCGGCGACGCCATCGGCGGCCTGTCGATGAGCTCGACCAAGTCGGCGATCGGCCACTTGCTGGGCGGCGCGGGCGCGGTGGAAAGCATCTTCTGCATCCTGGCGCTGCGCGACCAGATCGTGCCGCCGACGCTCAATCTGGACAATCCGAGCGAGAATTGCGCGGGCGTGGACCTGGTTCCGCACGTCGCCAAGGAGCGCAAGGTGCGCGCGGTGCTGAACAACAGCTTCGGCTTCGGCGGCACCAACGCGTCGCTCGTCATGAAGGCGGTCTGATTTTCCCATGCGGCGGCTTGGCTGTGGCATCCTGCTCATTGGCCTGGCCGTCGCGGCCTTCATCGCCTTCCGCTTCGTCTATGGATGGAGCGAAGCGGGCCCGGCGCCCAAGGACATCACCATCGTCGTGCCCGAGGGCGCGACGCTGTCCGACGCGGCGGTACTGCTGAAGCGGGCCGGCGCGCTGCGATCGGCCGATGCCTTCGTGACGCGGGCCAAGGTCTTCGGCGGCGGCCGGCCGATCAAGGCCGGCGAGTTCCTGATCCCCAAGGCCGCCAGCAACAGCGATATCCTGACCATCCTGCAGGGCGGCAGGACGCTGACCCGGCTCGTCACGATCCCGGAGGGGATGCCGTCGATCCTGGTCTATGAGCGGCTCATGGCGAACGAGGAACTGACCGGCGACATCAAGGTGCCGGCGGAAGGCAGCGTGCTGCCCGACAGCTATGCGTTCGACAAGGGGGAGTCACGCGCCGCGGTGCTGAAGCGGATGCAGACGGCGATGGACAAGCTGCTGGCGAAGCTGTGGGCGGAACGGGCGCCCAATGCCGTGGTCAAGTCGCCCAGGGAGGCGATCATCCTGGCGTCCATCGTGGAGAAGGAAACCGCCATCCCCAAGGAGCGGCCCACCGTCGCGGGCGTCTATGGCAACCGGCTGCGCGCGAACATGATGCTGCAGGCCGATCCGACGATCATCTACCCGATCACCAAGGGCAAGCCGCTGGGCCGCCGCATCCGCAAGTCGGAGATCGCCGACGTCAACGACTATAACACCTATGCGATGGTCGGCCTGCCCAAGGGGCCGATCGCCAATCCGGGACGGCTGTCGATCCTGGCGGTGCTGCACCCGGCGGACACCAAGGCGCTCTACTTCGTCGCGGACGGGAAGGGCGGCCACATCTTTGCCGACACCTACCAGCAGCATAATGAGAATGTGCGCAAATGGTTCGAGATCCGCCGCGCGCGGGGCGAACTCTAGCCTATTTCAGCACGCCTTTCGCCTTCAGGCTGCGCGCGTAGAGCAGCTGGCAGATCGCGATGACGAAGATGAGCGCAGGGAAGGCGGTTGCGATCAGCACCCCCTTGGCGGCGATCAGGTCGGTGGCGAGGAAGGTGTAGCCGAACTGGACGATCACCGCCGCCAGCGAGATCACGAAGAGCGGCACGGCGGCGCTTCTCCTCAGCAGCAGCGCCAGAGCGCCGAGCGTCCCGGAGCCCACCGCCAGCGCGAACACAACCCAGAGCCAGCCCGGCATCGCCGCGAAGATGCGCGCGCCCACGGGATCGGTCTTCGCAAGCGCGTCGAGATCCATGGTATATTCGCCGACGAAGGCGACGACGCCCATCAGGTTCCACAGCAGCAGGATGACGGCGATCACGAAGAAGAAGCGTGACGTGCCCATGCGATATATCCCCCCTGAACCGTGCCCGTTGCCGGGCGGGTGCGGAACGATCATACAGTCTTCGCTGTTGGCGTGGAAGCGATCCGACAAGAGGAGATGACGATGCTGGGACGGATGGTGCCTGACGTGACGCTCAAGACCCGCGTACGCGACGAAAGCGTCGGCGGCCCCAATCCCTTTCGCTGGCAGGACATGCAGACCGGCGAGCTGTTCCGCGGGAAGCGGGTGGTCGTCTTTTCCCTCCCCGGTGCCTTCACGCCGACCTGTTCGACGGAACAATGCCCCGCCTTCGAGCGCATCTATGAGGACCTGCGCACGGCCGGGGCGGATGAGGTCTATTGCATCTCCGTCAATGACGCGTTCGTCATGTACCAGTGGGGCCGGCATCTGGGCATCCGCAACGTCAAGCTGCTGCCAGACGGGTCGGGGGACTTCACCCGGCGCATGGGCATGCTGATACGCAAGGACCATCTGGGATTCGGCGCGCGGAGCTGGCGCTACGCCATGGTCGTGGACGACGGCAGGGTGTCGGCTTGGTTCGAGGAACCGGGCATCAACGATGCCGGCGAGGACGACGATCCCTATGGCGAGACGCGGCCCGAGCCGGTGCTCGACTGGCTGAAGGCGAACGCGGCTGCCTGAGGCCGGCGACGCTGCGCCTATCATCATCACGGCGCTGATGGGGCCGGCGGACTTCGCCTGGGTGCAGGCGCTGCGCCAGGCGCATTATCCGCCGGAGCAGAACCGGGTGCCGGCGCATATCACGCTGTTCCACCATCTGCCGCCCTCCGCGCTGGCCGAAATCCGGCGCAGGCTGCAGCGGATATGCGCGGGACGTGCGCCCGCCGCCTGCTGGGCTGGTGTGCTGTTCCTGGGAAAAGGAGTCGCGCTGCGGATTGAAAGCCCTGGTCTGATGGCGATGCGGGAGGAGTTGGCGGAGGCCTTCGCAGGCCTGTTGACGCCGCAGGACCGTGCGCCGCCCCGGCTGCACGTCACGATCCAGAACAAGGCGCCGCCGGAAGAGGCGCGGACGCTGGCAAGGAGGCTGGAGGGCGAGGTTCAGCGGCGTCCGCTGGTGATCGCCGGACTGGCGGCCTGGCATTATCGTGGTGGCCCGTGGGAACTGGCTATGAAGGCCGCCTTTCGCGGCTGAACGCGTCAGGCCAGGCCGACTTCCTTCAGCGGGATCGACGCGTCGGCGAGCTGCGCCTGGTCCAGCACCGCGCCCGACACCACATGGGCGCGGCCCTGCACATAGTCCTTGACCGCATTGACACAGTCCAGCGCGATCAGCTTCCCGCCCTTCAGGTAAAGCACGGAGAAGCTGCGGGTGGCCGGGTTGCCGCGCAGGATGGTGTGGTCATGTCCGATCGAAAGCCCCACGGTCTGGAGCTTCAGGTCATACTGGTTCGACCAGAACCAGGGAACGGCGTCATAAGGCTCTTCCTTGCCCAGGATATGCATCACGGCCGTCTTGGCCTGGTCGTTGGCGTTCTGCACCGACTCCAGGCGGATGCGGGCGCCGCGGGCAAAGCCGTTTTCATGGGCGGCGCAGTCGCCCACGGCATAGATGTCGGGAAGGCTGGTGCGGCAGAAGGCGTCGACGTCGACGCCATTGCCGCCCACCGCGCCGGCGGCGATCAGGGGCCCGGTTTCCGGCACGATGCCGATGCCGACGATCACCATGTCGGTCGCGATGCGCTCGCCGTCCTGCATCAGCACGGCGGTCGCCTGCCCATTCGTCACCTCGATGCAGTCCATCTTCGCGCCGGTGCGCAGATCGACGCCATGGGCGCGGTGCTCCGCCTCGTAGAATCGCGACAGCTCCTCGCCGGCGACGCGGGCAAGAACCCGGTCCAGCGCTTCGAGAAGCACGACCTGCTTGCCGAACTTGCTGAGTACGGCGGCCGCCTCCAGCCCGATATAGCCGCCGCCGATCACCGTGACGTGCTGGATGCGGTCCATCTTGGCCTTCATCGCGTCGACATCGTCGCGGCGACGCACGGCATGGACGTTCTCCGCCTCCGCGCCGCTACACGTCAGCATGCGCGGAGAGCCGCCGGTGCACCAGATCAGCTTGCCGTAGCCAATTTCCTCCTCGCCGGTGGCGACGATCTTCGCTGCCGGATCGACGGTCCGCACGCGATGGCCCAGTAGAAGGTCGATTTGGCGCTCGGCCCAGAAGCTCGCCGGGCGGATCAGGATGCGCTCGAATTCCTTGTCTCCGGCGAAATATTCCTTGGAAAGAGGTGGACGCTCATAGGGCGGATCCTTCTCGTCGCCGATCATGCCGACCGTGCCTTCGAACCCCAGCTGCCGCAGCGCAATCGCCGCCTGCGCCCCGGCATGCCCGGCGCCCACGATCAGAACGTCATAATGGCTCATGGCTGATCATCCCCTCGTTATCCGTCGGCGCCTGTTGGCGCGCTTTGCACATGCTGGCAAGAGGAGGGGGTGCCAAGGGATAAATTTGGTAGCGGAGGAGGCGCTAAAACTTTCGTATCAGGCAGGTTCAGAGCGTCCCCAAGTCCACTGTAAAATCAGCGATTTATATTGCAGTATGTTCGCGGTCGGTCGCCCTCATTTGCCTGAATCCACGTCGAAATGTGGGAACGAAAGTGGGACGATTTTTGGCCTCATAATGTGGGAACCGAGGCGAAAAATTCCCTAACAGGGAACCAAACTCGATGGCGCTGACAACCTTGAAAGTGAAGAACGCGAAGCCTGGTCGGCATACCGATAGCAGAGGCCTTTGCCTGCTCGTGAAGGACAGCGGGGCGCGGACATGGGTTCTGCGAATGCAGAGAAACGGGCAACGCCGTGACTACGGGCTGGGATCAGCGTTGGACGTATCGCTAGCCGAGGCACGCGAAGCAGCAACAGCGTTACGCCGCCGTGTTCGAGAGGGCTTCGATCCAGTCGCCGAGCGTCGGAAGGCGCGAAAGATCGTGCCCAACTTCGAAGCCGCGACTCGAATTTGTCATGAGACGCTGCGTGAAGGCTGGAAAGGTGGGCATCATGCCAAGTGGCTCTCCAGCTTCGAAAAGCACGTCTTCCCTAAAATCGGCAAGAAGCCGGTAGACCAAGTGGACAGCGCCTGCGTGGTCGAGGCGCTTGCGCCAATCTGGCTCGAAATACCGGAAACCGCCCGCCGCATCCTCCAGCGCATCAGCGTCGTTCTGGATTTTGCGCACGTCAAGGGATGGGTGCCGGAGGAAGTGTCACTCCGCTCCGTTCGGAAAGGGCTTCCCCGCCAGAACGACAAGCGCGGTCATATGGAAGCCATGCCCTATGCCGAAGTCCCGGCGCTCATGCAGAAGCTTGCGGGAGCTTCGCCCACAACCGGGCGCGATGCCTTGCGCTTTACCATCTACAACGCTGTACGGTCTAATGAGACGCGCTTTGCGGTATGGTCCGAGTTCAACCTTGATGATGGCATCTGGAGCATTCCTGGCGAGCGAATGAAGGCGCGGGAAGCCCATATCGTGCCGCTTTCCGCGCCTGTCGTTGCGCTGCTGCGCAAGCGTTGGAATGAGCGCACCAGCGACACCGGCCTTGTGTTCTCACATAATGGTGAGAAGCCGATCAGCGATGTAACTATGACCAAGCTGTTGCGAGATGACGGAATCGCAGGGATAACGGTCCACGGCTTCCGTTCATCCTTTACCGATTGGGCAGCGGAGCGAACGCGCTTCCCGAAGGAAGTTGCCGACAAGGCGCTGGCGCACAAGCTGCCCAACAAGGTCGAAGCCGCCTATCGGCGCACCGACTTTTTCGAGAAGCGGCGCAGCCTCATGGCGCGTTGGGCCGAATATCTCGACCGGACAGAGACACAGAGCGGCAAGGGGAAGGACGCCGCCGCAACGGCGTCCGAGCCTACAGCGCTCCGCGTTGTCGCCTGACCAGATCGTGCAGGCTGGCGGTGGTGATACGGGTTGCCTTGCCGAGCTTCATCGTTTCGACCTCGCCAGCTGCGATCAGTTCATAGAGCTTGGTGCGACCGACGCCGATCATGCGCGCCGCTTCATTGACGCGGACGCAGATCGGATCGGGGGGCGGGAGCGCGGTCATTGCGCATGGCTCCCGGCCCGTTCCTCGCGATAGCTGACAGGATCGGCCATCCAGCGTTCGACGGACGACTCCCGCCAGCCAGCGCCATGAACGCTGATTCTGATTTGAGCGGGAAACGTCCCGTCCGCGATCTTGCGGTAAAGGGTTGAACGGGAAAGCCCGGTGCGGGCCAGAACGGTCTTCAATCGGATGATACGATCGGTGTTGGACATCGACTTATTCCATACATGCGCCAGTTATTCCTTTCCCCCATGAGTTGAACAATGCGGGCCGTCCCTCAGCCCGCAAGGGGCAATCGGCGCGCATAGGGCTATGGCGGGCCTACGGCGGCAAATGTCGGGGATCGGCGGAGATTTCGCGCAGGCGGCAGCCATAGGGGATCATCGGTGGCCCTAGGCAGCAAGCGGCGGTCGCCTTTTGCCGAGACAGAGCGAGGCGGTGCCTTGCAAGGGCAAACAGCGGGCGCTTCGCCCGTGAAATAATAGCAATCGACCTGTTCGAGTCGCACGCCATGGCGGACCTCTTGTTGACGACCCGCCAAGCCGTCTTTTGCTATGCCTCCGGTGCGTATGCTGTCTCGGTTTTTCCGGGTGTGCAAGTGGATAGGAAATGAAGTTCCTGAAGTAGGCACTACACTGCCGCTTCCGGCATTTCAGTGCCGATTTGCACATTCCGGTGGCACTCGTACCACGGTGATTTGCGGTTTCCTGGTGGCAATTGTCATGCGATTGAATTACATAAAGCCCAAGGAGTGATCCCATGGCCAACAATGCCCTTATTCAGACCCGAATCGATTCGGACGTGAAGGACCGCGCCTCCGCCGTGTTCGAGCGGATGGGGCTTACGGTATCGGACGCCGTGCGCATCCTTCTGACCCGAACCGCGCGCGAGGGCGTTGCCCCCATGGAACTGCTGGTAGAGCGGCAGGCCTATGACCAGTGGTTCCGGGCGCGAGTGCAGGAGGCGCTGGATGATGACCGACCTGACATTGACGACGCCGAGGTTTCCGCGCGGTTTGCTGAACTTCGCGCGAACGCGCGAAAAGGCATCAAGCCGGTGCAATGAAACTCGTTTGGTCTAATCGGGCGACGACTGATCGTCTCGCGATATTCATCTGGATTGCCGAGGATAATCCGCAAGCCGCCGCCGATGTGGACGATCGGATCGAGGCAGCAGCCCAGCGCCTCAAAGATTTCCCGAATAGCGGGCGTCCGGGCCGGATCGAAGGCACGCGCGAATTGGTGATCGCGCGCACGCCCTATATCGCACCTTACCAGATCATCGGGGATACTGTCCGCATCCTTCGCGTGATCCATGGTGCGCGCATGTGGCCCCACGACATTCCTCCGGAGTTCGAGCCGGAGTAAATAGCGCTGAACGCTGCCGAGATTTGGCCGATAGCGGAATGGCAGCTTGTTGGCGGGCGCTTAAGAGTAGCCGACGTGCATCTGTATTTACCAAAGCGCAGCAGCCGCAAGTTCGGATCGGCGCTTTGTCGCTAATTGTTGCAACTGCTCAATAGCAACTGGCAGTTGCGAGTGAATAGGATCATATTTATATCTTATACATTCAAGACCGAAACAGTCATTGTAAACCTTTTCCAGCTCAGTGCTTTGTTTCGAGTCTGTAATGCATATGTGCTTGCCAAATCCCATTGTTGCAGCAGCTAGATCTTCAAGCAGTAAAATCATGTCAGGATCACGAAGGCCACACCCTACAAATATTAGCGTATTTGTCACAGCTAAAGCCGACAAAACGCGCTGGAATAGTGGGAACTCGGTTCGTAAACGGACGTAATCAGAACGAGTGAAGATCATTGACCCTATGTCATCGATACTTCCGTGCGTTTTCAATAAAACTCGAGAAGTAGAACTTCCTTTGGCTAGCAAGCCAAGGTCTTGGTCTCGATATGTTTTAACTTTTACTGTCGACGATGATAGTCGAGTTGCAGCACTTTGGTAGACTTTATCAAAGTTTGTCGTCATCACGATCGGGAGATCCAAGCCGTAAATTTGGGTGTGAAGGCCCCCCGGCTGAAGTCGCTGATTGCCAAACGCATCGTCTACCGCATTTGGCCAATCTGCTCCCAGATGGCTTTTGATAATTTCGCAAGCTGAAAGATATTCACTTGCCGCAACAAGCTTCTTCGCCTCTCTTTTGGGTCCGCGACCGAGGCGGTCGGCCGCTGTCAGTAGAAAAGACTTCCAATCTGGAGGGCGGGTGGAACCAGCCTCGGGCGTTGAATGCATTGAGCTTCCTGCGCCAAGGACAACGATCGCGCGCCGACGCGCGACCGCCTCAATGGCTGTATCGGACCAGCGAACCATTCACGCCATCTTGATTTTCGAAAGGTTGCCCTGAAGATTTTTAGAGATCGAACTAAATGTTTCTTTAAGCTCGCGAACTTTGAGGAAATGAGACCCCACCACACCATCTTTGGCTCCAATGGCGAACACAGGTGCTGACGTGAGCCCCTGAAATGTGACCGATTTTAGGTAGAGTCCGACGAAAGGAGTCGGACGGAATGAAGCGCAGCAGGTTCAGCGAAGAGCAGATCATCGCGATCTTGAAGGAGCAGGAGGCTGGCATGGCGACGGCAGATGTGTGCCGGCGTCACGGGATCAGCTCTGCGACGTTCTACAAATGGAAGTCGAAATATGGCGGGCTAGAGGTGTCGGAGGCCCGGCGCCTGCGGACGCTGGAGGAGGAGAACTCCCGGCTGAAGAAGCTACTGGCCGAGGCGATGCTCGACAATGTCGTATTGAAGGATCTGGCGTCAAAAAAATGGTGACGCCCGGCGCGAAGCGGGAAGCGGTCGCCCATGCTCGTGAACATCACGGGCTGAGCGAGCGTCGGGCGTGCAGTCTGGTTGGCGTGAGCCGCAGGGTGATCCGGTATCAACCGACAAGGGTTGATGATGCGCCCTTGCGGGCGCGGTTGCGTGAGCTGGCGGCGGAACGCCGCCGGTTCGGCTACCGTCGCCTGGGCTATCTTCTGGCGCGAGAGGGTATGACGCCCAACCACAAGAAGCTGCGGCGCATCTACCGCGAGGAGAACCTGCGCGTGCGCCGTCGTGGTGGCCGTAAGCGGGCCTTGGGCACGCGAGCGCCGATGCTGTTGCCGGACGGGCCGAACCAGCGCTGGTCGCTGGACTTCGTCTCCGACACGCTGACGTGCAGCCGTCGCTTTCGCATCCTGTGCGTGGTCGATGATTACACGCGGGAATGCCTCGCGCTGGTGGCCGACACGTCGCTGTCGGGCGTGCGGGTCGCGCGGGAGCTGACGCGGCTGATCGGACTGCGCGGCAAGCCGCATACGGTGGTCAGCGACAACGGCACCGAACTGACCTCGTCGGCCATCCTGCGCTGGTCGCAAGAGCGTCGGGTCGAGTGGCATTACATCGCGCCGGGCAAGCCGATGCAGAACGGCTTCGTCGAGAGCTTCAACGGCCGGCTGCGCGACGAGTGCCTCAATGAGACGCTGTTCACCTCACTGGCGCATGCCCGCTTTGTGCTCGACGCTTGGCAGCACGACTACAACCACGTCAGGCCGCACTCGAAACTGGGCGGGAAGTGACGTGACCCCTTGGTTTCCACCAGCAGCAATTAGAGCCCGGCGGCTTTGTTGCGCATGAGCGCGGGTTGAGCAATGGCCTGCGCAGCGGAGCCCGTAGGGCGTAGCGAAGCAGGCCATTGCTTATGCAGTTCAGCGGCGAAGGCCGCTGGGGTCTCGTATCCAAGGGCTGAGTGCGGGCGCTCCTGGTTGTAGTCCTCCGCCCATGCGGCGATCACCACACGGGCATGGTCTAGGCTGAGGAACAGCGTCTCGTTTAGCAGTTCGTCCCTCATGCGGCCGTTGAAGCTCTCGACGTAGCCATTCTGCATCGGCTTGCCGGGGGCGATGTAATGCCACTCCACGCCGATCTCCGCGCACCAGGCCAGGACCGCGTTCGACGTCAGCTCGGTGCCGTTATCGCTGACGATCATGCCTGGCTTGCCGCGCTCGGCGATAAGATCGGTTAGCTCGCGCACGACCCTGCGCCCCGAGATCGAGGTGTCCGGTACCGCGCGCAGGCACTCGCGGGTCACGTCATCGACGATGTTGAGCACCCGGAACCGGCGTCCCGACGCCATCTGATCGTGCACGAAGTCAAGGCTCCAGCGCTGGTTGGGCAACGCCAGCACGGGCGCTGGCGCCCGCGCGCCGATGGCACGGCGGCGGTTGCGTCTTCGTCGGACCGCCAGGTTCTCCTCGCGGTAGAGCCGCTGGGTCTTCTTGCGGTTGATCACCACGCCCTCCCGCCGCAGCAGGATGTGCAGCCGGCGATAGCCGAAACGGCGGCGCTGCTGCGCCAGCTCGCGCAGCTTCGACCGAAGGTCGGAATCATCATCCCGCTGCGACCGGTAACGCATGCTCTTCCGGTCAGCGCCGATGACACGGCACGCCCGCCGCTCGCTCATCCCCAGGACCGCCTGGAGACGAGCGACCGCCTCTCGCTTGGCAGCGGGCGTCACCAATTTTTTGCGAGAAGGTCCTTCAGGCCAGCATTGTCGAGCATCGCCTCGGCCAGGAGCCGCTTGAGCTTGGCGTTCTCGTCCTCGAGCGCCCGCAGCCGCTTCGCCTCGGAAACCTCCAGGCCGCCATACCTGGCCTTCCAGTTATAGATCGTCGCTTCAGACACACCGTGCCGCCTCGCCAGATCGCCGGTCTTGGCGCCAGCCTCGGCCTCCTTCAGCACCGCAATGATCTGCTCTTCCGTGAACCTTGTACGCTTCATCGTCCGTCCTTCTATCAGGCCGGACTCTAATCACACTTGGAGGAAAATCAGGGGGTCACGTCA